>JADZDR010000097.1 GCA_020850945.1 Acidimicrobiia bacterium | reverse complement strand
GTCCCTTGCTCGTGATCGCCGAGGACGTCGAGGGCGAGGCCCTCGCTACCCTCGTCGTGAACAAGATCCGCGGCACCTTCACGTCCGTCGCGGTCAAGGCGCCGGGCTTCGGTGAACGACGCAAGGCCATGCTCCAGGACATCGCGATCCTCACGGGCGGTCAGGTGATCAGCGAGGAGGTCGGCCTCAAGCTCGAGAACGTCGACATCTCTCTGCTCGGCCGGGCTCGCAAGGTGACGGTGAGCAAGGACAACACGACGGTCGTCGAGGGTGCCGGTTCGCACGAGGACGTGACGGGCCGCATCAACCAGATCAAGGCCGAGATCGAGAACACCGACTCGGACTGGGATCGGGAGAAGCTGCAGGAGCGCCTCGCCAAGCTCAGCGGCGGCGTCGCCGTCGTCAAGGTCGGTGCGGCAACCGAGGTGGAGCTGAAGGAGAAGAAGCACCGCATCGAGGACGCGCTCTCGGCGACGCGGGCGGCGATCGAGGAGGGCATCGTGCCCGGTGGCGGTGTGGCGCTCCTCCGTGTGAAGCCGGCTGTCGACAAGGTGAAGCTCAAGGGCGACCAGGCGACGGGCGCGAACATCGTGTCCCACGCCCTGTCGACCCCCGCCCGCCAGATCGCGACGAACGCCGGTCAGGAAGGCGCCGTCATCGTCGAGAAGATCCTCGAGCAGAGCGACGACGCCATGGGCTACAACGCGGCGACCGGTGACTTCACCGACCTCGTGAAGGCGGGTGTCATCGACCCGGCGAAGGTGACCCGATCCGCTCTCCAGAACGCAGCTTCGATCGCGGGGCTGCTCCTCACGACCGAGGCTCTCGTGGCCGACAAGCCCGAGGACGAGGCCGGTGGAATGCCCGGCGGCATGCCCGACATGGGCGGAATGATGTAACAGGTTGCGATCACGCCTGATCACAAGGGAGAGGGGCCTGCGGGCCCCTCTCCCGCGTGTGCCGGGAGGTTGCGCCAGGGCCCGATAGCGGCCCGGCTCCCACCTCCGATAGCTTGCGGGCATCAGCCAATGCCCACAGGGAGGCGATGTGTCGAGGTTCGAGTTCGAGCGTCTCGCGGTACCGGACGTGATCGTCATCAAGCCGGCGGTCTTCGGGGATGCGCGGGGGTTCTTCTCGGAGACCTACCGCAAGAACGAGTTCGCCGAGGTGGGGATCACGGAGGACTTCGTACAGGACAACCACTCGCGGTCAGGGGCGAGGATCCTGCGAGGCCTCCACTTCCAGATAGTCCCGCAGGCCAAGATCGTGCGGGCGGCGACGGGGCGGATCTTCGACGTGGCGGCGGACCTTCGTCCCGGGTCTCCCACCTTCAGGAAGTGGGTCGGGACCGAGCTCTCCGACGAGAACATGCATCAGCTCTACGTACCACCGGGTTTCGCGCACGGCTTCGTGGTTGTCGGAGACTCCGCCGACGTGTGCTACAAGGTGGGCCCCACGTACTACGTCGACGACACCGAGCGCGGCATCAGGTGGGACGATCCCGACGTGGGGGTGGACTGGCCCGTCGGTGACCCGCTCACGTCGGAGCGCGACCGCACGGCTCCGAGCCTCGCGGACATCGAACCGCAACTCGTGTCCTGGTTCGGCGATCTGGGGCGGGGGTGACACGTTGAGCTTCGTCGTCATCAACGCGATCACGGTGCCCGAGGGAGCCGGGGCGGAGCTCGAGGCCCGCTTCGGGCGGCGTGCGGGCGAGGTCGACTCACAGCCCGGCTTCGTGCACTTTCGCCTTCTGCGTCCCGCCGACGGGCGCTCGACCTGGTACGTGTACACGGAATGGGAGTCCCGCGAGGCATTCGAGGCGTGGGCGAGCTCCCCCGCCTTCCAGCACGGGCACCGGGGACAGCAGTCGTCGGGGCCCGTGTCGACCTCCGCCGAGCTGTTCACGTTCGAGGTCGTGGACCTGGACACACCGCAGGGTTAGACGATGGGAACGACGCCGGACTGGCGCGCGGTCCTCGGGGACGCGGCCGACCGGACAGTGGCGGCGCTGGAGCGCCTCGCAGCAGACGAGTGGGCGGAGCACGCGGGCTACGGCGCCGACGGTTCGTCGACTGCGCGCGTGGACGAGGTCGCGGAAGCCGCTGCCCTCGAGTACCTCGCGGATGCCATTCCCGGTGTCACGCTCGTCTCGGAGGAGGCGGGACTCCTGCGGGGAACCGGCGACCTCATGGCCGTCGTTGATCCGGTGGACGGCACGAAGAACGCGTTGCGGGGCATTCCCTACTGGGCTTTCTCGGTGGCGGTCTTCCGTGACGGGAGCCCCGTGGCCGCTCTCGTGCGCAACGTGCCGGCAGGCATCGACTACACAGCTCTTCCCGAGGCCCCGCCTTCCGCCCGCCTCCACGCTGCGACCTCGGGCGCGCGGGCGAGACCGTCGACGGTGACCGAGCTTGCCCGGGCCGCCGTGAGCCTCCAGCGACCGGCGTACCGCGACGCTCTGCCGGTGGTGACCGCGATCCTCACCCGGGTGCCGACTGTGCGGATCCTCGGCGCCGCCGCCCTCGACATCTGCCTCGTCGGGACAGGTGGTGTCGACTGCTATGTGAACCCGAACGTCGACGATGCGCTTCCCTTCGGAGAGCGCGTCGTCGACTACGCCGCCGCCGCCGTCTTCGTGTCGGCTGCCGGTGGCATCGTCACGGATGCGTGGGGCGAGGCCCTCACGTTTCCGCCCGACGCGGCACACAGGACTTCGGTCGTGGCCGCCGGCAACGCCGCGTTGCACACCGAATTGCTCGACGTTCTCACCGCGGCTCCCCCTACGAAGTCGCACACCACGGCGGAGGACACGACGGCATGAGCCGGGGAGGGCGACAGTCCATACCGCGTCCAGAGCAGTGGCGGGCTGCGCAATCCCCGGGCTGGTTGGGTCGGACCGACCGTGCGCACGAGATCGAGGTTCCGCGGCTCGTCAGCCTCGGTGAACCACCCCATGCGGACCCGCCCGAACCGCCCGTGGCAGTCCCAACCGGTTGGCGCGAGGCGGCTGTGCTCGTGCCGTTCCACCTGCCGCCCGTCGCCCCCGAGCCCGAGGTCCTCCTCGTGCGACGCCGAGACGACGCCCCCACACACTCGGGCGAGGTCGCGTTTCCCGGTGGCGTGCGGGCCGGTGGCGAGACGCTGGCCGACACAGCCCTTCGCGAGGCAGAGGAGGAAGCCGGCGTGAGTCCCGGCAGTGTGCAGCTCCGGAGTCGTCTCCCCGTCGCACAGACCTTCGCGTCGAGGTTCTGGATCACACCCTTCGTCGCCACGATCGACGACGTGGCCGGTCTTCACCCGCAGGAGACAGAGATCGAGCGCATCCTGCGCGTGCCGGTCGCGGAGCTGCTCGACGCTCGCACGTACCGAGCCGAGACATGGGAGTACGGCGACGTGGCCGTGACCATGAGCTTCTTCGAGATCGAGGGGGAGACGATCTGGGGATTCACCGCCCGTGTGCTGCGCCGCATCCTCGACGATCTCCTCGTGCCGGGCGGACCCGGCACGGACCCTGCATAGACTTCGCCGATGGGACTTCCACTTCTGCCCAACGCCGCCGTCGTGACCCTACGAGGCCGGATCGGTCGCGCGGTCCGCCCCGCGGACATCGAGACCCAGCTGCGTCTCGTACGGCGCCTTCCCTTCGTGAGCGGGCTCCTCCTCCGCATCGACTCACCCGGTGGTGACGCCGCCGACTCCGAGGAGATACGCGAGGCTCTCGCACGTGTCGCTGCGGACATGCCCGTGGTGGCACACATCGGCCGTGTCGGGGCTTCGGGCGCATATCTCGCGGCGGTCGAGGCGACCGAGATCGTCGCCTCCAAGTGGTCGGCGGTCGGATCGGTCGGCGTCATCCTCCTCCGCCCGAACGTGACCGAGCTCCTCGAACGGCTCGGCGTCGACGTGGCTGTTCGCAAGTCGGGCAGGTTCAAGGACCTCGGCCTGCCTTTCCGCCGCCCGACACCCGAGGACGAGGAGAAGGACGCCGAGCTGATCGGGCAGCTCTTCGACGATTTCGTGGCGGCCGTGCAGTCCGCCCGCGAGCTCGACGAGACCGCCGTGGCGCAGCTCACCACCGGTGAGGCCTTCCTCGGGTCGAGGGCGGCCACCCTCGGCCTCATCGACCACGTCGGTGACGAGGCCCTCGCCCGTGAACGACTCGGGGCCCTCATGGGGCGGACGGTACGGGCAGTCGAGCTGCGCAGTCCGGCAGGCATCCTGGGGCGCCTCAGGCCCGCGGCGAACCTCGAGCTGCTCGGCCCCCTGGGCGCTGTCACGGGCCGCCCCCGCCTCGAGTGGACGGGTTGGAGCTGACCGCTAAGGTGGGATCGCTTCGGTTCGACGACACAAGGAGCCTGCCCGAGTGGACATCGAGATCGGCATCGGCAAGAACGGCCGGCGGGCCTACGGCCTCGACGACATAGCCATCGTCCCGAGCAGGCGAACCCGGGATCCCGAAGACATAGACCTGTCGTGGGAGATCGACGCCTTCCGCTTCGAGCTACCCCTCCTGGGCGCGGCGATGGACGGGGCGATGTCGCCGGACATGGCCACGGCGATAGGAAGGTTGGGCGGTGGCGGCGTGCTCAATCTCGAAGGCCTCTGGACCCGGTACGAGGACCCGGGGAAGGTCTACGCCGAGATCGGCGAGCTCACGGCCGAGAAGGCGACGCGTCGCATGCAGGAGCTGTACGAGGCACCGCTGCGTGAAGACCTCATCGTGCGTCGCATCGAGGAGGTGAAGGAGGCGGACGTCGTCGCCATCGCGTCGCTGACCCCGCAGCGTGTGGAGCGGTACGCGCGGACGGTTCTGGATGCGGGGCTCGACCTCCTCGTGATCCAGGGTACGGTCGTCTCGGCCGAACACGTCTCTTCGAAGGCGGAACCCCTCAACCTGAAGAAGTTCATCCGCACGTTCGATCTACCCGTCATCGTCGGCGGTTGCGCCTCCTACTCCACGGCACTGCACCTCATGCGTACAGGGGCAGTCGGTGTCCTCGTGGGAGTCGGCCCCGGCCAGGCGTGCACGACACGTGGTGTGCTCGGCATAGGAGTCCCGCAGGCGACCGCGATCGCGGATGCGGCCGGTGCCCGTATGCGCCACCTCGACGAGACAGGCCGCTATGTCCACGTGATCGCCGACGGTGGCATGCGCACCGGTGGGGACATCGCGAAGGCGATCGCGTGCGGTGCCGACGCCGTGATGCTCGGCTCCCCCCTCGCATCCGCGTTCGAGGCACCCGGCCACGGTTACCACTGGGGCATGGCCACGTTCCATCCCGACCTCCCCCGGGGAACAAGAGTCGAGGTGGGGCGGATCGGCACGCTCGCGGAGCTTCTCGTCGGCCCTGCCCACGAGAACGACGGGCGCCTCAACCTCTTCGGGGCCCTGCGCACGTCGATGGCCACCTGTGGCTACGAGAACGTGAAGGAGTTCCAGAAGGCCGAGGTGATGGTTGCACCCTCCCTGCGCACCGAGGGCAAGACCCTGCAGCGGGCGCAGGGTGTGGGCATGGGGTAGGGGTTCAACGGGAGAGCGTGTCCGGCGCGGGGAGGCGAACGGCGCGGGTGAGGCGATCGAGATACGTGTCGCGGCTCACCTCGACGACACCGAGTGTGGCGAGATGTGGGGTACGCCACTGCACATCGAGCAGGCGATCGTCCGCGTCGCCGTGGATCTCCCCCTCCCGGGACAGGATCGTGACGAGCCCGACGAGTGCGACCTTCGATGCATCGGGCCGATGGTGGAACATCGACTCGCCGGCGAACAGCCCGCCGATCGCGACGCCGTACAGGCCGCCTGCGAGATCCCCGGCGTCGTCCCACACCTCCACGCTGTGGGCCCAACCGAGTTCGTGGAGCCGGCAGTAGGCGGCGGCTATTTCACGTGTGATCCAGCCGTTGGGGCGACGGGGATCGGCGCAGGCCTCGACCACTCGGGGAAATGCCCGATCCACGGTGACGGAGAACTTGTGGCACGAACGTCGCAGGGACTTCGACACGCGCAGTCCGTCGAGGGGGAGGATCCCTCGCGGATCGGGAGACCACCAGCCGAGCGTGCGCCTCCCGATGGGCATGGGGAAGAGGCCCTTGCGGTACGCGGAGACGAGCGTCCCCGGCGCGAGGTCGGCCCCCACGCCCACGAGGTCGTCGTCCGCGCCGGAGGGATCCGGCAGCGCCCACGACGTCGGTTCCGGCTCGACAGCCATGCTTCGAGTTTCGCGCGAGACAGCCAACTAGGTTGGGCCGAAACGCGGGTCCGAGAGGACGCCGACCGGAGAGGAGACCAGGCGTGACCGAGACCGAAACGCACGGGCACGACACGGTCATGGTCGTCGACTTCGGCGCCCAGTACGCGAAGTTGATCGCACGGCGTGTGCGGGAGGCCCGCGTCAGATCCGAGATCGTCGGGGCCGACGTCACACCACAGGCCCTCGCGCGGCCCGACGTGAGGGCTCTGATCCTCTCGGGCGGGCCTGCCTCCGTGAACGTCGACGCGGCACCGGGCATCGATCCGGGCATCTACGACCTCGGGCTCCCGATTCTCGGTATCTGCTACGGACATCAGCTCATCGCCCGCGATCTCGGAGGACGCGTGAGCAGTACGGGTACGGGTGAGTACGGCCCGGCACAGCTCACGGTCTCGGCGTCCGACTCGCTCCTCTTCGAGGACATGCCCGATGAGATGACCGTCTGGATGAGCCACTACGACTCCGTCGTCGACGTGCCCGCCTCCTTCCGGCCCACGGCTCGCACGGATGGATCCACCGTCGCCGCCATGGAGTCACGCGGGCGGGATATCCACGGCGTGCAGTTCCATCCGGAGGTCGTCCATACGCCTTGGGGCCAGGAGATCCTGAAGCGATACCTGTTCAAGGTGGCAGCGTGCCGTCCCACGTGGACACCCACGTCGATCATCGAGGAGCAGGTCGAAGCCGTGCGCGGCCAGGTCGGCGCGACCGGCCGGGTGCTGTGTGCCCTGAGCGGTGGTGTGGACTCGGCCGTGGCGGCTGCGCTCGTCCACAAGGCGGTCGGTGACCGGCTCACGTGCGTGTTCGTGGACCACGGACTGCTTCGCAAGGACGAGGCGGAACAGGTCGAGGAGACATTCGTGCGGAGTCTCGAGATCGACTTCGTGCACGTGAAGGCCCAGGACAGGTTCCAGGACCAGCTCGCCGGAGTCACGGACCCGGAGGCGAAGCGCAAGATCATCGGCGAGACGTTCATCCGTGTCTTCGAGGAGGTCGCACGCGACCACGAGGACGCCCACTTCCTCGTGCAGGGGACGCTCTACCCGGACGTGATCGAGTCCGGACCGAAGGGGGCGGCCAAGATCAAGAGCCACCACAACGTGGGGGGCCTTCCCGACGACATGGACGTCGAGCTCGTCGAGCCGCTCCGCGATCTGTTCAAGGACGAGGTGCGAGCGGTCGGGACCGAGCTCGGCCTGCCCGAGGAGATCGTGTGGCGCCAGCCCTTCCCCGGGCCGGGGCTGGCTGTCCGCATCATCGGGGAGATCACGCCCGAACGTCTGTCCATCCTGCGGGACGCGGACGCGATCGTGCGTGAGGAACTGCACCGGGCGGGCCTCGACCGCGAGATCTGGCAGGCGTTCGCGGTGCTGCCCGGCATCAGATCTGTGGGTGTGATGGGGGACGAACGCACCTACGGCTATCCGATCATCGTGCGCGCCGTGACATCCGACGACGCGATGACAGCGGATTGGGCGCGCCTCCCCCACGACCTGCTCGGGCGGGTGTCGAGTCGCATCATCAACGAGGTCCCCGGCGTGAACCGTGTCGCTTACGATATATCGCCCAAACCGCCTGCGACGATCGAGTGGGAATAGGCCCTTCGCGGGCGATGATCGGTGTTAATCCCCAGTCCGGAGAAGGGAAAGACAGGGGTCGGTGTCGTATTGAGACCTGACTGGTACACAGACACCATCGGGGTGACAACCGAAGATGAGCGATCTGCACGTGGCCATCGGCCGCCGCAGGTTCCTGGGAGGCGCTGCCACCCTCACGGGCGGCTTGGTTGTCGGTTCGTCCCTGGCCCTTGGCCCGGACGTAGCCGAAGCAGCATCACAGGACTACCTGACCGGCTGGAATCTCTACACCTCGCAAGCCGCGTCACCGAACGTGCTGAGCGCGATCGGCACGCACAAGCCGACTGCGGTGAGATGGCTGGTCGAATGGGACCTACTCCACACCCAGGACATGGGCGGTTCGTACGTGCCCGACCCGCCTCGCTGGGAGGAGTACCGGCCGTTCTTCGAGGCGCTGTTGCCGAGCGAGGAGAACCCTGCCGGAACCAAGCTCTACGTGCAGATCCTCGCGAAGGACGCGCTCTGGGAGGGCAGCGGGCCCAGTTACCTCGGCCAGATCCCCGGCACGAAGTGGTGCAAGGCAGGCTCCTTCACGAACTTCCCAGCCGACATCGAGGCGAGCTACCTGCCCTTCGCCCGCAGTCTGAAGGCGATACTCGACGAGTACGGCATCGACCCCGTCTGGGGCGCCTGGAACGAGGCCGACATGCGTTTCAAATGGAACGGGTGGACCATGGCCAGGACGCCGAACTCGGTGGAGCCGTGGACGTGTCGGCTGAACGACTGGGCGTTCTGGTCAGGGGGTGCGGGTGACCTGTGGCGGGACCTGCACGCCGTGCACGGAACCGCGGCGACGTACAACTCGTCGCAGATCGTGAACGAGACCTTCATCACCCCCACGATGGCGATACCGCAGGTGAAGGAGATATCCCTCGCCCGCTACTACGCGGGAGAGAAGCTGGCGAACGGGGTCCTCACGTTCTTCGAATCCATGTTGCCGACCTTCGACGCGGCCACGCCAGGAGAGACGTTGCCCTTCTTCGTGACCGAGTGCGGGGTGGATTCGGATTCGATCTATGCGACCCTGTCGACAGAGAACGCGGCCCGGCTCTGGCAGCGTCACAACCTGGCGACGATCGCGGACAAGACACCGGGCAATCCCCTGTACGGGCGGTACCTCGGTATGGCGTCTCACATGCGACCCAACTTCACCGATGCATCGGACCCGAACTGGCGCTGGTGGGAGTACCGCCCCGAGTACGAGCAGTACCTCGACGACGAGGAACCCGTCCCGGGTGCCCCGTCACCCACGCCGGAGCCCAAGCCGCGGACACGCCCCCGGTCACAGAGCCAATCGATGTGGCAGGTCGTGTGGGGACTCATCGTGGGTATCGTCATGTTCTTCGCCAAGGCCCTCGGCGTCGTCTGACCTGCCTGCCCCCGTCCACGTGTCTCAAGGCGAGTCCCCGCCGCGTCGATGAGGCAGCGGAATGGGTTCGGTCCCGCGCATCGTCGCCCTCCGCTGGTTCGTGTACGCGCTCGCCGCCGTCGCGATCGCGGTGGCCGGAGTTCCGAAGTCTCTTCGCCCGGTGACGCTCGGGGCACTCGGCATCTCTGCCGCTGCAGGCTTCGTCGAGGTCTGGCTCGCCCGCGACACGGCACGGGTACGGAGCGCAGCCGTTGCCGTCGCCCTCACGCTCGAGACGGCAGGCGCTCTCGGGCTCACCTGGGTCACGCAGGGAACGAGCGGGTACGCATGGCCGTTCTGCATCCCGCTCGGTGTTGCCCTCGTCTACACGGCACGGTACGGCGCGACTCGGCTGCCTGCCGTCGCCGCCTGGGGAGCGATCGGCGTGGCCGGGGTGGTCATCGTGGCTGCGGGCCTGCCTGTCGACACGTCCGGCGAGGCCGCCCTCACAGTGGTCGCGGTCGGGTCCCTCATCGTCGCAGGCGTGTGCGGCGAGGTCCTCGTCATGTTCCGAGTGGATATGGCAAGGGCACATGCCGACGCCTGCGACACGTACGCATCCGCCCTCAAGAGTGCAGTCGGCGGTCTCCGCGCGATCGCGGCAGGTGAGGCGACTGGTCCTGCGACACCAGAGTCCGCCGCGGGCCGGGGTGAGCTCGACACGGCGGTCGATGTCGCGCTGGGCGACGCTCGCCTCCGCCTGACGACGATCGAGGCCGCGTGCCGGGCCGCGCAGAGCGACGTGCATCATGCCGGCGAGGTCGTGGAGACGTTGGTCGTGGCCACCGCCCGCGGTGCGGCGGCGGAGAGCGGGGTCGCGCAGGTGGTCGGGCCTGACGCGGGTGCGGCAATGAGTGCGATGGGGAACAGGATCGCGCTCCAAGCCGACTCCATCGGAGGCGTCCTGTCGAGGGCGGCCGGTTCGCTCACGGAGCTGCGCGCCGGTCTCGAGCGGCTCCAACACGAGATGGGCGATCTCGAGGCGAACGTGACACGCCTCGGCGAGCTGAGGGGACAGGTGGGGACGGTGCTCGAGCTCAGCCGTGAGCTGACCGTGCAGACGAATCTCCTGGCCGTGAACGCCGCGATCGAAGCTGCCCGGGCCGGCGACGAGGGGGGTGGCTTTGCCGTGGTCGCGGACGAGGTGCGCCGTCTCGCCGAGAGGTCGATGACGGCCGGCAAGGAGATCCAGGGGCTCGTCGACGAGATAGGCGAGGAGACGTCGACGGCGATCGAGTCGGCCGACGTTGGACACCGCGAGCTCGACCGGGATCTCTCCGACCTGCTCCACACGCAGGACGTGTTCGCCGAGGCAACGGAGTGCGTGGAGAACCTGATGCGTGCCTCGCAGGAGATCGGCCGGGCGGCGCAGGAGCAGCAGCGTGTCTCCGAAGCCGCTGCCGTCGAGCGGGGGAGACTCGAGGAGTCCTTGCGCGCATCGACCGAGGCGACGGGACGGGCAACAGAGGTGGCAGAGGTGCTGCGGGCGGTGTCGGACAGACTCGACGAAGTGCTCGCGAACCTCGGTGCCTGACACCCCCGTGTGGCTCGCCGTCACGCTTCCAGGGCCGTGGGGCGCACGTCCGCAATGTGCGACGTGTCGTTGTAGGTGACAAGGCGGAGCGCATCCGCCGTTGCCGCAACGACCGTGACGGCGGTGTTCGCAGGTGCCGCGAGACGGCGCACGGCGGGCATGCCCTCGACGTCGAGGCCGAGCGCGTCGAGCGCGATCTCACGGGCGGCACCTCCGTGCGTGACCACGAGGATGCGCCTCCAGCCCGCCGCCTGCGACTCGGCCACGATGCCGGCGAAGGCGCGGCGCACGCGGCGCATGAGGTCACGTCGGCTCTCACCTCCACCCCGACGCGGGTCCTCGCCGGCCGCCACTGCATCCCATTCCGCCCTGAAACGTTCCGCGATCTCGGCACGGGTGAGCCCCGCCCAGGCACCGACGTCCATCTCGCGGAGGTGGGAGTCGGTTCGCACGCCGAGACCGAACGGTGCGGCGACGGTCTCGGCGGTGGCCACGGCGCGTACGAGATCACTGCTCCAGACGGCGTCGATGTGTTCCGCCGTGTAGCGGCCGGCGAGGGCGGCGGCCTGGGCGTGGCCCGTCTCGGAGAGAGGCGGATCGGCCTGGCCCTGCCAGAGACCGCGAGCGTTCCACGTCGACTCACCGTGGCGCACGACCTCGACGAGCAGGTTGTTGCCTCTCAAAGCGCTCCCATCCGGTGCCGATGGACCAATGATGCACGTTCCGAACCGACGTCTGCAGATGTCGGCCAGTGTCGTACGCTCGTGTGTACTCGCGCTGCTCGTCGTCGCAGTTCTATGGGATCCCCCTCCCGGCCTGCAACGTGGCTGGTTCTTCGTGCTCGTCGCGATCGGGATAGGGGCGAGTCTGTTGCTGCCGGGGCTGCCCTGGCTCGCTCCCCGCGTCTTCGATGTCGAGGAGGTGCCGGTCTCGACGGGGTTGCTCCTCCACACGTTCGAAGCGGTGCTCATCGCCGGCATCGTCTGGGCCACGGGAGGCGCGCAATGGCCGGCGTGGGCGGCGCTCGGTCTCGTCGCCGTCGCCGCCTCGCATGACCTGTCATTCGGTTGGGCCCTCGCGTTTGCCGTCTTCCTCGGCCTCCTACCCACGGCGGCCACAGCCTTCGCCGGTGTTCCGCTCGACGCCGTACGAGGTGAGCTCCTCGTCGCCGGTGGAGTCCTCGCGATGACGACGGTCCTCGGCAAGATCCGGGTGTTGAGAGAGGATGCCTACAAGCGTGTCCGCCAGCAGATGATCGAGACCCTCGGCGCGCAGACGGCGATGATCGAGGCGGCCTTCTCCCAGGTCGCGGCAGGTGACCTCACCCTGACCGCCCGCATGGAGGTCGCGGCCGGAATCGTCGACGAAGAACCACTCGTCGATCTCGCCTCGACCTTCGAGAGCATGGTGACGGGACTCAACGAGCTCGTCCTCCACATGCAGGAGGGTGGTCAGCAGCTTCTCGATGCCGCCCAACAGCTCACCACCCTTGCCGAGGCGGAGGCGACGGCGGCGACGGAGCAGTCGGCCGCCGTCACGGAGACGACAGCGACCATCGAGCAGCTCGCAGCCACGGCCGCCTCCATCGCCCAGACCGCGGAGTCCGTGGCGGGACTCGCCGAGTCGAGCGCGGCGGCCGCCCTGCGCGGTTCACAGGCCGTGGACGAGGTGCAGGAGGGCATGCAGCGCATCTGGGAGCGGGTGGACACGATCGGCGACAGGACCTTGCGACTCGGCGAGCTCGGCCAGGAGATCGGCACGATCCTCAAGATCTCCCGTGAGTTGTCCGACCAGACGAACCTCCTCGCCCTGAACGCCGCGATCGAGGCGGCACGGGCCGGCAAGCACGGGCGGGGCTTCGCGGTCGTGGCAGACGAGGTGCGGCGACTCGCCGAGAAGTCGACGGCAGCGACCCGTGAGATCCAGGGTCTGATCGGCCAGATCCGGGAGGAGACGAACGCATCCGTCCTCGCGACCGAAGACGGTGTGAAGGAGGCGCGATCCGACGTCGAGCTCGCGATCGAGGCAGCCGAGGCCCTGGGCGAGATCACGCGTCTCGCCGCCGAGACGAGTAGGGCGGCGAGCGAGATATCGGTCGCGACAGCCCAGCAGCGGGCCGCATCCGAGCAGGTCGTGGATGCGATGGAGCAGGTGGCCGAGGCCGCGCATCATCAGGCGGAGTCGAGTGGCGAGGCGACCGACAGCGCCGTCACGCTGCATCGCATGGCCCAGGAGTTGCGCCATGCGTTGGCCAGGTTCAAGGTGCACTGACGTGGCGGTGAAACCCCGATCGTGGCTCAGGTTCGACGCCGGTGGAGTTGCGTTCGCGATCGATCTGGGAGCGGTGCGCGAGATCCGTCGACTTCCGTCCTCTTGTCCTCTCCCGCACGTGGAACCGTGGGTGATGGGGATCACGAACCTGCGGGGGCGCATACTCGCCCTGCTCGACTGTGCGCATGCGTTGGGTCTGCAGCGCATGCAGGAGGTGACGAAGCGGTCGCGCATGGTCGTGATCGAGTCCGGTGGGGCCGGTGGCGACCTCGAGGTGGGGCTCGCAGTCGACCGGGTCGGGGGCGTGACGGCGGCGTCGGAGGTGTTGCCACCCGTGGACGGCCTCCCTCCCGAGATGCGCAGGCTCTGCGTGGGCACGCTGCGGCTCGAAAGCGGCCTCACAGCCGTTCTGAATGCTGATCTCGCTGCGGGCCTGCGAGGCAACGTGGCGGCTCCGGCATGAGCGAGCGTTGGGGGGACACGCCCGAGCTCCTCGCCGTCTTCAGGGAGGAGGCAGCCGAGAGGCTCTCCTCCCTCGACGACGGTCTCCTCGCTCTCGAGCGCGATCCGGCCGATGCGGAGGTACTCGAGCGCATCCGGCGTGATGCGCATTCGATCAAGGGATCCGCGAAGCTGCTGGGCTTCGACCTCGTGAGCGGGGTCGCGCACCGCATGGAGGACCTGCTCCTCGCCGTCAGTGCCCGCTCCGTGCAGATGTCACCCTCCGTGATGGATGCCCTGCTCGCAGGCTCAGACACCCTGCGGGATCTCGTTGCCGACCCCGACGACGGGCCCGATCCGGCGCCCGTCCTCGCCGTGCTCGAGGAGCACCTCACGGCGGATGCGGCCGTGAGCGAGGTGGCGGCGGGTGCCGTGGTCCAAGACGCAGGGGAGGCCGGCGGAGCCGAGTCCGACGTGACCGACGGCGGTGTGCCCCGCATGGCGGTCATCGACCTCGGTGGCGATGCCGGTGAGCCGGGTGGCGAAACGGCATCCACACCGTCCGGCGACGACGAATCCGCCACGGCCACCGGCACCTCGCGCCAGCAGGCCGGTGGGTTCGTGCGCCTCGACGCGGCCAAGGTCTACGCGCTCGTCGATGCCGTAGGTGAAGCCGTGGTGGGCCATGCCGGGATCGAGGAGGCGGCGATACGGCTCAGTGCGCTCACGCGCACGTTCGACTCCACGGTGCGCCGCCTGACCGTCGAGAACGTGAGGTCGGAGGAGCTCCTCGAGTACGTCAGGTCCGTACGTGAGGAGCTCGCAGGTCTCGTTACGGACGTGAGCGAGGCCGTGGACGAGTCGCGCAAGCGCATGGAGCTCGTTCAGGCGGCCGGTGGGCGTCTCGCGATGCTGCCGACAAGCCATCTCTTCTCGCCTCTACCCCGCCTCGTGCGCGATCTCTCGCGCACCCAGGGCAAGGAGGGCGACCTCGAGATCGACGAAGCCGATGCCGAGCTCGACAAGCAGGTCATGGAGAGGATCGCGGAACCTGTGCGGGCGCTGATCATCAACGCCGTCGATCACGGCATCGAGTCCGCGGCGGAACGGGTCGCGCAGGGCAAGCCGCGGCGGGCTCGTGTGATCCTGCGTGCACGGCAGCAGGGAGGCCAGGTCGCGATCGAAGTGGAGGACGACGGCCGCGGCATCGATCCCGGCCGCGTGCACGAGAAGGCGGTGCTGGCGGGGCTCGCCGAGCCGGACGAACCGCTCGATCGGGCGGACATGGTGCGGCTCCTCTTCAGTCCCGGTTTCTCGACCGCCACCGACGTGACCGACGTGTCCGGGCGGGGCGTTGGTCTCGACATCGTGCGCGACTCGGTCGACGCCCTGCGCGGTGGTATCGAGCTCGAAACGGCACCAGGGCAGGGCACGAGGTTCATCCTCACACTGCCCACGACGATGGCGATCATGGAAGGAGTCCTCGTCCGTGTGGGCGGCGGTCTCGTCACGATCCCCGTCACGGCGGTGGACGAGGTGCTCGGCGTCCCCGAGGGCGACATCCGCGATGTCGCCGGTCGGCATGCCATTGTGCTGCGCGACCAGGTCCTCACCCTCGTGTCGCTGGGCGAGATCCTCGGCATCCCCGCGGACGAGGGCGTTGCCGACGTGCCGGGAGCGGACACCGATCCCGGGACCGATCCCGAGGGCGTGCCCGTGGTCGTGCTCTCACACTCGGGCCGCAGCGCCGCATTCCGCGTCGATGCGCTGTCCGGACGCCGTGAGATCATGCTGAAGGAGCTCGGCACCTTCCTGGGCCATGTCACCCACGTCGCCGGCGCGACCATCCTCGGGGATGGAAGCGTCGTCCCGGTCGTCGATCCGGCATCCGTGCTCGAGGCGGTGCGGAAGGTGGAGAAGGGTGCGGCCCGAGTCCCCCGCGCTCCGTCCCCGGCCGGCAGTAGACGCATCCTCGTGGTCGACGACTCCCGACCCATCCGCGAGATGCTCAGCTCCATCCTCGAGGGCGCCGGCTTCGACGTGACGCTCGCGTCCGACGGCGTCGAGGCCGTGGCGACTCTGCAGTCGCAGCGCTTCGACGCGGTCGTGACGGATGTCGAGATGCCGCAGATGAACGGCCTCGACCTGTGCCGGCACGTAAGGGGTGCGCACGGCGACCTGCCGGTGGTCGTCCTCACGTCACGGGCCGAGGACGAGCAGCGTCGCGAGGGCATGGAGGCCGGCGCCGACGCCTACATGACGAAGAACGAGTTCGACCAAGCCACGTTCGTGGGTCTGCTCAGGACTTTGGTCGGGTGACGGATCGGCCGATGGAGACAGGAGAGCACGCACGCCATGATGTCCGAGATGTCGAAAGAGGCTCATATGGAGGGTGACCTGATCCTCGTCGCCGACGATTCGCCGACACTCGTGCGAATCGTGTCCGAGGTTCTCGAAGGTGGCGGTTACAGGGTGCTGACGGCCGGTGACGGCGTCGAGACCGTGCAGCAGTTCTACGCGCACAGACCGGACCTGCTCATCAGCGACATCGCGATGCCGAAGCTGTCCGGGTACCTCGTGTGCCGGCTCATCAAGGAGGACTGGTCGGCGAGCCACGTCCCCATCCTCATGCTCACGGCCCGTGACTCGGCAACGGACCGGTTCTGGGCAGCCAAGTCGGGGGCGGAGCGTTACCTCACCAAGGACTTCGGTCCCGATGACCTACTCGCCGTCGTCTCCGAGCTCCTGCGCGATCGTGCGCCTTCGAACCTGTCCCCGGTCTCGGCACCCCAGCACCTGAGCGAAGGCAGCGTCCTCACCCGTGTCTGCGAGATGCTGGACCGAAAGCTGTTCGAGTCGACTCTCGTGAACGAGATCGGCGAGCTCGGTTCCAACATCTCGGACTTTGCCGAGGCGGCCGACGCGGCACTCGGAGTCCTCGCGAACTTCCTCGAGTACACGATCGGAGCCGTCGCCCTCTGCGACGAACGCGTCCTCGCGGTACGCCCCATCGGCGACGTCTCGCGGGCGAATGTCGCGGGCGTCGTGCAGCAGATGGACGAGGCGATGCGGAACCTGCCCAACGTCGTGCACGCGGACGGGGACGCTGCCGTGGTGACCTTCGAGAACGTGGGTCGTGTCGTCGAGGAAGAGACCGACCGCCTCCAGACGTTCGTGTCGATGCCGCTGCGTGCAGGCGGGAACGTCATCGGCCTCCTCGGCCTCGCGAGCACGCGGGCCAACGCCTTCGGCGAGGCGGAGCTGTCGACGGTCCGCATCATCGAGCATCCGCTCGCCGGTCTCGTCAACACCGCCCGCCTCTTCGAACGCATCGCGGCGACTGCCGTGAACTGAGGGGGTGCAGGAAGCGGCCATGTGCCCCGCGGCCGCCGACCTCACGTTCGTCGGAGTCCCCCCCCAGGGTCTCGCGGACGGCGAGACCTCCGGGTTCCGTCCGCGTGTCGATCGGGCGTGGGTCGCAGATGTGCTCGCCGACCTCACCGGCTTCCGACTGCCCAGCGGGAGTGAAGCTGCCCTCGACGACGCGATCCGCACGCGGGCGGCTGTCCGCTGCGGCGGGGACGCGGAGGAATACGTGGCGATCGTCCGCGGCGGTGACGATGCCTGTGAGCTCGAAGCGCTCTTCGACCTCGTGTCCGTCGGCCAGACGGCGTTCTTCCGCTCGGGGTCCACGCTCGGGGACTTCGTGCGTCATGTCTGCCTGCACACGGGGCAACGCGAGGGGCCCGTCCGGATCTGGTGTGCGGGGTGCGCATCGGGGGAGGAGGTCTGGTCGACGGCCGCTGTGGCATGCGCGACCCTGGGCGACGCCGTTGCCCGGCTCGAAGTCGTCGGTTCGGACCTGAGCCGGCCTGCACTCGACCGTGCGTGTGCAGCCCGGTACGCGGTGACACGATGGACCGAGATCCCCACCGGTCTGCGTCCCCTGTTCGTGATCGACGGTGACACGATCGAGCCTGGTCCCAGGCTCCGCTCCGTCGTGCGATTCACCCGCCACAACCTCGTTGCAGACACGTCCTCCCCGCTCGCGTCGCCCGTGGACGCCGTCCTCTTCCGAAACGTCGGGATCTACTTCACACAAGAGGTCGTGACCGAGCTCGTCGACCGGTTCCACTCCCTGCTGCGGCCGGGCGGCCACCTCCTTCTCGGACGGGCCGAATCCCTCTGGGGCAGGTCACATCCGTTCGAGATCGTCGAGATCGGCTCCACGTTCGCGTATCGGAAACCCTCGGCGGAGGCCGGATCCCCACCACAGGCGGAGACCGACGCGTGCGAGGTGGCCACGCCGACCACGCTGGTCCCGCGGGCGATGAGGAAGGTCCGAGTCGGCCCCGCGCGCACGAACGCGGACCGTGCCGCGGAAAGCCCAGCCCCCGTTGCAGTCGCGGAGGCGATTGCCGGCCTCCTCGGACGCCTCGTCGCCGGTCACGTGGACGAGGTCCTCGGTGACATCGAGTCGTTCCTTGCCGCCGAGCCATTCGTGCCCGAAGCGCACTACCTGCTCGCGACAGCGTGGGACCGCCAGGGGGAGCCCGAGCGCGCGTACGAGTCGTACCGGAAGGCAACGTATCTCGACGCGAGCTTCGCGCTGGGCCACTTCGGAGCCGCCTCCGTGCTCGAGAGGCGAGGGGACGCCGAGCGGGCAGCGGCGGCATACGAGGCAGCAGCCCAGGGTCTGGTCACGGACGCCGGCCGGTTCGAGCCCTTCCTCGAATCCATGGAGAGCGCCACCCTGCACGATCTGTGCGTCGACAAGGCGATGGCCCTGCGGGGGGGGTGAGCTCAGACGGCGACGCGAGTGCCCTCTTCGACGAGGCCGAGGACATGCTCGAGGAACCTGAGGAGGGCGGCCTTCACCGACTCGCGGTCGAAGGCGTCCACCTCGACGATCGATTCGGGGTCCTCGATCTCGAGGGCGGTGGCGATCGCGCTGCGGTCGGTTCCGGCGCCGGTCTTGTTCGCGGCGACCACGAAGGGCACGGCGCGAGGACCGCGGGCCGACTGGAAGAACTCGAGGTGGCGGGCAGCATCCGTGAAGGTCTCGGGACGCGTGGCGTCGACGAGCAGGATGTAGCCGAGCATGCCGCGGCTCGCCACCTCCCACATGAACTCGAACCGTTCCTGTCCCGGCGTGCCGAAGAGGTAGAGGACGAGGTCGTCGTCGATCGTGATGCGGCCGAAGTCGATCGCGACCGTCGTCTCCTCCTTGTCGGCGAACGCCGACTCGGCGGAGATGTCCTGTTCGGTCGAGAGGACGGTGATCTCCGAGATCGTCCTGATGAAGGTGGTCTTGCCCACCCCGAAGGGCCCGGTGACGACCACCTTGACTGGCTCCAATCCGGCGAGCTCCTCGTCGAACTCCGCGGTGACTCCTGCCGCGTTCGTGCGCGTGCACAGCCGCAGGACGGCGATGCACCTGCCCTCGACATCGGCACGCATTGGGGGTCACTTGATGGCGGGCATAGACTCCCCGTGTGGTGGACGTAGGGACACACGACCCCCTCGAACGCATGGTGAGGCGCGGGCGCCGCCTCGTCGACTCCGCGGGAGAGGTCCTGCGCGGTATCGGGCGGGCCGGAGCGATCTCGGTGCAGGTCTTGTCACCTCTCCAGGTTCCGGCGGTGCTGGCCGCCGCGATCCGCAACCGGGCGACGCCCTACGGAGCGCTCCTCGCCGTCCACGCCGCCCGCACACCGCACAAGACGGCCCTCGTCGACTCGCAGGTCTCATGGACTTGGGCCGAGCTCGACGCCCGCACGAACAGGCTCGCGAACGCCCTCGTTCAGAGAGGTGACGGCGGTCGCGTAGCGTTCATGCTGCCGAATCGGGCCGAGGCCATCGAGGTGCTCGTTGCCGCGGCCAAGGGCGGCATCATGCCCGTGCCCGTGAACACACGTTTCCACACCGAAGAGGTAACCCGCCTCCTTCGCGTGCAGGGGGTGGAGACGATCGTGGTCGATGCCGACCACGCCGCCCGCGTCTCGGGGTTCGGGGGGCGTGTCGTCACCTGCGGCGACGAATACGAGACGCTGCTCGCGGACGCTTCACCGACGCCCCCCACACCTCGGGCCCGCTCCGGCTCCGAGGAGCAGGGGGGGATCGTGATCCACACGTCCGGGACCACGGGCCACCCGAAGGGAGCGGAGCGGGATTTCACCGAGAGCGGCATCATCCCCACTCTCGCCTTCCTGAGCCGCATCCCCTTCCGGCACGAAGACGTCGTCCTCGTGCCGGCCCCGGTCTTCCACGCCCTCGGCCTCGCCGGTGTCGTGGTTCCGCTGGCGATGGGTGCGACGATCGTCCTCGAGGAGCGCTTCGATCCACCCGAGTGCCTCGCCCGTATGGCGGATCACGACGTGAGTGGTCTCGTCGTGGTGCCCGTCATGTTGCGCCGCCTCTGTGACGCGGTGAATGCGGGGCAGGGTTCCACGCGGTGGCCCCATCTTGCCTGGATCTGGTGTTCGGGGTCGGCCCTCCCGCCTGCTCTCGAACGCCGCTCGCGCCGCATCTTCGGACCGGTCGTCCGCAACCTGTACGGGTCGACCGAGGCAGGATGGGTTTCGGTCGCGACACCGGAGGATGCCGTGCTGAAGCCGGGGACCGTGGGCCGGCCTCTGCCCGGGATCGAGGTGCGCATCGTGGGTGAGGACGGCCGGGAGCTCGACACCGGTGAGGTGGGCGAGATAGTCGTCCGGTCCGAGGCGGTCTTCGCCGGGTACACGGACGACGCAGGCGGCGGGTTGGAAGTGGACGGGACCTACCGGCCAGGGGACATGGGCTGGCTCGATGCGGACGGCTACCTGTTCGTCGCCGACCGGGCTGACGACATGGTCGTGACGGGTGGCGAGAACGTGTACCCGGCCGAAGTCGAACGTGTCCTGCACGAAGAGCCCTCGATCCTCGACGCGGCCGTCGTCGGCGTGGCCGACCCCGAGTACGGGGACGTGCTCGCCGCCTTCGTCGTCCCCCGCGAGGCGGGCGCCCTCGACGGTGACCGTGTAAGGACGATCTGCCGCGAACACCTCGCCAACTTCAAGGTCCCGAAGCACATCTGGCTCGTCGAGTCACTGCCGTACAACGCGACGGGCAAGGTGTTGCGCCGCCAACTGCGGGCGGACGCGGGCGAGCGTCTCGGGGCCGAGACGGCGGTGGACTGAGAGGCGGAATGTCCGACCTGGCCGAGCTGTACGAGCAGGCGTCGGAGCGGGTCGAATCGCGCGGGGCCGATCTCGTCGAGCTCTCGCATCGGATCCACGCCCATCCCGAGCTCGCCCTCGAGGAGCGCCAGGCCGCGCAGTGGCTGGCGGACGTCCTCGAACGCGGAGGGTTCGAAGTCGAACGCGGCTCATTCGACCTCGAGACGTCATTCCTTGCGACGGCGGGCGATTCCGGTCCTCATGTCGTCCTCTGCGCCGAGTACGCCGCCCTGCCCGGGATCGGCCAGGCCTGCGGCCACAACCTCATCGGCACCGCCGCCGTCGGGGCGGGCCTCGCCCTCGCCCCGCTCGCGGCGGAGAACGGGTTCCGGGTCTCGGTGCTCGGCACACCGGCCGAGGAGGACGTCGGCGGCAAACGCATCCTCGTCGCGCGGGGTGCGTTCGAAGGTGTGGATGCGTGCCTCATGGTCCACCCCGCACCCCTCGACATCCGCCAGACCCCCATGCTCGCCCTGCGGGACCTGCGCATCACCGTGCGGGGGCAGGCCGGCCACGCCTCACTTCAGTCGGGGGGTGTCCGCAATGCCCTCTCGGCACTCGTCGACGTGCACACCCATCTCTCCGCTCTCGACCTCGGCCCGTACGAACGCTGCGCGGGCGTGATCCTCGAGGGGGGCCGCGCTCCGAACGTCGTTCCCGACACGGCCGTGTCGTACTGGTTCGTCCGGGCCCGCACGGAAGAGGAGCTCGAGCAACTCCTGGGGATCGTCAGGACCGAGGTCGAGGCGCGTGTCGCCGCCCACGGCTGCAGCGTCGAGTTCGACTCGCGTTTCGGCACGAGGGAGATGAAGACGAATGTGACCCTGGCTGCCGTGTACGAGCGCCATGCCGAGGCACTCGGCCGCGACTTCGTACCGCAGGGCCTCATCGGCGCCGAATCGGCGGCGAGCACGGACCAGGGGGACGTCTCGCAGGTCGTGCCGTCGATCCACCCCATGATCGGCATCGACTCCGGGGCGGTCCTACCCCACGAGGCGGCCTTCGCGGACGCGGCCGTGAGCGAGGCAGCCGATCGGGCCGTGCTCGACGGCGCGAAGGCCCTCGCGCACACGGCCCTCGACACTGCTCTTGCCGACGGCGTGCTCGAGGCTGCCCGCGCCGAGTTCGAGTCGACCGACTCGACGGGCGCGGAGATGCCCGGCGGGGATTAGTCCGATTCGCGGAGATCGGCAGGAGTGGGGGGGCGAAAGGGAGAATCCGCCGCGCAGCGATGGCTTACGTGTATCAGCAGTACGGTGCCGGCGACGCCGTGTCGGAGGGTTGGCGCGTCTTCAAGGCGCGGTGGTGGCTCTTCGTCCCCGTCGCCGCCCTGCCCGCGATCGTCGATCACGTCAGCCGCTACCTGCTCGGCGTCCCCACGCTGGGGATCGGGACCGTGGGTGACAACACGATCGACGGCTTCGGCACCTTCGCCCTGATCGCGCTCGTCGCCGGTGTCGTCCTCGGCGTCCACGTGGCAGTGTCGGCCCTCGTCGCCCGGTGGGCTCTTGCCGGGATCGACCGTGACCCGCGCACGGCCGCGGTGCAGGCGAAGGATGTCATGCCTCGGTTCGGACCCTATCTCGGGTGGTCGTTCGCCGTAGCCGGTCTCAGCGTGGTCGGCGTCCTCTTCTGCTTCGTCGGTTTCTTCGCCGTCCAGTTCTTCGCCGCCTGGGTGCCGTTCCTCGTCCTCGAGGGACGGCCGAACCCCCTCAAGCTGAGCTTCGACGGGGTGCGGGACTACGTGCGCGAGGTCGGTCTCTTCTTCGGCTGTGTCGTCGCCGCCCATCTCATAGGGGTCGTCCTCACCTTCTTCGTGAAGGACATGACACTCGTCGGACCCCTCGCCGTGGGGGTCGCCGTCGCCGTGATCTGGGCGTGGGCGACGTGTGGCCAGGCATCGGTGTACAGGGCGTCGTGCGAGAGTGAACCGAACGCCGTGTGGGATTCCTCCGTCAAGCACGAGGCGATCCTGAGCTGGGCGATCGAAGGCACGTACTTCCCGACCGGTTCGACGACGCCTCCGGTCGCGGGCTCCCCCCCGCCACCTGTCGGCAGGCCGGTTCCCGCACCGAGCCCCCACACGGATGCCCCGCCGTCACCGCCGCCACTGCCGGTTCCGCCTGCCGACACGTCCCAGCCGCCACCCGGCTGGTGAGCCCGGCGGCAGAGGGCCCGTGATCAGGCGAGGCGGGGGAGGGCAGCGAGGAACGCGTCGCCCAGTCCGCCGTCACCCTCGACCGTGACACGTCCGTCCTCGCGGGCACCTGAGATGTCGCCGCGTCCACTGCCCAGTGTCACGAACGTCTCGGTATCCACCGTGATCCGCACATCCGATACCGAGGCCTCACTCCATGCCCTGTCGTCGGGGATCCGTTCGAGCCGGCGGGACGCGACCTGCCACGTGAACGCCGCCGCGACCCAGCCGGTCACGTACACCGTGACACTCCGCCCCGCGTGCTCGCCGAGTGCCGGTCCGAGACGACGCGGCAGGAGCGCGAGCAGCCACGTGAGAGACGGCGCGGTGCGCCGCGGGTCTGCGACGCTCCGGTCGAGTGCGACCGCGATGTCGCGGTTGTGGATCCAGAGATCGTGCGTGCGGTACGCGACGAGCGACTCGAGCGGGTGCCGGCCGAAAGGGGTGGGGAGGGCCTGCTTCCATGTCGCGCGACTCGCCGCCCAGAGCATCGCGTGGAGTCGTCTGCCCCGCTCCTCCGTCCGGCCCCGCAGCTCCGGGATCGAGCGGCCACGCCAGGCGGCCACGCGAGCGGCTCGCGCGGCCCTCCCGCTGTAGCGGGGTAGGCCCCAGAGCAGGGCGTTTCCGCGCGTGATCGCTTCGTCAACGGACGTGACGTGTGCGAAGACATCGCGGCACGACCAGTCCCCGCGGAGGCTCGGTGCATCCCAGTCCGCCGCCGTGAGGTCGTCGGCGAGCCCCAGCAACTCGTCGTACTCCCTCGCCAGTGCCGCCAGGGCAGCGGTCCTCTGCATCACGATCCTCCCGGATACACTCCGGGCATTCTATGGAAGCTCGCGTGCGCGGACCCGAGGACGACAACGAGGCAGACCTCCTCACCGGGCTGAACGGCCCGCAGCAGGCGGCCGTGCTCCACGCCGGCGGCAGGTTGCTCGTGGTCGCCGGAGCCGGTTCCGGCAAGACGCGTGTCCTCACCCACCGGATCGCCCATCTCATCCGTGTCGAGGGTGTGTCGCCTTGGTCGATCCTCGCGATCACGTTCACGAACAAAGCGGCGGACGAGATGCGAGCACGTGTGAGCGGTCTCCTCGGCGAGCGTCTCGGGAGGACGATGTGGATCTGCACGTTCCACTCGGCATGCGTTCGCACCCTCCGGAGCCATGCGGGCCGCCTCGGCTACGAACGGAACTTCACGATCTACGACGCAGCCGACGCGCAGCGTCTCGTCGCGATGTGCGTGAAGCACCAGGATCTCGACCCGAAGCGCTTCGCCGCCCGGAGTGTCCTCGCCGAGATCAGTACGGCGAAGAACGAGCTCGTGACACCCGCTGAGTTCGAGGCGGCCGCGTCCATGCGCCAGGACAGGCTCGTCGCCGGTGTGTACGCCGAGTACCAGCGGCGTCTCGTCGAGGCCAACGCCATGGACTTCGACGATCTCCTCGTGAACACGGTGACCCTGCTCCGCACGCATGCCGACGTTCTCGCCGAGTACGCGGCACGGTTCGAGCACGTGCTCATCGACGAATACCAGGACACGAACCGGGCGCAGTACGAGCTGTCGAAGCTGTGGTCGTCCGGGTCCGGGAACCTCTGCGCCGTGGGGGACAGCGACCAGGGTGTGTACAGCTTCCGCGGGGCCGACATCCGCAACATCCTCGAGTTCGAACGGGACTTCCCGGATGCGACGGTCATCGCCCTCGAGCATAACTACCGCTCGACGCAACAGATCCTCGACGCTGCCAACGCCCTGATCCGCAACAACGCGATCCGCCACGACAAGCGGCTCTTCACGGAGCGCACGGGCGGGGATCCCGTCCTGCGCTACGAGGCGGAGAGCGAGCACGACGAGGCGGCGTTCGTGTGCACGGAGATCGACCGCCTCGTGGACGAGCACGGCTATCGCCTCGGCGACATGGCCGTCTTCTACCGCACGAACGCCCAGTCGCGCGTGCTCGAGGAGGTCCTTGTCCGCGGGGGGATCGCCTACCGCGTCGTGGGCGGCACGAAGTTCTACGACCGGCGCGAGGTGAAGGACGCCCTCGCGTACCTGCGTTTGCTCGTGAACCCGGTCGACGAGGTCTCGCTGCGGAGGGTCGTGAACGTCCCCCGGCGTGGGATCGGCGACCAGACTCTCGCCCGCCTGGCCACGGCGGCGGAGGCCAACGGCCTGCCACTCGGCGAGATGGTCCGTCTCGTCGACGACGTACCGGGGCTCGGGGCCCGAGCGCGGTCCGCGGTGCACGGGTTCTGCGAGGTCCTCGACGACCTGCAGGCCGAGCTCGCCGCGGGCGGCCTGCCTGCCGCGCTCGAGGCGACGTGGGAGCGGACCGGTTATGCCGCCGAGCTGCGGGCCGAGAACAGCATCGAGGCGCAGGGCCGCATGGAGAACCTGCAGGAGCTCCTCTCCGTCGCCCAGGACTTCCTCACGTCGGACGACGCCGTCGGTGCCGACGGTGATCCCCTCGTACCCGAGGACATGGTGCGGGCGTTCCTCGAGTCCGTGTCGCTCGTGAGCGAGACCGACGAGCTCGCGGACGCGGACGAGCCTGCCGTGACGTCGGTCACTCTCATGACGCTCCACAACGCGAAGGGCCTCGAGTTCCCCGTCGTGTTCGTGACGGGGATGGAGGAGGGGGTCTTCCCGCACGTGCGCAGCCTCACCGACCCCCACCAGCTCGAGGAGGAGCGCCGCCTCGCGTACGTCGGTGTCACGCGGGCGATGGACCGCATCTACCTCACGCATGCGGTGCGGCGCTCACTGTGGGGTGGCACGAACTTCAACGCCATGTCCCGCTTCCTCAAGGAGATCCCCGAAGACCTCGTGCGCACGATCGGCGGTGACCCGGAGCTGACGAGTTGGAAGCGCCGCCGCGACGAGTTCCGCGACGAGCGGCGCTACAACAGGTTCGAGCGCCGTTCGAACGCGTCGAGCTACCGGGGAGGCGGCCCGTGGGAGGACGAGGGCATCGACATCCCCCGCGATGCCGTCGACGACGAGCCTGCCGGACCGACGTTCGGGCGGGGCAGGGCGCCGAGCCACGCCGAAGGCCCCGGCGGATCCGCCGCACACGATGCCGCAGCGTCGTTCGCGCCCGGCGACCGCGTCCGCCACACCCGCTTCGGCGAGGGGTCGATCCTCGACGTCACAGGCGAGGGCAACCAGGCCGTCGCCCTCGTCGCCTTCGACGCCCACCCCCGCGACACGAAGCAGATCATGCTCGCCCCCCAGTGGCTCCGCCTCGAGAAGGTCTGAGGCGACATCGGCATCACGCTTGTCGTCGGCCAGCCAGAGGCCGGTCACTGCCACGCGCCTCGCATCAGCTCGGGGTCGGCCAGGTCCGCTGCCGCGCGGTCGAGGTCGTCCAGGAAGACCAGACGTACGGGTCGATCACTGTGCGGGCCATCCAGACCTCCTGATATCAACTGAGCCTTGGAATGACAGCACGGGTGGGTTTCGTCCCGGAATGGGTGGTTCTTGTCGCAGTCGTGTGTGAGACTCGAACACACGTTCGAGTAGCGAGATCGGTGTTCGACTGGCGGAGGGCAGGACGGATGGTCGCAGCCCACAGCGACTACCACGACGAAGACCACGAGGACGAAGACGGGGCGGGACGGGCCGACGTCCTCTCCGAGGAGATCCGGGCCGC
>JADZDR010000096.1 GCA_020850945.1 Acidimicrobiia bacterium | reverse complement strand
GGGATCCGCCTCGCCCACCTCGTCCTCGAGCAGATATCACCCGAACTGGGTACCTGAGCGGCTATATATCGCCGCTCAGTTACCCAGTTCGGGCCGGGAGTCCGCGAAGGTGCGGCACGCGTCGACGAAGGCACGGAACAGGCCGAGCCGGCCCGGCGCCCCGCCGGCCATGACCTCGGGATGCCACTGCACGGCGACGCACCACGGATGCGTCTGGAGGTCGACGGCCTCGACGAGTCCGCTCTCGGGGTGACGGCCCACGACGCGCAGGCCGGGGGCGGGATCGGCTATCGCCTGGTGATGCATGGAGTTCACCGAGACCACATCCGTACCGAAGATCGCGGCGAGCCGTGATCCGGGCTCGAGGACCACGGTGTGGACCGGATCCCCGGGCACGTCGACACGGTCGTGGTTCCCGGCACGATCGACGTGCTCCTCCACGTTCTGGTGGAGGGAGCCTCCCAGGGCGACGTTGAGGCTCTGCATGCCGCGACAGATCGCGAGGATGGGCATCCCCGCCGCGATCGCAGCCGCGGCGAGGGAAGCCTCGAATGCGTCCCGCTCGTGGTCGGCGGCCTGGCTGCGGGGATGCCGTTCTGCCCCGTAGGTGGAGGGCTCGAGGTCGTTGCCACCCGAGAGGAGGACGCCGTCGACCGCGTCGAGGGCGGCTTCGGCATCGGTGACCGGGATGAGGAGCAAGGGCACCGCGCCCTCCGCGCGGAGAGCGGACACGTATGGCGTCTGGATCGTGTACATGGCGGTGGGGCCGAGGTGGGTCTCCAGTGTGCGCAGCCAGGCTGTCACCCCGACACGCACGGGCCGGTCCGGGGACGGATCGCTCATCTCGGTAGCGGTCTCACGGTCGGCTCGGGTGGGGCGGCCCCACCCAGCTCGAAGGCGGCATGCGACACCCCACACGCACCCGACGCGTCGACGTCGACGACGACAGTCCCCGCCTCGACGCGTGGCTCGGCCTCGAGGAGTGCCGACAGCCGGCGGAGCAGGTCGACGAGGCCGTCCACGGAAAGGTCCAGCCCCGCCCGCTCGACCGCGCGGCTCGCCACGTGCAACGCGTCGACGTCGGTGAGGGGGACCATGCGGAACAGGTCCGGCTCCGCCACGGCCGCCCGCGTGCCGGCACCCAGGCCGAGCACAGTGCCGAAGTTCCCGTCCTGCTTCACGACCGCGGCGAACTGCCCTGCGGGTGTGGTCAACGTGCCGACCTCGATCCCGGCGCGCGTCAGAATCGCGGAGGAGTCCCCGTCCCGCAGGTTCCCGGGTGCATGGTCGTCGACGATGACCCGGATCGGCTCCACGTCCTCCTCGGCGAGCTCGATGACATCTCCCTCGGGTTGGCGGCGCCAGCGGCCGTGAAAGGCTGCGTGACCGATCGCGCTCACCGCTTCCTCCGGAAAGAGATAGGAGGGCACGACCACACGCCCCTTGCTGAGCAGGCGGGGCGCCCCGTCAGACGTCATGAGGCACGCCGCCGTACAGACATCGGGCATGCTCCGGGCAGCAGCCACGATCGCATCCGACACACGACTCGCGTCCGTATCCGAGAGGGGCACGTAGATGACGAGGAGGGCATCGAACTCGACACCCTCCCGTACGACCTGGAGCACCTCACGCAACGGAGCCGCAGTCTGGTTCCCGAAGCGGAGCTCGACCGGGTTCGTGCCACTCTCGACCGCCGGAATGCGATCGAGGGCCTCTCGCGCGGCTGCGGGGATGGGGGCGACCTCGAGGTCGGCGGCGGCTGCCGCCTCGGACGCGAGACGCCCTGCCCCACCCGCGTTCGACACGATGACGAGGCGCGCGCCGGCCGGAATCGGCTGTGTGGCGAGGAGGGCACCGGTGTCCACGAGCTCTTCGAGGCCGCGCGTGCGGATGACTCCCGCCTGTTTGAACAGGGCTCGTGCTCCCGGTGCGGCAGCGGCCTCGTCGGATGCCGCGAGCACGATCGGCTTGTTCCTCCCCACGCGCCGCGCGAGCCTCCCGAACTTGCGTGGGTTCCCGAACGTCTCGACATAGAGCACGATGACACGGGTCGACTCCTCGGTCTCCCACCACGCGAGGAGGTCGTTCGACGAGATGTCGTCGCGATCACCGAGCGACACGAACTGCGAGACACCGAGGTTGAGCGCCCGCAGGTACTGCAGGATGCCGATGCCGAGCACACCGCCCTGCGACGCGATCCCGATCACGCCGGTCTGCATGCTCGTCTCGCCCACGGTGAGGTTCAGGCGGGTGAGCGGTGACATGTTCGCGACGCCCATCGAAGCGGGACCGAGGAGGCGCATGCCGTGAGCACGACAGCGGTCGAGGAGCTCGGAGCGCAGGCTGCTGTCGGACGGCCCGAACCCGGACGAGAGGACGTGGACGGCACGGATGCCCTTCTTCCCGCACGCCTCGACGACATCTGGGACCTTCGGCGCGGGAACGGCGACGACGGCCAGATCAACGTCGTCGGGCAGTTCGTCGACCGAGGCGACCGTGCGGATGGACGTGATGTTCTCGGCGTGCGGGTTCACGGGAATCACGCTGCCCGAGTATCCGGACGAAACCACGTTGCGGAGGAGGTTGGTGCCGAGGGATCCGGGCCGGTTGCTGGCGCCGACGACGGCGATGCGGCGGGGCTCGAGGACTGCCGCGAGCGTCGCCGCCGAACCTGACCGGGCCGCGGCGTCCGCGGCCTCGGTTGCAGCCTGCGTGGGGTGGACGGGGAACTCGACGTGGAAGACCCCCGCGTCGATCTCGTGCGTGACGCTGAAGCCGGACCGCCTGAACACGGCCAACATCGCCCGGTTGTCACCCAGCACGGTCGCGTCGAACTTGTTGATGCCGTGGCGAGGTGCGAGGTCGGCGAGCGTGTGTAGGAGGATCGTGCCGAGACCCAGGCCCTGGTAGACGTCCTCGACCAGGAACGCGACCTCGGCACGTCGCGGGTCGTCCGCATCTGTGTCCCAGCGGGCGACGGCGATTATGCGTTCCTCTGCCTCACCGCCGCGCACGGCGACGAGCGCCACGCGGCCGTCGTGGTCGACACGTGCGAGGAACTCGAGACGTTCGGCCGTGATCGGCAGGGGTGGAGGTGTGAAGAAGCGGTAGTACAGAGTGCGATCGCTGCAACGGCCGCCGAGGTCGGCGAGGCGCCCCGTGTCGTCCGGCCGGATGGCACGGATGCGGATCGCCGTCCCGTCCTTGAGCACGGCATCGGCCGAGAATTCGGCTTCGGACGGCCGCGCCGCCTTCATCCGGGATCCCCCGGCATGGTCAGCCGGTGCCGGTCGCCCACGGGGGCGGCGGGGGCTGGGGGCCACCGGGGCGCGTGCGCGGCTTGCCCGCCGGTCGCGGCTGCACGGGCGCGGCAGGTGGGGGTGCGGCGTCGACCTCTGGCACGGCCTCGACTTCAGCCTCGGCCTCGGACGCGTCCGGCTGCCATGCGACCGTCGCCTCCTGCTCGACCTCCACCGCCCCCACTGCGACGTCGTCGTCGCTCGAGACGAGCACGGCGTCCTCGGGCGGCGCCCGGAACGGGCTCTGGGGCGGATTCCATGTGACCTCGGGTTCGTCCTCGCCGACGGGTGGGGGTACCGGCGCGGCGGGCTCTGGCGTCGATGTGACGAGCACCGTCTCGGCCTCCACCGCTCCTTCCCCGGCCGCGGGCTGCTCGTAGGAGAGCTCCTCGGCGTAAGCGTGTGGGGCCTGCTCGTACGAGACCTCCTCGGCCGGCTCGGCCTCCACGGAGACGACGTGCGGCGCGCTGTCCATGCTGAGGAGGCCGGCGAGCACGTCAACCACGTAGTCGAGGAAGTCGTCGACGTCCTTCTCGGCATAGCCGCGACGGCCCCACTTCGTCTCGCGGAACGTGGAGTGCTCGATCTCCTCGGCGAGCTCGACGAGGCGAGCGCGGAGGGCTTCGTCCATGTAGGCCATCGCCGGGATGATAGGTGGGCACCGTATCGTTTCCCAGGGTCAACTCGGAGATGGGTGCTCGCTTTGCGGCCCGCTTTCGCCAAGAATCCCTGTGATGAGAAGAGTCCCGGGCGGCACCCGTCACAGCGAGTGGCGGCAGCGCGCGATGCACGAATCGGCGTGGCTCGCCGCCCAACCCGGCCTCGGCGAGTTCGCGAGGGACCTGTCCGCCACGAACGTGATCCTGCGCGAAGCGACCTCGACGCGGGCAGGCGAACTGCTGCGGGGTGGGGTGCCTGTCACCCGCTTCCTCCAAGTCACGTTCGAGGTGTTCACGCAGGTCCTCGCCCTCGCGCTCGATCTGCGCGACACGTCGCGGAGCACGGACGCCGACCTGCGCAAATGGGTCGTGCGGCGCCGCACCGGGGCGAGCCTGCCCGACAGCATCCTCGCCCGTGTCGAGGGTGGCGGCGAGCTATCTCCCGGCCACGACACGGTGTCCCCCTACGCCCTGGCGACCGCGCGCCGCCTCCGCATCTGCCTCGAGTCCCTCGGACCCTCGTTCGTGAAGGTCGGCCAGCTCCTCGGCTCGGCGCACGGGCTCCTCGCCGAGGACGTCGTGGCCGAGTTCTCACGCTGCCACGACGAGGTGAAACCACACCCCGCCGCTGACATCGTCGCCGTCGTGGAGAGCGACCTCGGCCCTCTCACCGGCGTGTTCGCCTCGTTCGATCCCCGTCCTCTCGCCTCCGCCTCGATCGCGCAGGTCCACGCCGCCGTGCTCAGGTCGGGCCAGGAGGTCGCCGTGAAGGTGCAGCGGCCCGGCATCCGGCCCCGCATCGAGTCCGATGTCGCCATCCTCCACCGCATCGCCCGCGCGACCGAGAACGTCGATCTCATCGAGACGCTGAACCTCGTCTCGATGACACAGCTCTTCTGTGAGACGGTCGTGGAGGAGTTGGACTTCCGGCTCGAGGCCGAGAACATGATCGACCTCGCCCTCGCGTTCGAGGATGCCGGGCACGAGGGTGTCTGCGTGCCCAGACCCGTGCCCGGCCTCGTGACAGAGCGGGTCCTCGTCATGGAACGACTCCACGGTGCCCGCTTCGGCACGGCGCCGGGCACGAGCGGCGCCGACCCCGCAGTCCTGCTCGGTGTCGGCACGCAGGCGGTCCTCGAGGCTGCCCTCACGTACGGCGTTTTC
>JADZDR010000095.1 GCA_020850945.1 Acidimicrobiia bacterium | reverse complement strand
CGGTCACGTGGTTCGCGGCCGGGTCGGGAGGTTCGGCGCGCTCTCTGATTATGGCGCGGTCCGCCCGCGACGCTCCCCTTGCGACTCCCATGGCTGCCGGGCAGGCACCCGTGGTAGCCTCGACCGGCTCCGCACTCCTTCCATCCCCCGAGAGGACCAAGTGGCGAACATCGCGTCGCAGAAGAAGCGCAACAAGCAGAACGAGAAGGCCCGCGTGCGCAACAAGGCGGTGCGCTCCGAGGTCAGGACGAGGCTCAGGCGGGTCGACGAAGCCGTCGACACCGGTGAGCCCGACGCCGTGGTCGACGCGGCCCGCAAGGCGCAGAAGGCCCTCGGTATCGCCGCCCGCAAGGGTGTCCTGCACAAGCGCAAGGTCGCACGCGCCCAGTCCCAACTCGCTCGCCGCGTGGCTGCCTCCGGGACATCCGACTGACGGTGCAGGGGCGCGACCGCATCACATAGAAATGTGCCTCGAGACCGGACTTGCGCCGATGTGTCCGTGCGGACCACGCTGGTGGCATCGAGGTGGGGCGTGAACCGCAACCGGCGACGCCGTGCATTCCGGTGCCGGGACGCAGTGTGGGCCGGTAGGGAGATACGTTGGCGGAACACGAGGGCGTGTTACCCGCAACCGAAGAGATCGAGAGGGCCAGGGAGCTGTTCGGTCTGGGCCCCGCTCCCACGCGCCGTCAGGTGATCCAGGCATGGCGGGATGCGGCGCGCCTCGCCCATCCCGATCTTGCCGGCCCCGACAGCGCGAAGACGGCCGAGCGCCTCATGCAGCGCATCAACGAGGCTCGTGCCGTGCTGCTCGCCGCCCTCCCGCCCGAGCCACCGGAACCCGCACCCGACGTCTTCGCCGAGGCAGGCCTCTACGAACCCCTCTGGACCGACGATCCGGACGAGTTCGACGATTCCGCCACCCCGCCGGTGCCCTATCCCAGGAACGGACGCAGACTCGCCCGTTGGCGGGGCGTGCAGCCGCCCGACATGACGCCGCTTCAACCGCGCGGGAGTGCGAACGGCTCCAACCCGTTCGACCACCCCGGCGTGAACATCCCCTACGAACCACAGGCGGTCGTCGAACCCGTACCACCCGTACGTCCCGTCCCACCTTCGGCGCCGGCTTTCCCTCGGCCCACCGCAGTGGCGCCTGTGCCACCCATACCTCCCTGCCCACCTCTGACCCCATACCGGCCCCAGAGCCGGCCCCTGACCCAGCCCGTCCCGTCCGGCATGTACGGCATGTACGACCGCAACGGGTACGCCGCCGCACAGGCCTATCCCCCAGGCTTGCGGCCTCCCGGTCCTGTCCCCCCCCAGACGGCACTCCGGCCCGAGGTCCCCGTGGTGGGACCGACCGGCGCCCCCACCGTCCTCGACACCAGGCCCTACCTGCCGCCTCCACCCGAGCCGGTGGAGGAACCCCGGCCGCGCCGCCTGTCCACGCGAAGCGCCACGCTCGTCTGCGTAGGGATCGCCGTCGCCATCGTGGCCGCCGTCCTCCTCTGGATCTCGACGCGGGCCGACCCCACGGCGACGGAGTCGGGGCTCGGCCTCCCGCCCCCGTCCGTCTGCGTGGTCGATGCCGCCCCCCACTCTCAGGCGAGACACTGCGACGAATACACAGGGGATCCGTGGACGCGCAGGTGAGGCAGGAGGTCCTGCGCAACTTCGGTTACGGGCTCTACGTCGCCACGACAACCGACGGCACACGCCGTGCCGGCTGGGCGGCGACCTGGATCATGCAGTGCTCCTTCGCTCCCCCCCTCCTCGCCCTCGCCGCAGGTGGGGGAACGGCACGGGACCGCATGATCGAGGCGGGCGGTGTGTTCGCCGTCAACCTCATGGACACGAGCCAGCTCGACGTCGTGACGCGGTTCTATCGCCCTGTGGAGGAGGCAGGCGACGACCTGGGAGGAGTCCCCTTCACCACCGGCGTCACCGGCTGCCCGATCCTCGAGGACGCACTCGGATTCGTCGAATGCCGGGTCCTCGAACGGCACGCGCCCGGCGACCACACCGTCTACACAGGCACGGTCGTGGAAGCGGGCCTGCGCCGCGAGGGAGTCGCACTCACGATGCGCGACGTCCCCGTCCACTACGCTGGCTGACCGAGCTCCGAGAGGACCCGTGTGACGACTGCACCCGACATCCTCGCCGTGGCGGAAGACGCCCTCCTCGTGCAGAAGCGGCGTATCACCCGAGACGAAGCCCTCGCCCTCGCACATCTGCCGGCGGACGACCTCGACGCCCTGTGTGACCTGGCGCACAGGGTCCGTCTCGCCTGGGTGGGACCAGACGTAGAGCTCGAGAGCCTCGTGAACGTGAAGTCAGGTGCGTGTCCCGAGGACTGCACGTTCTGCGGACAGTCCTCCCGCTACGACGCCGGCGCGGCTGTCTACCCCGTGCTCGACCCCGACACGGTTCTCGAGGCCGCCCGCGCGACCGAGGCGAACGGCGTGGCACAGTTCTGCTTCGTGGCAGCCGAGCGGGCGCCGTCACCTTCGGCGTTCCCGCGCCTCCTCGAGCTCATCCGGACGGTTCGGGCGGAGACGAACCTCGACATCGGCTGCTCACTCGGCCTCGTGACCGACGAGCAGGCCGCGGCCCTCGCGGCCGCCGGTGTGCGCTGCTTCAACCACAACCTCGAGACGTGCCGCGAGCTCTTCCCGTCGGTCTGCACGACACACACCTACGACGACCGGGTCGCGACGGCCCGCGCCGTGAAGGCCGCCGGTCTCGAGCTGTGCTGTGGCGGGATCGTCGGGATCGGCGAGACCGTCGAACAGCGCGTCGCGCTCGCGTTCGAGCTCGCCGCGCTCGAACCGCACGAGGTCCCCGTCAACTTCCTCAACCCCCGGCCCGGTACCCCCCTGGGCGACAGACCGCCCCTCGACGCCCGCGCTGCCTTGCAGACGATCGCGCTCTTCCGCCTCATCCTCCCCGACGTCTGGCTGCGGATCGCCGGTGGGCGCGAGCTCGTGCTCGGCGAGCTCCAGGACAAGGCGATGCTCGCCGGTGCCAACGGTCTCATCGTCGGCAACTACCTCACGACCACGGGCCGACCGGCCGAGACCGATCTCGCCATGCTCGAAACGCTCGGCATGCCCGTCGCCGGACCGAGCGGCGCGCACGTGTCCCGGAGCGTGTGAGCGCCTACCGCCTCGGGCCGAGACTGCGGGCGAGGCGGGCCACAAGCATGTCGAGGACGGTCTCGGGGTCGAGGCCGCTCCCTCCGTGCATCGCCTCCTCCGCCTTCGTGACGAGGCGGTGCGCGTTGTCCGCCGAGACGAGGTCGACGTGGCGGAGTTGGGCGGCGAGCTTCTTCGCAGGGTAGGGCTTGAGACCGAGCTCCTGCTGGAGCTGTTGCGCCCCCGTCGCACGCAGGCTCAGCGCCAAACGGATGCGTCGCACGTGGTTCGCGAGCGACGTCTGGATCTGCAGGGGATGCAGGTCCCGGAGCCCACGGAGCGTGCGCAGCGCGCCCTCCACGTCTCCCCGGTCTATCGCATCCGTCAGATCCCAGGCTCGGGCTGCGGGCGTGGCGGCTGTGTACGGTCGTACCTCCGAGATCCCGAGGCGCACACCGGGGTGGGCCGCGGCGAGCTGGCGGCACAGGGCGTCGAGCGCCCCCGCGTCCCCACCGACGGACTCACCGACCGCCTGTTCCGCCTCCGACGTGAACGTGACACCGCACGCCGCGGCCCGCTCTCGTACCCAGTGGCCCACGTCCTGGCGGCGAGTGGGAGGGGCACCCAGCTCGACGAGGCGACCCAGCTCTTCGGCTCGCCGCAGCAGGTTCTTCTGGGCCTTCGACGGCGCTCCTGCCTGCACGTGCGCGACGAGGAGCGTGCAGTCGGGTGAGGGGGAATCGCACCACGCGTCGAGCCGGTCGAGGGCAGCGGCATCGAGGGTCCCGAGGATGCCCACGAGCCGCGATCCCCCGAACATGGCCGGAGTGCGCGCGGCATCCATTGCCCTGCCCACGCCGTCGGCCTCCTCGGCGTCGAAGACCTCTATTCCGGCCGCCTCCCCCGCCACGAGGCGGTCACGCTCCACCCGGAACCTGTCCGCGACGGAGTACCGGTCAGTTCCCACGACGAGGACGAGAGGCGGCCGGCTCACGGTTCTGCTTCTCCCGCCGCTCCGGTGAGGCGGGCATCCAGGATCTCGCGTGCCGTCACCGCGGCCCGCGCGACCGTAACTGGATCGGACGTGTGGATCTCGGCCACACCGAGGTGGACGGCCGCCGCGACGGCTGCCGCGAGCTGACCCTCTGTCTCGAGCCCCCGCGCATCCAGCACCCACGCAACGTCGGCGGGCGCGATGTGCACGTCACCGGGAAGCATGACCGGTGCATCCGCCGGGGGGGGTTCGTCCCTCAGCACACGGCACCGGGCGAGAGCACGCTCCCCCGAGTCCGTGACGTCTGTGGCGGGACCGTGCCCGACGATCGTGACGACGGCGCTGTCCGATCCCGGCCCCGGCACCGGCGGCACGGGCTCGCGAACGGGAAGGGACGGCAGGGGGACCTCGGCATACCGCGTCACGGATCCGGAGCGTACCCGACCCGGTACATGCGGGGCGTGTCGCCGTCCACGCAGACGACCACCGTGCCGTCGATGTCGGTCCGGACGACCGTGCCCGCCGCGTTCTCCGCCACCGCGAGGGCGGCAGGACTCGGATGCCCGTAGGGGTTCTCGCCCACCGAGACCACAGCGAGCAGGGGGGCGAGCTGCGTGTAGAAGGGGGCATGCTGGTCACGGGCACCCTGGTGGGCGACGGTCACGGCGACGACGCCGGGGGTGATCGGGGGCAGGCGCCGCTGCACCGAGGCGGGCACGTCGGACATGAGGACGGCACTGTGGGATCCGACACGGGCAACGAGGACGAGGGCGTCGGTGTTGGGCTCACCTCTCAGACGGCCTGCGGGCGGCCAGATCGCCTCCAGCCTCACGTCACCCACGCGCAGCCGGCTTCCCGCCTGCATGACCGTCGTGGGGACGCGGGCGAGCACGCCGGCAAGTACGGCCGCGCCGGATGCAGACGGGGCGGAGATGGCCGCGGGCACCACGACCCTGCCCACCCCCACGGTGTCGAAGACGGCTCCTGCGCCTCCCACGTGATCGGCGTGCCCGTGCGTGAGAACGAGGGCGTCGAGGCGCCGCCGTCCCAGCCGCTGCAGATGCTCACGCATGACTTCGCCGTCCCCCCCGGTGTCGACAAGGACGGTGCCCGACCTGCCCCGCACGAGGACAGCATCGCCCTGTCCCACGTCGAGAAACGCGAACCCGGGACAGTCGGGAGCCGTCGTCCCCCCACCCCGCTCGGCCACACCCAGCACCCCCACCATGAACACGAAGACCACAGCCGGGGCGAGAACGTGGGCATGCGGACCGTGGCGGACGAGGGGGCGTGTTCCCAGTGCCACGAGACCCGCGACCGGCAGCGCGCGCAGCCCGACACGGATCCCGGCGAGAGGTAGGCCGGCCCCCAGCGAAGCGAGGTCCAGGAGCCAGCCGAGGGGAGCGTCGAGAAGACCGAGCACGTGGATGCCCACGGCGTCGAGGACAGCCCCGGCCGCGCCGGCCACCGTGAGTCCGCCGGCAAGGGGGACGGCCGGCAGGTTCATGACGAACCCGGCCACGCTCATCTCGTGGAAGTGCCATGTGAGCACGGGCGCCACACCGATCTGGGCGCCGAGCGTGAGCGCGGCCGCCTCGGCGATCCAGGCCGGCACACGCGCCGGGACGGCATCGCGGAAGACGGGGCCGAGGAACAGGACCCCCGCCGTCGCGCACGCCGAGAGCTGGAATGCGGTCGAGGCGAAGAGGAGGGGATCCCCGGCACCGATGCAGAGCAGGGCAGTTGCATACGCGCGGGCAGGATCACGGACCACTCCCGCCCACGCCGCCGCCAACCCGACGTAGGCCATGACGGCCGCCCGGATGACACTCGGCTCGGCACGCGTGACGACAACGAAGAGCGCCGTCGCGAGAGCGGCGACGGTGAGGCGCACCCCCTTGCCTCCCGGCAGGAGGCGCAGGACAGCGAGGAGGCTCCCCACGACGAGGACGAGGTTCGCGCCGGAGACCGCCAGGAGGTGACTCAGCCCGGATTCGCGGAACTCCTCGAGTCGGGCCTCGGGAAGGCCGTCCGTCCTGCCGATGAGGAGGCCGAGGAGCAGCGCTCCCTCCTCACCCGGCAGTTGGTCCTCGATCGACTCCGAGACGCTCGCCCTGATGCCGTCGGCTGCCCGCGTCACGGCAGGCGGTGGCGCGACCACATCTGCCTGCGAGGCCGCCATGACACCTCCGATGCGCCGCGCGCGGTACCACCCCGCCCGGGCGGTCGGCACGGGCCGCACGACACCGGCGAGACTCACCCTCGCCCCCTGCCTCACCCCCTCCGGCATCCCGGACACGAGGATCCGGCCGCCCGGCACGCGTACGACGACGCGCCCTCCCCTGTCGGGATCGGAGCCCACCACACCTCGGACGTGGAGCGGCACCGGTTCCGTGACAGCGGCAGCCTCGACCCAAGCGAGGTTCAAGGCCGCGAGGCCGAAGCCGCACAGACCGACACCGCACAGGACGAGGGGAGCGAGGCGCGTGGAGACGAGGCAGACGGCCACTGCGACCAGCACGACGGGCAGGACCCCACGGAGACGGAGCGCGTGCGCCGCCCAGACACCGACGGCGAACGCGACGCAGGACGAGACGAGGGTGGATCCGAGCTCCCGCCTCACACCGTGACGAGACCCTCGAGACGGGCAAGCTTCGAGTCGCCGATGCCGGGCACGTCGAGGAGATCCTCCACCGACCGGAACAGCCCGTTGCGGGTGCGGTGCTCGATGATCGCGTCCGCTGTCGCCTCACCGATGCCCGGGAGCGAGTCGAGCTCGTCGGGCCCCGCCGTGTTCAGGTTGACGGGCGCCCCGCCCGTCCCGGCCGCCCCGCTCCCGGCCTGCCCCTGCTCGGGCGGGATCGCCTCACCTGCCCGCGGGACGTACACGCGCTGCCCGTCGGCGAGACGGGCGGCGAGGTTCAGGGCGGAGAGATCGGCGTCGGCACTGGCCCCACCCGCCCGCTCGATCGCATCCGTCGTACGTGCGTCGGACTCGAGGTCGTAGACGCCGGCTACGGCCACGGCCCCCGCCACGTGCACACGTATCGTGGCCGCTGCGGCTCCGGCGGAGGTCTCGCCGGGCAGACCTCCCGCCGTGGCGCCCGGCCCCTCGTCCACGGAGACCGGTGGCAGGGCCTCCGGTACCGGCGCGACGGGTCCCGAACGGATCCACGTGACGGCGACCACTCCGATCGCGACGGCTGTCACGGCGAGAAGGATCGCGTGATCCCGGCGCGGCACCCACGGCAGTCGGCCGGCGAGGCGCGCCATGCGCGACTCAGGCGCGCTCTCGACGCGATCTCGGATCTTGACGAAAGAGGGTTCGCCCATGGTGGCCTCCGCACACACGACTGCACTGGGGGGGAAGCCGAGTGGGGGAAGCGGGGAGCCGTCAGGGAATGCCGACAGGGCACCGCCCCTCTTCTACCACTTCTCTGCGACAGCCGCGAGCCGACCCTGGACGGCGTAGGCCTCCTCCTCGGCCCGAATCGCCCTGTAGGCAGCGTCGTGGCCGAGGCCACGCAGGCGCCCCCTCGCGTAGTCGGCCAGGTACCGGGCGAGGAACCGGAGGCGGCCCCGCTCGTACCACTGCGCGACGTGCACGCACTCGTGTGCGATCAGGAGCTGCGTCGCCTTCGACGCCGGCTCCCACGCACCTTCGCGCACGAGGACGATCCTGCCGAGTGTCCACGCCGCGGCCGCGGGCGGCACGAGGCAGCGTGCAGCCGGGCCTGTGCACACGAGGACGACGGGGTCACGGTCGAGACCAGCACGCACCTTCGCCCCGACGCCCGTGTCGTGGCGGGCGAGGTCGCCTACGGCGTCGGGCACCGACTCGCGGCTCACCCATGTCATGCGTGGGGCTTGCGCGTCACCCACAGGGCCGACGCGACCGCTGCCGCCGTCGCGCCCGTCACGACACCGGCTCCGATCGCGGCCCGTGTCGCCCGCCTCGGTTCGAAGCGGAGAACATCCCAGTCGCGCTCGCGGGCCACGTCACGCAGTGCCGCGTCGGGGTTGACCGCGACGGGTGTGCCGACGAGCTCGAGCATGGGAAGGTCACTGCTCGAGTCGCTGTACGCCCAGGACGCGGCGAGGTCGATGTCGGCACGTTTGGCCTCGAGGGCGACGGCGGCCGCCTTGCCCTCGCCGTGGCACCACGGGCCGTCGAGCTCCCCCGTGTAACGACCTTCCGTGTCGAGGAGCGTGCGTGTGGCAATGGCTCCCCCGCTCATGTTGAGCACCGACGCGACCACGTCGACGATCTTGCCTGCCGAAGCCGAACAGAGGTAGGTGGGGACACCGGCGTCTTCGAACTCGATGATGAGCGCGTGCATCTGCGGGTACACGCGGGTGAGGATCGACGCCATCGTCTCGGGTACGAGGACCTCCATCTCGCGCCGGCTCCGGCCCGCCACGGCGGCGAGGAGCTGGTCGCGGGCCGCGGCCGTCTTCGCGTCGCCGAGACCTGCCGCCCGGAAGCGACGTGCCTGCCATGCGAACTTCACGAAGGAACGGCGCCTGTACATGCCGTGGCGCAGCGCAGCTCGCGCGAAGTGATACGAGCTCGCGCCCGACATCACGGTTCGGTCCAGATCGAAGAAGGCAGCACGTCTCACGCCGGTGAATCGTAGTGAGGTCGGCCTCGTCACGCTGAAAGCGGAGGCCGATGCGGTTCAGGGAACGACGTTCACGAGCCGGGGCGGCCGCGCGATCACCCGCTTCGGCTCTCCGTCGAGGTGGGTCTGCACCTTGTCGCTCGCGAGGGCGAGCGCCACGGCGTCCGCCTCCGATATGTCCGGTGGCACCTCGAAGCGGTCCCGCACCTTTCCGCGCACCTGCACGACGAGGGTGACGGTCTCCTCGACGAGCCGGTCCGCGTCGGCCTCGGGCCAGCGTTGCGCGTGGAGGTGGTTCTCCGCGCCGTGGCGGCGCTCCCACAGCTCGGCAGTGACGTGGGGCACCATCGGGGCGAGCACGAGGAGGAGGGAGTCGACGGCGAAGTCGACCGTGTCACGTCGGCCGCCCGCGTCACCCTGCAGGTACCGGTAGAGGTCGTTCGTGAACTCCATGCAGGCGGCGACGGCCGTGTTGTAGGACCAGCGGTCGAACTCGTCGGTGACACGGCGGATGAGGCGGTGCGTCGCGGCCTCGACGGAGAGGTCGTCGCGGGTCGGTTCGCGGTCGCTGACCGTGCCCACCTGGTCCGTACCCGCCCGCCACAGCCTCTGGAGGAACCGGCTGCAGCCCTCGATGCCGTGGTCGTCCCAGTCGACGTCGTCGTCGGGCGGTCCCACGAAGAGATGGAAGAGCCGCAGGGAATCCGCGCCCACCGTGTCGAGGTAGGCCTCGGGGGCGACGAGGTTCCCTTTCGACTTGGACATCTTCTCGCCGCCGAGACGGATCATGCCCTGCGTGAAGAGACGCTGGAAGGGCTCGCGCAGGTCGGGTTCGATCACGCCGAGATCGGCGAGGGCCTTCGTGAAGAAGCGGGCATACATGAGATGGAGGATGGCGTGCTCCACGCCTCCGATGTACTGGTCGACCGGCATCCAGCGGGACGCACCCGACGTCGACACGGGCGCCGTCTCGCTCCACGGATCGCAGAAGCGGAGGAAGTACCAGGAGGAGTCGACGAAGGTGTCCATCGTGTCGGTCTCGCGTCGTGCCACGCCCCCGCAGGCCGGACAGGTCGTGTGCAGGAACCCCGCATGGTCGAGGAGCGGTGACTCGCCGGTGGGGAGGAACTCGACGTCGTCGGGCGCGAGCACGGGCAGGTCGCTGTCGGCAACCGGTTGCATCCCGCACGATTCGCAGTACACGACCGGGATCGGACATCCCCAGAAGCGCTGGCGCGACAGAAGCCAGTCCCTCAGCCTGAAGTTGACCGTCCGGCTGCCGAGATCGTTCTCCTCCAGCCATGCGATCGCCTTGGCCTTCGCCGCTGCGACTTCGAGGCCGTCGAGCCACTCGCTGTTCGTCGCCGGGCCGTCACCCGTGTACGCCTCGCCCTCCCATCCCGGCGGCGGCTCGACCGTGCGGATGATCGGCAGGTCGTGCGCCCGCGCGAAGTCCCAGTCACGCTGGTCCTCGCCGGGGACGGCCATGATCGCGCCCGTGCCGTATCCCATGAGGACGTAGTCGGCGAGCCAGACCGGAACCGGTGCCTGCGTGAACGGGTTCAGCACGTAGGCGCCGGTGAAGACCCCTCGCGTCGCGAGCGATCCCTCCGACGAGAGGCGGTCGATCTCGCTCGTCTCACGCGCGCGGCGCACGAAGGCGGCGACGGCTTCCCTCTGCTCCGGGGCCGTGACCTCGTCCACGAGCGGGTGCTCGGGGGCGAGCACGGCATAGGTCATGCCGAAGCTCGTGTCGGGACGTGTCGTGAAGACCCGCAGGCTCCGGCCCTGCGCTTCCGGGCTGCCGTCGGCATCGCAGAACCGCATCTCGAACTCGGCGCCTTCGGACCGGCCGATCCAGTTGCGCTGCATCGTGACGACGCGCTCGGGCCAGTCGAGGCCGTCGAGGTCGTCGAGGAGCTGTTGGGCGTACTCCGTGATCCGGAAGAACCACTGTTCGAGGTCCCGTTTCTCGACGACGTCACCGGACCGCTCGCACGTCCCGTCCGCGAGGACCTGTTCGTTGGCGAGCACCGTCGGGCATCCGGGACACCAGTTCACGGGTGCCGACGCCCGGTAGGCGAGTCCCCTCTCGAGGAAGCGGAGGAAGATCCACTGCGTCCAGCGCATGTAGTCGGGGTCGTGGCTGCGGACCTGGCGGCGCCAGTCGTAGACGGCGCCGAGGCGGATCAGGGACGAGCGCAGTTCCTCGATGCGGGCGTCGGTGAACGTGCGGGGGTGCTCACCGGACTTGAGCGCCGCGTTCTCGGCGGGGAGGCCGAAGCTGTCGAAACCGATGGGTGAGAGGACGCCGTACCCGTTCATCGTGCGGTAGCGCACGATGAGGTCGCCGAAGGTGTAGTTGCGCACGTGCCCCATGTGGGCCGGCCCACTCGGGTAGGGATACATGCAGAGGACGTAGTACGGCGGGCGGGGATCGGCGTTGTCGACCTCGTACGTCCCCTCGGAGAGCCATCTCTCCTGCCAGCGCGCCTCTATCTCCTGGGGGTCGTATGGGGGGGCTTGGGCCATGCCGAAGAATCGTAGCGACGTCGCCTCGGCCCCTCCCATCGTTAAGGGGCGCTTCCACCCCCACGTGGGCGCAGGAGGCGGGCGAGGCGCTATCGGGTCGGGGGACACGGCGACGCTACAATGGCGAGCCGCACCCGCTGGTGCGAGGGGCCGTAGCTCAGTTTGGTAGTAGCGCTTGCATGGCATGCAAGAGGTCAGGGGTTCAAATCCCCTCGGCTCCACCCATCGTCTCCACTCATCGTCTCGCCAAGTAGCGCCTTGGCAGGCCACCGGAAGGATCCGCCCGTGGAACGACCGGACACGGGACCGCCGGACGAGGGGTCACCCGCCGCCGCTGTGGATGCCATGCACGAGGAGGCCCGCCGAATGACGGGCCTCGACGACTTCGGTGACCCCGGTTACCTCACCGCCTTGGGCTACCTGCTCGAGGCACTCGACCGCGACGCCGACCTCAGCCCGACGGGGCAGGCGATCTTCCGTGGCACCATCGTCAACACGCTGGCCAACCGGCTGCGGTCACAACGACTCCTCGGCGACCTCGCCGACGTGTCGAACACCGAGATCCACCGTCCGATCGTGATCACCGGCCTCGTCCGCACCGGCAGCACGGCGCTGCACTACCTCATGGGACAGGACCCCGAGCTTCAGTCTCTCCCCTACTGGCTCGCCGCTCACCCCCAACCCCGCCCACCCCGCGAGGAGTGGGACGACCACCCCGACTTCAAGGCCTCCGCCGCGGAGCTGGAGTTCCTCTACGACAATGCGCCGTCTCTCATGGCCGTGCACGAGATGCGGGCCGACTGGCCCGAGGAGTGCCGCCACGTGCTGGAGCAGAGCTTCACCGACGACCGCTTCGAAGTCGCCGCCACGGTCCCGACCTATGCACGCTGGTACCACGACACTCGACACGACGAGGCCTACCGGCTCCACCGCCGGCTCGTCCAACTCATCGGCTCCACCGATCCCGCCCGCCGCTGGCTCCTCAAGTACCCCGTGCACCTCCGCCAGCTCCCGGCACTCTTCGCCGTGTACCCGGATGCGTGCATCGTGCAGACCCACCGCGACCCCTGCGCCGTGATCGCCTCCTACACGAGCTTCATCTCCAAGATCCGCGCCCTGCACGAGAACACCGTGGACACGCCCGCACTCGCCCGTGAGCTCGTCGAGAGCTGGGCGGACGCGGCCGAGGCCGGTATCGCCGCCCGCGACGCCCATCCCGAGCCCGAGTCGTTCTTCGACCTGTACTTCGACGACTTCATGGCCGACCCGATCGGCTCGGTCGAACGGATCTGTGACCACTTCGACCACACGCTCACGGCCGAAGGACGGCAGCAGCTCGAGGTGTGGCAGAGGGAGCACCCCCAGGGCAGGCACGGACGCCACGAGTACGACGCGGAGGCCACGGGTGTGACCGGGGAGGAGATCCGCGACCGCTTCGGCACATACCTCGACCGCTTCGGCCTGTGAGCGTGGACCTTTGAGCACCTTCTCCCGCCGCACCCGGTCGGCGCACGAGCAGCACATGCTGGAACGAGCGGCCGCCCTGCTCCCCGCCTGTGCGCTCACGCCGACGATGTCGTTGACGTCGGCGCTGGTCGTCCGTGAGGGGCGGGGATCGCGGATCACCGACATGAGCGGCAACGAGTACATCGACTACCTGCTCGGCTCCGGCCCGATGCTGCTCGGCCACGCCCACCCCGCCGTCGTGGCAGCGGTGAACGGCCAAGTCGGCCACGGCACCAGCTTCCTGCTCCCGAACGAGCCCTCCATCCTGCTCGCCGAGGAGATCGTCAGAGCGGTCCCGTGCGCCGAGCGTGTGGCCTTCTGCAGCACGGGATCGGACAGCGTGTTCTTCGCCCTGCGCCTCGCCCGCGCGCACCGCCGCTGCTCGAAGGTCCTCAAGTTCGAGGGCGCCTATCACGGCCAGTCCGACGCGATGTCGATGAGCAACCAGTGGACCCGCGACCCGGCGCCCTACCCCTCCCCCGTGCCCAACTCCGAAGGCATCCCCGAGTCGGTCCGAGACGACGTGCTCGTCGCTCCCTTCAACGACCTCGAGGCCACGGCGAAGATCGTCGAACGGCACGCCCCCACCCTCGCCGCCGTGATCGTCGAGCCCCTGCAGCGCACGATCCCGCCCGCACCGGGATTCCTGGAGGGGCTACGCGACGTGACGGCACAGCACGGCATCCCGCTCGTCTTCGACGAGGTGGTCACGGGGTTTCGCCTCGCCTACGGCGGCGCGCAGGCCTACTACGGGGTCGTGCCGGACCTGTGCGCACTCGGCAAGAGCGTCTCGGGTGGGCACCCCATCGGGATCGTCTGCGGCTCGGGGGAGCTGATGCGTCACGCCGAGGGAATCCGGCGCCTCACAGGGGGCTACGTGGCGATGACGGGAACGTTCAGCGGGAACCCGGTTTCGTGCGCGGTCGGCCTCGCGGTGCTGGAGCAGCTCCGCGCACCCGGCGTGTACGAGGAGTTGTTCTCCCGCGGGAATCGCCTCATGACCGCACTCCAGTCGGCATGCGACGATGCCGGTGTTCCGGCTCGGGTCACGGGGGAACCGCCCGCCTTCGAGGTCTGGTTCACCGATCGCGACATCGTCGACTTCCGCTCGTCACAACATGCAGACCCCGCCACGCACATGCGGTTCTCCGAGGAGTTGCTCGACCGGGGCGTGCTCAAGGCACACGAGAAGTTCTTCGTCTCGACGGCTCACACCGACTCCGACGTCGAGCTGACGATCGAGGCGATGCGTGGTGCCGTCAGTCGGTGCGGATCCAGGTCTGGAACGTGAGCGCGAACGTCATGTCGCCACTGAGGTTGAGCTGACCTCCCATGAACGCCTGCATCGGGTCGACCGTGCCGGCGAGGAACTGCAGGAACACCGGCACCTGCGTCACGAGAGTCATGCGCGGCGTCGGTGTCGTGCCGAGGCTGCCCGTCATCCTGCCGTCCTCGACCTCGAGCACGAACGAATGCGTGGCACCGGCCGCGTCGATGACGTCCCACTGAACTGCCGCGCTCTGGTCGCCGGCGGCCTCGGACTGGAAGCGGCTCGTGAGGGCACCGATCACCATCTCGAGCATGTTGTCCATGCCGATGGTGTCGGCGAGCTTGTAGAGCTCCTCGTCGGAGAGGTTCTCGATCAGCTTGGCGAGGGAATCCCGGTCGCTGAAGTTGGAGGGGACGGTGTCGGTCAAGGTCTGCTCCGTTCTTGCGAGGATCCTTCGAGATCTCCGCACCCTAACCCTGTTGTGACAGTCCTGTCAATTGGCAGGACCGTCACCAGCTAGGTCCGGAACGTCCCTCTACCATGGCTCGACATGGCGGAAAGAGGCAGACGCGAGCGGAAGAAGAGCGAGACCCGTGCCGCCCTGCGGGAGGCGGCCCTCGCCCAGTTCGCCGAGAGGGGTTTCGCCGAGACCCGTGTCGTCGACATCACCGAGGCGATCGACGTCTCCGAGCGCACGTTCTTCCGCTACTTCCAGTCCAAGGAGGACGTCGCCGTGGCTGCCCTGCGGGAGTGGCTGGAGCGGCTCTTCGCCGACGTCGAGGAGGCCCCCCCGGAGCAGACCCTCCCCGCGGTCGTCGCCACGATCATCGAGAACGGGCGGGCGGGCAAGTACCCCTTCGGCGCCGAGCAGCTCCGTGACGTCGTCGCCTACGTCACCTTCCCCGAGGTGCAGAACCACGTGGTGCGGATCATCGACGACCTCCGGCTGCGCATGATCGAGGACGCGGCGCGCCGCACCGGAGCCGCGCCCACGGACCCCTATCCCCGGGTCATGGGCTCGGTGATCACGGCCGGTTGCTTCGCCGTGTTCGAATCGATGCTGCTCACCGGCCGCCTCGACGCGCCCTGGGCAACGGCGGCCGAGACCCTCCGCCACGCCGTGGCCGAGTTCGGCGACCTCGGCCCGGACTGATCAGTCCTCCCGGAACCACGACTGGAAGGAGACCGCGAACGGCAGGTCGCCCGTGACCTCGAAGTCGCCTTCCATGAACGCCTGCATCGAGTCGACCTGACCCGCGAGGAAGCGCAGGAACACGGGGACGGTCATGCCGAGCGTGAGCCGCGGGTCGCCGGCCACGTCGACCGACCCCGCACAGCTCCCTTCGTCGACGGTGATCACGAAGGAGTGCCTCACACCGGTGGCATCGGCGACGTCCCAACGGATCACAGCCTCCTGGCCGGTGGCGCGCTCGGCCTGGAACCGCGCCACGAGCGCCTCGATCACCATCTGCATGAGGGTGGGCATGCCGATCGCGGCGGCGAGCTCGTACAACTCGTCGTCGCTGCGGCCCCGCAGGAGTTGCGCCAACACGGCCCGTTCGGTGAGCCCTGTCGTGAGGTCCTGTGAGGTCAGCGACCCCCCTGCGACCGGTCCCTCCGCCTCGTCGGGGTTCTCGGAAGGGGTGCCGTCGCTGCCGAGGAAGAGCGGGATCGCCCGGCCGTACTTGGAGTCGAAGTACTGGAAGACCGGATCGACCTGCGCGAGCAGGTTCGAGTCGGGAGCCACGGCGTTCGCGAACCCGTTGAGGTAGAGCAGGTTCTTGAAGAAGAGGACCAGTTCCTTGGGGAGACGGAAGCCACGGTGGGCCACGACCCGGATGAGACGGCCGACGGCGGCGGCCAGCGCAGTGGTCGGCGCGTCGGTGCCGAGCGACCCGGGATCGACCTCGGCCTCGATGTCGGCCGCGATCGCGTCGAGGTCGGCACGCGCGGGGATGGCGCCGAAGGTGACCATCGCCTCGAGCTCGTCGCGGATGTCGTTGCGCACGAAACCGACGAGGAACCGCACGAGCGCTGCGCGTTGGGCCTTGTCGAGGCGGCCCACGATGCCGAAGTCGACGAGGGAGAACGTGCCCTCCTCGTCGAGGAGGACGTTGCCGGCGTGCAGGTCTCCGTGGAAGACCCCGTACACGAGGGTCTGCTCGAGGACGCCTTGGATGGCGAGGCGGAGGAGCCGCTCCCGGTCCACGGCACTCAGGTCGGTGACCGTGTAGGCGGTGCCGGGCACCCGCTCCATCACGAGAACTGCGTCACTGACCATGCCCGGAATCGGCCGTGGGAAGCGCACGTAGTCGGCGCCGGCGTGCTCCGCCGTCAACCCGAGCTCGACCATGTTGGCCGCCTCCAGTCCGAAGTCGAGCTCCTCCAACACGAGTCGGGCGAACAGCTCCACGAAGCCGGAGACGTTCCCGGTTCGGGCGACCGAGCTCACGCGCTCGGCCACATGCGCGGCGCCGGCCATGGCGCGGATGTCGGAGAAGAAACGCCGGCGGAGCCCGGGACGGCGGATCTTGACGACGACGTCCCGTCCGTCGGGGAGGGTCGCCGTGTGCACCTGCGCGATCGACGCCGCCGCAAGCGGGGTGTCCTCGAAGTCCGAGAACAGGGTGCCGACCGGCCGGTGGAGGTGGTGCTGGACCCGCTCGCGGGCGACCTCGGCCGGGAACGGCGGCACCTCGTCCCGGCACCACGCGAACGTCTCGACCCAGTCTTCCGGCAGCAGGCCACCGGCCGTGGCGACGAACTGGCCCAGCTTCACCCAGGCGGGCCCGCCCGCTCGCACGAGTTGTTCGGCCCGCTGGATCATCCGATCCCCGCCGCGGTGGGACGAACCCGCCCGGCCGCCTCCCACTGCCGTGGCGAGAAGCTCGGCGGCCGCGATCACACCTGTGCGCCCGCCGATGCGGGCCATCGCCGTGACCATCATGGCGTCGATCTGCGGTCGGGCGAGCCTGTGTGCGGTCGACTCGGCCCGCACCCGCTTGGCCTCGGCCGCCGCGAGGAGGCCTTCGGACTCCTCGCGCAGGCCCGGGATCTCGTCGGTCCACTTGGACCGCCTGAGCAACTCGAGGCTCGACGGGAGCGGAATCGAGGCCGGATCGAACGTTGTGTTCATGCCACTTCCCGGGACGCGGCGGACTCTGTGCCCATGGCTCGCAAGCATATGGCCTTCATGTCGCAACTGTCATGTGGCAGACATGCCGCGTCGTCTTGAGCACCTCAGGCAGAGGTCCCGGCGGGCGCGCGTCCCGGGCGGAGCAGGGCGAGGAGGAGAAGGGCGGCGCACATGCAGACCGCCGCGTAACCGAAGGCGGCACTTGGAGAGACGAGGGTCCAGAGGATGCCGGCGACGCTGCTCGCGAGGAGGTTCCCGAAGCTCTGCACCGCGGCGAGCAGACCGAAGGCCGAACCCCGGAGCTCCTCCGGCGCGAGCCCTGCAACGACGGCATGCTCTGCGGTCTCGACGCAGCCGATGCCGACACCGGCGGCGACGAACGCCGCCGCGAGGATGAGGATACCGGTGGTCTCCACGGCGAAACCGATGTAGGCGAGCGCGAACAGCGCGATCCCCACCCCCAGGACCGGGATCATGCCGATGCGGTCCCCAGTGTGTCCGGCGGCGACGCTCGCGAGTGTCGCCGCGAGGTTGTATGCGGCGTAGAGCACGAGTCCGACCGTGGTCCCCCGGTCGGTTCCCTGGGTCACGGCGATCTGTTCTGTGGTGCGCAGGATCAGGAGTGTGGCGGCCACGTTGCCCAACTCGAACGCACCGATGCCCCCCAGGGCCCGCCCGAGACGCCCCCGGAGCACAGGCCGGATCCGGAGCCGGATCGGCGAGCGAACGCGTCTGGTCGGCAGCGCTATGTGGCGGACTGCGAAGACGATCGCAAGAGCCGCGAGGAGTCCGGGGATGATCGAGAGCAGGATCGCCGCGCGGACCCCGACGGCAGCCACGAGCCCAAGGGCGAGAAGTGGCCCCCCGATGGCGCCGAGGTTGTCCATGGCGCGTTCGAAGCCGTAGGCGCGCCCGTACGCGGCGCGTGCGACGGAGTCGGCGAGGAGGGCGTTGCGTGACGGAACCCGCAAGCCGCGCGCTGCCCACGCACCCGCCCGCAGGATCGCCACCTGCCACACGCCGGTGGTGAGCCCGATCGCAGCACTCGAGACAGCCGTGGCGGTGTAGCCGCCCACGGCGACGTTGCGCCGGCGGTGCGGATCGTCTGCGAGGGGGCCTCCGGCCAGACGGGCGAACCCGGCCAGTCCGTCGGAGATCCCCTCGATGATGCCGAGGGCCGCGACAGGAGCACCCAGGGTCGACGTGAGGAATCGCGGTATGAGCGAGGTGGGGACCTCGTGGCCGAGATCCGACAGCAGGCTTGCCGCCCCGATGCCGCGCACGCCCGGTGTGAGCCAACGGCCGGCCGGGGGGAGCTCCTTGTTCGTCGCTGCGTCCGCCACTGAGCCAGGAGTGTGGGTCGGACGTCCACGTGAATGCCAGTCACGACCTCACACCTGGGGAGTCCCCCACGGCGTGTGAACGCGGGAAGCCGCGCCCTCATCCCCGCAGGGTCTTCACGAGCTCCTCGATGCGGGCACCGTACCCGGGATCGGCGTCACGGAAGTGGCCGATCGCGCGGGCGACGATGCCGTCACCCACCCCCGTCTTCTGGACGCCGGCGAGCGACCCTGCGATCTCCTGCCCGAGTCGGTCCTGCTCGTCCGAGCTCATGAGACGGTAGAGGTCGCCTGCCTGCTCGAAGTCGTCGACCTCGCGGATGTCAGGCCCGTACGTGCCCGACAGGCCGCCGGTCTCCATACCTGCGTACAGCGGCTCGCCGGTCTCGGCCGGACCGCCGAAGGAGTTGGGCTCGTAGTTGACGCCCCTGCCTCCGTTGTCGTCGAACCGCATCGACCCATCCCGGCCGTAGTTGCGGCCATGGTCGAAGGGGCAGCCGTGGGGGGAGTTGACCCCGAGGCGCGTGTGATTGATTCCGAGGCGGTAGCGGTGCGCGTCACCGTAGGCGAACAGGCGCCCCTGCAGCATCTTGTCCGGGCTCGGCCCCACCCCGGGCACCATGTGGCCGGGATCGAAGGCTGACTGCTCGACCTCGGCGAAGTAGTTGTCGGGTGTGCGGTCCAGAACCATCCGGCCCACCTCGACGAGGGGGAAGTCGGCGAACGGCCACACCTTCGTGAGGTCGAAGGGGTTGATCCGGTAGTCCGGCGCAACCGCCTCGGGCATGAGTTGGACCTTCAGGGTCCAGGACGGGAGGTCCCCGCCTTCGATCGCGTCGTAGAGATCCTGCTGGTGGTGCTCGGGGTTCTCCCCCGCCACCCCCGCCGCCTCCTCGGACGTGAAACAGCGGATCCCCTGGTCGGTCTTGAAGTGGAACTTGACCCAGTGCCGTTCCCCGTGTGCGTTCACCCACTGGAAGGTGTGCGAGCCGAATCCGTCCATGTGCCGGTGGGACGCGGGCAGCCCGCGGTCGCCGAAGAGCCACGTGAACTGGTGGGTCGCCTCGGGCGAGTGGCCGAAGAAGTCCCAGACGTTGTCGGGCTCCTGGCGATTCGAGTGCGGGTCGTACTTCTGGGAGTGGATGAAGTCGGGGAACTTGAGCGGGTCACGGATGAAGAAGATCGGCGTGTTGTTGCCCACGAGGTCCCAGTTGCCGTCCTCCGTGTAGAACTTCACGGCGAAGCCCCGCGGGTCACGCACGGCGTCGGGCGCCCCTCGCGAGCCCGCGACCGTGGAGAACCGCACGAAGACCCCGGTCTCCTTACCCGGCGCGGAGAACATCTTCGTCCGCGTCCACTGCGCCACTTCGGGATTCGTGACAGTGAAGGTCCCGTACGCTCCCGAGCCGACCGCGTGCACGACACGCTCGGGGATCCGCTCCCTGTTGAAACGGGCAAGCTTCTCGACCAGATGCTGGTCCTGCAGGAGGATGGGACCAGCCGGTCCTGCCGTCTGGCTGTTCTGGTTGTCGGCTACGGGCGCGCCGGACTCGGTCGTCAGCACTGGCCTCTCGGGCATGCCTCTTCCTCCGGGCTCGGGACGGGATGGGCGGGGTCGGGAGCTGCTCCCCCGATTGTCCACCGCTGCCGCGTCGCGAACAACAAGCACCGACGAATCGTTGCGATCAGCGTGACCTATCGACAGCGCCGGTACCGGTGGGGAATCCCTGCGTCACTTCGACCGCACGGCGGCGAGGAGGTCGTCGAGGGCGGGCTGGAGGCGGGTGGCGAGATCGTCGATGTCGGGCACGTGGGCCGGGCACGTGAGGAGACTCACGTAGAGGTTGCCCGCGTAGCTCCAGGCGGTGATGTTGAGGCATGTCCCCTCGAGGATCGGACCGACCGAGTAGAGCTCGGTGAGGAGGGCACCGCCCACCTGGAGCGGCTCGCGCGGACCGGGGACGTTGGAGACGATGAGGTTGAACATCGAGCGGTGACGCTCGGCCATGCGCCGATTGGAGTAGAAGCGGCTCACGGCGGCCACGAGCGGGCCGGGACGGTACTCCGCCCACTCCTCGAACATCGTCTCGCCCTTGATCTGCAGCTCCTCCTTCTCCCGCGCCATCACCTCCTGCACGAACCGGACGCGTTCGAGGGGGTCCGCCTCGTGCGTCGGCAGGGTGGCGAACACGCCGTTCACGTGGTTGCCGAACAGATGCTGCTCGGTCGCCCGCTCCGTCCCGACGGGGACGCTCGCCACGAGCGGCCGATCGGGCAGCTCACCCTTCGCGAAGAGGTACGAGCGCAACGCCCCGGCGCACACGGCGAGCACCACGTCGTTGACTGTCGCACCGCTCGCGTCCTTTACCTCACGCAGATCGGCGAACGGGAGGACGGCCGTCGAGAATGCCCGGGCCGGCGTGAGCGCGTGGTCGAATCGGGTCGCCGGCGTGCGGAAGGGACGACCCGCGCGGCGCACACCGCGGAGCCGGCGGGCGAGGATCGCGAGCCGGGCCACGATCGTCCTCCAGAGGAGCAGGGGGAGGTGCACGACACGCTCACCGAAATGGACGGCCGCCATGCGCAGGAGCTCACCCCTCCCCGGGATCGGGTCGGGCTCCCACGGCGGAGGAGGCTCCTGTGACTCGGGTCCGGACACGGGCTGGAGGACACGCTGCACCATGCCCACAGCCGCCGCTCCGTCGGCGAAGGCGTGGTGGATCTTGACGACGAAGGCGACCTTTCCGCCCTCGAGTCCCTCAACGGCCGTGATCTCCCACAGGGGCTGGCCCCGCCTCAGTTGCCTCGACGCGATCTCGCCGACCGCGGTGTGCAGGCCCTCCATACCGCCGGGGGTGGGCACCTGCATGCGTCGCACGTGGCGTGAGATGTCGAACTCGGGGTCCTCGATGAGGACCGGATAGTCCAACTCCAACGGCACGTGCACAGGCCGCAGGCGGAAGGCCGGGAGCAGATGCAGGGCGTCGGCGAGGACCTTGCGGAACTTGTCGAACGAGTACCCGCCCGGAAACCCGGCTGGGTCGACGATCGAGACCTTGAGCGTGTGCATGTGGAGGGTCGGAGTCTCCCAATAGAGGAAACTGGCATCGACCCCTCGCATCCGCTGGACTGCCATGACCCCCCCGGGCTTCCGCTCATGCGGAGCATGCTGACGAACCAGCCCATCCTACGTGGCGGGCCTGCGCCGTGCTCCAAACCGCCCCACGCTCGGCTCTGCGGTTCCAGGACCGTCGAGGCACTGGACGGTCGATCCACCCGAGGCGGAACGCCGTGATGCTGGCCGGGACTGTGCGGCCAGACTCGGCCGGGAGCCGGCACTGCTCGAACACTCGATCCGTCTTGGACTCGGCGGACGTTCCCCATCCAAGGTGGCTCTAGTTCGGAGTCTCGACATCGGCGTCGTGGCCGTGCGACCGTGCGAGACGTCCGTCGCACGTGAGCAGTGGGCAAGTGAGCGCCTCCGCCAGGGCGACGTAGGCGGCATCGTAGGCGGACAGGGTCTCGCGCAGCTCCCACATGCGCCCGGCGAAGGCCTCGAGCGTGTAGCGGGCGACACCCAGCGACTCGAGCACGTTCAGGGCTTCGGTGCCGGCCACGTCGGAGAGCTTGCCCCGGCGCTCGAGCGACCGCAGCGCCGAAACGACCTCGACGTCGAGCAACGCAGGCGCGCACAGCACCTCGCCGTCGAGCCGGCGTGCGATGCGCTCGGCCGAAGAGCCACCCACGAGGAGGTCCACGGTGGCGGACGCGTCGAGCACGATCATCGGTCACGGCGGCCGGCATGGACCGCGGCTACCACATCGCGTGTGGACACCCGGCCCGCCTTCGCGGCCAGCCTCGCCAGCAGCTCCGCCTGGCTCGGCCGTTCGGCGAGAGCATTCAACTCGGCAACGAGGTACTGCGACAACGTGGTGCCTTCCAGGGCCGCCCTCGCCTTGAGGACGCGGTGGGTCTCCTCAGGTAGGTTGCGTATCTGCACCATCTTCGTCATCGCTGCACCATAGCATGTGCCTCACATGCTGGATCTCAGAGTTGGGATTCCGCGCACGGATCTGGGCGCCGCTGCCGTCACGTCCCGGAGGGACGACAACAACACCTCGAGCCCGGCCATCGGGGAGGGTGACAGGCTCTCGTGCAACAGACGCAAGCACGGACGAGGAGCCCTTCTCTACGATAAGCGGGGGAAGGAGGCGCAGTGGCGACGTTCAGTTGGGCGGATCTCTACGAGATCACTGCGGATGCCGTGGGTGACCGGCGGGCGCTGATCTGCGGCGATCGGCGCCTCACCTACGCGGAGCTCGACGAGCGGGGCAACCGCGTCGCCCACTGGCTCGCGGAGAAGGGGTGCCGGCGCGGAGACCACATCGGCCTCTACCTCGAGAACGGCACGGAGTACGTCGAGACGATGCTCGGCGCCTTCAAGCTCGGTGTCGTCCCCGTCAACGTCAACTACCGCTACGTGGAGGACGAGCTCCGCTACCTCTTCGAGGACGCCGACCTCGTGGGTGTCGTGCACGAGGGACGCTTCGCGGCGAGGGTTGCCGCCGTGCGGCCCGTCTGCCCAGGCGTGCGCTGGACGCTCGCCGTCGACAGGGACGCCCCCGATCCGAAGGTGACGGACTACGAGCTCGCCCTCGCCTCGGCTTCGCCCGCCCGCGATTTCGAGGCCCGCGCGGGTGACGACCTCTACGTCCTCTACACCGGTGGCACGACCGGGATGCCCAAGGGGGTCGTGTGGCGACAGGAGGACGCCTTCTACGCCTGCCTGAGCGGTGGCAACCCGCTCGTCGAACCGCCCCGCACGCCCGAGGAGGTCGGCACGCGTGCGGCCGAACGCGTCGGGCTGCGCACCATGCCCTGCGCCCCCCTCATCCACGGTGCCGCCCAGTGGACCGTCTGGATGACGTTCTTCGGGGGCGGCATCCTCGTCCTCACCCCCGGCAACTTCGACGCAGACCGGGTCCTCGACGTCGTCGAAACCGAGCACGTGAACGTCATCACGATCGTCGGTGACGCGATGGCGCGACCGCTCGCCGACGCCCTCGCCCGTCAGCCTCGCGACCTCGCGTCGCTCTACATAGTGGGCTCCGGAGGGGCGATCTTCTCGCAAGCCGTCCAGGACGAGCTCTGCGCCCTCGTGCCCCACCTCACGATCGTCGACAGCTTCGGAGTGTCCGAAGCCGGGTACCAGGGCTCGAAGCAACCCGACGACACGGAGGCGGGACCACGATTCCTGGTGGGGCCGACGACGGCGGTCCTCGACGAGAACCTCGAGCCACTGCCGCCCGGCTCGGGCGACGTGGGGATGCTCGCCCGCACCGGGCACATACCGCTGCGCTACCACAAGGATCCCGAGAAGACGGCTCGCACCTTCAGGACGGGTCCCGACGGCCGCCGCTGGGCCCTGCCGGGCGACCTCGCGACCGTCGGCGAAGACGGTGTCGTCACCCTCCTCGGGCGAGGCAACCAGAGCATCAACACGGGGGGGGAGAAGGTGTACCCGGAGGAGGTCGAGACCCACGTGAAGGCACATCCGGCCGTGTACGACGCCCTCGTCGTCGGGGCAGCCGACCCGCGCTGGGGCCAGCGCGTGGCAGCCGTGGTGTCACTCCGGACCGGTGCGACGTTGACGCTCGAGGACCTGCAGGCGCACTGCCGGGACCGCCTTGCCGGCTTCAAGGTGCCGCGCGCGCTCGTCACCGTCGACGAGGTCGTGCGGGCCCCGACGGGAAAGCCGGACTATGCGTGGGCGAAACGCACCGTCGAAGCGGAGGCGGCCCTGCGGACCGACGAATGAGCCTGCCGCTCCCACGACCCCTGGGCCGACGAGACAGGGGGGAGATGTGCACACGGTCGTGATCGGTGCCGGCCCCGCCGGGCTCACCGCCGCCCACACGCTGCGTGGACGCGGGCACCGCGTCACGGTCCTCGAAGCCGAAACGACGGCCGGCGGGCGCACACACAGCGAGCACTTCGGGAAGGGACACTGGAACGACACCGGTGCCGGTTGGCTCGCCTCCTTCTACCCCGAGACACTCGGCCTCCTCGCAGAGCTGCGCGAGACAGGCGGGCTGCGGCCCATGCGGCTGCGGGGAGGTGGAGACCTCCTCCTCGACGGCGACCTCCACCCTGCACCGAACTCGCTGGCGCGCGTACTCGGGACCGGCCTCCTCGGACCCGGGGACAAGGCCCGCTTCCTGGCCTACATGGCCGCCCTCATGATGCGCCAGCGCGGCGACCTGCAGATCGACATGGCCTGGGACGGTATCCCAGCCCTCGACACCCTCGCCCCGGCGGGCCGGGCGGCGATCGAACGGGTCGTGCGCCCCACGTTCGAGGGTCCGTTCTTCTCGCGTCTCGAGGAGATGTCCGGCGCGCTCGTCCGTTCCTGGATGCGTGCGATCGCGACGGGCCGCTTCTTCCAGGTCGACGGCGGCATGGATGCGCCGTGGCGCCGCCTCGCTGCGTCCCTCGATGTGCGTACCGGGGTCCGGGTCGAATCCGTGCGCGAGGGAGCCGGATGGATCGAGGTCGTCACACCGGACGGGTCACACCGCTACGACACCGCCGTCGTCGCCGTTCCCGCGTCGGTCGCGGCGCGGCTCGCACCGGAGCACGCGGCCGCCCCCGTGCTGAGCGGGATCCGCTACGCACCACACGTGCGTCTCTACGCCGCGCGCCGCGGCGAAGGCCCGCCGCGCAGCGGCACACACGCCTTCCCCAACGACACGGTCGCGACCGTCGAGCTCTCCTCGGGTCGGGGCGGTGCGTGGGGGCATGTGCCCGATCACTGGGAGTGGCTCCTCGTCTGCGCACCTGCCGCCACGAGTGCACCCCTACTCGACCTCGCCGAAAGCGAGGCCTGTTCACGCCTCTGGGACGAGGCGGCACGCATCGATCCCCGCATCTTCGGGCTCGGCACGGCAGACGTCGTGCACCTCGTGCGCTGGGAGCACGCCGTCCCGGTAGTCGACACCGGCTACTTCTCCCGTCTGCGGGAGCTGTCGCAGCGTCCTCCGATCGTCTTCTGCGGGGACTGGCTCGTCCAACCCTGCGTCGAGGGTGCCGTACGCTCCGGCCGGATCGCGGCTGCCGTCCTCACCTGACAGGCTTCGCACCGCGAGCCCTGCGGCCAGTCGGGGGATGCCGCACGCGCAGTCGGGTCAGACGTGCAGCGCTGTCACACCGGCGTCCGTCCCGGTGCCCGCTCCGCCGGCCCGGGCGGCGACGTGGCGGGCGTGCACCCAGGCGAGGAACTCCGACACCCCCCGCACCACGTGCGCAGTGCGCGGAGAGTGGAACAGCTCGAAGGCATGCTGGGCGCCGGCGAGCTCGGCGTAGGCGACGGGGTTCGTGCTCACCGCCCGCAGGGCCGCCACGAACTCACGTGCCTCGCCGACCGGGGCGAGGGTGTCGTTCGCCCCGTGGATGACGAGGAAGGGTGGGGCCTGGGGGCCGACGCGGTAGATGGGTGAGGCGCGTCGCCACAGGTCGGGATCGTCGTCTGGATCGGCCTTGAGGATCGCGTGCTCGAGGAACATCTGCATGCCGTCGTGTGCGTGCATGTGGTTGGCGTCGAGGAAGTCGTATATCCCGTAGAACGGCACCGCCGCTGCCACTGAAGTGTCGACGTCCTCGAAGCCCGGCTGGTATTCGGGGTCACCGGCGGTGAGGCCGAGCATCGCCGTGAGATGGCCTCCGGCCGACCCTCCCGTCACACAGACGAACTCGGGGTCGCCTCCGTACTCGGCGATGTTCGCCCGGATCCACGCGACCGCCGCCTTGAGGTCGACGAGGTGATCGGGGAACGTCGCCTTCGGACTCAGCCGGTAGTTGGCCGCGACACACACCCAGCCTCGCGCGGCGAGGAAGTTCATGAGGGGGAGTGCCTGCTGGCCCTTGTCGCCGATCGTCCAGCCGCCACCGTGCACCTGCAGGAGGACGGGCGCGCCGGACACACCTGCCTTCGGATAGCGCACGTCGAGGAGGTGGCGCCGCTTCGCGCCGTCCGCGTACCGGATGTTCCTCGCCACCACGACGTCGGGGTCGCTGAACATGAAGGGAAGGACGTTCAGACCCCTGCGGGGGGGACGGCTCAGCATCTGCCGCTCGTCCTCCCGGATCTGGTCGCGGAAATCGGGGCCGAGTGCGTCGGTCACGGCGTCGTCGACGACGTCACCGGAGCTACGCCATGTCGCGACAGCCGCGCCGAGGCCGATCCAGGATGCGATCGTGACGGCGAGGCCGAGCTTGCCCGCGGGTCGCCGCAACGCGCCCCGCCTCGCGAAGAGCACGGTGGCCAGCGCCTGCCACGCGATGTGGTGCAGGGCGAGCTCAGCGGTGAGCCAGCCGGCGAAGAAACTCGGGACGGAGAGGCTGCGCCCGCGGCGCGGGAAGTGGGCGTTCCATGTGAACCACGCACCGACAAGACTTGCGACGAGATAGAGCCAGGCAGCCATAGAGAGAGAAGCCCCCTTCGTGGATGGGGCGAGTTTAGGGCAACCGTGGCACTCCCCAGATACCGGACCGAGGAGACAACATGACCGACGAGAGGGACGGAACCGACGCGCGCCGGATCGTCGGCGGCCGGCACGGGAGTCCGCACGTCATCGTGGCCTTCCCCTTCGCCCACATCAACACAGCACCCGAGCGGTACGACATCGAGGTGCTCGAGGGTCTGAGCGCGGCCGTCAGTGCCCTGGCCGGCCACGTGCGCTCCCTGGCGGAACGTCACGACGACGCCGAGGCCGCGGTGATCGCCGACGAGGCGGCAGACATCGAGACAGCCGTCCTTGCCCTCCTCGATGCGGCAGAGGACCACGGCATGTAGGACGTTCAGTGTGGCTCGACGGCCACGAGGCGGAGGACGGCGTCGTCCTTCCCACATCCACGTGGGCGTATCCAACCACCGTGAGCGTGGTTCAGTACGCCCACGTAGATCAGCGACAAGCCCCCACATCCACGTGGGCGTATCCAACCACCGTGAGCGTGGTTCAGTACGCCCACGTAGGTTGGCGGCGGGTTGGCGGCGGGTTGGCGGCGGGTTGGCGGCGGGTTGGCGGTGGGTTGGTGGTGGGTTGGTGGTGGGGTGTTCAGCGTGGCGCGACGGTCACGAGGCGGAGGACGGCGTCGACCCCTCCGCCCGCACCCCTGCCGAGGGAGGCGTCCCCTCCTCCCGCTCGCGCGAGCTCGCGCACGATGGCGAGGCCGAGTCCCGTCCCCGTCTTCTCGCTCCGGTTCGCGCGCCAGAACCTGTCGAAGGCACGGTGCGCCTCGGCCTCCGACATGCCCGGCCCCTCGTCCTCGACGTGGATGTACGTCCAACGACCGTCCGGTTCGACACGGACACGTACCGCCGAGCCCGCCGGCGAGAAGCGGATGGCGTTGTCGAGGAGGTTGTCGACCATCTGCTCGAGTGCGCCGTGGACCACAGCGACCTTCTCGTCTCGCCCGAGATCTGTCTCGAGCCCGACTCCGCGGGCGGCGGCTATCGCTTCCCACGCGTCGCAACGCACTCGCAACACGTCCGAGATGTCGACCTCGTCCAGTGCCTGGTGTGGGCGTTCGGCCGCCGTGAGCCGGAGCACCTGGTCGACGAGGACGCCGAGCCGCTCCACCTCGGCCACGGCCGCCTCGTACTCGTCGGCGCCGACCTCCTCTGTGGCCTCCATGTTCTCGAGACGCAGGCGCAGCGCCGTGAGGGGAGTGCGGAGTTGGTGTGAGGCGTCGGCGACGAACGCGCGCTGCGACGCGATCAGCTCTTCGATCTGGTCGGCCATGTCGTCGAAGGACTTCGACAGGCTGCGGATCTCTCGCGGACCGGAGTCGGTCGCAGCACGCGATCCGAGATCGCCCGACGCGAGGCGCCGGCTCGCCTCCTCGAGCTCACGCACAGGACGGGTCACGGACCGGGCGAGGAGTGCCCCGACGACGGCGACGCATGCGAGGACGACCAAGCCCAGGGCGGCAAGCCCGAGCCACGTGCGGCGGATGCGGCCCTCGACCTCGGACGTGGGAAAGGAGATCCGCACAGCCCCGTACACGTTGCCGCCCGACGCGACGGGTACCGCGACATAGAAGAGCTCCTCGCCCAGCGTCACCGAGTACCGCTGGCCCGTCTCGCGACGGCCATCCAGCGCGGCCGCGATCTCCGGCCTGCTCGCGAAGGAGCGACCCACTGCCGCCTCGTTGTCGGCGATGCTGACGCCGTCGGCGTCGACGATCACGACACGTGCGCCTGTCCTGTCCACGTACCGGTCGACCAGGGGCGTGAAGTCCCCGGCCGTCCCGTGCTCCAGCGAGTCCTCGACGAGGCTCGCCATCACGACCGCGTCGCGCTCGAGATCGACGGCGAGGCGCTCGCGCTCGTTCCGGGCGAAGATGATCCCGAGGGGCACCTCGAGCGTGACGAGGACGACCGCCGTGATCGTGAGGTAGGTGAGGAGGAGACGTCGCGTCATGCCGGCCCCGCGAACCGGAAGCCGACACCGCGCACGGTCTCGATGCTCGCGGCGTCGCCCAGCTTGCGCCGCAGCGACGCGACGTGCACGTCGAGGGTCTTCGTCGGCCCCCACCATTCCGTGTCCCACACCTCGTTCAGGATCTGTTCCCGGGACAGGACGGCGCCGGGATGCGCCGCCAGGAAGGACAGGAGGTCGAACTCCTTCGGCGTGAGGTGCACGTCCTCACCGTCGACACTCACCCTCCGTCCCCTGCGGTCCACGACAAGACGCCCGAACTCCGAGACCTCGGGCGGCGTGCCGGCGGTCGCGTCCCGGCCGGAACGGCGCAGCACGGCACGGATGCGTGCCACGAGCTCGCGGAAGCCGAACGGCTTCACGACGTAGTCGTCGGCACCGATCTCGAGGAGGAGGACACGGTCGAGCTCCTCCCCTCGCGCAGTGACGACGATGATCGGGACCGGGGACTGCTCACGGAGCCGGCGGCACACTTCGACTCCGTCGAGATCGGGCAGTCCGAGATCGAGGAGGACGAGGTCCGGAACCGGCATGCGCAGGGCCTCCTCGCCCGTCTCGACGCGGCTGACCGCCCAACCCTCTCTCTCGAGTCCCGTCACGAGGGGTTTGGCGATGGTGTCGTCGTCCTCGACGAGAAGCAGATGCACGCAAGGAGTGTCCCACCTCACGACCGGACCGTCACTCACCTTTACCAAACCTTTGCCCGGCGCTGGGTGGCCGCTGTCGCACCCGACCGTACGGTGGACCCGACCGCTTCACGAGAAGGTGGAATCCAATGCGCCGTAAGACAGCCATCGCCACAGCCGGCACGGTCGTGGCCGTGCTCCTCGCAGGTTCGGTCGCCACGGCCGCGAACCTCGGCATCCTGTCGTCCACGTCCGAATCCGACGTCGGCGACCTCCCCGCGACGACCTCACCCGCACCGATCGAGACGGTGATAGTGGAGGAGCCGGTACCGGTCCCCGCATCCGATCCGGCTGCGACAGGTGCGGAGGAGGGCTACGGGGACTTCGGCTCGCCCGTGCCGTCCGCCGACGACGACGAGGCCGAGCACGACGATCACGACGACCGCGGGGACCGCGACGACCACGGGGACCAGGACGACCACGAGGACCACGAGGGAGACCAGGATGATGACTGAGGCCCGAGGTGGCGCACCTGATCGGGCGAGACACCGGCGCCGGCCGCACAAGGCCCCGGCGACGAGGCTCCTCGCCGCCGGGCTGAGCACGTCGGCAACCGTCGCTCTCGTCTCGGCGATGGCCGCGACTGCCCCGCCGGACGCAGCGGACGGCGCGGGACCGGAGTCCCCCTGGCCGGTGTCGTACATCGAGGACGGCCTCGTCTCAACAGGTGCTTCTCCGGCCCAGAAGGTCATCCGCATCGAGATCCACCGCAAGGTGTACGTCCCCGCCTCGTCCCCCGGCACGGTCACCGCTCGCCCAGGGACGGATCACGTCTCGAGCGGCGGGACACGACCCTCCTCGTCCGGCGCGTCGAGAGTGAGCCGGAGCAGTGAGAGCTGAAGCTGAACGCGGCACGCGACGGCACACCTTCCGGGTGATGGGCACGGCGGCGGAGATCCTGTGGGTCGGTGGCCCGCTCGATCTCGGCCGGCCGGGCGAGGCGCGCCTCCGCGATCTCGAACGTGCCTGGAGTCGCTTCGTCGAGACGAGCGAGGTCTCGACACTGAACGCGGCTCCCCCGCACTCCCCCTACATCGTGTCGCCCGAGACGTACGCACTCTTCGAGGTGGCGGTGCGGGCGTGGGAGGTCACGGCCGGACGCTTCGACCCCACGCTCCTTGACGCGCTCGTGGCCGCGGGGTACGACCGGACCTTCGAGGATGTGCCGCTCCGGCAGGCAGCCGTGTCCTCGGCAGCTTCACGGCCACGGCGGCCTGACCTCGGCATCTCACTCGATCCCGTCGTCCGCAGTGTGAGCCTGGGGTCCGACGTGGGCTTCGATCCGGGAGGTGTCGGCAAGGGGCTTGCCGCCGATCTCGTCACGGCCCAACTCCTCGGCCAGGGCGCGACCGAGGTCCTCGTCAACGTCGGAGGCGATCTCCGCGTGCGTCACGCACCCGGCGGGGACGGACTCTGGACCGTGGTCCTCGCGAACCCGTTCGATACCGAGGATGAGATCGGCCGCATCACGCTGGCCGACGGGGCCGTGGCGACGAGCAGCCGGCTCGGCAGGACCTGGCGTGTCGGCGACGTCCGCATGCATCACCTCCTCGACCCGGGCACAGGCCGCCCGCTCGGCGGCGACATCATCGCGGTGTCGGTGGTTGCGTCGGCCGCGTGGTGGGCCGAGGCGCTGACGAAGGCCGTCTTCGTCGGCGGCCTTCGAGACGGACTCGAGCTCCTCGAGGAGCTCGACGTGATCGCGATCGCCACCGACGTCAACGGCGAAGTGCACATGACAGGCCCGGCCCACACGGCCTTCGAGGAGATGGTGACCACATGAGCTCCCACACCGCCTGGTACATCGCGCGCGCGACCGGACTGGTCGCCTTCGTCCTCCTCACGCTCTCGGTCGTCCTCGGCCTCATGCTCTCGACACGGCTCGCGGGTCGTCGTCCTCCCCCCGCCTGGCTGCTCGACGTGCATCGCATGCTGTCAGGCCTCGCAACCGCGTTCGTGGGGGTGCACATGGTCGCGTTCCTCGCCGACTCGTGGCTCGACTTCGGCGTCGCCGACCTCCTCGTGCCGTTCGCCGCGGACTGGCATCCCCTCGCCATGGCCGCGGGTGTAGTCGGCTTCTACCTCCTTCTCGCCGTCGAGCTCACGTCGCTGTTGCGCTCGCGCCTCCGCCCGCGGGTGTGGCGGCTCGTCCACCTCCTCAGCTACGTGCTCTTCTGGCTGGCCGCGCTCCACATGGTGGCCGGAACGGATGCCGGGAATGCGGTGTGGCGCGTCGTCGGCGTCGCGTCGGTCGCCGCCGTGATGTTCCTCACCCTCGTGCGCGTCCTGAGCGGCAAGGGCGATCCCCGTCCCGGGAACACCGGAGGGGTCAGGCCCGCCGCCGCCTCTTCCGGGGGTTCCGGCCGCGTCGCTTCGAGTCCGCCCGCCGTCTGAGAAGCTCGACCGCACCTTCCACGGTCACGTCGGAGGGTGCCGTGCCCTTCGGGATCGAGGCATTCGTCTTCCCGTCCGTGACGTACGGCCCATACCTGCCGTCGCGCACGACGAGATGCTGCCCGGTCTCGGGATGGGTCCCGAGATCGGCGAGCAGCCCTGCTCCCCCCGTGGCGGCACTCTTCCCGACACGTGGTCGCCCTGCCCGGGCCTTCGGCCGGGCGAGGATCTCGAGGGCCTGCGCGGGTGCGATCGTGAACACGAGGCTGTCTTCGATGCTGCGCGTGTCCCGCCCCCGCTTCAGATACGGGCCGTGCCGGCCCGTGTGCACGGTGATCTCGACACCGTCGTCGTCTGAGCCGACGAGTCGGGGCAGTCCGAGCAGGGCGAGCGCGGTGTCGAGCGAGACGCTGTCCGGATCCGTCGACCGGAGCAACCCGACACGCTGGGCCGACTTCCCTTCACCGCGCTGCACGTACGGGCCGTACGGCCCGTGCCGCAGCACGATCTGCTCACCGGAGTCCGGGTCGGCCCCCAGCGCCCTGTCCTCCGATGCGACAGCACCGGAGGCGACGAGTGCGGTCAACTTCTCGCCCGTGAGCTCGTCCGGCGCGAGGTCCTCGGGGACGCGGATCCGGCCGGCATCGGCTTCGACGTAGGGACCGTAGCGTCCGAAATGTACGTCGAAGGGGCCGTCGGCATCGTGGGGATGGAGCGAGATCGTCGTCACCTCACGCGCGTCTATGCCGGCCGCTCCCGCCGCGACCGCGTCCCGCAGCCCCGGAGCGGGCGGTGCACCCAAGTAGAAGGCACGTAGCCACGGGACGGCCTCGACCGCGCCGGCCGCGATGTCGTCGAGTGCCTCCTCCATGCCGGCGGTGAAACCGGCATCGACGAGGTCGGGGAAGTGGCGCTCGAGGAGCTGCACGACTGCGAAGGCGGCCCAGGTCGGAACGAGGCTCCCACCGGCCCGGCGCACGTAACCCCGGTCCACGATCGTGCGCAGGATCGCCGCGTACGTGGAGGGACGCCCCACACCGAGACGCTCGAGCTCCTTGACGAGGCTCGCCTCCGTGTACCGGCCGGGTGGTTGCGTCGCATGGCCCTCCGGATCGGCTGCACGGCAGGTGGCACGGTCCGACCTCGTGAGGCGGTCCAGGACGAGGGCTGTCTCGTCGGCGACCTCCCGGTTCGGTTCGTCCCACACCGCGAGGAAGCCCGCGTCGGTGACGATCCGGCCCGCCGCCGTGTACACGAGACGCTGGCCGGTCTCCACGGTTCCCACGAGGTCGACACGTATCTCGAACCCGACCGCGTCGGTCATCTGCGAGCCGAGCGTCCGCCTCCAGATCAGCTCGTAGAGGCGGGCCGCGTCGGCCTCCACGCGCCCCCGTATCTCGTCCGGCCGTGCGAAGCGAGGCCCAGTCGGCCGGATGGCCTCGTGCGCCTCCTGCGCGTGCTTGCCCTTGCGCCTGTACCGACGCGGCTTCGCGGGCAAGGCTGCGTCACCGAAGAGCTCACGCACGTCAGCACGCGCCGCCCCGAGCGCCTCCTCCCCGAGCTCGACGGAGTCCGTCCGCATGTAGGTGATGTGGCCGCTCTCGTAGAGGCGCTGCGCGAGTTGCATGGTGCGGGCGGCCGAGAGACGCAGCCGTCTCCACGCCTCCTGCTGGAGGGACGCCGTCACGAAGGGCGGAGCCGGCCGGCGCCGCCACGCCGCGCGTGCCGGCTCGCCGGCTTCGAACTCGCGCTGGAGGGACGCGGCCGCGAGCCTGCGCGCGTGCGGTTCGTCGAGGAGCACGAGGCCGGCGTCGGACGGCTCGCCGGTCGCGGCGTCGAAGTCCCGGCTCACGGCCACACGGGCATCGTCGATGTGGGTGAGTGTGGCCTGCAGTCGCCCCGCTACCGCCTCGAAGTCGGCTCTGACCTCCCACCACGTTCCCGACCGGAAGGCGATGCGTGCCCGCTCGCGATCGACGACCAGCTTCGTCGCCACACTCTGCACGCGGCCTGCCGACAGCTTCGGCGCCACCTTCTTCCAGAGGAGCTCGGAGAGGTCCCAGCCCACGAGCCTGTCGAGGACCCGGCGCGTCTCCTGTGCCGCCACGAGTCGTGTGTCGAGATCTCGTGTGTCCTCGAGGGCGCGCCGGATGGCGAGAGGTGTGATCTCGTGGAAGACCATGCGCCGCAAGGGCACGGAGGGCTTCGTGACCTCGAGGACGTGCCATGCGATCGACTCACCCTCCCTGTCGCCGTCGGTTGCGAGGAGGAGCTCGTGGGCATCCCGGACTGCGAGGCGCAGCGCCTTCACACGCGCTGCCTTGTCCTTGGGCACCACGTAGACGGGCTCGAAGTCGCCGTCTACGTCCACGCCGAGGCGCGCCCACGGCCTGTCCCTGTACCGGGCGGGCAGCTCGGACGCCTTACGCGGCAGGTCCCGCACATGCCCCATGCTCGCCTCGACCACGTATCCGTCGCCGAGGAAGCGGGCGATCGTGCGCGCCTTCGCCGGCGACTCGACGATGACGAGGGTGTGCGCCATGCCCGCGACTGTATCCGGCATGGCAGAATCCGCCCACGTGGAAACGTGGGATCCCGTCGCCGACATGGTGGCGGCCGGACTCGCCGGGGACCCCGAGGATGTCGTCGTCACACCGCTGACCGGCGGGGTCTCCTGCGACACCTACCGCGTCGACCTCCCCGCCCGAACGCTGGTCGTGAAGCGGGCTCTGCCCCGGCTCCGTGTGGCGGATGACTGGTACGCACCCGTCGCGCGCAATGCCGGCGAGGTTGCGTGGTTGCGCACCGCGGCGGAGATCGTGCCCGGACACGTGCCGCGCGTCGTCACGCACGTGCCCCCGTCACGTGACGGGGAGAGCGGCTGGTTCGCCATGACCTGGTTCCCCCCGCGAACGCATCCCCTCTGGAAGTCCCAGCTCGCCGCCGGCCGCGCAGATGCGGCGACGGGCGCGCACGTGGGTTCCCTGGCCGTGCAGATCCACGCCGCGACGGCACGGCGTCCCGACATCCGTGAGCGGTTCTCGACCGCCACGTTCCGGGAGACGTTCGAGGCGAAGCGCACCGACGCCTACCTGCGCACGACCGCGTCGAGACACCCGGATGTGGCACGGCAGCTCGAGGGGCTCGCCGCTGCTCTGGATCGGGCTGACGTCGCCCTCGTGCACGGGGACATGAGCCCCAAGAACATCCTCGTCGGCCCGGACGGCCCCGTCTTCCTCGACGCCGAGGCGGCCTGCTGGGGAGATCCGGCTTTCGATGTCGCCTTCTGCCTGAACCATCTGCTCCTCAAGTGCGTGTGGAGACCGGAGCACGGGCGGCTCTACGAGACGAGCTACGAGAACCTGTGGAACGCGTACCGAACGGGGATCGACTGGGAGGACCCTGCAGACGTCGAGGCTCGCACGGCCGCTCTCCTCCCCGGCCTCCTCCTCGCCCGCATCGACGGCAAGTCACCCGTCGAATATCTCGAGGCAGAGGCGGATCGTGACATCGTGCGGGAGGCTGCGCGTCGCATGCTGCTCACCCCACCGAAGCAGGTGCCCGCGGTCCTGATGACGTTTCTCAGCGAATTCCCGCCCTCCCCCCGATAACGTCGAGGCTTCGAACCTGTGCCCGAGGAGGGTCATGACACAGGTGCTGTCCCGGCCCGTGCCGGATTCGACCTCACAACCCGGACCTCCCCCGAGGCGGCGTGGGCGCCGCCTCCCATTCGTCCTCGCGGGTGCGTCGATCCTGATTCTGGCCGTCACGCTTGCAGTCGTGACCTTGCTGTCCACAGACACGACGAGCGACGAGGCGGGCATCGAATCCATGCTGTCCCGTGTCAGTCTCGGCGGTAGCGCCGGGCCGGAGGCCACGATCCCGCGATACGTCGTCGATGCAACTGTCGACCCCGGCACGGGCCAGGTGCACGCCCGACTCGAGGTCGAACGCGTCGGCGCGGTCACCGACGACGGGGCCGTCACCTTCCGTGTCCTGTCGGCAGCCGCCACCGCCACCGCCATCGAGGTGCGCGTGGACGGGAGACGAGTCGACACCGACCTCTCGGAGACGACCCTGCGTGTGCCTGCACCCGCGGGGACGGAGTCCATCCGCCTCGATGTCGACTACGTGCTGCCCGAGCTCCCCGAACCGACCCCCGCCGATCTCCTCGCGGATCTCGTTCCCGGCTTGGGGGAGGACGAGGGTGACGAGGAGCTCGCGTCGTCGTTGCTCGGCCGCTCCGAAGACCGTGTCCTCCTCGGGCACTGGCTGCCCGTGGCGATCACTCCCGGAGGAGAGGCAGGCGCCGACCTCGGGATGGGTGACATCGGCAACTTCCCGGCCGCCGACTGGGCGGCACGGGTCAGGCTCCCCCCGGGCTGGGAGCTCACGACCAACGCGACGTCCGTGGAGTCCGCCCCCGAAGGTGACCTCGTCGCATTCGGTGAGGCGGGGCGGAGCCTGCGGGATCTGTCCGGTGTCGCCGGCCGCGACCTCGCAGCCGTCACCGTCGACGCCGGCGGTGTGACCGTTCGTGCATGGGCCGAAGCCGGTCGCGCCGACGAGGCAGCCGAGGCGGCACGCATCGCAGCGGGCGCCCTGTCGTACTTCGACGCGCGGTGGGGCGCATACCCGTGGCCGGAGCTCGACGTCGTGGCAACCCCACTGCCCCTCTCCGTGGGAGGTGTCGAGTGGTCCGGGTCCGTCTGGATTGCAGCCGACATCTTCGCGGGTGGCATCCCAGGTGGCGGCGAGTGGTCGGACGAGCTCGGTGACATCCTGGCGTTGGGCGAGGGGGCGGCCGGCCTCGTCGAGGGACCTCTCGGCGAGATCGTCCGAGAGCTCGTGGGCGCCCTGCGCCTCGTCCGCGACTTCACGATCGCACACGAGGTGGCTCACCAGTGGTGGTACGGGATCGTCGGCTCGGACCAGATCACGACGGCTGCGATCGACGAGCCACTCGCGCAGTACGGTGCGTGCCGGTTCCTCGTCGACGCCGAGGGTGACACGGGCCAGACGGCATGCGATGCGAACACAGATCTTGCATACGTGACGATGCGAGTCCTCGGGGATGCGGACGCCCCGGTCGACCAGCCCACGACGGAGTTCGAGACGTTCACGAGCTACGGTGGCATCGTCTACGGGAAGGGGCCGGGCTTCTGGCAGGCCCTGGAGTCCGAAGCGGGGGCCGAAGCGGTGGACGCAGCCCTCGCGGCCGTGACACGGGAGCACGCTCAGGCCATCGTGACGCAGGAGGAGTTCGTGGCAACGCTCGCGGACAGCATGGAAGGTCATTCCGACGAGACCGGGGCGCTCTGGACGCACTGGATGGAGGAAACCCACGGCGATGCGGACATCGGCGGGCCGGAGGGGATCCTCGGCGGTGCACTCAGCACCGTCTCGGAGCTCCTCGGCGCGCTGCGCAGCGGCGACATCGCCTTCCTCCTCGAGTTGCTCGGCACCCTCTGACCGCCCTCCCCTGACCCCCACGTGGGCGTATCCAACCACACCAGATGTATCTCAGTACGCCCACGTAACCCCTGACCCCCACGTGGGCGTATCCAACCACACCAGATGTATCTCAGTACGCCCACGTAACGCGCCGCTAGCTTGGCGCGGGAGAGGGGGAGCATGACCGATCCAGGAGTCGTCGCCGTGACGGGGGCCTCGTCGGGGATCGGGCGCGCGACCGCCCTCGCCTTCGGGGCGGCCGGATGGAGCGTGGCATGCGGGGCACGCCGCGGGGACCGTGTGGACGAGGTCGTGGCCGACATCACTGCTACAGGCGGGCTCGCCTTCGGGGCCGGGCTGGATGTGACCTCCGCTTCCTCGGTCACGGAGTTCTTCGACACGGTCTCCGGGGAGCTGGGGCAACTCGACGCCGTCATCTGCAACGCCGGGATCTCCGTCCCCGGATGCCTCGCCGACCTCGACGCCGGGGATGTCCGGCGCATGATCGACACCAACCTCGTTGGGGCAGTGCTCTGCGCCCAGGCGGCTCTTCGCGTATTCCGTCACACCGAATGCCCCGGCCACATCGTGTTCATCTCGTCGGACGCCGTGCAGAAGCCCTATCCCAACATGCTCCCCTATGGGGCATCGAAGGCCGGTCTCGAGTACATAGCCGAGGGTCTGCGCGCCGAGCTCGTCGACACGGGCACACGTGTCTCCACCGTGCGCCTCGGTCCGACCGAGACCGAGTTCGGGGACCGCTGGCCGGGGCGCGCGGCCGCGGAGCTCTGGCGGGTGTGGGAACGCCATGCGGTCCTGCCCACGGATGCCGTTCTCACAGTCGACGACGTCGGGGAGGCGATAGTCGAGGTCGTGTCAGCACCCCGCGGCATCGAGTTCCGCCTCGTCTCGATCGGTCCGACGGCACGCGGTACAGATGGGGACGACGGCGAAAGCGACCCCACGCCGGCCGGTGGGACCTCAGGCTGAGATCCCCGATCGCCGGCGGACCACTCACACCTCACGTTCCCGTGCCGATCAGGTACTCGATGGCAACGCAGGATCTCAACGTGCTCGTCCTCGGCGAAGACGCGCACTGCGTCGCGCTGGCAGGTGAGGTCGCCTCCGTACCGGGTATCACCTCCGTACGCCGTGCCGCCCACCTCGAGGCGGCCCTGGGACGCACCGACACACGGCCCGACACGGTGGTGCTACCCGTCGAGGCGTGTTCGGTCGCAACGAGCCGCGCTGTCAGGGACGCCTATCCGGACGCGACTCTCGTCGTAGTCACGACCCCGGACCGCCGTCCCGATGCGAAGCGCGCCGTCCCCGAGCGAGCCGACGCGTTCCTCACGGTCGGCCCCGGCACGGGGCTCAGCCTCATCGACATGCACGAGACGCTCGCCCGGGGACAGCGCCGCGTGGGCCCCGTACGCTCCGACACCGGTATCGACGTCGTGGACGGACTCCTCTCGCACATCTCGCACGAACTGAGGACTCCACTCACTGCGATCCACTGCTCCGTCGAGCTCCTGTCCACGCACCTCGCCGATCTCCCGTCCGAGCTCTCCGAATGCATGGAGATCGCGATGCGGAACACGGACCAGCTCGGCAAGATCATCGGTGACCTCATCGACGCCGCCGACATCCACAGAGGCCACCTCCCGATCGACCTCGAGTGCATCGACGGCAACCTCCTCGCGCGGGACCTGCTCGAGAGCGCGGGGGCAGCCACGCTCGCGGCCGGCCTCTCCCTGCGGGCACACGCGGCGGCGGATCTCTCCCCCGTCGTCGCCGACGCCGTACGCGTGCGACAGGTATTCGCGAACCTCCTCGACAACGCAGTCAGGCACTCACCCCCCGCCGGCACGATCACAGTCGATCTCGGGATCGACGATTCGGGCTTCGTGCGGATCTCGATCGCGGACGAGGGGCCGGGCATCCCCACCGAGACCATCGCCGAGGTCTTCGAGCTGTTCACGCGGGCCTCACCGACGTCGCCTCGGTCCCGCCAGGGACTCGGCCTCGGGCTCGCCCTGTCACGGGACCTCGTGCAGCGCCAGGGAGGCCGCCTCTGGGTCGCGAACGTGCCCGGCCAGGGGGCGATGTTCTCCTTCACGCTCCCGGTCTTCTCCCTCGACGAGATGGTCTCGGCCGTCATCGACTGCGACGACGTGTCGCCGCAGGTCGGGGTCCTCGCCGTCGACCTCTTCTCCCACCCCGAGGATTCCCCCGAGGAGATGACGCGGCGCGCGATCATGCGGGAGTGCAGCCGGACGTTGACGGCCCTGACGGACCGCCGAGGAATGGTCGTGCAGGGGGTGCCGGGGACGGATGCGGGCATCGTCTTCGCGGTCTCCGGAGATCCGCGTGCCGACCTCGAGACGGTGGCGGGGCACATGCGTGAGGCGCTGGAAAAGCGCCCCATCTTCCGCGGTGTCGTGCGCGACCCCCGGATCTCAGTGAGGACGTTCCGTCAGACCGATGACGAGCGGCTCTCCGCCTGGCAGGTGACGGCAGTCGCGGCCGACCACGTGGCGGCGTTCCTCGACTCCTTCACCCGCTCAACCGCCGAGCCCGTTGTGTCGACAACGTGACGAGAACCTCCCCGTCACCTGTCACTCCTCCGAAACCCCGATGGCAAGCATCCTGATCGCCGACGACGACCCCGACATGCTCGCCCTCACCAAGTTCAAGCTCGAGCAGAGTGGGTATCGTGTGATCACAGCCAGCGACGGACGCGAGGCGCTCGAACAGGCACGGATCGAGGCGCCCGACGTGGCGGTCCTCGACGTGATGATGCCGCACGTGGACGGACTGGCCGTGTGCCACGAGCTCTCCTCCTGCACCGCTCAGCCCATGCGGATCCTCCTCCTGAGCGCGCGGGGCCGCGAGGCCGATGTCGAGGCCGGCTTTCGCGCAGGCGCGGACGACTACGTGATCAAACCGTTCTCACCACGGGAGCTCATGACACGGATCGAGGCCCTGTTGGCCCGCTGAGAGCCGGCCGCCGAGCCCCGCACCTCATCTCCGGCGCTCTGGGGCCGATCGGAGTGCCAGGAGCACGCACACGAATGAGATTCGACAGGAGAGCCAGTCGCAGCGCACGTGTTGTCGCGGGGATCGCAGTGGTCGTGGGTGCCGTGGCGTGGCATGCCGTCGAGGTCCCGAGACGCCAAGATGTCCCCCCTGGCCACAGGCAGGAGGTCAACCTCGAAGGGGATCTCGACCTCCATTTCGACCCTTGGACGCTGAATCCGGTGGTTCCGCCTCGCTCCCTTCGGTTCGAGATGGACCAGGTGGCCTCCACCGAGCCGGGACCGGATCACAGCATCGCCGTGGACGTGCGCCAGACCTCGCAGGCCTCGGCCGCTGTGAACACGGAGAGCGTGAACCGCTACATCATCGATCCCCGCACCAGACAGAACCTCGACAGCGACGAGGCGTGGGCGTACGACCCTGCGATCGTGGTGGATCGGGCGCCTGCCTACTCGCTCAGCCTCCCGGCCGGTTTCGACCCCGACCGCACCTACCCGTGGTTCGAGTCGACCACGGACGGCATCTACGATCTCGAACCGACAGGACGGCGATCCGAGATCGGCGGACTCGAGCTCGTCACCTTCGGGGCCGAGTTCGAGGGAGCGGCATCCCGTGCCTACCTCATGAACCTGGCGACGTTCGGCCTGCCCGAGGACCTCACTCCCGACGAGGTGTATCGCATGTCACCGCAGCCCGTGGATCGGGTGGCCGTCTCGAGCCTGCGTGCGGCCCTCCCGGACCTGCCCGCCGATTTGCGAAGCGCGATCGAGCCCACGTTGGACGTGCCCATCCCCGTCTCGTACCGGGTCAGCGGGGATCTCGTGTTCGACTTCGAGCCACGCTCGGGGGCCCTCGTCAACGTACGCAGCGTGACTCACCTGCTCGTGGCCCGCGTCGACCTGTCCGGCCTCGAGGCGGTGGCCGCGGCCCTGCGGAGCTGGGGTGATCCCGCCGGGAGTCGCCTCGCCGCCCAACTCGGCCCGCTGGACGAGATGACAGAGCTGCCGGTCTTCACGTACCACCTCACCCAGACCGAGGCGTCGGCTGCGAGCGTCGCGAGACAGGTGCAGGGTGATCTGCGCACCCTCGGGCTCGTCGGCACGTGGCTGCCGCTCGCAGTCGGGCTCGCCGGAATCGCCCTCGTCGCGACGGCGGCCATACGGCGGCGCGGTCCCGGCCCGGACGACGCCAGGTCGGAGGACGGCGGCGTCCTCGGCGGAGAGGAAGGGTCAGGCTTCGCCCACGAGGAGGCAGCCGCGTCGCGGGCGGACGATTCTCAGCCGGTCGCGGCGGCGTCACGCCAGTCGAGCCGTGGGGAATCCGACCAGAGCTTCTCGAGCTTGTAGAAGTCCCTCGTCTCCTCGAGGAAGACGTGCACGACGACGTCGCCGTAGTCGAGCAGCACCCAGCTTGCGTCCTCCCGACCCTCCCGGACACGCGGTCGCCGGCCCTCTGCGTGCAGGGCCTCCTCGGCCGCATCGACGATGGCCTTCACCTGCCGTGTGCTCGCGCCGGAGGCGATGACGAACCAGTCACACACACCCAGCGTGGTGGAGACGTCGAGGGCGACTACGTCGTGGGCCTTCTTCGCATCCATCGCCCGAGCCGCGATGCGGGCAGTGTCTTCGGAGGTGTGCCGGATGTCCTGCGGGTGAGTGTCTATCTCGAGCTCCGTCGATCGCGAACGCCTGCCCACGTGATGTCCCATGCTACAGATCACCCGTCCGGCGAAGCCGGATTCGAGCCGTACAGACGGTGCCGGCGCACGTAGTCCAGGACCGGGGTGGGCACGAGATGCGACTTGAGGCCGCGGCCGAGCTCGTCCCGCACGTCGGTCGACGACACGGGCACGGCCGGCATGCGGACGTGCAACCAGCCGTCGGGCAAGGCGGGAGTCGGGTTCTCACCGCCGTCCCGTGACACGACCACGATGCGGGCGAGATCGGCGATCTCAGCCGATCTGTGCCACGTCTGCAACCGGGCGGCCGCGTCGGAACCGAGGACCAGATAGAGGTGGGGCGCGACGTCACGCATCTGGGGAGGCCGCCACCTGCGACCGTCTGGACGCGCCAGCGTCTCGAGGGTGTCGATCGTGTAGGAGGGCCCACCCCGCTCGATCTCGACGCTGCTTGCCGACATGTCCGGCTCGCCCGCGACGAGGAGCCGCACCATCTCGAACCGATCGACGGCCGGGGAGGCCACGGTCCCCTCCTTCTGCCACGGTTCGGCGGCGACGACGAAGAGGACGTGGTCGAGGCCGAACGCGTCGCGGGCTGCGCGGGCGGCGGCGAGGTGGCCGAGGTGTGGCGGATCGAACGTCCCTCCGAACACACCGAGGCGCGCCTCGCGCCCGGTGCCGTGCTCGGTCAATGCGACTCCACGAGGGTCTCGATGAAGTCCTCGAGCTGACGCAGGTTGCGCACTTCGTGCACACCGTCGCAGTGGGAGCCGTATTCGGACATGACGGAGTCTCCCGTGTCCCAGTAGGACATCGGTTCCGGATTGAGCCAGTAGACATGGCGGGCGGTGTGGCCGAGCTCGGCCAGGACCTGCGCCTCGCTCGCGTGGTAGTTGTTCCGGGCGTCACCCGTGACGATGATCGACGTCTTGGCCGACACGTCCCGGCCCCACTCCTCCTCGAACCGCACGAACGCGTGCCCGTAGTCGGAGTGGCCGTCGATCCAGACGACCTTTGCCTTCTGGTTGATGTCGGCCAGTGCCTTCCCGAGGTCGTCCGTGTCGAAGTACTCGGTCACCTCGTCGATGTCATCGATGAAGACGAACGCGCGCACCTTCGAGAACTGCATCGACATCGCGTACACGAACTGCAGCGTGAACCTCGCGAAGCTCGCCACGGAGCCGGAGATGTCGCAGAGGAGCATGATCTCGGGCTTGTGCGGGTTCGGATGCTTGAAGCGGGGGTCGAGTGGGACCCCACCGGACGAGAGGGACTCGCGCATCGTCTTGCGAATGTCGAGGCGGCCACGTCGGCGGTGCCGGCGCCGGCGGGCAAGACGGGCCGCGAGGCGACGCGCGAGTGGCGCGACCGCTCGCCGCAGATCCCGCATCTCCGTCGACGTGGCATGCATGAAGTCGACCTCTTCGAGCAGGGGCTTGCGCAACGTCTTCGCGAGCGCCTCGGCGCCCCGGTCGTCGACGAGGCGGCGCCGGATCTCGGCCTTCACCTCGTCCTTGAAGCGTGCCATGCGAGCCTCGATCTCCTCGCGCATGAGCCGCTCCTCGAGCGGAGTCGGCGCTGCTCCCGTCCTCGCCTCGACCTCCTCGCGGGCACGGGCGAGGATGCGTTCGAGGATCTTCTCGAGCTCCACACCCCGCAGGGTCCGGTAGAGGTAGTAGGTCCCACCGACCGGCCGTCCCGGTTCCATGCCGGCGAACTCGCTCACGGCGAGACGGGCGAGGGCCCGCAGGCGGGGATCGTCCGCATCCTGGAGGGCCCGGAAGAGCGCCTCCACGAGATCGTCGATCTCGCCGGTCCCGCCCGCGCCCGTCCCCCGCCCCGGGGGTGGCACCGCCAGCTCGGGTGGCAGGTCCGAGTCGGTGTCGGGGCCCGCTACGGATTCCGCAGGGGCGAGCGAGAAGTAGACGTCGAACGCCGTCTCGAACGCGGCCCAATGACCGACGTTCTTCACGAGGGTGGCCCCGAGCGCCGCCTTGAAGGTGTCCCGGTCGTCGATGCCGATCATGTCGACGGCCCGCAGGGCATCGAGGGCCTCGGCGACCGAGACGGGTACGCCGACGGTGCGGAGCTCGTCCACGAACAAGAGGAGGGTGCGGGAGAGGCCGGCCGCCAGCGTCTCACTCGCGGCCCGTGGGTCGAGGTCGGGAAGTGGCATCGTCAGCCTGGAGTGTCGAGTTCCTTGCCTGCCTTCTCGATGTCGCTCTGGTACTTGAGCAGCACGTTGAGGGTCGCCTTCGCCGTCTCGGCGTCGACGTCTCGCACGCCGAGCAACATGAGGGTCCGCGCCCAGTCGATGGCCTCCGAGATCGACGGTGGCTTCTTGAGGTCGATCGAGCGCACCGAACGCACGATGCGGGACACCTGCTCGGCGAGGTGCTCGGTCACCTCGGGTACGCGGGAGCGGATTATCGCCTGCTCACGCTCGATGTCGGGGTAGTCGATGAACAGGTAGAGGCAGCGTCGCTTCAGGGCTTCGGAGAGCTCACGCGTGTTGTTCGACGTGAGCAGGACCGTGGGTCGCGACTTGGCCTGTACCGTGCCGAGCTCGGGGATCGAGACCTGGAACTCGGAGAGGACCTCGAGGAGAAGCGCCTCGGTCTCGATCTCGACTCTGTCGACCTCGTCGATGAGGAGCACGACGGGTTCGGGTGATCTGATCGCCTCGAGGAGGGGACGGGTGAGGAGGAACGGCTCGGAGAAGATGGAGTCCTCGATCTCGTCCCAGTTGTGGGCCTCGGCCTGGTCGGCCTGGATGCGCAGAAGCTGCTTCTTGTAGTTCCACTCGTACAGCGCCTTGGCCTCGTCGAGGCCTTCGTAGCACTGCAGGCGGATGAGCCGGCGTCCCGACGCCACTGAGATCGCCTTCGCGAGCTCGGTCTTTCCCACCCCGGCTGGACCCTCGCAGAGGACCGGCTTGCCCAACCTGTCGGCAAGATACGCGACGCCGGCGATGTGGTCGCTCGGAACGTATCCGGTCTCGCGCAGCCGGGCGGAGACGTCCGCGACGTCGGCCCAGACGAGGTCGATCTCCACGCTTCTCCCTTCACCTTCGCGGGGCGCCTGCCCGGGGGCCCTTCGGGTGGGTCTCGACGTGGGAAGCAGGCTATCACCCTTGTTGACTGAGCGGTCAACTGTTCCCCGGGAGCGACGGTGGCGGACCTCAACAGGATCAATTAGCGTTGTATTACCTGTCGTTGCCTCTGGATGCCTGATATTGCCTGTTGATTCGGACGTGAGAGCGAGTGTGCACGGCGTGGAGCCCTACCGCAGCAGTGTCTCCACGGCACTCGCCCGCGCCGGGATCGCAGTCGTGGACGCAGCCGCCTCGGCAGTCCGGGTGACCGTGCTTGCCGAACCCGACGGTCACTGGCGTCTCACACGACGCGAGCGCGAGGTCATGGAGCGCGTCGCCGGAGGCGAGACCAACCGGGAGATCGCCGCCGCCCTCGGCCTCTGCGAGAAGACCGTGCGCAACCATGTCGGCAACATCTTCGCGAAGCTCGGCGCCACGCACCGGGCCGAGGCCGTCGCCCACTGGTTCGGTATCCGCCCGTGATGCGGGCAACCAGGCGCGGCACACGCCCTCAGCCAAGCGACTTGGTCTGTCCCGACCCCTCGATGAGCAGCCGGCTGCGCACGAAGCCGTCGAGCGTGCGCGAGTACCCGCCCTCGGGCGCGAACGCAGGTGACGCGTTGACGGCGAGCACCGCAGAGTCGAGGCGGGTCCGGAAGTCCCGGAGGATGCGGATGCTGTCCGTGAGTATGCATTCGACCTCGCCGGACGTGCGGCGGTCGACGACATCCACTGCCTCGCCGAGGGTCCGGGCCCGCACGAGCGTCATCTCCTTGCCGATGTGCTCGAGTGACCTCACGACGTCGTTCACGCCTGCCCGACTGAAGTCGGCATGGAAGACGACCGTGTCGGTGACGTCGTGGGCAGCCGCGTTCACGACTATGTAACTCGTGTGGCCGGTGTCCGCACTCGCATCGATGTAGATGTGGCTGTGCGTGCCTGTGCGGGCGGCCACGTGCGTGTCACCGGCCACGTGGAGGGCGTCGAGCTCCACCCCCTCCAGCGACGAGACGGGGATCACGCAGTCCGCGACCAGGCCCGCGGCGCCGAGCGCGGCCCGCACGTCGTCCACGTCCTGTCCTTCGACAGCCATCACCGAGCCACCTAGGAGGCAGTCGGCCATCTCGTCGTGTGTCGGGTCGACGAGGCCGACCACACCGACCGGTACCGTCGTCTCGATCTCACGGAGTCCGTCACGCGTGCGGTGACTCGAGAGGTGCCGACCGAGTGGATCCACGTCGAGGTCACGCTCGACCCCGAAGCGACGGCACGCGTCGAGCCGCCGGCCGAGCGGACAGGCCGCCAGGAAGCGCGCGGCCGCACGCAGCCGCACCGACTCCGTCATGAGAGCATGACGAGGTCGTCCCGGTGCACGACGACGGGGGCGTCGCGCCTGCCACTCGTCTCGGCAAGCTCCCTGTGGTCCACGCGGACGATCCCCTTGCCGATGAGGGCCCCTGCCCTGTCCTGTATCTCGACGGCGTCGCCGGTGCGGAACGTGCCCGAATGGGCGACGACGCCTACGGCAAGGAGGCTCCCGTCCCTTACGAGTGCGCGGGCGGCGCCTTCGTCCACGATCACGATCCCGGATGCGGCCTGCGCGAACGCGATCCAGAGCTTGCGGGACGAGAGGCGCCGGTCGTGGGGACGCACGACCGTCCCGATGCGTTCACCTCGGACGATGCGGGCGAGTACATCGGATTCGTGGGAGCCGGCGATGACCGTGGCGACACCGGACCAGCTCGCCATCCGGGCCGCGGCGAGCTTGGACGCCATGCCGCCCGACCCGAGGCCAGTACCGGCCCCGCCTGCGACCGCCTCGAGCTCGGCGTCCACCCGGTGCACCTCTTCGATGAGGGTGGCGGACTCGTCGAAGCGGGGGTCGCCGGTGAAGAGCCCGGGTTGGTCCGTGAGGAGGACGAGCATGTCCGCCGCGATCACGTGGGCGACGAGGGCGGACAAGCGGTCGTTCTCGCCGAAACGGATCTCGTCGTCGGCCACCGTGTCGTTCTCGTTCACGACAGGAACCACGCCGAGCTCCAGCAGGTGCCGCAGAGTCGACCTCGCGTGCAGATACTGGCTCCTGTTCTCGAAGTCGTACCTCGTGAGGAGGACCTGGCCGACCGGCACGCCGTGTACGCCGAATGCGCCTGCGTACGCGTCCATGAGCTTGACCTGGCCGACGGCGGCGACGGCTTGGAGGACCTCGAAGTCGGCCGGGCGCGTGCCGAGGTCGAGGGTGCCGACGCCTGCCGCGATACTGCCGCTGCTCACGAGCAGGATGCGAGCCCCACCCTCCCGCACGGCAACCACCTGGGCCACGAGTCGGGCGATGCGCTCGGGCGCGAGCACACCTGCGCCGTCCGTGATCGAGCTCGTCCCGACCTTGACCACAACCGTGGGGTTCGCCGGCAGCCTCACCCCGTTCATCTCTTCCTCCGCTGTCGAGTCCCGCGCCGCTGCCCTCGTTTGCGGCCTGCACCCGCGAGACGGTGCCTCACCGCCGCACTCTCGGGACGAGCACGCCGCGTGTGCGCGTCGCTGCGAGCCGACGTGGCCCCCTGGGACTCGGGAGCGTACTCGAACTCGAAATCCCCGATCTGCACGATCCCCCCCTCCTCACATCCGGCCTCCTCGAGCATCTCGAAGACCCCGAGACCGCGCAGGCGGTTCTGGACGTACGCGAGCGCCTGCGGGTCGGTGAGGTCCGAGAGAGCGACGGCCCGCACGGCGTCTGCACCCACGACGACCCAGGCTCCACCGTCTCGCCGCACGGTGATCCCTCCGGGCGCAGGCCTGTGCACCACGAGCCCGGCGGATGCGACTGCCGCCGTACGCGTCGCGGCGACGGCCGCGCCGAGCTCACGCACGAAGGAGTCCAGTCCCTCACCGGCGACGGCGGAGATCCGGTGTGCCGTCACGACCTCGACAGGTGCTCCGGCAGGCAGCTCCCACGCGTCCCCGATGACATCCGCCTTCGTGACGGCGACCACACGGGGACGATCGAGGAGGCCGGGTCTGTACTTCTCCAGCTCCTCGAGGAGGACCGTGTGCTGGCGCACGACGTCGACCTCGGGATTGTGGGGATCGAGGAGCACGGCGAGGACCCGGGATCGCTCCACGTGCCGCAGGAACCGGTGGCCGAGGCCTTTCCCCTCCGCGGCACCCTCGATCAGGCCTGGGACGTCGGCGACCACGAAGTCCGTGTCGTCCACGGTCACGACGCCCAGGTTCGGCGTGAGCGTCGTGAACGGGTAGTCGGCGATCTTGGGGCGAGCGGCGGAGATCCTCGATATGAGAGTCGACTTGCCGGCGTTCGGCCAGCCGACCAGGGCGACGTCGGCGAGCAACTTCAGCTCGAGGCGCAACCACGCCTCGACACCCGCCTCACCCTGCTCGGCGAAGGTGGGGATGCGCCGCGACTCGGTCTTGAATCGGGCGTTGCCCCGGCCTCCGCGACCGCCCTCGACCACGACGGCGGCGTCGCCCGGGCGCACGAGGTCACAGACGAGATCTCCCTCCAGCGTGCGGGCGGTCGTGCCGGGGGGGACGAGGATGCGGAGGTCCGCACCTGCCCGGCCGTGCTTGTTCTTCCCCGAACCGTGCCTGCCCGCTCCCGCTGTCCAGTGGATGCGCCGTGTGAAGCCGATCAGGGTCCCTACGGACGGGTCGGCGACGAGGATGACGTCTCCGCCCTTGCCGCCGTCGCCTCCGTCTGGCCCGCCCCGCGGACGCATCGCCTCGCGCAGGAAGCTCACGCAGCCGGCACCTCCGGCACCACCGCTCACGCAGATCTGGGCCTCGTCGACGAACATCGCGTGCAAGCCTACGTGCCGACCCGGAGGCGAACATCGGGCGCTACGTGTCGCGCTTGATCTGGCCCTCGAGCAGAGCGGTGAGCGCGGCCGGCGGCTGCGGCCGGTGAAGTGCGAAGCCCTGTGCATAACGGCAGCCGAGGTCGAGAAGGGTGTCTCGCTGCGATGCGGTCTCGACCCCCTCGGCGACCAGCATGAGGCCGAGAGCTTCGGCGAGCGCGACGATGCTGCGCACGATCTCGAGATCGCGGGCGTGCGTGCCGAGGCCGGCAACGAAGCTCCTGTCGACCTTGACGGTGTCGACGGGGAGGTCGTGAAGGTAGGTGAAGCCTCCGTAGCCGGTTCCGAAGTCGTCGATCGCGAGGTGGAAGCCGTCCTCGGCGAGGCGGTCGAGGAGGCGCCGCGACACACGATCCGTGTGCAAGGCGGCCGTCTCGGTGATCTCGAGGCACACGTCGGAGGGATCGACGGCCGTGCCGTGCAGGACCGCGACGAGCACCTCACGCGTCTCGGGGCGAAGGAGCTGACGCGTGGACAGGTTCACGGAGAGGCGGAAGCCGTTGACCTGACCGCCCTCACGCCACGTGCAGAACTGGCGACAGGCAGACTGGATGACCCACTCGCCGAGCGGCACGATGAGGCCGGTGTCCTCGGCGACATCGAGGAACGAGACGGGGGCGAGCTCCCGCCCGGCCGGATCCCGCACACGGAGCAGGGCTTCGGCACCGATGACCGCATCCGTCCCGAGATCGACGATCGGCTGGTAGTCGAGACGGAGCCCGGACGTGTCCAAGGCGTGCCGAAGCACATGCGCCGTCTCGACACGGTGCGCGCCTGCTTCCTGCAGGGCTTGTGTGTACATCTCCCAGCAGTTCTTGCCCCGCGTCTTCGCGCGGTACATGGCGGTGTCGGCCGCCCGGATCAGCTCGGCGGGATCGTCCCCGCCCGCCCCGACCGCGATACCGACACTGACCGTGAGCACGCTCTCGGCCTCCTCGATCCGCATGGGACGCGCGACCGCACGTGTGATCCTCGTCGCTATTGCCTCGGGGTCGGCCTCGCCCACACCACCGCACACGACGACGAACTCGTCACCTCCGACGCGGGCGGCGGTGTCGGCCGCGCGCAGTTCCCGGCGCAGGCGGCGCGCCACCTCGACGAGAACCCTGTCCCCTGCAGTGTGTCCAAACGTGTCGTTCACGTACTTGAAGTCGTCGATGTCGACGTAGAGCACGCACACTCCACTCTGGGGACGGCGTTCCGACTCGTTGAGGGCGAGGGCGAGGTGGTCGAGGAGGAGCGTGCGATTCGCGAGCTGCGTGAGGGGGTCGTAGAGCGCGAGCCAGGTCAGCTTCTCCTCGGCGGTGCGCCGCGCGGTCACGTCCTCGGCGTGCATGACCACGTAGCGCTCCTCGTCCGGCACCGCCGGGATCGTGGACATGCTGAGCCGCACCCAGTGGATGTCTCCCGCCCCGTCCACGAGGCGCAGTTCCGTCTGGCCACGCGGCGCGCCACCGGAGGCGACGTCGTTCAGCAGTGACCTGAACTCCGTCCTGTCACCTGCGTGCACGAGGCTGACCGCCACGCGGTCGAGGAGGTCATCCGCCTCGCGGCGCGCCAACTCGCAGAACACGTTGTTCACGTTGACGATGGAGCCGGCACCGATCTCGACGAGCGCCATGCCCACGGGGGCCTCCTCGAACGTCGACCGGAAGCGCTGCTCGCTCAGCGCGAGCAGCGCGGCCGCCCGGCTCAGGGCGTGCTCGGCCTTCTTCCTCTCTGTGATGTCGCGGATGAAGCCGGTGAACACCCGCCTGCCTCCGAGGTTGATCTCGGACACGGCGAGGTCGACCGGGAAGACCGTGCCGTCCCTGCGCCGCGCCAGGACCTCGCGGTCGATGCCGATGATGTGCGCTTCGCCCGAGTCGAGATATCGGCGCATGTGCCCGCCGTGGCGGGAGCTGTCGGACTCGGGCATGAGCAGGGCGACGTCGCGCCCGACGAGATCGGCCTCCGTGTCGTACCCGAACATCTTCAGACCCGAGGCATTCACGGACTCTATCGTCCCCTGCTCGTCGCTCGTGAAGATCGCGTCCACAGCAGTGTCGAGCACGGCACTCACCCGCGCCTGGGACTCGGCCAGGGCATCGTGCATGCGGCGACGCTCTGCCTGGTGCACGATGCTCGCCACGACTGCGCCGACCTTGTCCGCCACCGCCCTCACCGTCTCGACCTCCGCGTCGGAGTAGGGGCGCGCGGGCAGAACACGAACCATGGTGAGCGCACCTACGATCCCGCCCCGTGCTCCCATGGGGACGCATATGAGGGCCCCGGTCGGATATCGAACGTGGTACGCAGCGGTCTCGGGACGCCACACGGTTCCCGGGTCGTCGACGTGACCGGAGCAGATCTCCTCGCCAGTGTCGACGGCCCGCCCCGCGAGTCCCTCACCGATCCGCTGCGGGGCGGCCTGCTCCATGATCTGCCGCGCGAGACTGGCCGCATCGGGGTTCCGGTGCGCGAAGCCGACGAGGCGCAACGTCCTGTCGGCGCGATCCACGACATCGATCTTGCACCCGTCACCGAGCAGGAGGGCGAGCTCCTGCGCGGCCTGCTGTGCCGCGGATTCGACGTCTGCGCCGTCGAGCGTGAGCTGGCCGGACACGGCCGCGACGATCCTGTTGCGTTCGCGCTGGAGACGGTCGTCCGTGGTGTCCTCGACCGTGACGACCATCTGGAGCGTGCCGCTCACCCCGTCCCGGACGGCAGTCGTGACCTCGCGCACCCATTGCTCCTCGCCGTCGGGATGCACGTAGCGCGTCTCGGCCTCGTACCCGTCCCGCACGCCGCCGAGGATCTCGTCCCGCAGGCGGGCGAACGCCTCGCGCTCTTCGGGAGGCCTCACGTCGTCGAGTCCCATACCGAGCAGCACGTCCCTGGAAGCCCCCGTCAGGCCGGCGAACGCGGGGTTCACGTGGAGGAAGCGAGACGTGCCGTCCGCATACAGGCCTGCGAGCGCGCGGCCGACGTGGGCACGATCGAAGGCCTGCCACAGAACTCCCGCGTCCGCGACGACGTCGCCTTCCCGCACATGTGGACCTACCGGCCCCGTGGTGTGTCCTTCATACCGGGCCATCGACCCGATCATAAGTCACCGAGAGTGCACGCAGAACCACAGAACGGCTGCGGGTCGGTCCAGGTCGGGGAGGCCGCACCTGGCGGCCGGGGGCGGCGTCAGGCCGGGTCGATGTGCACGAACTTGCGGGTGCTGCGCTGGAAGCGCACCCGCCCGTCGGTCTTGGCGAACAGGGTGTCGTCGCCACCCCGGCCCACGTTCTCACCCGGGTGGTACCGCGTGCCGCGCTGGCGCACGATGATCGATCCCGCCGTCACGAACTGGCCCGTGTGCGCCTTGATGCCGAGTCGCTTCGCCTTCGAGTCCCGTCCGTTGCGGGTCGAACCGCCACCCTTGGTCTTGGACATCGGCCTACTTCCCCTCGGCAGAGATCGACGTGATCTCGATTCGGCTGAATCGCTGGCGATGGCCGTTCTTGCGGCGGTAGCCGGTCTTGGGCTTGTACTTGAAGACGACGAGCTTCTTGCCCTTGCCGTGTTCGACCACGCGAGCCCGCACGGATCCCCCCGCACGCACGAGGTCGGCCCCGTCGAAGAGCACCACGGGGTCGATGTCGACCTCGTCGCCGGGCTCGGCATCGAGGAGCTCTACGTCGAGGACGTCACCCTCGGCCACGCGGTACTGCTTGCCACCGGTCTTGATCACTGCTTGCATAGACGGGCCAGTCTAGTGCAGATGCGGGTCCGACTCACATGAGCAGGTCCTCGTCGATGATCACACCGCGGCCGTTGCATTCGGGGCAGGACCGCGAGAAGTTCTCGAGCAGACCTTCCGAGACGTTCTTGCGTGTCATCTCGACGAGGCCGAGCTCGGAGATCTCGTACACCTGGGTCTTGGTCTTGTCCTGGGCGACGGCGCGACGGAACCCCTTGAGCACGGCATCCCGGTTCTTCTTCACCTCCATGTCGATGAAGTCGATCACGATGATCCCGCCTATGTCGCGCAGGCGGAGCTGGCGGGCGATCTCGTCGGCTGCCTCGAGGTTGTTCTGGTAGACGGTCTCCTCCAGAGACGACTTGCCCACGTTCTTGGACGTGTTGACGTCGATCACGGTGAGAGCCTCACCGCGGTCGAAGACGAGCGACCCGCCCGAGGGCAACCACACCTTGCGGCTCAAAGCCTGCTTGAGCTGCTCGGTCACGTGGTAGCGGCGGAAGATCGGCATCTCGTCTTCGTAGAGCTGGACGCGTGCGACGAGGTCGGGCTCGTATTCGCTCAGGTACTCGCAGATCCGGGCGTGGACCTCGGTATCGTCGACGATGAGGCGACGGAAGTCCGCCGAGAAGATCTCCCGCACGGTGCGGATCACGAGATCCGGCTCCTCGTAGACGATCTGGGGCGGATTCGCCCGCGTGGCGGTGCGGTAGATGTCGTGCCAGAGCACCTCGAGTCGGTCGAGGTCGGTCTTGAGCTGCGCGTCCGTCGTCTCCTCGGCAGCAGTGCGCACGATGACCCCGAACCCCTCGGGCCGCAGCTTCTTGAGCGTGTCCCGCAGACGCTCCCGCTCGCTGTCGGCGAGACGCCGGCTGATCCCTGTGGCCTCGCTCTCGGGCACGAGCACGAGGAACCGGCCCGGGAGCGAGATCTCGGTTGTGAGGCGTGCGCCTTTGGACCCCATGGGATCCTTCACGACCTGGACGAGGACACTCTGGCCGACCTCGAGGATCTCCTCGATTCGGGGCTGGCGACCCGGGAACTCGTCGGGGACGAAACGCACGTCACCTGCGTAGAGGACTGCGTTCTTGGGCGTGCCTATGTCGACGAACGCCGCCTCCATGCCGGGGAGGACGTTCTGCACCTTGCCGAGGTACACGTTGCCGGCAATCGACTGCGCGCGCCTGTGTGCCACGTAGTGCTCGACGAGGACACGGCCTTCGAGGATCGCGACCTGGATCTTGTCGTCCTGGACGTACACGAGCATCTGGCTGCGGGTACGTTCCTTCTCCTCCTGCGCCGCCTTCTCTCGCTCGGCCTTGTCCTGTACCGCATCCGGGCGCCCCGCTTCATCCTCCGGGGCAGCGCCGTCCTCCGTTGCGGGTTCGTCGGCGGCAGACGTGCGTGTGGGCCGGCGCCGGCGGCGCTTCGTTGTCCTCCGCGCGGCCTCCGCACCTCCCCCGCCATCCGTTGCGGGCGGCTCCGTCTCGGACGCGGCGTCGTCGGGGTCGGGCGCTGTGCCGGCCGTCATGGCGTCCGCGCCGGGACCGACGGCGACCTCCTCGACATCGGACGAGACCACCTCGACATCGGCGGGATCGGCGTCGTCCGACACCGCTCTGGATTCTGGGGCGCTCACGGGTACCTCACCCGGCTCTTCGAAGTCCACTTCGGACAGCTCCTCCTCCATCTCGTCATCCGGCCTCGGACGCGGCGGCGTGTGCGTGCTGCCGTGCTTCCTCGGATCCTTGCGTTTGCGTGCGAATCTGACCATCGCAACTCTCCTGTGACAGTGACAAGTCGATCGGCTCTGCGAACGAGCCGGTTTCGTCGCGCACGAGCTGTGCGCTGCGGTGTACGAGTCGGGCCCGGGGCCTCGACGGCAACACCGACAAGAACTCGGTCGGTCTGGCGCTGCGCGGCTGGGACGCGAGGCGGCACCAGAGCCAGTGGTCCGGCAGGTCGCGGGGCAGGGCCGTCGTGGCGGCACGTGCAGCTGCCAGGACGTCCGCACCCGCCCCATCTGCCGGTACGACACGGGCATCGAGGACGGCTGGGCGTAGGTCCACGACCTTCTCCTCGCCCTTCCTGCGGATCGTGACGGGCAGTGCGTCTGCCTCGAGAGCGTGGACCACCTCGGCCTCGAAGCCGGACGGGAAGCGGCCCGACACGTCCTCGACCAAGACGGCGTACTCGGCCGCGACGATCGCCGCCTGGAGCGACTCACCCTTGCCAGGCAGCGCCTCGGCACAGAGCACGCCGTAGCCCTCGGGCAGCACCGCCGCGAGCCGTGTGGCGAGATCCTCGGGGATGATCTCCTCGGCCAGTTCGACATCGATGTACTCGGCGGAGGAGGCGAACGTCGTCGGCAGTGCCGGCCCGAAGCGCATGAGAGGACGCGGCGAGAACCCCTGGCTGAAGGCAAGGGGAAGCCGCGCGCGCCGCATCGCACGCTCCCAGAGACGCACATCGTCGAGGTGGGAGACGAAGCGGATCCGGCCGGTCTTCTCGTACCGCAGCCTGATCGTCGTGTTCTCTGTCACGCGGAAACACCCCCGCGCGGGGTCGGTCCCCCTACGCAACCTCGGCCGGCACGCGACCCGTACCCTGGCTGCCTCCAGCCGGTGGTGTCAGGGAACCGACGCGATGTTCGAGGCCGTAATCGGTGCAGATTCCGCAGTCGTAGCATGGTGTCCATCGGCAATCCTCCAGCTCTCTGGCCGCATGTGCGTCTTCCCACTCGTCCCAGAGGAACTCGCGACGCGGTCCGGCGGCTATGTGGTCCCAGGGGAGGCCCTCGTCCCGCCCCCGCTCCCTGTGTACGTTCGTCTCGGGGTCGAGGCCGCACGCCTGCGCCGCGTCCAGCCAGCGATCGAGGCGGAAGTGCTCACGCCACTCCTGGAACACGCCACCCCCACGCCACACGGCCTCGATCACGTCCGCGACCCGCCTGTCGCCCCGCGACACGATTCCTTCGGCCGTCGACGCGGCGGAGTCGTGCCAGCGCAGCTTGATCCCACTCCGACGAGTCGCCGCCTTGAGGAGGGCGAGCTTGCGATCCAGCTCGTGCGGCGGGTCCTGGCCGAACCACTGGAACGGCGTGTGTGCCTTCGGCACGAACCCCCCGACGGAGACGGTCACTGACGCCCCCTTGTGGTGACGGCGGCCGATCTCGACGCATCGGGTGGCGAGCGCGGCGATCGCGAGCACGTCCTCGTCGGTCTCCGTCGGCAAGCCGATCATGAAGTAGAGCTTCATGCGCTTCCAGCCCGAGGCGTATGCCGCCTCGGCCGCCGCGAAGAGGTCGTCGTCGGTGACGAGCTTGTTGATCACGCTCCGCAGGCGCCACGTCCCGGCTTCGGGCGCGAAGGTGAGGCCCGTGCTCTTCACGCGCTGCACCTGTGCCGCGATGTCGACCGTGAAGGCGTCGACCCGCAGACTCGGCAGGGACACCGCGATCCGGTCCTCTCCGTGGTCGCTCATGATGTCCTCCAAGACCGTGTCGATCCCGGAGTAGTCGGCCGAGGAGAGGGAGAGCAGACTCACATCCTCGTAGCCGGACGCGGCCAGGCCGGCCGCCACCGTGCGGCGCACAGCCGCCGGGTCGCGTTCTCGCACCGGCCGCGTGATCATGCCCGCCTGGCAGAAGCGACAGCCCCGCGTGCACCCCCTGAACACCTCCACGTTGAGGCGGTCGTGCACGACCTCCGTGATCGGAACCAGGGGCCGGCGGGGGTAGGGCATGGCGTCGAGGTCCGCCACGGTGCGCTTGTCGATCCGATCCGGAGCGGCCGCTGTCTTGGGTGCAACGGAGCATCCCTCCCCCTCGAGCCCGGAGTCCGGGACGGGTGCATAGAGGGAAGGCACGTACACGCCGTCGACGGCGGCGAGAGCCGTGAGACGTGCCTCCCGCGATGCGCCCGCCGCCTTCAGATCTCCGAGCACGGCCGTGATGTCCGCAACGGCGTCCTCGCCGTCGCCGATCACGACGGCGTCCACGAAGGGGGCGATCGGTTCGGGGTTCGTGACCGCGTGGCCGCCGGCGATCACGAGTGGGTCGCCCTCCACCCGGTCGCTTGCCCGCAGGGGAACTCCCCCGAGATCGAGGCACTCGAGGAGGTTCGTGTAGAGCAGCTCGGACGGAAACGTGAAGCCGAGGACGTCGAATGCCCGCGCCGGGTCGTGCCTGTCGACCGAGAAGAGGGGGATGCCTTCCCGACGCATGACGGTGGCCATGTCCGTCCACGGCGCGTATGCCCGCTCTGCCTGGGCGTCGGCGCGGTCGTTGAGCAGCTCGTAGAGGATCTGGATTCCCAGGTTGGGAAGGCCGATCTCGTACGTGTCAGGGAAGACGAGGAGCCAGCGAACCATCTCCGGCGAGGGTTCCTTGCGGATGATGTTGCCCTCGGACCCTATGTACCGAGCCGGCTTGGAGACCTCGGGCAGGACGCCCTCGATCCGATGCCACAGCGACTGCGACGTGTGCGCCGATGTCGTCATTCTGCTGCCAATCCTCCCCGGCGCGTGCCGCTCCGCCGATGAGCGGTGGAGAGACGTCGTCTCATCACAACCACGTCACGGTGAGTGCCGCCATGCGCCGGCGCCATGTCCGGGCGGCGTCGCACCCCTCCCCGCTCGACAGAACGACGTGTCGCCCTGGAGCGCTTCACTGTCTCGAAACTCACAGTCTCGATCGGGAGGGATTCGGGGCCGACCGACCAACAAATTCCAGGTGTCAGCCTATCAGTACATCGCGCCGCGCCGTGCATGGCAGCCCCGCCCCCACACTCCCCTGTCCCTCCGTCAACTGTGGAAGCGGCGGCTGTGCACGTTCACGAGGAGGCCGATCAGGATCCCCGTCGTGAGGATCGAGGATCCGCCGTAGCTCACGAGGGGCAACGTGACGCCGGTGACGGGCATGACGCCGATCGTGACGGCGATGTTGAGGAAGGACTGGAATGCGAAGACGGCCGTGACCCCCACGGCGACGAGCGCACCGAAGAAGTCGCGGGCGAGCTGGACCGTCCTCACGCCTCGCCACACGATGATGCCGAGGAGCACGATCACTGTCACCGCCCCGACGAACCCGAGCTCCTCGCCGATGGCCGTGAAGATGAAGTCGTTGTGCTGCTCGGGGATGAAGTTGCCCTTCGTCTGCGTGCCCTGGAAGAGGCCCTTGCCCGCAAGTCCGCCCGAGCCGATCGCAATCCCGCTCTGGCGGATGTTGTAGCACTCGGCACGCACACCCTCGTCGGCGTTCAGGAAACACGTGAGCCGTGCCTGCTGGTAGTCCTTGATGATCCCGAGCTGCAGGGCGAAGATCACGGCGATCGCCCCTGCCGCAGCGAGGGTGCCGATGTGGCGGGGCTTGGCCCCGGCGATGAGCAACACGGCGAGGACCAGGCAGGTGTAGACCATGATCGACCCCAGATCCGGCTGCAGGAAGAGCAACCCCATGGGCACGCCGACGAGGATCAGGAGCTGGAACACGCGTCGCCGGTCGAGCGACCCCTCCCCCTGCGCCGCGACAGCGGCGAGCACGAGGACGAGGATCGGCTTGCCGTACTCGGCCGGCTGGATCTGGAACGCACCGAACTCGAACCAGCCGCGGGCACCGTTCACTTCGGTCCCGAGCGGTGTGAGAACGAGGAGGAGCGAGGCGAGGAACGCGAAGTACAGGCCGGGGGCCACATCGCGGTACCGCGTGTAGTCCACGAGGTTGACGCAGAGCGCGAGGGCGACGGCGATGACCATGAAGACGATCTGGCGCTGCAGCAGGAACGTGCCCGAGACGCCCTGTTCGGCGAGCCGCGACCGCGACGCCGAATACACCATGACGGTGCCGAGCGTCATGAGCGCGAGGCAGGCCCCCACCAGGATCCAGTCGACGTGACGCCACGTGCCGGACGCCGCCCGCCGCGACTTCTCGAGGTGGCGCACTCCGGGCACAGTACCGAGCTGCATCAGTCCGTCACCGCCCCCCGCACGAGGCCCTCGGAGGGCAGGCCGTAGATGTTCTCGTAGATGAGGCGGGCGATGGGCGCCGCCGTGTCGCCTCCGTGACCACCCTGCTCGATCACGACGGCGACGACATACTCCGGGGCATCCACGGGGGCGAAGGACACGAACCAGGCCGTGTCCTGCTTGCCGGACACCTCGCCCGTCCCCGTCTTGCCCGCCACGGCGAGTGCCTCCATCGGGTAGCCGCGGAAGGCGGCCTGAGCCGTCCCCTCTGATGTCACCCCGAAGAGCGCCTCACGGATCACGGCGAGGTCGTCCGGGGAGACCGGCACGGCACCGATCTGTTCGGGTGCGACCTGACGCACCGCCTCGCCTGACTGGTCCTGCACACGGTCCACGAGACGGGGCTTCCAAACCGTTCCCCCGTTCGCGATGGCCCCGTACACGGCAGCCATCTGCAGCGGTGTGACGAGAAGGTCACCCTGCCCGATCGACATGTTGATCGAGTCGCCGGGGTACCAGGAGGGGTCGGGGAACGCAGCCGGGTTCTCGTTGTTCACGCGGCGCTTCCAGTCCTCGTCCGGGACACGCCCCGCCCTCTCGCCCGGGATGTCGACACCCGTCTTGGCGCCGAGTCCGAGCTGGCGGGCGGTTTCCTGCAGGAACCACTGCTCCTCGCTGCGCACGTACATCTCGTAGCCGAT
>JADZDR010000094.1 GCA_020850945.1 Acidimicrobiia bacterium | reverse complement strand
GGCGTCGAGGCGCTGCTCATGCGGACGCAGCTCGCCGGGCCGGAGAAGTCGGTGCTCTCACCGTCCACCTACAACGAGATTTTCACGATGCACGGCGTGACGATGATCTTCTTCGCCGTCATCCCGATGCAGATCGGCGCCGTCGGCAACTACCTGCTGCCGCTCATGATCGGCGCGCGGGACATGTCGTTCCCGCGGATGAACGCGCTCAGCTACTGGCTCTTCCTCGCGTCGGGGTGCTTCGTCTACACCGGGCTCTTCCTCGGCATGGCACCGAACGCCGGCTGGTTCAACTACGTCCCGCTCGCCTCGAGCGACTACGACCCCGGGCTGAACATCGACTTCTACACGCTCGGCCTGATCATCCTCGGCGTGTCGACCACGGCCGGCGTGATCAACCTGATCGTGACCACGTTCAAGATGCGCGCGCCCGGAATGTCGCTGAACCGGATGCCGCTCTTCTGCTACGCGATCCTCGCGACCTCGCTCGCGCTCCTCTTCGCCCTCCCCGCCCTGACCGCCGATCTCGTGTTCCTCGAGCTCGACCGCAAGCTCGGCTTCGCCTTCTTCGACAACGCCCGGGGGGGAAGCGCGATGCTCTGGCAGCACCTGTTCTGGCTCTTCGGGCATCCCGAGGTCTACGTCATCGTCCTGCCTGCCTTCGGCATCGCGACCTCGATCATCCCGACCTTCGCACGCCGCCGCATGCTCGCCTTCCCCCTCGTCGCGATGGCCGAGGTGATGGTCGTCTTCATCGGCTTCGGGGTCTGGGCCCACCACATGTTCGCGACGGGGCTCACGACGTCGACGGTGATCTTCTTCGCGGGCGCCTCGATGATGGTGGTGATCCCGAGCACGATCCAGGTGTACGCCTGGACGCTCACCGTGACCACGGGGCGCCCGCTGTTCCGGACGCCGCTCCTCTTCATCGGCGGGTTCATCGTCTGCTTCGTGATCGGGGGTCTCTCGGGGATCATGTTCGCGGCGATCCCGTTCGACCAGCAGCTGACGGACACGTACTTCGTCCTCGCGCACTTCCACTTCATCATCTTCGGGGCGGCGGTCTTCCCGCTCCTCGGCGGCCTCTACTACTGGTTCCCGAAGGTCACCGGCCGGATGTACCACGAGCGCTGGGCGCAGGCGAGCTTCTGGCTCACGTTCCTCGGCACGATGCTGACCTTCTTTCCGATGCACATCGCTGGGCTCGAGGGGATGCCCCGGCGGATCTACACGTACGAGCCGGAGCGCGGCTGGGGTGACGTGAACCTCTCCGAGACCATCGGGGCCTTCATCCTCGCCGCCGGTCTCGTCGTGATCGCGGCGAACCTCGTCTACAGCCGTTTCCGCGGGCCGGCCTGCGGTCGTGACCCCTTCCACGGGGGCACTCTCGAGTGGGTCGCCGACTCGCCGCCTCCCCCCTACAACTTCGCGGTCATCCCGACGGTCACGAGCCCCTACCCGAACTGGGACGAGGAGGACCGCGCCGCCGACCTCGAGCATCTCGAGCAGGGCGTGCTGGTCTTCGACGACGGGCACGAGACGCCGGCGACGACCGTGCGCGACGGGTACCTCGACGACGTCGCCGAGATGCCGCACGAGTCGCCGTGGCCGCTCGTGCTCACCCTGTTCACGACGCTCATGTTCGTGATGCTCCTGACGACCCACTACGCCGTCGCCGGTGGTGCCGCGGTGCTCGCGCTCGCCGCGCTCGCCGGCTGGCACTGGAAGGAGCCGGCCGAGGCATGACCGCACCCGCCGCCGCCGTCACGCTTCCCCGCGCCGCGAGATCGCCCGGCTGGTGGGGGATGCTCGCCTTCATGGCCACCGAGACCACCCTCTTCGGGGTGCTCCTCGGCTCGTACTTCTACTTGCGGGTCCACGCGCTCACGTGGCCTCCGCCCGGGGTGCCGCACCCCGCCGCCACCGTCCCGTTGATCCTGTCCGCCGTCCTCTTCGTGACCGTCCTGCCGGTGCACCTCGCCTCCAGGTGGGCAAGCAACGGGCTACTGAACCCGTGCCGCCTCGCCCTCCTCGTGGCGTTCGTCGTCCAGTGCGGCTACGTGGCGATGACGATCCACCTGTACTCCGACGACATCACGACGCTGCAACCGGTCTCCACCGGCGTCTACTCGTCCATCTACCTCACCCTCGTCGGCGCCGACATCGCCCACGTCCTGGTCGGCCTCCTGCTCAGCGCGTGGTTCCTCCTGCGTCTCGCGTCAGGCCTCACGCGCTACCGGGTGGCCGGCGTCCAGTCGATCGCCCTCTACTGGTACTTCGTCTGCGTCCTCACGGTGGTCGTGACGGTCGTCTCCGTGGCTCCCACCCTCTGACCATGGCGAGACGAACGATCCTCTCGCACGAGTTCCTGCAGTGGTTCGGGCTGCTCGCCGCTCCGGTCGCATGGGCGACGCAGTTCATCGTCGGGCACGGCTACGCCGCCACCGTCTGCAGCCCGGCCGGCGCCCAGTGGGAGCTGAGGGTGACCGGCTGGGAGATCGTGCTCACGGCGGTCGCGGCGGCCGTCGCCGTGCTCGGTGAGGCCGCGTCGTACGTCGTCTTCCGGCAGACGGCCGGCGCGCAGGCCGAGGTGCCCGGCGGGCGGCACCACTTCTTCGCGTACGCGTCGCTCGGCGGGAACGTCCTCTTCCTCTGCATCATCCTGCTGACCGGCATCGGCGTCCTCTACCAGGTTCCGTGCATCGGCTCATGAGACGAGCGATCGCCGTCGCCGTCGTCGTCTGCGCGGTCATGCCGGCCGCCGCGGCCCAGGCCGATCCGCCGTCCTACGGGATCGTCCGTCCGGACTCCGAGCGTGGGCTCACGCTCCTCGAGCTGGGGACGCAGCTCTACGGCGGCAACTGCGCGACGTGCCACGGCTCGAACGGCGAGGGCGTGACGCAGAAGCGGCAGATCCTCGGAGCAGGAGATCAGCTCGGCATGGGGCCGCCGCTGCGTGGGGTCGGCGCGCGCGCCGCCAACTTCTACCTGCGAACGGGGCGCATGCCCCTGGCGAGCCCGACGACACAGCCGGGTCGGAGCCGGGTCCTCCTGAGCGACCACGAGATCCGTGCTCTCGTCGCGTACGTCGCCTCGCTCGCCCCGGGGCCACCGATACCCGTCGTCCACCCGGAACGCGGGAACGTCTCCGAGGGGATGCAGCTCTTCACCGCCAACTGCGCCGGTTGCCACCAGGTCGTCGCCCAGGGCGGGTACGTCACCGACGTGGTCGCGCCGCCGCTCGAGGACGCGTCCCCGACGCAGATCGCCGAGGCGGTCCGCATCGGGCCGTACGTGATGCCCTCGTTCCCGCGGACGCTCATCTCGGATCGTGAGCTCGACTCGCTCGTCGCGTACGTCCAGTACACGAAGAACCCGCAGGATCCCGGCGGCTGGGCGATCGGGAACATCGGACCGGTTCCCGAGGGCATGGTCGCCTGGTTCATCGGGACGCTGGTGCTCGTCCTGACCTGTCTCGTGGTGGGAAGGAGGTTGCGCCATGACTGAGCTGCCCGATCAGCCGCGGCCGGACGACCAGGAGCAGCCCGTGACCTCGCCCTCCGCCCCGGAAGGGGCCGACCCACCCGCCGAGGCGATCGTGATCGGCCTGCTGGTCGCCGCGGGTGTCTGCGCGGGGGCGTTCATCGCGATCTACGCGCTCGACCGACTCCCGTACCACACGCAACTCCTGGGCTCTGCCCTGGGGCTCTCGTTCGTGTTGCTCGCCGCGGCGGCAATCGTCTTCGGGATCCGTCTCGTCGACGACGAGGAGGGAGAGGAGGACTATCCGTCGGAGGGCGACCCGGAGGCGCAGGAGGCGGTGGCCGAGATCGTCGAGTCGGCCGGGAGCAGGCTCACCCGCGGGCGTCTCCTCGGTGCGGCCGCGGGGGGAGCGGGGACGGTGCTCGGCGTCGCGCTCATCACGCCCGCGGTCTCGCTCGGGCCGGTGTTCGACATGGAGCCGATGTCCGAGACCGCGTGGTCGCGGGGACGCCGCCTCGTCGACGAGGCCGGACGGCCGCTCCTCGCGGCGGACATCGACGAGGACGTCTTCTACACGGCGTTTCCGGAAGGCGCCGACCGGAACGAGCTCGGCTCGCCGCTCGTGCTCGTGCGGCTCGACCCGTCGCAGCTCGACCTTCCGGCCGGCCGCGAGGACTGGGCTCCGGAGGGGATCCTCGCCTACTCGAAGATCTGCACCCACGCGGGGTGCGCGATCGCCCTCTACCGCACGCCGCTCTTCCCGCCGGTCTCACCGAAGCCGGCACTCGTCTGCCCGTGCCACTACTCGACGTTCGACCCGGCGACCGGCGCGAGCGTGATCTTCGGGCCGGCCGGACGGCCTCTTCCCCAACTCCCCCTCGAGATCGACACCGCCGGCGGCCTGCGTGCGGCCGGAAACCTCTCCGGGCCGCCCGGGCCGTCGTGGTGGGGTGTCCGGATGAGGCAGGCCACATGATCGTCCGACGGCTCATCCGCGCCACCGACGAGCG
>JADZDR010000093.1 GCA_020850945.1 Acidimicrobiia bacterium | reverse complement strand
GCCCGGTTCGCCGGACGGTCGGCCCGGCACGAACTTCAAGTTCACGGCCGACTTCGAGGACGACGACAGCGGCCTCGGCGGCCAGGTCGTGCAGTTGCAGTGGGACTACAACGACGACTGCGCAGCCGCCGCGGCCCAGAACGACCCGTGCATCGACCAGACGCAGAACGTCGGGCCCGCGGCCAACGGCACGGCAGCCTCCTACCACACCTACGGAGCGGTGATCGTGACCGAGCCGAAGGTGAGGGCAGTCGACAACGACGGCGCCGCAGGCGACTGGGACAAGTACGACAACCCGCTGTGCCTGCTCGACTTCAACTGCGACCTCGACGCCGTCATCACACCACCGGACGCCGAAGGCCGGTTCACGCCGTACTCCGTCCTGAGCTACGACGGCACGACGACGACACAGTTCACGTTCAACGCCACGGACTCGACCGACGGTGACGCCAACCTCGGCGGTGCCATCGTGCAGTACCAGTGGGACTTCAACGGCGACACCGTCATCGACCGCACGACGGCGACGCCGACGACGCAGATGACGTACGACTCCTTCGGTTGGGGTCCGGGCACGTACACGGCGACGGTGACGGTCGTCGACAACGACGGCGCCACCGACACCGACCAGTTCGACGACAACCCGACGGGCCTCATCCCCGTCGACGTCGACATCGTGGCCGCCTGTGTCGGCGACCAGGACGGTGACGGCGTGCCGTGCGACTTCGATCCCGACGACACGACCTACTACCGGGAGCGTCTCGACTACGTGAAGCTCGACGCGAGTGCGATGGCGCTCCTCACCAACTTCGACCCGGACGCGGCGGCTCTCGCCCCGGTGTCGCTCACACGCCAGACCATCCTCGGCCAGTCGATGGTGCAGGGCAACATGAAGTTCGTGAACGCCGACGTCTTCCCGTCAGCGTCGTTCCGTGAGGCGGTGTTCAACCTCTGGCTGAACTCCTACGTCGGCTCCGACACGGACACCGCGTACGTGCGGGGCATCGGCTTCTGCCTCAAGGAGAACCCGGCCTCGCTCTTCAAGTACGACTTCGGGTTCTGCAACTGGCAGGGCAAGTTCGACGACGACCAGGGCCTCCTCGAGCTCGAGGACGAGTTCAAGATCAAGGCCACGTTCAGCGGCAAGACCATCGCGTACGAGGGCTTCACCTTCCCGCTCGGTGGCGAGTTCAAGGTCGGGGTCACCGACATCTGACCTGACGCCGCACCACGACCGACCACGCAGGGGCCGGCCGGACGACACTGGGACGTCCGGCCGGCCTCCGCCGTCTCCTCCCGTCCCCGGGCTGCCCCATGCGAGCAGGGAACCCCGCCTGACATGGCGAAATGGGAGGCGATCCCGGATTCAGGGCGCGCCTGCACTAGAGTGGGCGCACTCCCCGGTTCTGACCTCTGGCCCCTGGCACGGTGCGGGAGGAGGAGCCGATCCGGTGACGGACAGCCACACCGACTGTGCGCATGACTCCCGTCCCGACGGCGTGGGTCCTAACATTCAGCCGGCGCCACCACCCCGACAATGCCTCCCGATCTCGAGGAGCGGTGACCATGATCAGGCTCGAGCACGTCACGAAGGTCTACGAGCAGAACAGAGCGGTCGCACTCGAAGATGTGTCCCTCGACATCCAGAAGGGCGAGTTCGTCTTCCTCGTCGGCCCGTCCGGGTCGGGCAAGTCGTCCATGCTGCGGCTCCTCACGCGTGAGCTCACCCCGAACCAGGGGCGTATCTGGGTGGCGGGCAAGGAGCTGAACTCGCTCTCGACGTGGAAGGTCCCGTACCTGCGCCGCAACATCGGCAACATCTTCCAGGACTTCAAGCTCCTCCCGAACAAGAACGTGTACGAGAACGTGGCGTTTGCGCTCGAGGTGATCGGGCGCCCCAAGCACGTCGTCGCCCAGCAGGTCCCCCAGATCCTCGAGCTCGTCGGCCTCGCGAACAAGCGCAACAACCTGCCCCACCAGCTCTCCGGCGGCGAGCAGCAGCGCGTGTCGATAGCGCGTGCGTTCGTGAACCGACCGCTCATCCTCCTCGCCGACGAGCCCACGGGGAACCTCGACCCGCAGACGTCGGTGGGCATCATGCGCCTCCTCGACCGCATCAACAAGACCGGCACGACGGTCCTGATGGCCACGCACGACCAGACGATCGTGAACTCGATGCGGCGGCGTGTGATCGAGATGGAACCGGGCGGCCGTGTCGTGCGAGACCAGGCCCGCGGCGTCTACGGATACGGAGCGTGATCTGAATGTCGCTCAAACCCGCCTACTTCGCCAAGGAAGCGGCCGTCAACACGCGCCGCAACCTCCTCATGGCGTTCGCGGCGGTGCTCACCGTCGCTTTCGCCATGCTCTTCGTCGGCTCGACGATGATGATCTGGCGGGTGTTCGAGAACGTCACGGCCCGCTGGAAGAACGACGTGCAGATCAACGCCTTCCTCGTCGACGACGCCACACAGAGCCAGATCTCGGCCGCCGAGGTCGAGATCCGGGAGTGGAACGAGGTCAAGTCCGTCACGTTCGTCTCCAAGGAGGAGGCGCTCGAGGAGTTCCGCGAGATGTTCGCCGACCAGGAGCAGCTCGTCGACAGCGTCACGGCCGACACCCTCCCCGCCTCGTTCCGCATTGCCCTCCACGACCCCAACACCTTGTCACAGGTGCAGAACCGCCTCGAGAAGGTGGTCGGCGTCGAGGACGTGGTGTCGGCGCAGGAGGAGGTGAAACGCGTGCAGCGCATCGTGACGATCGTGAACATCGTGCTCGGCATCGTCGGCGTGATCCTCCTCATCGCGGCCGTCGTGCTCGTGAGCAACACGATCCGTCTCGCGATCTACGCGAGACGCCGCGAGATAGAGATCATGAAGCTCGTCGGTGCGACGAACTGGTTCATCCGCTGGCCGTTCATACTCGAGGGGCTCTTCCAGGGCATCGTCGGCGCTGCCGTCGCGATCTCCGTGCTCCTCATCGCCAAGGCGTTCCTCGTCGAATGGCTCGCCCGCACGGCCCCGTTCGTGCCCTGGGGCATCCCGACCGCGTTCGCCGTGTTCACGTCGGGCATCATCCTCGTCTTCAGCATCGCCATCGCCGCCGGTGGTAGCGCCCTGTCACTGCGCCGCTACCTGGATGTCTGACGCGGGCGGCGACAGGGTCGTCGTTCGCAACCGCCGCGCCCGCCACGACTTCGAGATCCTCGAGACGTTCGAGGCGGGCATCGTCCTCACAGGCAGCGAGGTGAAGTCCCTCCGCGAGGGGCGGGCGAACCTCGCCGACGCGTATGCCCGGCCCCAGGGAAACGAGATCTGGCTGCACGGCATGCACGTCTCGCCGTATTCGTTCGCACGGGACGGAGGTCACGAACCGGCCCGTCCCCGCAAGCTCCTCCTCCACCGCCGCGAGATCGACGTGTTGAGACGCAAGGTGAAGGAGTCCGGCCTCACCGTCGTACCCCTCGCCGTGCGCTTCACGCACGGCCTCGTCAAGGTCGACCTCGGCCTCGCCCGCGGCAAGAAGCTCCACGACAAGCGTCACGCCCAGGCCCGCGCCGACGCCGAACGCGAGATGCAGCGCGCCCTGCGCCGCCGCTGAATCCATGTGGGCAGTCTCCGCCCTCACATCTGCGTGTCAGTCCTGCCCAGGTACGCGATGGAGGCGACCTGGGCAGCTTCCACCCTCACATTTGAGGGCGGAAACTGCCCACATGTTTTGTGTCACAGGGGGGTGGGATAGTGGGGGGGTGGAAAGCGAAGCGCGCCTCGCGGAGATGTCGGCCCGACAGTTCGGCGTGTTCACCCGCCATCAGGCGCTGGCCGCGGGGTTCTCGCAGGCGACGGTGGACCGCCGCCTCGCGGCGGCCACGTGGATCCCCGTCCATCTCGCCGTCTACAGATGGGCGGGCACGCCCCTCACGCCCGACCTCGTCGACATGGCGGCCCTGCTCGGTGTCGGCGACGCCTGCCTGTCCCACTTCTCGGCCGCCCACCTGCACGGACTCGTACCCCGGCCCCGGTCCCCGCACGTGATGACCCGGCACACGCGCTGGGTCGACGTCTCGGGTGTCGAGCTGCATCGCAGCAGGTCACTCGACCCGGCCGAGATCGAGGTCGTCGGCGGTCTCCCCTGCACGTCGATCCCGCGCACGCTCCTCGATCTCGCGATGCTCCTCGACGACCGCGGGCTCCAGCGCGTCGTCGACCACGCGACCAGGGACGGGACGGCCTCACGCCTCGACATCTGGGAGCGGGCACGGCGATCCCGCGGGCACCACGGAGGCAAACCGCTGCGGCGTGCGATCGCCCGCCAACCCGGCGGTATCGAGGACCACGACAGCGACGGCGAGACCGCGTTCGCGGCACTCGCCGAACGGCACTGGCCCGGCGTCTTCGAGCACCACGCCCGAGTCGAGGTGTTCGGTCGCACGTTCGAGGCGGACTTCTACGCCCAGACGCGCGGTGTCGTGGTCGAGATCGACGGCCGTGCCCACGACCTCGCCGAGCAGCGGCACTTCGACGCGTTCCGCGACGTGCTCATGGCGGACGCCGGCCTCGAGGTCCTGCGACTCGGGCGGGTCGTCGTCCTCCATCGCCCCCGCGAGGCGATCGCGCGTGTCACCCGCGCACTCGAGCACGCCGCCTGAAGGCCTGAATCCGAGAGGGAATGTCCCCGCTGTCTGCTACGTTGACCGGCACGTACGTCCATCCACGGGGGTGATTGGTTTCGACCTTGGGTACATGTGATTCGTGGGAAGCGAGCCGAGGATGCCGGAGTCCTCGTTAAACAACCGGCAAACCAACAACTGACGAGCCTCAGATGGCTCTGGCTGCCTGATAACCAAGTAGCCCGCGGCCCGGGAAGTCCCGCCCCGGTCACCGTGTCATAAGGGACTCACCCTCCCGGTTTCGGCCGGTCGGCCGGGCAGGGAACAACCAGATCGGCCTGGGGAACGCAAGGGCGTGCGAGGACGAGCGTTCCCGAGACAGCTCCCTCGCACTGCGCTCGGAGAAGCCACGCGTCACGCCCGAGGGACCGGGGTTCGAGTCCCCGCACCTCCACTCTGCGGCGTCCGCCCGTGTGGCCAGACGCCACTCTCACCGGCGTGCCATCGGTTGTTCCCAGGTGATCCCCTCGAACCGGGAGAAGTCGTTGTCGTAGGAAACCACAGTGCAACGGTGCTCCACGGCCAGCGCCGCGAGATGGGCGTCGTTCACCAGATTCCCTCCTACCCCGACCCCGCCGAGCAGCCGCCGCAGGACCATGGCGTGATCCGGGGCGGGCTCGACGATGACCGCCGGACCGGCCGTGGTCCATGCCTGCACACGGTCGAGGGCGCCGTCGACACTCAGAGGCGAGGGGAACAGGCCGGCTTTGGTGGACAAACGCACGAACGCGAGGAGAGCCACCCAGGCGAACGCCACCGTGGCGTCGCCCGAGAGGACACCGTCGAGCCATGCCCGGGACGTTTCGTGGTGTTCTGCGTCGCGGTTGACCGCGTACAACAACACGTTGGCGTCGACCAGCTTCACGATCCGGCCCGCATCCGGCGCAGGAGCTCGTCGTCTTCGAGGTCGGCGGCGATCTGGAGGGCCCGATCGAGGTTGACCCGGGACTCACCCATCGACACCGTCTCGGTGACGAAGGGCCGAGGCGGAGCGCCACCACAACTGCTGCGGATAGCGTCGTTCAAGGCCTCCTTGAACGAGATGCCCCGTTCGCGCATCCGGCGCCGGATGATCTGCTCGGTGTCGGGGTCCAAGGTCACGGTCGTACGCATGATCTGACATCATAGCATCAGCTTTACCGATGCTGTGATGTCAGATCATGGGGCTCGCCGTTCCCCGGTTCACCCTCCGCCGCCTCCCGCATGTGCGGTTGCTTCTGCGCGGCCCAGCGTACGGGGCGGCGGAGCCAGCGGGGCAACGCCTCTGGATCCACGATCCAAGGTCGCCCCGCCAGCACCGTCGCCCTGTCGAACCAGACGACGCTCACGATGCCGATCCCGACGAAGACGAAGGCGAGCAGGAACATGTAGAAGAGGATCGCGAGGGCGGCGGCGAACGTGCCGTACACGGCGGATGCCCCGGCGATCCGCGCCGGCAGATAGACGGCGACGAAGAGCTGGACGCCGGACACGGCGACTGCACCGAGCCCGGACCCGGGGAGCAGGTCACGGATGCGGGTGGAACGACGCGGCATTCCCCACAGGACGGCGAGAAGCGCGACGGCGGTGAGGGCCAGGGACCCGGTCCAGCCGAGGGCGGCGAAGAGGGGGCCCTGGCGCTCCACGGCCGCGATCACGGCGTTCACCGTGTAGAACCCGAACGTGGCGGCGACGACGAGACCCATCTGGCGGAGGAGGCCGCTCCGGTCGAGCTCCACCTGCCAGATCTCGGCGTACGTGTAGCGCATCCCCCGGATGACACCCCGCGTGGCGAGGAGGAGGGCGGGGATACCGATGACGAGGGCAGTCATGATGCCGCGGCCGGCCTGGCGGGCGGTGTCGGTGGCGGTGTCGGTGGAGACACCGATCTCGCGGGCGTAGCGGATGAGGTCGATGTTCTCGGTCGCGACGTACCCCAGGATCGCGGCGAGGACGAGCATGAGGGGAGCGGCGAAGACGAAGAAGCGGTACGCGAGGTGCCCGGCGAGCACCGTGCCCTTGTGATCCTGGAAGCGGACACCCACCTCCCACGCGAGATCGAGGGCAGGCACCGCGCGGCGGAGTCGCCGTCCCGAGCTCTCGAGGCGCGAGACCGTCGCCTGCCACAAGTCACCCACGCGCCGGAACGAGAATCGGCCCCGTCCCCCCTGTTCTTCGTCCCTGCTGGCACTCATGTGGCCTTCGAGCCTATCGAGGGGCTGTCCCCGCGCGTCGGCCCGGGCCCGCTATCTTCGCCTGCGGTGCATGTGACGGGCGGCGCATCCTCGCACCTGTCCGTGGAGGGACGTGACGTGGGCAGGTTCCGTGTCGTGGCGAGGCGGCCGACTCCGCTCGAGCGCCTCGCGGCATTGCCAGGACAAGTGCGCACGGCGAGACGTGTCTACGCAGCCACCCCCCGGCCTCTTCGCCGGCCCGACCGGGCGGCGGCGGTGATCCTCGGCGTCGTGGCCGTCTGGTTCGGGGGTCTCTTCGCGGCACTCGGCTGGCGGGCGGTGCCGGCCTCGGCCTGGGTGGCCACCGGATACTTCACGGCCGCCGTGCTCGGCCTCGTCGCGATTGCACTCCTCCTCACACGCCGTCCCCGCGCGGCCGCGGGAAGTGCCGTGGGCATGCTCGTGCTCGGACAGGCTGTCGCGCTCGCACCCGTCGTTGCCGCCCTCATGACGTGACTGTCCGCGCGCGGAGCGCGTTGGGTGTCCCACCACACGTCTAGAGTGTCCCAACAGCGTGACAGGAACAAAAGGGTTGGTATAGGCGGGTCCGACCACTCGGAGTCAGACCGCTCGGCATGGGTCGTGAGGCAGTCGTGAAGTGGTATCGGTTCTTCGTGTTCGTGTGTGTGGTGGCAGTCGGTGTCGGGGCATGCGCCCCGATCGTCATCTCGCCACCGGTGATCTCGGGCACGCCGACGGTGGGTGAGGCCCTGTCGGTGTCGACGGGAACGTGGAGTGCCACGGGGACGTTCCTGTACGCCTGGGAGCGTTGCGACGCGGACAAGACGGGTTGCGCGGCGATAGCCGGTGCGGTAGCGGCGACATACGAGGTCGCGGGTACCGACGCCGGGCACCGCCTGCGGGCCCGCGTCACGAACAAGGCCGGCGGCGTGGGCACGAGCACGTACAGCGGCTTCACCGAGATCGTGCCCGGCGGCGGGACCGGCAGCTCCGGCATCGTGATGACGGCACCGCCCCGCTGGCGCACGTTCCAACGGGACGACACGACCTCGAACACGTCGGGCCACGCCACGTTCGAAGTGGCCGGATCGTTCCCGGACGATGGCGGGCCCGCGGTCGGCGTCGACTGGCGCTTCGCCGACGGCACCTGGGCTGTGCTCGACGCCACGCCCACGGCCGGCACCTTCTCGGGAACGGTGACGGCGCCGGTCGGATCCGGGCTCGACGTCCGAGTGCGCCGCACCGGCGGCGGACAGGACGAGCTCCACGACTACGAGGTCAACGTGGGTGACGTCTTCGCCGTCACGGGCCAGAGCAACGCGAGCGGCTACGGATGGAAGGCCGAGGACGGGGGCCTCGCCGACGAGACACCGCAGGAGGTGGGAGGCCTCCCCGGGTCGCTGCTAATGAACCGGGACGACGCCGGGACGCACACCTGGTACGAGCTCATGGACATCGTCGACGCACCGATGTCACCCACCAACCTTGCGCATCCGATGCGCGAGGCGTGGGGAGACTGGGAGCAGGCCGCGAACGACCCGACCGGCGGCGGTCCGTCGGCAGCCTCCTCCGTCTGGCCCTATGCGCTCGGCTACGTGAGTGCCGTGACGGGTGTGCCGACGGCGATCACGGTCGTCGCCGGGCCCGGCAAGCTCATGTCCTGGCACCAGAAGCCGGCATCGGGCTGGAGCACGGCCCCGACCTCCGGCAACCTCACCGCCTACGAGGAGCTGATCCAGCGCGTCGAGCAGGTCGCCGGCGTCCCGAACGGAACCGTCGACCGTGGTGGGGCCCTACCGCCGGCGGACCTCCACGGCCGGGTCCGGGCGGTCCTGCACTGGCAGGGTGAGAGCGAGGCGAGCAACGCGAGCAGCTACGCCTACTACTTCGGCGGGATCGACGCCTGGATCACGGACATCGCAGCCGATCTCGGCGTGCCCGTCGTCGCCGCCCAGATCGGGAACGCGCCCGCTTCGTGGGCGGGGGCCACGAACGTGCGTCTTGCGATCCAGGACATGTGGGACGACACGACGGGTGCCCGTGCCCTCTACCGCCGCGGTCCCGTCCTCTACGACGTGCCACTCTCGGCCGATCCCGCCCACATCCACTTCGTGAACATGGACGGGTCCCTGCAGACCGCGAAGCGGCGTTGGGCGCTCGCGATCCACGACGCCCTCTACGCCACGGACCCCGACGAATCGCGGGGTCCGCGCCTCGTCGACTCGGACCGGGCGGGGCAGACAGCCACCCTGTACTTCGACACGCCCCTCGTCAACGAACCGGGCGAGTACAACGGCGTGCGTGTCCGAGTGAACGGAGTCCCGCAACCGCACGTGTCCTCAGTGCCCGGTAGCGGGCAGGTCTCCGTGCACCGCAGCAGCAGCGACCCGGCCGCCGTCGAGATCGAGTTCGGTTCCTCCCTCACGGGGTCGGACTCAGTGGACGTCTCGATCGGAGCCGGCGCCGCGTCGTACGCGAAGCGCGTGCCCGCTGCCGCCCGCTCCCTCGGCAGCGTGACCGAGGACGTTCCCGCCGAGGTCGTCAACGAATGGCCCCTGTGACCGGTCCCGGTCCGCCGCCTAGGTTGGGTGGCCGTGGAGGCATCCCCGCACCGGATCGAGACGGCGCGTCTCGTCCTGCGCCGCTGGCGTGAGGACGACCTCGAGCCGTTCGCGGCGCTGAACGCGGATCCCGAGGTGACGCGGTTCCTCCCCGCTCCGCTCGACCGTGCCGCGAGCGATGCCCTCGCCCGCAGGGCGGATGCCCTCTTCGACGAGGTCGGTTACGGGCTGTGGGCGATCGAGGTCCCCGGCGTGGCCGCCTTCGTCGGTTTCACGGGCCTGAACCCGGTGAGCTTCGAGGCATCCTTCACCCCGGCTGTCGAGGTGGGGTGGCGTCTCACCCGCGGCCACTGGGGCAAGGGGTACGCGACAGAGGCCGCGCGAGTCGCGCTCGACCACGGGTTTCGTGAGGTGGGCATGGACGAGATCGTGTCCTTCACGACCCCGGGGAACACCCGATCGCAGCAAGTCATGCGCCGGATTGGACTTCGCAGGGATCCACACGGCGACTTCGACCACCCGCGGCTGCCCGCAGGCGACCCGCTACGTCCCCACGTCCTCTACCGCGGCGCGCGCGCCGACTGGTCGGCGCACACCGACCTGCCGATCGAGGACGGCGCCTGAGATGCCGGCATCCCCGTGCTCCGACATCGGGATCCGGCCCTACGAGCCCGAGGACCGGGCGACGGTGCGTGACGTGTGCTTCCGCACGGGGCTCATGGGTGAGCGCGTCGACTGGCAGTGGGCGGACGCCGAGAGCTTCGCCGACATCTGGGTCGGCTGGTATACCGACAACGAGCCCGAGTCGGCCTGGGTGGCGGTGTGCGAGGACCGTGTCGTCGGCTACCTCGTCGGATGTCGCGACACGCGATCCGGCCCGCACCTGCCGTTCGTGTTCCTGCGCAGTGTGGTCACGCGGGCGCTCCCCTTCCGGCCGGGTACCGCCGGGTTCATGTGGCGGGCCGTGGCGGACCTCGCCCGGGACCGTGTCGTCCCCGAAGCGACACCGGACCTCGACCGCTGGCCCGCCCATCTCCACATCGACCTCCTGCCCGAGGCATGCGGCCGGGGTGTGGGGCGGGTTCTGATGCAGACCTGGCTCGGCGTGCTCAGGGCGGCGGCGACGCCGGGAGTCCACCTCGGGACGATCGCCGAGAACACGCGCGCCGTCGCGTTCTTCGAGGCGATGGGCTTCCGGCGGCTCGGGACGCCTCTGCCGGTTCCGGGCGAGCGTTCTCCCACGTGGGGCCGCCTCCATGCCCAGACGATGGTGCAGGACCTATGACGCTCCCTCGCCGGCGTCGCGCCCGCGGGCGTCCGCGCCCGGTGACGGATACAACCTGCGAAGGAACGCATCCCACATGCGGTCCGACATGACACGCCGTGCCGTCATGAACAAGCCCGCCGAGCGCGGCACCGCGTACCGCGTCTTGGGATGAGGGACCTCGAGGGAGCGCCGGATGACCTTGGCGACGGCTTCGGGGGGGCGGGCGAGAAGCCTTAGGACCCCGGTGTGCGCGCCGACGAGACGCTTCTCCATGGCGTCGTAGAGGTCGGCGTACGGGCCGACCCGTGTGCGGTGCTCCTCCATGGTCGAGACCGCGTGGTTGATCCAGTTCGTCGAGATCGCCCCGGGCTGCACGACCACGACCTGGATACCGTAACCCGCCACCTCGAATCGCAGCGTGTCGCTGAGCACCTCGATCGAATGCTTCGTGGCGTGGTAGGCACCACCGCCGGGGATGGAGATCCTGCCGCCGACAGAGCTCACGTTCACGATGCGGCCCTTGCGCTGCCGTCGCATGCCGGGTAGGACGAGCTGTGTGAGGTAGAGGGGCCCGAAGACGTTCGTCTCGAACTGGGTGCGGACGTCGTCGCGACCCATCTCCTCGACCGGGACCTGGAGGCCGTAGCCTGCGTTGTTCACGAGGGCGGCGATCGAGCCGTGTGTCTCCTCGATCTCGGCCACGACCTTCTCGACGTCCGCGGGTGACGTGACGTCCAGCGTCCGCACGCGACAGCCGGCCGCTTCGAGCTCCGCATCCTGCCTCGGCCTGTGGACCGTCGCCCAGACCTCCCATCCCCTCGACGCGAGCTCGAAGGCGGTGGCGCGGCCGATTCCCGTCGAACATCCCGTTATCAGGACGGCTCCTGGCGGTTCCCCCGTCATACCTGGCTCCCCCGGATCTCGATGGATCGTATCGGAATTCACGCCGCGTGCCCGAACCCCCCCGCCAGGCGGGGTGTCGGATTCCTACTTCCACGCCCACGTGGGCTGCTCGAAGTGCGCGACGCGGGTCTCCCGCCCGAGGAGGCCGACCTCGCGGAACTGGTAGAGGACAGCGGCCGTCGGTGCGTTCACCCAGTGATCGCCCTGCACGGGCATCTTCACGATGGGGCGGTCGCTCTCGGGTATCGCCTCGATGCGGGGCGCGTCGTCCCGAAGGAGCTCGCTCAGGCCGGGCTGGAATATCTCGGCCACCTCGGTCGGGTCGGGCTGGAAGGTGGGAGGGCCGTCCACCCAGATCACGACAGGGGAGATGAGGAAGCCCGACCGTGTCGCGTAGTCGTCGAGGTGGCCGAGGACCCAGCCCGGGCCGGCCTCGACGCCGAGCTCCTCGCGCAGCTCGCGGATGGCGGCAGCCGTGGCATCCTCTCCGGCCTCGCACTTGCCTCCCGGGAGGGCGAGCTGCCCGGCATGGGCCCGCATGCGAGGCTGGCGTCGTGTCAGGATCCAGTGCGTGAACCCGTCTTCGCCTGCGACGAGGGTGAGGGCGACGGCCGCCCGCCGCAACGCACCGGCTGCGAGCGGCCGTGTCTCGAACGTGGCGAGATTGCGGGCGATTCGCGTGCGCAGCTCGTGTGTGTGCGCGAGGGCGGGGGTGTCCACGTCCTCACGCCGTGTCGTCGGGTGCCGGCATCTCGTCCGCATCGCCCTCCGGCACGAGGAGGACACCGCACTCCGCGTGGTGGACGACCTTCTGCGAGACGGACCCGAGGAGGAAGCGCTCGATCCGGGAGAGGCCGCGGTGGCCGAGCACGATCACGTCCACGTCCTTCGCGGTCGCGACTTCGAGGATCGTGGCGGCGGCGTCACCTGCGACGGAGATCGTCTCCCCTCCGAGCCCGTGGGCCTCGACGATGCGGGCGCTCTCGTCGAGGATGCGGGCACTCATCTCGTCGTACACGGCGAGCAACTCGCCGGGCACCTCCATCGCTCCCATCGAGCCGATCAGGGTCGGCTCGTTCGAGACGTGGAGGAGGACGATCTCGCCGCCGAAGGCACGAGCGAGCTCGGCCGCGGCGCGGGTCGCGGCACGTGCGCCCGGAGATCCGTCGACGGGGACGAGGATGCGTTCGAATCTCACAGGCCAGACGATACCGTGAACTCACTCGCGTGGACTCCCCCGACTGGGGCCCCGGACGAAGGGATCGAGATGGGCGACGCGATCGAGCTCAGTGCCTGGCAGGGACCGTGGGCCGCCGACGATCCCGACGCGAACTTCAAAGCGGAGATCGCGCTGCACTGCCTCGAAGACCCCCTGCCCACGCTGCGCCGCCTCGCCGCGAGCACGGGGGTTCCCCTCGGTGCCCTCGTCCGCTACGTGCTCGTGCGCTGGGCGGGAGCGGGCAGCGAGACCCTGCTCGCGGCGGGACCGACGATCGTGGAGCGCATGTGGCAGGTCGCCGCGGACGCGAAGGCCGAGGGGACGGACGCGGCCTGCCGTGATGCGCTGCAAACGCTGGCGGAGATGCTCGCCTGGCTGCGCCTCCCCCTCTCGGACCGAGATGCGGGACCGACATGACACCCACCCCGGTCGTCCTCCGCAGGAGGCGACTAGCCTCGTGTCGAACACAACGCGGGTTGGATTTGTCTCGGGGTGGACCCTCGGCAGGGCCGAAAGGCCTCGCCTTCCGATCCGGCCGCAGTCTTGGCGCGTGCTGAGGAACATGTGGACGACCTGAACAACCCCCTTCCGGCGCAGGACACGCAGGGTCAACCTGACGCGCCGCGCCGCCCCAGTGTGCCTGCGCCCCCGCCGGGCGGGGACACCGCCTCCGGTGCCGAGGCGTTCGGACCGCCGGGCCGGCGGACGGCCACGGTCACGCCCGAACCGCCCCGCCCCGGTCCGGGTGCTCCGGGAGGTGCAGGCGGCCAGGGTCACACGGCTCCCCTCGCGCCACGGCCTCCGGTCATGCCCCTGCGAGGCGCGGCCGCGACCGCGGCCGTGATCGATTCGGCGCGGGGCGCGAAACCCTCGGTGCCGACCGACGGGACGTGGGAGCAGAGCTGGGGCCAACTCGGGGGAGGAGCCGGTGCCACCGGGGGAGGGGGCGCTGCAGGCGGGGCGGACACGTTCGGTGGTGCATGGAACAAGGCGACATCCCCACAGACGGATGCCGCAACCCCATCTGTCGTGGGTGGCCCGAACGGCAAGTCCGACGGAGGGAAAGGGGCCGGGAACGGCGGCAAGTCCCTGCAGCCGGGGCAGTGGATCGTCCCCTCGACGCTCGACTCGAAACCGGGCGGGGCCGGCGACGGCACGAAGTCCGGTGCCGACTGGAAGAAGGCCGAGCCCACGGGGAAGGCGGAGGCGAAGTCCGCGAACGTGAGCCTTCCCTTCGGCCTCGACCGCGTGCTGAAGAAGCTCGGACTGCCGCCTCCCACGCGCCAAGGTCTCATCCGGGCAGGTGCAATAGCCGTTGCCGTGCTCCCCGTGCTCGTCCTCCTGGGCGTGTGGGTCATCCGCGGTGGTTCCACGAAGTCGGTCGAGGCACAGCAGGCGGAGTCGTTCCAGGCCGACGACACGAGCAGCATGGAGTCCGACGGGAGTGGTTCGGACTCGAACATCACGCCTGACTACCAGGGTGGTCTCGGTGATCCGACGAGCCCACGTGACTACTACGGCGATCCGTCCTCCGGGACGGGTTCTGGGTCCGGGTCCGGTTCCGGGTCGTACGGTTCCTCGAAGAACGGGAGCTCGACGGGCGGGGGATCGGGCGGCGGTGGATACCAGCCGTCGCCGACGCCGCCGCCGGGTCCCACACCGACGACCCAACCGGCACCGACCACGCCTGTGGTCAACCCGGGTGAGATCGGGCTCACGAACAAGGGTGGCAACATCCAGTGGACGGTCCTTGGTATCCCCAAGTCGTCGAGTCCGACGTCCGTGACGGCTGTGACGACGGATCGGGGCGGGGGCTGCCGAGCGATCGCCTCCTACCAGCACACGATCGAGCTCTGTTTCGGGCCGGCGTCGGTGACCGTGAAGTCGATCCAGAAGAACATCGCCGGGACCAACGTCAACTTCACCTGCAGCGCGGGTGGATGCAACGGGCAGCTCATGCTGTGGAAGGTCGGCCTCGTGGGTGCCCCGCAGATCTCGATGAACGGGCCGGTCACGACCGTGGTCCTCGACATGGGAGTGACAGGGGTCTCGGGACACTGGTACGAGAGGCTCGTGATCGTCGACGGCAACGTCGCCGAGATCCAGCACACGATCAGTTTCGGCTTTGCCGGCGGGAACTACAAGGACGCCACCCACTTCAAGGCCGGCTGACACAGGGAAGCGGCCGCGCCGTCGGGTACCTTCGGTCCGATGCGTCTCACCGTGGCCGACATCCTCGAGACCACCCGGGGGCGACTCCTCGCAGGTACCCGCGATGCCTCCGCCGAGGGCGCCTGGTTCGACACCCGCACGTTGCCCGCGGGTTCGCTGTTCCTGCCGCTCGCGGGAGTGCGGGACGGTCATGAGTTCATCCCCGCCGCGTGGGGTGCGGGGGCGGTGGGGACGCTCACGGACCGACAGGGCATCGACGTACCACCCGGCCGTTTCGCCGTTCAGGTCGACGATGTCCTCGCGGCACTCACGGCCCTTGCACGTGCGGCACGGGATCAGGTCGAACAGGTCGTCGCCGTCACGGGTTCTGCGGGCAAGACGACAACGAAGGACTTCCTCGCTCACGTGCTCAGCCGGTCAGCCACCGTCGGTGCGGCGCCGGGTTCGTTCAACAACGAGATCGGGGTGCCCCTCACCCTCTTGAACGCGCCGGCGGGTGCCGCACACGTCATCGTGGAGATCGGCGCCCGCCACCGCGGTGACGTCCTCGCCGCGACGGATGTCGCTCGGCCGGACGTCGGCATCGTGACGAACGTGGGTTCGGCTCACATCGGGGTCTTCGGGAGCCGTGACGCCATCGCGGCCGCCAAGGGTGAGCTCCCCGAGTCACTCGGGCCGGAGGGTGTCGCCGTGTTGAACGCGGACGATCCACGTGTGCTCGCTATGGCCGCCCGCACGTCCGCCCGCGTCGTCACGTTCGGAGTCGCGACGCACGCGGACGTGAGGGCGGAGGGATTGCACCACGACACGGACCTCGACGCCCGCTTCACGCTCGTCGCCGGAGACGCGGCGGCCGAGTGCCGCCTTCCCGCGGCGGGCCCCCACATCGTCTCGTGCGCCCTGGGTGCGGCGGCTGCCGCCCACGCGGTCGGCCTGCGCGTCGAGGAGGTCGCAGTCGGCCTCGGCGCGGCAACGCGCTCGACACACCGCATGCAGCCCCTCGAGTCGGGGGGAGGCTGGCGCGTCCTGAACGACGCTTACAACGCGAACCCCGAGTCGATGCGGGCGGCGATCGAGGCCGTGAGCCACCTCACGTCACGGGGGGGACGACCCCTCGGGATCGTCGGTCACATGGCCGAGCTCGGCGACCACGCCGAGGAGGCACACCGGGAAGTCGGCCGCGCGCTCCGCGAGGCACGATTCGCCGCCGTGGTCGGTGTCGGCGAGGGTGCCGAGCTCATGACGGACGTCACGGCCCCCGATGCCGAGACGGCGGCAGCCGAGTTGCGGCGCCGTGCCGGGGGATTCCGGAGCGGGGATGTCATACTCGTGAAGGCGTCCCGTGTCGTCGGCCTCGAGTCGGCCGTGACGCCCCTACTCGGCACAGGCGACGCGGAGGTCGCCGTGCGTACCGAGCGCGAACGGAGGGAGCCCAAATCGTGAGCATCGACGGCGTCGTGAAGGCGTTGGCGGGGGCGGCGCAGCGCAGTGCCCCCGCAAGTGACCATCCCGAGCTCTCCGGACACTTCGCGAACGTGATCGACATCGGCGACTCGATGATCGCGGTCGGAACCGACGGTGTCGGGTCAAAGCACCTTCTGGCCGTACAACCCGAGCAGTTTCGGGGCATCGCCATCGACTGCGCGGCGATGAACGCGAACGACGTGATCTGCGTGGGCGCCACGCCCGTCGCGCTCGTGGACTACCTCGCGTGCGAGAGCACGGACGGCCTCGACCCCTACGTGGCCGCGATCGCGGACGGGTTCGAGGAAGCCGAACGCCTCGGAGCGGGCGGCCTGATCGGCGGGGAGGTGGCCGTCCTCCCCGACGTGATCGCACCCCGGGCCGACGGTGTGCCGGCCCTCGATCTGGCCGCGACGTGCATAGGAGTCGTCGAGGCAGGCGTGCTGAGCGGCCACGCCACGCGACCCGGGGACGTCGTGCTCGGGATCCGGTCGAGCGGGCTGCACAGCAACGGCTTCACGCGCATGCGGCGCCTCCTCGACGACGAAGGTGTCGACCTCGACGCGCCCGCCCCGTGGGGAGGCGACGGCACAGCCCGCGAACAACTCCTCACACCGACGCTCCTGTATCCGCATCTCATGGCGGTCGTCGCCGGCAGCGACGTGCACGCCGCCGCGAACATCACGGGGGGCGGCATCGCGAACCTCGGCCGCGTGCTGCCCATGCACGGAGCCCGCATTGACGCCTGGCCAACCCCCGCAGGCGTCTTCGACTGGATCACTGCCCACGTGCCCGCCGAGGAGGCGTGGAGCGAGTTCAACATGGGGATCGGCTTCGTGCTCGTCGTCGAAGGCGAGCGGGTCGAGACCGTCATGGATGTCGTCCCACCCACGTTCGTGACGTGCGTGATCGGTGAGGTCACCGACGCCGTGCCGCCTCGCTGTGTCGAGCTCGCGCGCGGAGGCAATACGCTCACGTTCGGCTGACGCGGGTTGCGGGGATCAGGCGGGGATCAGCGGTTGCCGCCGCCCATGATGCGCAGGACGAAGAGGAAGATGTTGACGAACGTGAGGTACATCTGGAGGGCCCAGAAGATCGCGAACTTGCGCTCGTACGCGGCGCCTGTGCCCTCGTAGGCAGCGACCTGCTTCTTGATCACGTTGGTCTCGTACACGGCGAGGCCGAGGAAGAGGAGGAGGCCGACCCAGGTCCACACGGTCCAGAGGCTCGGGATGAACATCGCCACGATCCCGGCGAGGAGGAGCCCCATGAGCGCCATGAAGAAGAACCCGCCGAGACCCGAGAGGTCGCGCTTGATGGCGAAGCCGACGACGGACATGAGCCCGTACATGCCCGCCGAGACGACGAAGGCGCCTGCGATCGTCTCGAGCTGGTATGCGACGAAGATCCAGGACAGGGCGAGACCGGCAAGGGCGGAGTAGATGATGAACAGGGCGGTGGCCGTGCCTGCGCTCAGCTTGTTGATGCCGGCGCTGATGCCGATGCCGAGGCCGACCCAGGCGATGAGGACGAGGAGCCAGAGGAGCGGGTTGCGCAGGAGCGTCTCGGCGAGTTGGGTCGATTCCCCCGACCACCACGCGACGGCACCACTGATCGCGAGGGCGACGAACATCCAGCCGTAGACCTTGGGGAGCAGGCCGGACATGGTCTTCGTGACGGCAGTCGTCCCCGGCGGCGCATACTGCTGCTGTGGGTTGAAGTTCTGCGGGTTCTGGTACTGGTACTGAGCCATCTCGACCTTGCTCGCTGTCTTGTCCCCCCATCCTATTGGCCGGAGCGACGGATGTGAGCAGACAGGCCCCTCGGGGCCGGACTCCGCTTGGAGAGCTCCGCGCCGACTCGCGACCTATTGTCGGCACATGGCGTCGGTCGAAGAACACCTCGCAACGCTCCAACTCACACGTTCCCAGGTCGACGCCATGTGCGCGCACGCGATCGCGGGTCGTCCGAACGAGGCCTGCGGGCTCCTCGCGGGCGAGGCAGGTCGTGTCGAGACCGTCTACGCGCTCACGAACGTGGATGCGAGTCCCGCGTCGTACCTGGTCGACTCGCACGAGCAGTTCGAGACCTTCCGTGAGGTCGAGGCGCAGGGACTCGAGATCGTCGGCTGCTTCCACTCACATGTGGGCAGCGAGGCCTATCCGAGTCACACGGACGTGAGCCGGGCGTTCTACCCGGAGTGGGTCTACGCGATCGTCTCGCTACGCGGCGAGGAACCCGTCTTGCGTGCCTTCCGCATCCGCGACGGCGACGTGACCGAAGTCCGCGTCGATGTCGTGGACTGATCCGCCCAGGCTGCGATCCGGCGATCCCGAGGAAGTACCATCGGTTCGTTCTGCCTGCACCTGCGTGCCCGAGTCAGGAGGGGTTGCGTGCCTGTCGAAGTGAGACTGCCCACAGTGCTACGTCAGTATGCAGACGGTGCGACGGCTGTGGGGGCGGAAGGCACGACCGTGGGCGAGGTCCTGACCGATCTGAGCGCACGCTACCCGGGGATCGCCGAGCAACTCGCCGTCGGCGCCTCGACCGACATCCCGAGATTCGTCAACGTCTATCTCAACGACGAGGACATCCGGTATCTCGACAGGCTCGAGACGAAGGTGGGGGAGGCCGACGTCATCTCGATCATGCCTGCCGTCTCGGGCGGCCGCTGAGTCTCGGTGAGAGTCACCTCCGTCCTCGATCTGATCGGCAACACCCCGCTCGTCGACGTGAGCGTCCTCTCACCGAACCCGCGTGTGCGCATCCTCGCCAAGCTCGAGGGACAGAACCCGACGGGGTCCGTCAAGGACCGGGTCGGGCTCGCGCTCATCACGGACGCCGAGCGGCGCGGCCTCCTCCCACCCGGTGCGACGCTCATGGAACCGACGTCGGGCAACACGGGGATCTCGATGGCGATGGTCTGTCGGCTGCGCGGCTACGAGCTCAAGGCCGTCGTGGCCGACAACGTCTCCGCCGAACGCGTCCAGCTCCTGCGCATGTACGGCGCCGAGATCGTCTTCTCCCCGGGGGACGAGGGGTCGAACGGTGCCGTGCGCCTCGCCCAGCGTCTCGTCGCCGAGCACGGCTACGTGTTCCTGAACCAGTACGAGAACGAGGCGAACGTCACGGCGCACTACACGGGAACGGGTCCGGAGATCTGGCGGGACTGCCCCGAGATCACGGCGTTCGTGGCGGGCCTCGGCACGGGCGGCACCCTCACCGGCTGTGGCAGGTACCTGAAGGAGCAGAGCGCCTCGATCCAGGTGCTCGCCGCCGAACCACCGGCGGGGGAGCTCGTGCAGGGGCTGAGGAGCCTCGACGAGGGGTACACGCCCCCGATCTTCGATCCCGACGTGCTCGACGGCAAGATCGTGGTCCGACCCCTCCCGTCGGTGGAGTGGGCACGGCGCATCCTGGCCGAGACGGGCATCTTCTCGGGCCTCTCGTGCGGGGCCGCCATGCTCGCCGCCGCCCGCCACGCCACGCGGATCGACACGGGTACGATCGTCGTGCTCTTCCCCGACGGCGGCTGGAAGTACCTTTCGACCGGGGCCTGGCTCGAAGACCTCGATACCGTCGGGGAGACCCTCGGGCACGTGAGCATCTGGTGACCTGGGCGTGGACGACCGACCGATCGGCATGTTCGACTCGGGTGTGGGCGGGCTCACGGTCGCTCGCGCCGTGATCGACGTCCTTCCACACGAGGACCTCCTCTACCTCGGTGACTCACGACGTGGGCCGTTCGGCCCCCGCCCCCTCGACGAGGTGCGCGACTTCGCGCTCGAGATCATCGACTGGCTCGTGGCCGAGGGTGTGAAGCTGATCGTGATCGCATGCAACACGGCGGCGGCCGCGACCCTGGAGGAGGCCCGCGCGCGGTTCCGCGTGCCGATCGTGGGGGTTGTCGAACCGGGCCTGCGCGCTGCCCTGCAGGTGGGGCAGGGCAGGCTCGGCATGATCGGTACGGAGGGAACGGTCGCGTCCGGCACCTACGACACGACCCTCGCCCGCCTCCGGCCTGGTACGGAGCTCGTGTCGCTCGCGTGCCCGGGTTTCGTCGAGTTCGTCGAGAACGGCGAGGTTTCCGGCCCCACCGTGCGAGACCACGTGCACGCCACGCTCGCACCGATGCGTGCCGCCCGGGTCGGGGCGCTCGTCCTCGGCTGCACCCACTACCCGCTGCTCGCCCGCGCCATCTCCGATGCCGTGGGCCGTGACGTGACTCTCATCTCCTCGGCCGACGAGACGGCGTTCGACGTCGCCGACATCCTCGACCGCGTGGGCATGGCCCGGCCGGCCGGGGGCCCACCCGGCCGCCACCGATTCGTGTGCACGGGCGACCCGGCGCCGTTCCGGCGACTCGGCTTGAGGTTCCTCGGCCCCGAGGCGGAGACTGTGGAGGGGATCGACTGGGCCTCGGCCTGACAGACCGGCGGGCACGGCGTGTCACGGGTCCCTCACCCACGGTATGCTCGGGCCGCTGAAGGGGGATGAGTGCGTCTACGCGTTCTGGGTTGCTCGGGGACATATCCGACCTGCAGCACACCGAGCAGTGGGTACGTCATCGAGGACCCATCCGCAACGATCTGGATGGATTGCGGGACGGGGACGTTTCCGGCGATGCAGCGGGTCGCCGGCTACGACACCGTCGATGCCCTCGTGCTCTCGCATGTCCATTCGGACCACTGCCTCGACATCTATCCCCTCTACTACGCGCGTCGGTTCGACCCGGGCTGCGAACGCCTCCCCGTCTACTGCCCGGCCGGGACCGAGGAGCACCTCTCCCGGTTCCTCGTCGGGGACGGTGCCTGCAAGCTCGGGTTCATCTTCGACTTCCGCGAGGTGACCGAGGACGACGTCGTCGAGATCGGCGATGTCCGCCTCGAGTTCATGCTCACGGACCATCCGGTACCGACGTTTGCGATCCGCGCCCAGTCACCGGGCGGAACGCTCACCTATTCCGCCGACACGGGCCCGGGCGCAGATCTCGCGTCGTTCGCACACGGATGCGACCTGTTCGTGTGCGAGGCCTCGTACCAGAGCGGCGACCTCGGCCCACCCCTGCACCTCTCGACGCATCAGGCGGCGGACTTCGCGAAGCGAGCCGAGGTCCGTGATCTCGTCCTCACGCACTTCTGGCCGACGCACGACCGCATGCGGTCCGTCGAGGAGGCGGCCGAGGTGGTCGGCGACCTCCCCGTCTCGGCCGCGTATGCGGGCGGCGTCTTCGACATCACGTCGCGGCTCTGGGTCTGAGGCGGAACCCGCCGCTACGCTCCCGCTCTCGGAAGACGCGACCAGGAAAGGCTGAACATGGTCCCGAGTCCCGATCCGCCGTCCCGGCCCAATGGTCGCCCCAATGGTCGCAAGGACGACGAGCTGCGCCTGATCAGGCTCGCCCGCCGCTACACGACGATCGTTCCGGGATCGGTGCTCGTCGAGTTCGGTGGCACCCGCGTCTTCTGCACGGCGTCGGTCGAGGAGTCGGTGCCGTCGTGGCTGCGGGGAGGAGGCCGCGGCTGGGTCACGGCCGAGTACTCGATGCTCCCCGCTGCCACGCAGGAGCGGAAGCGGCGTGAGAGGAACGGTGCGGGTGGCCGCACGAAGGAGATCGAACGGCTCATCGGCCGCTCGCTGCGTGGCGTCACCGACCTCGAAGCGATGGGGGAGCTCCAGGTCACGGTGGACTGCGACGTGCTCCAGGCCGACGGTGGGACCCGCACGGCATCGATCACGGGCGGCTGGGTCGCCCTGCACGATGCGTTCGAGGCCCGTGTGGCGGCGGGCAGCCTCGCCGCGAACCCGATACGGACGACGTGCGCTGCGGTGAGCGTGGGGATCGTGGGGGGACGGCCGCTCCTCGACCTCGAGTATGTGGAGGACGTGAAGGCCGATGTCGACATGAACGTCGTCATGACGGGTGACGGGGAGTTCGTCGAGGTGCAGGGTACGGCCGAGGGCGCCACGTTCTCGCGGAAGGACTTCGGAGTTCTCCTCGATCTCGCCGAGAAGGGCTGCCGTGAGCTGTTCGACCACCAGCAGGCGGCCCTCGCCGCCGGATGAGAGTGCCGGCCCGGTCCCGTGTGGTCCTCGCGACCAAGAACGCAGCGAAACGCGGTGAGCTCGCATCCCTCATCGAGGAGCTCGCACCCCAGATCGAGCTCGTCGACGCGGACTGGTCCGACGTGGAGGAGACGGGCAGCACGTTCGCCGACAACGCTCTTCTCAAGGCGCGGAGTGTGCACGCTGCCACAGGCCTGACCGCGCTCGCCGACGACTCGGGCCTCGAGGTCGACGCCCTCGACGGTGCGCCCGGTGTGAGATCCGCCCGCTACGCGGGCGTGGACGGTCCCGGCGCGGACGCCGCCAACACGGCGCTCCTCTTGGAGCGGATGCGTGGCGTCGAGGACCGGCGCTGCCGGTTCGTGTGCGTGGTCGCGATCGTGGGTGACGGCTTCGAGGAGACGGTGCGGGGTGAGGTGGAGGGGAACCTGCGGACGGAAGCCGCAGGTACAGCCGGCTTCGGTTACGACCCCCTCTTCGAGCCTCGCGGCTGGGAGGAGACCTTCGCCGAGGTGCCATCCCCGCGCAAGGCGTCTGTGAGCCACAGGGGTCGGGCCCTGCGTGCGGCGGTGGAGTGGCTCCGCCGCCGGCCCGGGTTTGGAGCGGGGGAGAACAGCGCGTAATCCTTGGCGCATGACGGATACGCCTTGGTTGGGAGACGCCTGTTCGCTCGTGGACGCCTACCGGGCGGGGGAGCGGTCACCTCTCGAGGAGCTCGAGCTCACACTCGCCGCGATCGAGGCGTCAGGCCTGAACGCGATCTCCTTCCTCGATACCGACCGCGCCCGTGAAGCCGCCGCCGAGGCGGACGTCGACAGGCCGTTCGGTGGCGTCCCCGTCGGCGTGAAGGAGCTCGACTCGGTGCAGGGCTGGCCCGACACGGCGGCATGCGTGGCGTTGCGCGACCGTGTCGCCGACCATGACGCGACGTGGGTTCCGCGGGTGCGGGAGGCAGGCGCCGTCCTCTTCGGCATGACGACGGCGTCGGAGTTCGGCGGCGTGAACCTCACGCGTACGAACCTGAACGGGGCGACTCGCAATCCCTGGAACCTCGAATGCACCCCGGGCGGTTCGTCCGGGGGCGCGGCCGCGGCGGTGGCGGGTGGGCTCTGCACGATCGGCAGCGGGGGGGACGGCGGCGGGTCGATCCGCATCCCGGCCGGATTCTGCGGCCTCCTCGGCCTGAAGGCGACCTACGGCCGCATCCCGATCGGGCCGAACGTGACCGTGGCGATGATGACGGCGGTGCTCGGCCCGCTCGCGCGGTCGGTCAGGGACTGTGCCCGCTGGTTCGACGTCTGCAACGGCTTCGACCGGCACGACCCCTACAGCCTCGCGCGGGTGGACGGCTGGGAGGCGGCCCTCGGCACGCACGACCTGCGCGGCGGGCGTGTCGCGATCGTCCCCGATCTCGGTGTGGCCGAGGTCGATCCGGAGGTGGCGGGCATCGTCGTCGAGGCGGGGGAGTGGCTCGCGAAGCAGGCAGGCCTCGAGACGGTCGACGTCGACATCCACCTGCCCGAGCTCAGCCTCGAGTGGGCCCTTTCCGGGTTGCCGAGCGTTCTGCGTGAGCTCGGCGACCGGTATCCCGACTGCGAGGGCGATCTCACACCTGAGATCCGTCTCGGTCTCATGGCGGTGAAGAACATGTACTCCCTGGAGTCGCGCATGCGGGTCGAGGCGAACCGGGCCGAGATGAACGAGGCGATGGCCCGCATCTTCGAGAACGTGGACTTTGTGATCTCGTCGACGAATCCGGCTGTGGCGTTCGCGGCGGAGGGTCCGCTTCCCTTCGAGTTCAACGGCAAGCCGGTCGGTCCCGGCAACAACGGTGCGCTCACGATCCCGTCGAACATCTACGGCAATCCGGCGATCTCGATTCCGGCCGGTACGAGTGAGGGCCTGCCCGTCGGCCTCCAGGTCATCGGTCCGCACTTCTCCGAGCCGCTCCTCCTCGATCTCGCCCTCGTCGTGGAGAACGGGCGCCCCTGGCCCTTGGTGGCGCCGGGGGCGCCACTCTGACCGTCCGACGTCCCGACGTCCCGGCGCAACTCAGGAGGGGAGGACGCCCGAGACGAGGAGCTCGGCGGCGTCGTCGAGCTCGGCCGGTGTCGGGTGCGCGGCTGCACCGAGGTTGACGCGTGAGGCCCGCAGGACGGAGAGGCCTGCGAAGCTCGCCCAGAGGAGATCGGCCACCTCCCTCGCCCTGTGATCCCCGACGGCGGGCCGGAGGAGATCGGCGACGCGGCGGAAGTTGTCACCGGAGAGACGGGCGATCTCGTCGCGCAGCTCGTCGGAGACCGATGTGGTCGCGTCGGGGTTCGCGAGGGCGGCGAAGACGTGGAAGTACTCGGGATGTGTGCCGGCGAGCTCCGCGAAGGAACCCCAGAGGCGACGGATGAGCTCCCGCGGTGGAAGCTCGGCCGCGGCGATCTGCGCGACCTGGTCCTGCATGAAGCCGATGCCTTCGAGGAGGAGGGCGGTGAAGATCTCGTCCTTGCTCCGGAAGTAGAAGAACACCGTGGCCTCGGACAGGTCGCACGCCTTCGCGATCTCCTTCGTCGTCGTCCCGTTGTAGCCACGTTCGCGTACGAGGTCCCGTGCCGCGTCGAGCACCGCCTTGCGGCGGGCCTCACGTTCGCGGCGGCGCCGCTCCTCGATCGTCATGCGCCAGGCCTCATGCCTCGAGTGAGAAGGCCCGCATCGCGTTGTCGCGGACGACCTTGCGCCAGATCTTCTCGTCGAGGCCGAGCGCGTCGAGCTCGTCCAGCGTGCGCTCGAACGAGAGGAGCGGGTAGTCGGTCGCCCACATGACCTTGTCCTGTCCCCAACCCTTCACGAACTCGACGAAGGACGCGGGCCAGTGCTTGGGGGTGCGAGCCGACGTCTCGACGTACACGTTCGGGTGTTTCCAGGCGAGGGTCGTCATCTCGTCGTGCCACGGCTGGCCGAGATGGCAGCCGACGATCACGAGGTCGGGGAAGGAGAGGGCGACCTCGTCGAGGTAGATCGGCCGGCCCGCCTCGGACGGGAGGAGCGGGCCCGTGTGGCCGACCTGGATGCAGACGGGCACGCCGAGCTCGGCGCACTTGATGTAGACCGGCCAGTAGTGCTTGTCGTTGGGCGGGAGGCCGGTCATGCCGTCTCCGTACATGTAGGGCTCGAGACGGACCGCCCGGATGCCGAGGCCGTTCACCATGTGCTCGATCTCACGTGTGACGTCGAGCGGCTTGCGCAGCACGTTCACGGTTCCGGACGGGACGAAGCGGTCCGGGTGCGCGGCGGCGGCGGCGGCGACCTCCTCGTTGGACACGACGGGCATGTCCTTGTGATAGAAGGCCGAGAGGACACACCGGTCGACTCCGGCCGTGTCCATGTCGGCGAGCATCTCCTCGACGGACATACCGTCGAATATGACCTGGGGCGAGCGGTACTTGCGGAAGATGTGCAGGTATTCGTCCGGCCACTTGGTGGCCCCCTCGGGGCTGATCCAGCTCGCCCATGCGTCTATGGCGATTCGTTCACGGCTCACGCTGTCTCCTTCTCTCTCAGTTGCAGGATGCGGCGTGCATCCGCCGGGCTCGCCGGTTCGGTTCCGAGGTCACGCAGGATGCGCACCGCCTTCTCGACGATCTGGCCGTTCGAGCGGGCGAGCTCACCCGGCGCCGCGTACACGTTGTCCTCGAGGCCGACCCGTACATGGCCGCCCATGGCGACGACGGCACCGAGCATGCGGAAGTGGTTGCGGGCACCGATCGCGCTCACGAGCCACTGGGCGGCGGGCGGCAGGCCGTCCACGAGGAAGACGAGGTTCTTGACCGTCGCCTCCGTGCACTCGCCCGGGATGCCCATGACGAAGTTGACGAGGAGTGGCTCGTCGAGCACCCCCAACGCGAGCAGGGCGGTGAGGTTGTTGAGCATGCCGGCGTGGTAGATCTCGAGCTCGGGACGGACCCCGTTCGCCTGGAAGGTACGGGCGACGCGTTCGAGCTCGGCATGGGAACCGAACAGGGGGACGAACCGGTCCCGCACCCATGTGGCGGTGTCGGTGTCGTAGCGGCCGAGGAGGCTGCCGCTGCCGAGGCTGAACGAGGCGATCTCGGGGCGGAGCTCGGGCACGACGCGGACACGGTCGTCGAGGGGGAGGCCGGCCACGGCACCGCCGGTTGTGAGGTTGAGGACGGCGTCACAGCCCGCATCGCGCAGGCCGTCCGCGATGCGCCGGAACACCGCGACATCGGCTGTCGCCCTGCCTGCCTCGTCGCGTGCGTGTATATGGAGGATGGCGGCCCCGGCGTTCCAGGCTTCGAGTCCCTGCGCGACGATCTCGTGAGGCTGCTCGGGCAGGTTCGGATTCGCTTCCTTCCCCTGTTGGGCGCCGGTGAGGGCGCACGTGACGACGACCCGTTCTGTCATCTCATTCCCCCGTGAAGGTGGCGTCCCGCTTCTCGACGAAGGCGCTCATGCCTTCCTTCTGGTCGCGGCTCATGAAGTTCAACATCACGGTGTTGATCGAGAAGTCGATCGCCGACTCGAGGTCGGTCGTCATCCACTTGTGGATGATCTCCTTCTGCGTGCCGAGGGCAAGGGGGCTCTTTTCGGCCAACGCCTCGCAGATCTCGTCGACGCGGGCGGCGAGGCCTGCAGCCGGCACGACGTCGGTGAGCAGCCCGCGCCGCTCGGCCTTGGCCGCGTCCCAGAACTCGCCGAGGTAAGCCATCTCGCGTGCGCCCTGGATGCCGACTGCGGCAGGGAGGATCGCGGCCTCGACGATCGCCGGGATCCCTCGGTGGATGTTGGGGAGGCCGAAGCGGGAGCGGTCCGTGGCGATCATGAAGTCGCAGGAGACGGCGAGCTCGAGGCCGGCGCCGAGGCAGAGGCCGTCGATCACGCATACGACCGGGATCTCGACCGTGCGGAGGGTCAGGAAAGTGCGATGCAGCTCGCGGCCGATCTCGCGGGCTTCGATGCCCTGCATGTCCTTGACGTAGGCGACGTCGATCCCGGCCGAGAACGCCCTGTCGCCGGCGGCGTCGACGGCGACGACTCTCAGGGCGGGGTCGGCGGCAGCGTCGGTGACTGCGTCGCGGACCTCGGTGAGCATGCGGGCGTCGATCGCGTTGAGCACGTCGGGCCGGTTCAGCGTGACGCGGCGGATCGGGCCGGTATCCGTGCAGGCGATCGTCTCGTAGGCGGCACTGGTCATGTGGTCACTTCCCCTCGAACACGGGTTCACGTTTCTCGACGAAGGCGAGGACCCCCTCACGCGCGTCCTCGCTCGCCCGGACCGGCTCGGCGTAGAACTGCTCGAGCCGCAGCGCATCCTCGAGGGGCAGGTGGCGCCCACGTCGCACGGCATGCCGGATCGCCTGCACGGCGAGGGGTGCGTTGGCGGCGATCCGTGCCGCGAGCTCACCGGCCGTGTCGGCCAGCTCATCGCGGGGCACGACACGGTTCACGAGGCCGATGCGCAGAGCCGTGGCGGCGTCGATCGGGTCGCCCGTGAGGAGCATCTCGAGCGCGATCCCCTCGGGCACGAGGCGGGGGAGCCGCTGCGTCCCGCCCGCACCGGGGATGATCCCGCGGCACACCTCGGGGAACCCGAACGTGGCGTGGTCCGCCGCGATGCGGATGTCGCAGGCGAGGGCGAGCTCGAGGCCGCCGGCGAGGCAGTGCCCGCCGATCGCGGCGACGACCGGCTTTGCCGTGTCGAGGTTGCGGGTGATCCCACCCAGGCCCGGCGTGTACTCCCCGAGCTCACGCCGCTCGATCGGTGTCATCGACGCGTAGTAGCCCCCGACCTCCTTGAGATCGGCGCCGGCACAGAACGACTTGTCCCCGGCCCCCGTGAGGACTGCGACCCGCAGTGCCGGGTCGTCCCGGAACCCGGCCCAGATCTCCGTGAGGTGGCGGCCCATCTCGAGGCTGAGGGCATTGCGAGCCTCCGGCCGGTCGATCGTGACGTGCAGCACGTGTCCCTGTCTCTCGGCGCGGACGGTCATCGGCCTGCTCCGTTCTCCGATTCGAACCCGACGATGTCGGTGATCGCCCCCGTGCGGGATTCCCCAAAGCGCGCACGGAGACGCTGCCCCGCCACCCACGTGCCGTCACCGCCTGCGAGCCTGTGCACGAGCGACGTGTCGGCGCCGTCGAGACGCACGAGGGCGAGGGTCGTGCCGTCGGCGAGCTCGGTCCAGCTCACGAGCGTGCCGGCCGGGCCGACGTCGACGGGGGTCGCGGTGGGGCCGCCGCAGGCCGGGCAGGACGAGCGGGCCGGGCAGATCACGGTGTCGCACGCCGGGCAGGGAGTGGCGAGGATGCGTGCCTCGTCCCGCAGGGCTGCGAGGAAGATGCTCGACGTCCCACCCGCGGCGTAGGTGAAGGGTATGTGGATCGACTCGGTGCGGATCACGGCTCGACCACCTCGAAGTGGAGGATGTCGTCCATCGCGCCGCGCAGCTCCTCCCGCCACACCGCCCGCACACGTTGACCGATGAAGAGGGGGGGTCCGGGGGGTGTGACGCCTTGGCGTCTCGGCCCCCCGGTCTGAACGAAGTGGTTGACGGTGGTGTCTGCGCCGTCGAGACGGATCAGGCCCATGCCGTAGGGGGAGGGGCGTTCCTCGCCTGTGCGTCCGTCGAGGATCGGCTGGTGAACGACGGTCCAGGCCTCGAGCGTGCCCGTGTCATCGACGGCAACCCAGTGCGTCATGCGCAGCCGGCAGTTGCCGCACATGGGTCGGGGTGGGAGGTAGCGGCGTCCGCACCCGTCGCAGCGCAGCGCCTCGATGCGGCGCGCGGCCAGGCCGGTGCTGAAGCGCTCCATCGCCTCACCGGAGGCGTAGTGCCACGCCTCGTCCATGAGGATCGGCACGTCGAGTCGCTCCACCCTGTCGTTCACGGCTCGCTCCCGAGGACGACGACGTCTGCCCAGGCGTAGACGCCGTAACCGGTTGCGAGGGCGAGGTCCGCCCGTTCGACCTGTCGTTGTCCTGCCCGGCCGTGGATCTGGCACGCGGCCTCGGCGACGCGGATGACCCCGGACGCCCCTACGGGGTTGGTCGAGAGGACGCCACCGGACGGGTTCACGGGCAGCGCTCCGGTCATGGACGTGACACCCTTCTCGACGAGGCGGCCCGCCTCCCCTGCTTCGCAGAAGCCGAGGGCCTCGTACCAGGCGAGCTCGGCGTAGGTACACGGCTCGTAGATCTCGGCGACGTCGAGATCGCGGACGGGGTCGGTGATGCCGGCCTGGGTGTATGCGTGCGCGCTCGCGTCCCGCAGCGTGCGCATCGAGAGCAGCCGCCGGTCGAGGTCGCCGATGTAGCACTGGTCGTGGCGGGTCGCCGTCGCCTTGACCCAGGCGGGGCGCGGGTTGTGCTCGCGGGCGACGGCGTCGGAAGCGACGATGATCGCCGCTGCCCCGTCCGACTGGGGGCACATGTCGAGCATGCGCAGAGGATGGGCGAGCATCTTCGATGCGAGCACCTCGTCCACCGTGAGGTCGGGCATCTGCAGGTGCGCATGCGGGTTGCGGGCCGCGTTGCGGCGTGCCTTCACGGCGACGAGCGCGGCCTGGTCCTCCGTGGCGTGTCCCGCCGCCACGTACTGCGAGACGGACAGGGCGAAGTTGCCGAGGGCGCCGGACGCGACGGCCCTGTCCCAGAACGGATCGGTGAGCGCCATGCCCGTCTGCGTGTGTCCCTCCGAGTGCTTCTCGAAGCCGACGGCGAGCACCCGGTCGAACAGGCCCGAGCCGACCTGGTGGAAGGCGGCGATGGCCGTGCTCGTCCCCGAGGTACCTCCCGTCGCGACCTTCATGACAGGCTTGCCGGTGCCGTAGGCGCCGCCGCCGACCCACAGCTCGGGGAGGCCGCGGCCTTCGAAGAGCTCCATGTTCCCGATGAGCACGGCCTCGATGTCTTCGGCGCACATGTCGGCGTCGGCGAGGGCGGCATCGGCCGCCTCGCGGACGAGCTCTGCCTGGGATACGTCGTCACGCCTGCGGGCGTGCTTCGTCTGCCCCGTCCCGACGACGGCGACGGACCTCACGCCGCCTCCAGGATGGTGAGCGCCTGGCCCTGACCTGCCGGACCCCACGTGCCGTGGGCGAGGACGCGGCGCAGCGACGGTTCGGCCCGCAGGGCCCGAGTCGCTTCGACGAGACGTGACAGGCCCGCCCCGACCGGTACGGCGCCACCGAAGAGGCCACCCGTCGGGGACACGGGTGTGTCCGGCCCGGTTCCGGTGGCAGCGGTGAACAGGTCCTCCTCGTGCGGGTAGAGGCAGGCGGGCTCGACGCAGCCGAAGGCGTCTGCCGGGTCATCGATCCCGGCGACCGCATATGCCCTTCCTGCCGCCCGTGTGAGCCCGTCCCAGTGTCGCAGGTCCCTGTCGCCAGGCGAGTGGGCGCACAGATCGTGACCGGCGCCGCGCAGGAGAACGGACGCCTCACCACGGCTCAGGACTGCCGCGTACGCCCCGTCGGCGAGGGGAGCACGCATGCGCTCGCGCAGCGGTGAGGCGACGACGGAAGAGGCCGATACCTCGGCCGGTGACGTGGGCCGACCGGCGAGGGTCGAGAGGCGGGCGGCCCGTTCCGCCCAGCGGCCCTCCGCGTCGGGGTCGTCGAGGGTGAGGACGCGGGCCTGCAGTCCCGCGCAGGCCGTGAAGGAGGCACCGAGCGGCTGGAGGTGGATCGGGTCCATCGCCCACGGCGTGAGATCGGCGGGAGCCATCGAGGGCTTCGAGTGGGCCACGACGAGGACGGTTTCGTACGCGCCTGCCCAGAGCTGGCAGGCGGCGTGGATGGCGGCGAGCAGGCCGTCGCCGGCGATGCGGGTCTCGGGCCGCATGACTGCGCCGACGACCTCGGTCACGGCGATGTTGGATGCCGTGAGGCCGTCGAAGAGATCGACGGAGGCCGTCACCACCGCGTCGACGTCGTCGTAGCCGCAGGTGGCGTCGGCGAGGGCGGATTCGACGGCCTCGAGGACGATCTCGGGGATCGAACGGGGGTCCGAGATGCGGGGGCCGGACCGGCCGACACCGGCGACTCCCAGAGGAGCGAGGTCCGGGGTGCTCACGTGGCCTTCCGGGGGGGGACGAGTCCGTTCGTGCGGGCGATGATCTCGCGCATGACCTCGCTCGTCCCGGCCCCGACGCTGAAGGCGAGCGAATCCCGTTGGAGGCGGGCGATGAGGTTCTCCTCCATGTAGCGGCTCCCACCGAAGATCTGGGCGCAGTCGTGCGCTACCCCGACTGCGGCTTCGGCCGAGAAGAGCTTCGCCATCGAGATCTCCGAGTTGGCCTCCTCGCCCCTCACGTAGAGGTCGACCGCCCGCTCCGTGAGGGCCTCGGCCGCCTCGATCGTCGTGAGGACGTCCGCGAGGCGGTGCTGCCATGCCTGGAAGCCGAGGACGGGATGGCCGAACACGTCACGTTCGAGGCCGTAGCGGCGGGCCGCGTCGAACATGAGGCGCATCTGGGCACAGATCATGACCGAGAGCACGAGGCGCTCCCCCTCGAAACCCTGCATGATGAGCCGGAAACCGCCGTTCTCGTCGCCGACGAGGTTCGCGGCCGGTACGCGGCAGTCCTCGAACACGATCTCCGCCGTGTCGGAGGCGTGGGTGCCGATCTTGCGCAGACGTGCGGCCGCCGTGAAACCCGGCGTGTGTGTGGGGATCACGACGAGCGAGATCCCGCGGGGCCCCGCCTCGCCCGTGCGTACGGCCGTCGTCACGTAGTCGGCGATGTTCCCGTTCGAGATGAAGGTCTTGGATCCGTTCACGACGTACTCGTCGCCGTCCCGGACCGCCCGTGTGCGGATCGCGCCCACGTCGCTGCCCGCGTCGGGCTCGGTCACGCCGAGGGCGCCGATGAGCTCGCCGCGGACGGCGGGGGCGACGAAGCGCTTCCTGAGGTCGTCGCTGCCGGCGCGGTCGACGACCTTGGTCGCGAACTCGGCGTGGGCGAGGATGCTCACGGCGATGCCGAGGGAGCCGCTGCCGACGAGCTCCTCGACGAGGATCTTCGTGTACCGGAAATCGCGGCCGGCTCCGCCCGACGCCTCGGAGAGGCGCACGCCGAGGTAGCCGAGGCCACCCATGCGTGCGAAGAGGCTGCGGGGGAGGCGGCCCGCCTCCTCCCAGTCGAGGGCATGGGGCGTGATCTCGGCCGACACGAACTCGCGCAACGTCTGCCGGAACATGGCGAGCTCGTCGGCGATGTGGTCGGGCACGTGCGTCTTCTCCCCCGTGGTGGCCCCCACGCTATTCTGAGTAACACTCAGTTGTCAAGTAGGACTCAGGGACAGGGTGTAGGGCAGGCTGCCGCTCGGTACACTGGCCGCATGGCCGAGCCCCTCGAGTCCGACGGTCCCCGCGCGCGTCTCTTCGAGGCAGCCGAGGTGCACTTCCGGCGGTACGGCTTCCGGCGGGCGACCATCGACGACATCACCCGTGACGCCGAGACGGGCAAGGGCAGCTTCTACCTCCACTTCGACTCGAAGGAGGCCGCCTATCTCGAGGTCGTCGAGGCCTCGCTCGCCAGATTCCTCGAAGCGGCGGGAGAGGCGCTGCGCAGGGAGGGGCCGGTCCCGAACCGGCTGCGGGCCCTCGTCGAGATCACAGCGGAGCACTACGGCCACGACGAGCTCCTCCGCGCGTCCCTGTTCGGTGCCGGCGACCTCGTCGACGGGAGGGTGTCGGCAGCCGCCGCCCACATGCAACGCAGCCGGATCAGGGAGCTCCTCGCCGAGACCCTCGAGGAGGGCATCGCCGAGGGATCCATCCGCGACACCGTCGACGTCGAGGCCGCGGCAGCCGTCCTCTTCGAGATCGGCTGGGCGGTCGTCCGCGCCGAGCTCGAAGGCAACATCGACCTCCCCTTCGATGTCGCCCTCTCCACCCTCAACGAGATCGTCGGCCTCGGTGTCGTCTCCCGCGAGCCGCGGCCCTAGTGGTGCTTTCCGGTTGATCTCAGGGGACGAAGGGCTCGTCCGGCAGTTCCGTCCGCACGGTCACGTTGAGCCGGTTCCACACGTTGATCGTGCAGATCGCCATCAGCAATACCACGACCTCCTTCTCGTCGAAGGCGGCAGTGACATCGTCCCAAACCCTGTCGGGCACTCCGTCCGCGCTGATGAGCGTCACCGCCTCGGTGAGCGCGAGGGCGGCCTGCTCGCGTTCGCTGAAGAGCGAACCGGCCTCCCGCCACGCGGCCACCAGGTTGATCCGGCGTTGATCGACACCTGCTGCCAGCGCCTCCGCCGTGTGCATGTCCAGGCACCAGGCGCAGTTGTTGATCTGTGAGGCCCGAATGTCCACCATGGCATGCAGACCCTCGTCGATACCGCCGCCGCGCACGTACTCGGTGAGGTGGAGAACGGCTCGGCGGGCCTCGGGCGCCACTTCTTGGATCGACATTCTCGACTGATGAGCCATCGTGGTCCCTTCCTCGGGTTCAGTCCGACCCTACAAGCCGAACCTGCAATCGCACGGCGGGCCCTGCGCGCCTTCGTGGCCGGGGTGGGTGCTCAGATGGTGCGGCCCTCCGACTCCCAGAAGGGGGCGCGCAGCTTGCGCTTGAAGATCTTGCCCGAATCCTCACGCGGGAGGGCGTCTCGGAACTCGACATGCCGCGGGACCTTGTAGGCGGCGAGGTGTGCACGCACGTGGTCCCGCACGGCATCCGGGGTCAACGAGGCGCCGGGGGCGGGCTCGACCACGGCTGCGAGGACCTCGCCGAATTCGCTGTCGGGGATCCCGAAGACGGCGACGTCGCGCACACCTGCAAGTCCGTGCAGGACCGCCTCGATCTCGGCCGGATAGATGTTCACGCCGCCGGAGATGACCATGTCCCGCTTGCGGTCGCAGAGGAACAGGTAGCCGTCTTCGTCGAGATACCCCAAGTCGCCGCATGTGATGAGACCGGCGACCTCGATCTCGCTCCGGCGCTCGGCCTGGCCGTGGTAGGTGAAGTCCGGGTAGTCGGAGAGACCCATGAACACCTCGCCGACCGTGCCGGCGGGTACGGGAGATCCCGCCTCGTCCAGGATGCGCACATCCGCTCCTTCCACTGCTCGACCCACGGTTCCGGGACGGGCGAGCGCCTCCTCGGACGAGCAGAACGTGACCGGTCCACTCTCCGTTCCCCCGTAGAACTCGTGGACGACCGGGCCCCACCACTCGATCATGGCTCGCTTCACGGCAGGCGGGCACGGGGCAGCCGCGTGGACGACGTGCCGCAGCGACGACACGTCGTGGGCGCGGCGCACGTCCTCGGGCAGGGCGAGGAGACGCACGAACATCGTCGGCACCATGAGGAGGTTCGTGATCTGGTGCGCCTCGACGAGGCGGAGGAGCTCCGCGGGGTCGAAGCGTGGCATGAGGACGACGTGCCCACCGAGGAGTACGGCGGCGAGCCCGTGCGCGTTCGGTGCCGAGTGGTAGAGCGGCCCGCACACCACGGTCCTCACCCCGGGTTCGACGCCGAGCACATGCCCCGTGGTGACCTGTACCGTCGCCGCATGCTCTCGCCCGAAGGGCCGGCGTCTCACACCCTTGGGATTCCCGGTCGTGCCGGACGTGTAGATCATGCTTGCCGGGGACGCCTCCCGTTTCCGGTCCCATGGCTCGTGCGACCTGGTCCACGTGTCCCAGTCGCGCACTCCCGCGGGTGTCTCGCGCTCTCCTTCCGAGAGCCCGTACGCCTGTGCTATCTCGGGTGGGGTGCGGACGGCGACGACCTCGACCCCGTCCGGGATCGTATGCCGGACCGCCGCGAGGAGGTCGGCATGGGCAACGACGGCGCGGGCGCCGGAGTCGGAGACGACGTGGCGTACCTCGTCCTCGCGGAAGTGCCAGTTCACGGGGACTGCGTAGGCGCCCAGGGCTGCTGCCGCATAGGACGCCTCGAAGAATGCGACGTCGTTCCGGAGGAGGAGGGCCACCGAGTCTCCCCGCCCGACACCGAGCGAGGCGAGGGCCCGTGTCGCGCGGGCGGCACGTTCGAGCAGCTCGCCGCGGGGGGTGTTGCGGTCTCCGCTCCAGACCCCCGCTCCCTCCTCAGCCACCTCGGAACTCCGGTGACCGCTTCTCCTGGAAGGCCCGTACGCCCTCGGCGTGGTCGCCGGTCTGCAGGCACTGCACCTGCGCGAAGATCTCGAACTCGAACTCGCCGTCCATGTCCACACCGAGGGAGCGGTGGAGGGCCCGTTTCGTCCACTGGAGGGCGGCGGGCGCGCCGGCCGCCATCTGGCCGGCCCACTCCTCGACGGTGGCTGCGAACTCCTCGGACGGGACGACCCTGTGGACGAGACCCATCTCGCGGGCTTCGGCGGCGGGGACGAGCCGGCCCGTGAACATGAGCTCGGCGGCGGTACCGAGGCCGACGAGGCGGGGCAGGAACCAGCCCGTGGACATGTCACATCCGGCGAGCCCGATCCGCGTGAACGGGGCGCCGAGGCGGATGCCGTCTGCTGCTATGCGGATGTCGCATGCCATGGCGAGGCCGAAGCCGCCCCCCACCGCGTCACCGTGCAGGGCGGCGATCACCGGCTTGTCCATCCCGACTATCGCCCGGATCGGGTCGAGGTACTTGCGCACGATCGGTTCCCACTCCGAGGCGGGACGGGGGACCATCTCACCCTGATCGGCGCCGGCGCAGAACTTGGGGCCTGCCCCGGCGAGGACCACGACACGCGCAGGAGACGCGGCCGCCGCGTCGAGTGCCTCGACGAGGGAGTCGACTGTGTCGAGGGCGAGGGTGTTGAGCCGCTCCGGTCGGTTGAGGGTGACCGTCGCGATACGGTCGGAGACGTCGAGGACGACCTCGTCGCTGATGTCGCTCATGTCCCTCATGTCGCTCATGGTGTGACCCTTTCTCGTGGATTGCGGAAGCGGAGGCGGCCGAGGTAGGCGCTGTCCCACCACGCGAAGTAGTCGCCGGGATCGTCGCCGTCGCACATCCAGCGGTACGACTCGTCGCCGATCTCGCGGCCCGATGCGACGTCGACGACCGAGAACGCGGTGCCGTCGAGCTCGGCGACCTCGCACGCCCCGAACGTCCACGATCCCGCGTTCACGTACGTCCGGTCGCCGATCCCGACGATCCCGGCGAGATGCGTGTGCCCACACACGACGGCCTCGTGGGGCCCGTCGGTCAGGAAGGCACTCACGGGCTCGAAGTACGCGTGTGGATCACCCCAGACGGCACGGGACCAGTAGGAGATGAACTCCTCGCAGTCCGCCGCCGTCTCGGCGTCCCCGCGGGCCCGGGCGGCGGCGGCTCTCCGGCGCAGGTGCCGGGCGTAGTGGTAGCCCGCCCAGTGCACGAACCGGTTCTGGGCGGTGTCGTGCTCGTGCAGGGGGACCCGGAACTCGAAGCCGAAGAGACGCTCGGCGAGGTGGTGCAGACCGACCTGGGCGGGGTACGAGCGGCGTTCAGGATGGCAGTAGCGGTCGAGGCGGTGGCCGTGCCAGACGAGGACTTCGCCGACATGCATCTCGTCGCAGTGCGTGGCGCCCGGGAAGAGCCGCGGGTAGTCGACACGCCAGTCGTGGTTGCCCCGCACGAAGTAGACGGGCAGCTTGGCGGTGAGGCTCTCGATGCCGGCTGCCACGTCCGCATGCGCGGCGAGGATGCGCCGCGCGGACCAGCCCTGCGGGATGTCGATCACGTCCCCCATGAACACGACGGCGTCGAAGCGGTCGGGGCAGCTCTCCAGGTAAGGGACGAGGGTGCTGTCCTTGTCGGTGAAGAGATCGTTGCCGGCTCCGTCTCCGAGGTGGAGGTCCCCCACGAAGCAGGCCGCCGTCCCCGCTGGCAGGCGCGGGACGGGCATCAAGGTCGGAACCCCGCTGCGGTGGCCTTGAAGATCATCTCCCGCTGCACTTCGTTGGCACCCTCGCCGTACTCGAGGATCTTGCAGTCACGGTAGAGGCGCTGCACGGGTGAGTCGTCCATGAACCCGGCCGCACCGTGGAGGTGCAGGGCGCGTTCGGCGAGGTAGGTGCCCGTCTCGGAGGCGACGAGCTTGGCTACCGAGGCCTGCGTGTCGAAGGGGCGAGCGGCTGCCATCGCCTCTGCCGCCCCGTACACGAGGGAGCGGGCGGCGGCGAGGCGGGCCACCATGTCGGCGACGGTGAAGCGGACCGCCTGCAGTTCGGCGAGCGGACCGCCGAACTGCTCCCGCACCATCACGTGGCGCACCGCCTCGTCGACGGCAGCGCGGCCGAGTCCGAGGGCGAGGGCGGCACCGAACACGCGGCCCTCGGAGAGGACGGGCAGGCACTGGCGAAAGCCCGAGCCCTCCTCGCCCACGAGGCGCTCCGCCGGCACTGCGCACTCCGTGAACACGAGCTCACCGAGCTCGGACGCCCGCATACCGAGCTTGCGCATCGGCCGACGGGAGAGGCCGGGGGTGTCGCCGTCGACGACGAGCACCGACAGTCCCTTGAGGGTGCCGGGATCGCCGCCGGTCCGCACGACGACGAGGATGACGTCGGCGAACGGTCCGTTCGTGATGTAGAGCTTCGTGCCGTCGAGCACGAACGTGTCGCCGTCCCGTCTCGCCCGCAGGGACGCCCGTGTCACGTCCGCACCGGCGTCGGGTTCCGCGTACGCCCATGCCCCGCGCAGCTCCCCGCGCAGGAGGGCGGGGGCGAGTGAGACGGCAAGGGGCGTGTCCGCCACCTTCACGAGCGCATTCGTTGCGAGGACCATGTGCACGTAGAGGCCGAGGGCGACGCCGGCCGAGGCGCGGGCGAGCTCCTCGACGAGGATGCACCTCTCGACGGGACCGCCGCCGCTGCCGCCGACTGCCGGGTCGAAGCCGATGCCGAGCCAGCCGAGCTCACCGAGCGCGGGGAAGAGGTGCTGGGGGAACTCCTCCGCCTCGTCCCACTTGCGGGCGTGAGGTTCGATCTCTGTCGCGGCGAAGCGGGCGACGGCGCCCTGGAGTTCGGCCTGTGTCTCGTTCAGCTCGATCAAGTCGACTCCTCTCCTCTGTCTCAGGTGGTCGGGTCGAGGACGGTGCGGGCCGGGGCGGCCGGTTCGCGGAGAACGGCCGGCCCCTTGTCGAGGGGGACGATCCTGCCGACGGACCTCGACACGTCGAGGCGGCCGGCCGCGATCAGGCCGAGCACAGTCTCGATCTCGGCGAGGGTGGATCCGAACGCACCGTGCACGGAGACCTCCGTGCCGATGAAGCGGATGAGCGGGGGGAGGCGGGGCTGCTCGGTGCCGACTCCGACGACGACGAGACGGCCACCCGGTGCGAGGGTGGCGAGGCCGAGCTCGACCGTCGCGGCGCGGCCGACGAGCTCGACTGCAAGCGTGGTCCCGCGGGCGAGCGCCCGCAGGGCACGGGCGGGATCCTCCTCCGCCGCGGGATCGAAGGCGGCGTCGGCGCCGGCTGCGAGGGCGGCATCGCGGGCGCCGGGGGACGGGTCGACGGCGACGATACGGCCGGCTCCGGCCATGCGGGCGAGGAGGACCGCGTGCATGCCGAGACCGCCGGTCCCGATGACGACCACGCTCTCGCCGGGCCGGATGCGTCCGACGGAGACGAGGGCGTGGAAGGGTGTGGCGATCGCGTCGGTCGCGATCGCGCCGACGGCGTCGCTCACGGGGTCGGGGAGGGGAGCGACGCAGCGGGCGGGGACGGCGATGCGCTCCGCGAACCCCCCCTGGCGGGCCATGCCCAAGCCCTGTGGCGACACACACCGGTTCTGGTTCCCGGACAGGCACGCCGGGCACGCCTCACAGGTCACCTGCCCGTAGGACACGACGCGTGTGCCTGCTTCCCAGCCCGCCACGTCGGGGCCGACGGCGGCGATGCGCCCGCAGATCTCGTGGCCGGGCACCGTCCCGGGCACGACGCCGAGCTCGCCGGCGACGATGTGGTGGTCTGTGCCACAGACTCCGGCGGCGAGGACGTCGAGGAGCACCTCGCCCGCCCCCGGCTCGGGATCGGCCGCCTCGCGGAGTGCGAGGAGGCCGGGACCCTCGTAGACGAGGGCCTTCATGCGGACCGGCCGGGCTGAGGGGGGCGATCACACGACATGTTGACCAGAATACGAATCCGGTCAACCTCGGTCAATTCGGCTACCAGCCGGTCGTGGTCATCGCGTGAACTGACGCCGCATGTTGAGTGCGGTTTGTTGCGCCGGCGCAACAAACCGCCCCCCACAGCGG
>JADZDR010000092.1 GCA_020850945.1 Acidimicrobiia bacterium | reverse complement strand
TTCCACACCCTCGCTGGTCTCACCTGGAGAGAACTCGTCGATCTCGATGGGTTTTAAGTCGCCCTCGCATGCCGGCCTCGGATTCGACAGCACAGGGTCCTTGTCGTGCCGGCAAACCTCGTCGTTGGTGTCACACCCGGGCGCGATACTGGGCAGATGCCTGACGCCGAAGTGCCCGAGGAGAACGACGACCGCGAGGATGCCGCCGGAGACGAGGTTGCGGACGCCCGAGAACAGAGCGCCCGACGACTGTCCCGGCTCTTCCCGCGCCTGGATGCCTTCGCAGGAATTCAGCGCCAGCTTGCCGGCCTCGACTTCCTTGCCCTGACGGCGGCGCGGCGCTCCATCTCGCAGTTCACGGCGTTCAAGATCCCGCAGATCGTGGCCGCGCAGGACACGATCGCCAAGCACTTCGCCCAGTCCATCGACTTCTCCCACCTGACCGAGAGCTACCGCCAGGTGATGGTCGCCGCCCGCGAAACTCAGGGTCTTGGCGTCCAGACGCGGTGGGCTGAGGCGCTCTCCAAGTCGATCGACTCCTCCGCGATCACTGATGCGCTCGCATCGACCGCCGCGATCACGGAGCTCACGGAGGCCAACACCGCTATTGCCCGATCCCTCCTGCAGCAGACCGAGATGCTCTCGCGGATCACCGAGGGCTTGGCCTTCAAGGTCCCGACGATCGACTTCGCGGCGCTGATCGCCGCGTCCGACCGCTGGATCCCGATCAACCTCCACGGCGTCGACGATCTCGACGCCGTAGCGACCATCGCGCTTGAGGAGGGTCTCCCCCTGAGTTGGGTGCCGCGAACCGAGATCGTCGTGGCGATCATCGAAGCCCCGGACTCGGAGGCGCGCTGCGGGATCCTTGACGCTCGCCTGCACGACGTCCTCGATGACTGCGAGATCGCACTCACGGAGATCGCCCACGAGTGGGGAGAGCAGTGCCGGGCGGCGATCATGGCGCTCCGCGCAGGGTTCGAGGCGCCGGCTCAGTCCCACGCATCGAACATCGTCGACAGCCTCGTCCTCGCACGGTACGGCAAGAACGGGCGCGGTCACGCCACGGAGCGCGCCCAAGAGGAGTTCGATGACCTCCCGCTGCAGCTCGCCGCCGAGAACCTGACGCTACGCCCCCTGTTCCGCGCCCTCACCGGGTGGTGGCCGCACACCGGGACGGAGCCACCCGAGCACTTCGCGCGTCACGCGACGTCGCACGCCGTCGGGCACGTGGGCGTCTTCACACCGCGCTCGGCGCTCATCGCCGTGATGCTCGCGACATCCCTCACGGTCGAATACGCACCGAGAGGCTCGGAGCCCGAGAACGAGGCGGACCCCTCCGAGAGCTGAACAGACCGCACACGCAGACAACTGTCGGGCGTGCCGTCCTCAGTCCGCTCCGTCCGCCGCCCAGTCTGGGTGTGTCACCGACCGTGATCGCAAGAACGAGTCGACGTCGAAGCCATGCTCGGTCAACCGGCGGCGGGCGGTGCCGCGCTGCTCGTCGGTGAACAGCTCCGCGTACCACGGCAGGAGAGCGAACGCCTCGACGGTCATGTCGAGACGATGATTCTCCCATAGGGTCGTGAACCCGTCGGACGTGTCGCGTCCGGTCAGCAGTCGGCGAGCCGCCTCCGGACCGCCGAGTTCACCGACCATCTGATTGAAGCGGGTCGGGTTGTACCCGATCTCGCGCTTCAGCCTGTCAGCGCCATTCACCATGTCGGCGTGAAACTCGCGCTCTGCCCTCGTCGTCATTGCCCATCCCCCCGCGCCCATTGGGCTCCGCTCGAAGTTGATCGCGCCTGTCCGTAGTAGCAGCGCCTCGCCGAGACTGAGACGGTCTCCAGCTCCGGGTAGCGCAGCGCGGTGAGCTTCCCCCCGAAGACACAACCGGTGTCGATGTTGACGGTGTTGTTGCACCACAAGGGTTCCGGTTCGAAGGTGTGCCCGTAGACGACGAATGCCTCACCGGCATAACGCTCGGCCCATCTGCGGCGGACTGGGAAGCCGAGGTCATCGGTTTCGCCAGTCGGGTCGCCGTAGAGGGCAAAGCTTCGGGCAAGGCTCGACTGCTCGTGCTGCAGCTCTTCGGGCAGGCCGGCGTGGGCTACCACCAGCCGTCCACCGTCGAGGAGATGTCGATCCGGCAACAATGTCAGGAAGTCGAGGGCGGTTGTCACGAACTCCTCGGGCACCTCGGCAAGTTGCTCGAGCGACACGGCCAAGCCGGGTGAGACCCCTACCGAGCGATCTGCGAGCCAGCGAGCAAGCCTGTCCTCGTGGTTGCCGAGTACGCACAGGGCGGAGCCCGAGGCCATCATCGCCATGACGATCCGTAGCACTTCGACGATCCCCGGGCCACGATCGACAAGGTCTCCGAGGAACACGGCAACTCGTCCGAATGGGTGGCGGAAGCCGATTTGCGAGTCCTCGTAGCCGAGCGTCTCCAACAGGTCGCGAAGCTCGTCGTTGCAGCCGTGGACATCACCGATGATGTCGTACAGGCGTGGCTCGTCTCCGTTGTCCTGGGCTTCTTTCACATGTTCCCCTACGGGCGCGGCTCAGACGTCTCAGAGACGGGACTGGGGTGACGCTACCCGTCCCTGGCATGACCGTCGAAGAAACCGGAAGCCTCCAAGAGCTTCTTGTTCGCGTGTTGGCGCCATTGTCGCCACAGCGTCAAGTTCCAGCCGAACAGCTCGACTCGTCTCTCGGCCGCCACGGCGACTCCCGTTGCAGCGACGTTGCACGCGAAGGCGACCTCTCCGATGTCTGCGGCCGCTTGAGCGAGTTGGGTCCCGAACTCGTCGGCGTCAGTCACAGGGACAAGCATCCCGCCGAGCGCGGACGGATACCCATGCGCTCGTTCAGAGAAGAAGGCATAGAGCAGAGGCCCAATGTTCGGAAAGAACTGCTCGTAGTCCCGGTAGAGCGCGGTGACGAGGTCTCGCAGTCGCGGGTATCCGGCTCTGCCTTTCAGTGCGAACGCGGAGGGATGCAGTTCCTCGCCGATCGCCGCTGCTGCCTGGGCGACCTGGGTCCTTCGGTCGGCGAGGTGTGCAGTCGCGGCCTGGGTGGGGTCATCTGGGTGGTCCTTGAGGTGGCCCACGGCCTGCATCTGATGGTCAAGGCCCTTCAGACGCGCAGCAAGTCCTCGGCGCGCGCGTTCACCTGGTTCGTCGGGAGCAAGCAGCCAATACGCCGATGCTGCCGCCTCGATCGCGCCGCGAGCGAGCGTGTAGATGGGATAGAGGAGTTGGTCATCTTGGCTCGTGGCAAGGATCCGTGAGATCGCCGCCAGGTGCTGTGTGGCCGACAGCAACGAGATACCGGCCAGCTCGTAGGACATCCTGACAATCGCTTGCAGTGGCTCGTCACCGTCCCAACCTTCTCGGTAGGCGCGCGAATCCGCTGTCGGACCCCAGCCATACTCCCGCGATTGGCTGTCGAGGTTGCGCTGGAAACCGTCGAGGACAGCTTGCAGCTCCGCTATTTCTTCCACGCTCGTCACTCGGTGTTCGTCATCGACGGCGATGACACCGCCGTACACCGAGCACGCTACATGAGGTGCAGATACCGACCCCGACATCTGGGGACGCCAACCCGCGACCCCCGGGCACATCCGACGTGTGTACGGGCGGGGCGACTGTCCCAGGCGGCGGGTAGATTCGGCAAGACGCAGGGAGGATGCGACGGCGGGCATCTGCGGAGGGCCGTGGAGTCAGAGGACACAATCACAGCGGTGCGGCTGGAGTATCTGACGCCGGGCGCCCGGGTGTCGGGGATCGTGCCTTCTGGGCCGGTGACGGTCGTGCAGGTGGAGTGGCATGGGCAGGCGGCGATCACTCTCCATTACAAGGACGACTCGGGTCGCTCCGATCACACCCTCCTCTACCGGGACAGCGAACCCGCCCTGTCGCTGGAGGAGTCGGGCCCGTCGTGGGCGTTCGATGCCGACGGCACGCTGTTCATGCTCGTGAGCGAGGCACGTCGCATCAATCTCGCCTACCTGTTCGACCCGTACCTGGCGGTGACGACGTCGAACCTGGAGCCGCTGCCGCACCAGATCGAGGCGGTGTACGTGGAGATGCTGCCGCACCATCCGCTCCGCTACCTCCTCGCCGACGACCCGGGAGCGGGCAAGACGATCATGGCCGGGCTCCTCCTGAAGGAGCTCATGGTCAGGGGTGACGTGCAGCGCTGCCTCATCGTCGCGCCGGGAAGTCTCGTCGAGCAGTGGCAGGACGAGATGTGGGACAAGTTCGGCATCCACTTCGACATCGCTACCAGAGAGACGTTCGAGGCGTCCCGCACCGGGAACCCGTTCTTGGAGAAGCCTCGCCTGATCGCCCGTCTCGACGCCCTGTCACGCAACGACGAGGCCCAGGCCAAGCTCGCCCAGTGCGACTTCGACCTCGTCGTCGTCGACGAGGCGCACAAGATGGCAGCCCACGGGTACGGCATCGAGGTCACCGAGACGAAGCGGTTCAAGCTCGGCAGGCTCCTCGGCGGGCTGACACGCCATCTCCTCCTCATGACGGCGACCCCACACTCGGGCAAGGACGAGGACTTCCAGCTCTTCCTGTCGCTCATCGACTCGGACCGGTTCGAGGGCCGGCCGAGGGCTTCCGACGGGGTCCACACCGTCGACACGATGGGGATCATGCGCCGTCTCGTGAAGGAGAACCTGCTCCGCTTCGACGGTACTCGCCTGTTCCCGGAGAGGCGGGCCTACTCCGTCACGTACACGCTGAGCGACGAAGAGGCGATCCTGTACGAGCGCGTGACGGAGTACGTCCGGGAGGAGATGAACCGTGCCGACCGCCTCGCCGACGGCCAGGGCAGCCGCCGCAGCGTCGTAGGTTTCGCCCTGACGCTGCTGCAACGGCGGCTCGCGTCGAGTCCCGAGGCCATCTATCAGTCTCTGAAACGGCGCCGGAAGAGACTCGAGGACCGCCTCCGCGAGGAGAAGCTCGCAAAGCGGGCCAAGGACGCAGCCCTCGAGACCGCCTTGCCTGCTGCCGCGGCAGGGCTCGACGAGGAGGACTTCGAGACCGACCTCGAGGACGTCCCCGATGCCGAAGCCGAGGAGATCGGCGACGCGCTCATCGACGAAGCGTCAGCGGCTCAGACGATCGCCGAGCTCGAAGCCGAGATCTCCGCCCTCACCGAGCTCGAGTCCCTGGCCGCCAAGGTGCGGGCGAGCGGCCGCGACCGCAAGTGGGAGGAGCTCGCCGGTCTGCTCCAGGAGCAGCAGGAGATGTTCGACGCCCACGGCAACCGCCGCAAGCTCATCATCTTCACCGAGCACAGGGACACGCTCCACTATCTCGCCGGCCGGCTCAGGAACCTGATCGGCCGAGACGACGCCGTCGTAATGATCCACGGCGGGACGAAGCGGGAGGAGCGCCGCAAGATCCAAGGGGCCTTCACAGTCGACAAGGACACGTCCATCCTCGTAGCAACCGATGCAGCGGGCGAGGGCGTGAACCTGCAACGGGCACACCTCATGGTCAACTACGACCTCCCCTGGAACCCGAACAGGATCGAGCAGCGCTTCGGACGCATCCACCGCATCGGCCAGAACGAGGTGTGTCACCTCTGGAACCTCGTGGCACACGAGACCCGCGAGGGACACGTGTTCCATCGTCTCTTCGAGAAGCTCGACTCCATGCGTCAAGCACTCGGTGACCAGGTCTTCGACGTCCTCGGGGAAACCTTCGCGGATGAGTCCCTGCGCCACCTGCTCATCAAGGCAATCCGCTACAGCGACGACCCCGTCACGAAGAAGCAACTCGAGCTCATTGTCGATCACAACGCGGGCGAGGGCCTGAAGGAGGTCCTCGACGAGAGGGCCGTCATCACCGATGTCATGACACCGACGGATGTCGAGGAAGTCCGCGTGGCCATGGCCGAGGCCGCCGCCAGGAAGCTTCAGCCGCACTACGTTCGGGCGTTCTTCCTCAAGGCCTTCAGGCAACTCGGCGGGCGGATCGTCGAGCGTGAACCGGGTCGTTTCGAGATCACCTACGTGCCTGCCGACCTGAGAAGCCGTGACCGTGAGATCGGCGTAGGCGCGCCCCTGCTGCGCCGCTACGAGCGCGTCGCCTTCGAGAAGGAGCACCTTGCCCCGACGGGACACGTTCAGGCCGAGTTCCTCTGCCCCGGCCACCCACTCCTCGACGTGACCGTAGACGTTCTTCTGGAGCGGTACGGCTCGCTGCTGCGTCATGGCGCGGTGCTCGTCGACGACAGACCCGACGTCGACCCGACACCGAGACTGCTCGTCTATCTCGAGCACTCGATCACGGACGCCCGCACCGACGCGCACGGCAACCGCCGGGTCGTCTCGCGGCGCTACCAGTTCGTCGAAGTCACGCAAGACGGCAAGACGCGAGATGCCGGATACGCCCCGTTCCTCGACTATCGGCCGCCGACCGACGAGGAGCGACCGCGGTTGGGCGATCTCGATCTCGACTGGCTCAGGTCTGCTGAACCCGAGCGCATCGGTTTGGACTTCGCGGTCTCCGACGTCGTGCCGCAGCATCTCGGGGAAGTCCGAAGACGCACGATCGACCGTGTCGACAAGACACTGAAAGCCGTCACGGACAGACTCACCCGGGAGATCACGTACTGGGACCACAGGGCGGCGGAACTCAAAGAGCAGGAGCTTGCCGGCAAGAAGCCCCGGCTCAACTCCGGCAAGGCTCGCCAACGCGCCGACGACCTGCAGGCGCGACTACAGCGGCGCACCCTCGAGCTCGAAGAGGAACGACAGCTCCACCCACAGGCGCCCGTGGTCGTCGGGGCCGCACTTGTCGTTTCCGCCTCGCTCCTGGAGCCATCACCTCTTCCCGCAGACGAGATCGCCGCGAGAGCGAAGGAAACGCAGAGGATCGAGCGGCTCGCCGTTGACGCCGTCCTCGCCGCCGAGCGCCATCTCGGCCGAGACCCCGAGGAGAAGCCGCACAACCACCCCGGGTTCGACATCAGCAGTCGCGATCCCAAGTCCGGCGGTCTCGTCGTCATCGAGGTGAAAGGACGCGTGACAGGCGCACCTAGCTTCACCATCACAAAGAACGAGCTCCTGCACGCTTTCAACAGCGGCGACGACTACCGCCTCGCCCTCGTCGAGGTCGCCCCAGACGACACGACCACACTCCGGTACCTCACCCAACCCTTCGGAAACGAGAACGTCGCCTTCGACATCACACGTGTCGACTGCCCCTGGCAGACATACTGGGCACGCGGACGGGAGCCCATGTGATGGCCGATGCCGCCAGGGAGTTCTGCTGATGGATGCCCGGGAAGTCAAGCGCTTGGCGGCATCAGGTGAGCAGTTCACGGTCGAACTCAAGGGAGAGACCAGCGCTGCGCTGTCTGATGGTGAGCTTGTCCATGCCGTCGTGTGTCTCGCCAACGCCGAAGGCGGCACGATTCTTGTCGGAATCGAGGACGACGGTGAGATCACCGGCGCCAGACGCCGGCACGGTGAGCGCACGGACCCAAGCCGCCTCGCAGCGCTGATCGCGGCTCGAACGCAGCCACCCGTGCGGACGGAGGTCACAGTTGTCGACGTCGATGACGTTGACGTCGTTGCCGTAACGGTGCCGGCTGGCGGCCGGCTCGTCGGAACGACAGACGGCAAGTATGTCCGGCGTGCGATCGGGAGTGATGGGCGTCCGGAGTGCGCCCCGATGCACTCCGCTGAGCTGTTGGCTGCAGAGATCGACCGGGGGGCACGGGACTTCGCCGCCCTCGACGTCCCCGAGGCCGAGTTCACAGATCTCGATCCGCTCGAATTCGACCGCATTCGCCGATTGGTACGGGAGACCGAAGGGCGTGGTGATCCCTCCCTACTCGAGTTGTCCGACTTCGACATCGCCGTGGCATTGGGATGTGTCAGCGGTACACGACGCGACCCTGCAATACGTGCTGGCGCGTTGCTCCTCTTTGGCTCGGAGGCAGCGCTTGCGAAGCACATCCCGACACACGAGGTGGCCTTCCAGGCGTTGCGCCCCGATCTCACTGCAGAAGTGAACGACTTCTTCTGCTGGCCGCTCCTCCGAGTCGCTGACGAACTCCTGAGCCGGTTTCGAGCACGGAATACCCAGGATGAACTACAAGTGGGGCTGCTGCGGGTCGCCGTCCCGGCCTACCCAGAAGCGTCGCTACGGGAGGCGACGATGAACGCCCTCGTGCACCGCGACTTCACGAAGCTCGGATCGGTTCACGTGCAGTGGTATGCGGACCGTGTGGAGATCTCCAACCCGGGAGGGTTCATGCCCGGCCTCGATCCCGGCAACCTGCTCGTAGCGCCCCCGACGCCGCGCAACCCCTTGCTCGCCGACGCGTTCAAGCGCGCTGGCCTCGTCGAACGCACGGGTCGAGGTGTCAACCTGATCTTCGGCGGGCAAGCCCGATACGGCCGGGCTCTCCCCGACTATCACCGCTCGACCCGCGAGCATGTCACGGTCGTCATCCCGGGAGGTCCCGCGAACCTGGCCCTCGTACGGTTTCTGACCGAGGAGTCCGAAGCCGGACGCCAAATGGGATTTGAGCAGCTACTCGTCTTGAACGAGCTCGCGCACGAAAGGCGCATCACCACGGCCGAAGCAGCGACGCTGCTGCAGGAGGACACGGGTTCGGTGAGGGGGGTCCTGAACCGAATGGTCGACGCCGGCCTTCTGGAAGCGCGCGGTGAAAGGAAGGGGCGCGTCTGGATGCTCGCACCGGCATTGTACGAAGCTATCGGCGAAGGATCAGGCTACGTCCGAGGACGCGGCTTCGACGCCATCCAACAGGAACAGATGATCCTTCAGTATGTCGAAGCGTACGGTTCGATCACACGCGGTCAAGCCGCTGAGTTGTGTCGAGTGAAGCCCGAACAGGCGCGCCGCGTCCTGAAACGGCTCACCGAGCGGGGTGATCTGGGCCTGGTGGGGGAAAAGCGAGGTGCCCGTTATGAACGAAGCCCAAAGCTATGAGCGTTTCCCAATGCTATTTGAAAAGATCCAAAAGTGAGCTCCATAACCCCTGAAGCTTCGGCAAGGAAGAAGCTGATCGAGGTGGCGCTGCCGCTCGAGGCGATCAATCGCGAGGCTGCGCGGGAGAAGTCAATCCGGCACGGACACCCCTCGACGCTGCATCTGTGGTGGGCACGGCGTCCGCTCGCGGCCTGCCGGGCTGTTCTGTTCGCCCAGCTCGTCGACGACCCGTCTTCGCATCCGGATCGCTTCCCGGACGAGGAGGCGCAGGCGAAGGAACGTCAGCGGCTCTTCGAGATCATCGAGCGACTTGTTCCCTGGGAGAGCTCGAACGATCCCTTTGTACTGGCAGATGCGCGTGCGGAGATCCTCGCCTCCTGTGACGGGGAACCGCCGGCGATCCTCGACCCCTTCTGCGGCGGCGGGTCGATACCGCTGGAGGCGCAGCGCCTCGGCTTGGAAGCGCACGCGTCGGACCTCAACCCTGTCCCCGTCCTGATCACGAAGGCGCTCATCGAGGTCCCTCCGCGCTTTGCTGGTGCTGCTGCTGTGCATCCGGGGCGCGCGCTGGGCGCCACATGGACTGGGACCCGGGGCCTCGCCGAGGACGTTAGATGGTACGGCCAATGGATGCGCGACAAGGCATGGGAGCGGATCGGACACCTCTATCCCAAGGTGGAGCTTCCCGAAGACCAAGGCGGCGGCGAGGCAACAGTCGTCGCCTGGATCTGGGCGAGGACGGTCACCTGTCCCAACCCGGCGTGCGGTGCCACGATGCCGCTCATCTCGACGTTCTGGCTCTCCAAGAAGAAGGACAGGAGGACATGGATCGAACCACATGTGGACGATGAGTCGATGACCGTGAGGTTCAAGACCCGGACAGGCGCGGGAGACCCACCGCCTCCTCCCAAGATCGGCAGGGGTGCGAACTTCCGATGTCTGGCATGCGGGCAGACGGCCGACGATGCCCACGTGAAGAGCGAAGGCATGCATGGGCGTATGGACGCTCAACTGGTTGCGGTCGTCGCCGAGGGCGTGAGGCAGCGTGTCTACCTGCCCGCGACCAGCTCGCAGGCGGAAGCCGCCGCCTTGGCCGAACCCAGCTGGCGGCCAGACGGTGACGTTCCCGCACGACTGACGGGCGGCACGTGCTACGGATACGGCCTGACTGGGTGGGGCGACCTGTTCACCGATCGGCAGCTCGTGGCGCTTACGACGTTCAGCGATCTCGTCCACGAGGTCCGCGAGCAGGTCCACAAGGACGCCGTCGCCGCCGGAATGACGGACGACACCACTCCTCTCGTCGTGGATGGCATGGGTGCTCTGGCGTATGCCGATGCTGTGGTGACCTACCTCGGCCTGGCAGTCGACAAGCTCGCTGATCGCCACTCGTCCATCTGCAGTTGGGATTCCAGCGTCAAGATGGAGGGGGCACGGAACACCTTTGCCAGACAGGCGATACCGATGGTGTGGGATTTCGCCGAAAGCAATCCCTTCAGCGACTCCTCAGGGAACTGGGCCTTCTGTGTTGACTGGGTCGCGAAGGCCGTCGAACGTGTGCCTGCCACTCAAATGGGCGTTGTAAACCAACTGGATGCGTCCGCCGTGGCGGGACCAAGAGCCGTCGTGGCGACGGATCCGCCCTACTACGACAACATCGGGTACGCCGATCTGTCGGACTTCTTCTACGTGTGGGTCAGACGCACGCTCAAGGACGTGTACCCGGACCTCTTCAGCACCGTCCTGACTCCCAAGGCTCAGGAGCTGATCGCGAGTCCCTACCGCCACGGGGGGAAGAGGGAGGCCGAGCAGCATTTCGAGTCGGGTCTGCGCAAGGCGTTCGAGTCCATGCGCGAGGTGCAGGACCCGTCGTTCCCGCTCACGCTCTTCTATGCGTTCAAGCAGGCCGAGACCGACGGGGCCAACGGGAGCGTGGCGTCGACGGGTTGGGACACGATGCTAGAAGGTTTGCTGGCCGCGGGCTTCTGTGTCACGGCGACGTGGCCGATGCGCAGTGAGCTGTCCAACCGACCTACGGCAAGCGGTACGAACGCTCTGGCGTCTTCGATCGTCCTTGCGTGCCGTCTGCGTCCAGAGGACGCACCCATCGCCACTCGCCGGGACTTCCTGGCGGAGTTGAAATCGGAGTTGCCGGGTGCCTTAAGAAGGCTTCAGGAGGGCAGTGTTGCTCCGGTTGATCTCGCACAGGCTTCGATAGGTCCGGGGATGGCCGTCTTCTCCAGGTATGCCAGGGTGCTGGAGCCCGACGGCTCGCGCATGCCCGTACGCACAGCGCTGGTTCTCATCAACCAGGTGTTGGACGAGATCCTGGCCGAGCAAGAGAGTGAGTTCGACTCGGACACGCGTTGGGCGATCGCCTGGTTCGAGCAGCATGGTCTGGCAGAGGGCTCCTTCGGCGACGCCGACAACCTCGCGCGGGCCAAGAACACGGCCGTCGACGGCTTGGCGCGTGCCGGGATCGTCCGGTCCGGCAAGGGGAGCGTGCGTCTGCTTCACCGGAATGAGCTCCCCGAGGTTTGGGATCCGGGAACCGACGATCGCCTGCCCATATGGGAGGTCACGCAACACCTGATACGCGCGCTCGAAGTCGGAGGGGAGCGGGCGGCGTCTGACCTCGCCGCCCGCATCGGCGGTTTGGGCGAGGTAGCCAAGGAGCTCGCCTATCGGCTCTACGTGATCTGCGACCGCAAGGGACGTTCAGAGGAAGCGCAAGCGTATAACGCACTCGTTATCGCCTGGCCCGAGATTTGTCGTCTCGCGCAGGAGGGCATGCTGTGACGGGATCCGCTATGTCAAACGTCGAGGCCCCCCTCGCGGCCAATCGAGATGACAGAGCGAGAGGGGCCTGATGGCCAAGACGAATCGTGAACGGATCGGCTCCGCACTCGAGGCGCTGTCGGATGGGCTGGCCCCCTTCGTCGAGGCTGAGTTGCGTGCGTGGGTGAAGCGGCAGGGTCAGGGAAATCCGGACGACTGGTTCGATCTCGCGGTGCATGCCATGACACCGCCGGGCAAGACGCCGTACGAGTATTCCCCGGCGGATGTGCAGTTCCAGCTCAGGGCGATGCAGGTGCTCTGGGACGGGGTGTTCCGCGACGTTCTCGCCAAGGAGCACCGGAGCTATGCGAACGAGCTACTCACTGTGCGCAATGCGTGGGCGCACCAGGACCCGTTCTCCACAGACGACACGTACCGCGCGTTCGACACCATGGAGCGACTTCTCACGGCGGTGTCGGCCGGGGAGGCCGCCGAGATCGCTCGCCGCAAGCACGATCTCATGCGGGTCAGGTACGAGGAGCAGACGAAGAAGACGGCGAAGGCGGTCGGCGATCTCCTTGTCGAGGGCAAGCCCGCCGGCGGCGCGGTGCCCTGGCGGGAGGTGATCGCACCCCACGACGACGTCGCGACGGGCCGGTACAGCCAGGCTGAGTTCGCAGCCGATCTGGCGCAGGTGCATCGTGGGGAGGGGTCGAGCGAATACCGCGATCCTCGGGAGTTCTTCCGCCGCACTTACATGACGGACGGACTGCGCCGGCTCCTGCGGGGTGCGGCCGCTCGGCTCGACGGCATGGGCGGGGCGCCGATCATCGAGCTTCAGACGAACTTCGGGGGCGGTAAGACGCACAGCCTCTTGGCCCTGTATCACATGTTCTCCGGTGCCGAGGCGACCGGCCTCGCCGGCGTGGAGGCCTTACTCGCCGACGCGGCGGTTGATCTTCCCGCCGAGGATGTGCGGCGTGCCGTGCTCGTCGGCACGTGGCTGTCCCCTGCGCAAACCCACCGGCCCGACGGCGGACCGGAGATCCACACTCTGTGGGGTGAGCTCGCCTGGCAAGTGGGCGGGCAGGCGGCGTACGACTCGATCGCGGAGGCAGACAGGACAGGCACGAGCCCGGGTGCAGCGGCGATCCGGTCGCTGTTGGGAGACGGACCGACGTTGATCCTCATCGACGAATGGGTCGCGTATGCGAGGATGCTGTGGGGAAAGGACGATCTGCCTGGTGGCACGTTCGATTCCCACTTCACCTTCGCCCAGTCGCTCACTGAAGCGGCGCGGGCGGCGCCGCGTACCCTGCTCGTCGTCTCCATACCGGCCTCGGCCGGACCGAGCGGGCCCGCGGGGGAGACGATCGGCTCCGAGATCGAGATCGGCGGCGAGGGCGGCCGTCAGGCGCTGAAGCGGCTCAAGAACGTCATCGGTCGCATCGAGTCCCCGTGGCAGCCGGCGACGGCGGAGGAGTCGTTCGAGATCGTGCGACGTCGCCTCTTCAAGGACCTTGCAGGCACGGACGCGCACACACGCCGGGATGCGACGGCACGGGCCTTCGTCGAGTTCTACAAGGCGAACGAGGGTGAGTTCCCGGCAGGGACGAAGGAAGCTTCGTACGAGGACCGCATCAAGGCCGCATACCCGATCCATCCGGAACTGTTCGACCGCCTCTACGGCGATTGGTCGTCGCTGGAGCGCTTCCAGCGCACGCGGGGCGTGCTGCGCCTTATGGCGGGTGTGATCCATCAGTTGTGGGAGTCCGGTGACCAGTCGCCTCTCATCATGCCCGCGTCCGTGCCGATCGCCGCCCCCACTGTCCAGGAGGAGCTGAACAACTACCTGGAAGAGAACTGGCCGCCCGTGATCGAGACCGACGTCGACGGTCCGAACTCGACACCGCGACGCCTCGATGCCGAATACCCGAACCTCGGCAAGTACCAGGCGTGCCGACGGGTCGCACGGACGATCTTCCTCGGGTCGGCCCCGACACTGAAGTCGGAGAACCGTGGCATCAACGACCGGCGCATCAAGCTCGGCTCGGCACTCCCCGGTGAGAGCCCCGCGACATACGGGGATGCCCTGCGCCGCCTGACCGACAGCGCCACACACATCTACGTCGACGAATCCGGCCGGTACTGGTTCGCGACCCAGCCGAGCGTCGCGCAACTAGCCCGAGACAGAGCAGAGCAGTTCGACACCGACGAGCATGTGTACACGGAGATCCTCAGCCGGCTCGACGCGACGAAAGGCAAAGCCGGCTTTCCGGCCCTGCAGATCGATCGCGGGACGAGCGGCGACATCCCCGACGAGCAACAAGTGCGACTCGTAGTGCTGGGTCCCGAGAAGCCTCACTCGTCGAAGACCGCCGACAGCGCAGCGATCACGAGAGCGAGGGAGCTGCTCGACGAGCGGGGAAGCAGCCCGCGTCGCTTCCGGAACATGCTCGTCTTCGCCGCTGCCGATGCCTCCCGCCTCGAGGAGCTCGAACAGGCCGTCCGCCAGCAGCTGGCCTGGGCGAGCATCTCCTCCGACCGGGAAACCCTCAACCTCGACCAGTTCGGCATCAAGCAGACCGAGGCCAAGCTCGAACAGGCCAGGGACACCGTCAGCCAGCGTCTGCCCGACACGTACCAGTGGCTCCTGGTTCCCGTGCAGCCGGACCCCACCGGCGGGATCGAGATCGAGACGATCCGCATCCGCGGTTCGGAGCCGATCCCCGAGCGCGCCTTCCGCAAGCTCACGGGCGACGGCCTCCTAGTCACCGACTATGGCGCGACGAACCTACGGCTCGACCTCGACAGGGTTCCTCTCTGGCGGAACGACGATGTCTCGGTCCGGCAGCTCTGGGAAGACTTCGCCCAGTACCCGTATCTGCAGCGGCTCTGCGACTTCGACGTGCTGCGCCGCAGCATCGCCTCGGGGCTCGCGTCGACCTCGTGGAACATCGACACGTTCGCCTACGCGGAGAGCCGCGACGACGAAGCGGGACGGTACCGGGGACTTCAGGCAGGTTCGCACAAGGCCACCGTGACCCTCGAAGGACTACTCGTGAAAGCCGACTTCGCCCTCGCCCAACAGAAGGCCGAGAGCGCCGACGTCGCCGTCGAACCCGAGCCCGCAGGCGCCGGCGCGACCGCCCAGACGCCCACCGTCGTCGGGGAGGACGAGGAAGCGCCGGCCGTATATCGGCGGTTTCACGGTCGAGTCGAGCTCGACCCGCTACGCCTTGGCACCAAGGCCGGTGACATCGCCGAGTTCATCACAGCCCAGCTCGCCAAGGCAGGAGCAAGCCGGCTCTGCGTGCACATCGAGATCGAGGCCGAGGCCGACGCCGGCTTCGACGAGGCGACGATCCGAAAGGTGACCGAGAACGCCGCGAACCTGAAGTTCGAGACCCACGGGTTCGAAGAGCGGTGATGAGTCGACTGGGGAGGACTGCCCGATGGACAACCTGTATCGCACACGCCGCGGTGCGACAGCCGTTCCCCTACGTGTCAAGGTGTCGTTCGACTCGTGAGCACGAGCGACAAGACGCGCCGGTGGCGCAGCGACCGGCAACAAAAAGCGGCCCCAAGGGCGGAAACAGTTCCGCTCGCTCGAGAATGCCCTCTTCGGAGGGAGCGGCGCGCGCCAGTTCTGAATTGGAAGGGCAAGTACGAGAAGCCCAGTGTCGCCAGCGTGCATCCGGATCCCCTCTACCTGGCGACCTGGCGCAGATCGGGCGGCCCAGTCATCGTCTGCGGCTTGTACGAGTGGGCCCCTCATGCCGTCTTCGTCGAGGAGGCCGTCGGCAAACCGGCCATGGAGAAGAACGATGCGGATCCGAGAGGCGGTCGGGCCATACTCGAGCAGCTGTTCGCGGCCGGTGAGAAGATCCCTCTGCTCAAGTCGGAATTCAAGGCGCGGGGCCTCTTGTGACCCAAGCCGACGGGTCTTACGTGGTGCGTGTGACGGAGTGGCGGAGGGTCCACCCACGGCGGGCGTTTGGCGCTAGTTTGATGTCATCCTGACTTTCAGGGCTCCGCCAAAGTAGGTCAAACTTGGAATCGGACATCGAAGCTCAGCTCCGCCACATCTTCGACGGTGCACGTCCACGGGATCTCGAAGATGTCAGGCTGGACTTCAAGGAGGACGCGCGGTCGCCACGCGAGACCGCCAGGCTGCTCGCCGACGCAGCCGTCTGCTTTGCCAACGCCGACGGCGGCACGGTCGTTGTCGGTGTGAATGACGACGTAAGTGGGCCGGATGCCTTGATTGGGACCGAGCTCGACCCTCAAGAGGTGCAGCGACGCATCTACGAGCTCACAACCCCTGCGCTTCTCGTTCAGGCCGATGAGCTCAGGTTCGAGGATCGACGCGTCCTCGTCCTGACGGTTCCCCGCAGTTTCGAAATCCACGCCGACCCGCAGGGCAGGGCCAAACGCCGCGTCGGCTCTGCCTGCCTCCCGATGAGTCCTCAGGATCAGGCTGCCCTGCGAGAGGAGCGTCGTGGTGTGGACTGGTCCGCCGAGGTCTCCGATGTCGGAATGGGGGATGTGGATCCGGACGCTCTGTCGGCGGCGCGACGTCGGCTCCGCCAATACTCGGATGAGGTCAGCAAGCTCGCCGACCTGTCCGATGCTGATCTCCTGCGTGGACTCGGCGTTGTTGACGAACGCGGTCGCCTCCTGCGCGGGGGTGAGGTCTTGTTCTGCGCCGGCAGCGGATCCACGCCTTGGGTGCTTTACCAGTATCGACCGACGCCAGGAGGGGAGGCCACGCTCGTTGAACGCTTGGCCGGACCCCTTTTGATGGTTCTTGACCAACTTGTCGAGCTCGCGTGGGCGAGACGCCACGTCACATCGCTGAACCTTCCGGATGGCAGCCAGATCGAAGTGGCGGACTTCCCAGAGGGGGCCGTGCGTGAGGTGATCGGCAATGCACTCTTCCACCGCGAGTTCCGCCTGACTGCTCCGGTCACGATCGAGCATTCACCGACCGTCTTTGTCGTCGAGTCACCGGGACCGCTCGTAGCAGGAGTCACCGAGCAGAACATTCTGACTCATCCGTCGAAACCCCGGAACCCTTGCCTCTTCCAGGCGGCTCGCAAGCTCCGCCTGTCCGAAGAGACGGGTCGTGGGGTCGACCGCATGTACCGAGAGCTGCTCCGATCCGGTCACGACACTCCTTCGATCACCCAGACCACCGACACAACGCGTGTCGCCTTCGTGGGAGGAGCTCCACGTACTCAGGTCGTCAAGTTCATCGCCGGGCTGGACGACGTCGAACGCGACGACGTTGACACACTCCTCGTCATCTTCAGCATGTTGACCTCGCGAACGATTACCGCCGAGGAGCTGGCCGGGACCATCCAGAAGAGCGAAACCGAGGCCGAATCCGTCTTGTCGCGACTCGCCGCGGACAAACCGGGCATTCTGGAAGCGACTCGAGAGTCCCGACGACTGAAGAAGTCGGAGTACCGGCTTCGATCATCTGCACTGGGCACCCTCGGTGGCGCCGTTGCCTATCGCCGACGAAGTGTCGACGACACTGACCGCAAGGTGATCGCCCACGTGAACGAGTACGGACGGATCAGCAACCGAACGCTGCAGAATCTCCTCGACCTTGACGTCTTCCGGGCGCGGGACCTTCTGCGTGACCTTCAGCAGCGACAGATCCTTGTCAAGACCTCTGAACAGCAACGCGGGCCCGCAGTCGAGTATGGACCGGGCCCCAAGTTCCCCAAGCAGAAACGCAAAGGTCGCAACCGCCGGGGTGACGGGGGTGATCAGTGAGGGTGACCCGACTCAGAGTCAAGGACTGGCGGAACCTGCGTCAAGTCGACCTCCATGTAGACCCGGACGCCTCGCTGGTGTGCCTCGTGGGCGAAAATGGCACTGGCAAGAGCGCCGTTCTCGAGCTGCTGTCGGCAGCAGCGCACCAATTGGGGATCGCTCAGGGCGTCGAGATCGCACGAGGCAATCCTCTGGATGAACCACACGAGATCGAGGTAGTCGTTCAAGTGCCATCAACGGACTTGGAACTGCCCGTGCCTCTCATGACCCAGATCGAGGAAGCCGGTGGGCCCTGGAATGGCGAACTCAGCTTCGTAAGCCGCCGTACGCCCGATGGCGGCCCGCAGCAAACGATCACGGCTCCAGGTCTCGACGAGGGGCTGTCACAGCAGCTCGGACAGACCGTTGTCCAGCTTCTCCGCCAGCGCAAAGAGACACAGCACCTCTATCTGGATGCGGATCGCGCGTACCCACCGATGCAGATTGAACCGCATCGTTACGGCGAGATCTGGCAGCAGGAATGGGAAAGCCCTGAGTTCACCCGCCAGTGGGCGTACAGGCCGACGCGCACCCTCTACGAGGAGTGGATGAAGTACTTCTTGGGAGTCGAGGAGAGGTGCGCTACCGAACACGTGACGGGCATCCGCCGAGCCCGTGACGCCGGCGAACCTGAGCCTGTGTTCGTTGATCCGTTCGACAGCTACCGCGCCACTCTGCATGAGGTTCTGCCGCATCTCCACTTCGTTGGGGTCGAGTCGTCCGGGCAGCGCCGGACGCCACTCTTCGACAGCGCTGGCTTGGAACTCGCCTTCTCTCGGCTCAGCGGTGGGGAGCGCGAGGTCGCGTTTCTGATCGGCCAAGTCGACCGCTTCCGACTGCAGCGCGGTCTCCTACTCATCGATGAGCCCGAGCTGCATCTGAACTCCGACCTGCTTCGCAACTGGCTCGCCTTCCTCCGAGACACCGTGAAGGACGGGCAGGTTTGGATCGCCACTCACTCGCTTGAGGCCGTTGAGGTTGCTGGACCGACCTCGACATTCGTCTTCGAACGCGATCCGGAGTCACGCACGGTCACCGCGCCCACTCGACTGGAAGGTCGCCCAGTGCTTTCTGCCTTGTCGGCAGCTGTCGGGTCTCCGGCGTTCGCGCTTAGCCGTCTTCGCTTCGTCTACATCGAAGGAGACCGTCAGAGTCGCGAGCGCGAGCGCTTCTACGCCGTGTGTGGGAATCCGGACGTCAATCGGTTTCTGGAGGGTGGTAGCTGCAACGAGGTGATTCGCCGGTTGCGCGACGTCAGGACACTCGCCTACGAGACCGACGAGCAGCTCCATGTCGGCGGCGTAATCGATCGCGACTTCAAGAATGACCACGAGCGCATGCAGCTCCAATCTGATGCCGGTGTCCACGTACTCGGCTGCCATGAGGTAGAGAACCGCCACCTCTACCTGCAACCCGATGCCATATCTATCCTGCTCCAAAGAGCGGGACGCCATCGGGACGAAGCCGCGACTGTCGTTCGCGAATCGGGCGACCACTTCGCTGGCTTGTGGGTCGCACACAACGCCGCCTCCAGATTCCCGGCAGAGCATGACCTCCCGAAGAGCGCCGTGTCGGCACTGGGCAACGCCACGATGGCCGAGCTGAACGCCGATTGGGCCGGTCGGCGCGCCGCGTCCGTCTCGGCCGTCGATCCGACCCTTGCCGAAATGTGGGAAGAGCTGCTCGCGGCCGCATGGACCGACTACATGAGCGATCGGGACACGCCCGACTGGTTTCGGCGATGCCTTGGCAAACAGACGCTCGGGCGGGCGGCGGCGGCGCTCGACTTCAAGTCTGGCGACGCCTTGGAGCGCCAAGTCGTGGCCCTATGGAACTCGGCCGAGGTCGTGCCCCCAGAGGACCTCGTCGACCTGCGTACGTACGTTGGGGGGCTCGGGGAGTGAGCTGCAGGGGTGTCACCGGCTCGATCGAGCTTCAGTCTCCATCCGAGCTGACCGCCCTCCTTCTTCGTCGAGCACCATTTGTACGGTCAATCGGCGGCTCGGATCGCGAGGTCTGCGCTGGCGCGATTCCGGTGGTCGATCACAGCCGTGGCGACGGGCCTCCCGCCCCGACGGCTGGTCGTCGTCGGCATCACCCGGTTCGCACTCGATCGAGCTCGATTGGTCATCCAGGAGCGGCGTCAGGGAGTCCCAACGCCGTGTCGAGGTTCGTCTTGCGATCGACAACGTCCCCTATATGAGCCGCGGGCCTCGTTGAGGTGGATGATCCCGGCACGGTGCAGGGAGGTGAGCAAGGTGTGCTCGTCGATGGGTTCGAGCCAGATGATGTTGCCGGTGGGCCGGGGCCTGGTGCCGAGGGGCTCGTAGTCGATGTCGACCAGGACGAGGGGGATGTCGGCAGTCCATATCGCGATATGGGGCTGCTCGGTGCGGTTGCCGAGGAGGATCGACCGTTCGGCCGAGCTGCACCCGCTCAGATCCGTTGCTGCGCAGATCTCAGCCTGGAGCTCGACTTGGGCACGGACGGCGTAGAGGATCCGTGCGGTGGCGAGGTCCTCGTCGCCGGCGTCGGGGTCGTAGTCCGGGATGAGGGCGCGGCAGAGGTCGGTGAGTGTGTCGGCGTAGGCACGCCGTGTGAAGCCGTCGTAGAGCATCTCGAACCGGTAGGGGGATCCGTCCGCCTTGACGGGGGCGGTCGGGGGTCTCGGGTCTGCTGCCGGGGCATTGCGGAAGATGAGTGGGGGCTTCTCGGTCATCGGCGTGTCCATCGGGTCTGGGCGAACTGGGCGGTGGCCTGTTCGCGGTTGGCTTGGCGGTGGAAGACGAGGTCCATGAGCTCGCGGAAGGAGCGCGTGTCCTCGCGCCATTCGTCGCCGCGCAGGCGACGCCGGCCTTCCGGGCGCTGGCGGAGATCCTGATTGCGACTGCGGTGCGTGCCGATCCGCTCCGGGCGCCCAGTGCGCTGCCCCGAGGTGCGGAAGGCGGCTTCTGTCATGCCCAGAGACAAGTTGACCTGGGCCTGGATCACGCCCGGGTCGAGGCTGCTGTCCCACATGCGGTACTCGACGTGGTCGGTCTGGCGGCCGTTCACGGACTGGAAGTTGAGGCCGAGGTGATGCCCGTAGTTCCTGTTCTGCACGTGTGTCGTGCTGGCGTAGCCCGAAGCGGGCACCCGGTTCGGCGTGCACCAGTGCGTGCCACGGTGGCGGCGCCGCTCGGGGTTCTGTGCCAGCCGGTAGATCACATCCTGGTAGCTGTCGAAGACGTCGAGGAGGCGGTTGTGGTTCTCGACGGTGTGGTCGTAGTCGCCCACTCCCACGTGGACGTGCTGGCCCGTGCGGGCCGTGGCTCTGCCGCCGTGGCGACGCACGATGTCGCAGACGGTCGCGAGCTGGCGCCACGTCTCGGGTGTGTCGTACATGATCGGTGAGACGATCTCGCCGTCGACGGTGGCGTCCCTCTCGAACCGCCAGTTCCTGTAGCCGCGCCGGCCCTCGTGGTAGTGAGTCTGGTCGGCTTGGGGTGTGATGCCGGCAGCGTGCAGGTCGCGCCCGATCGCGCGGAGGGCTTCCCTCCGGTCGCGGCCCGGTTCGATGTCGAACTCGATCTCGACACCGAATGCGCGTCCGCCGTCCCGCCCGCCGAGGCCCCCGGTCGCGTCCTCTCTCATGTAGGGGACGACCTGCTCGCCGTTGCGGCGGCGTTCCTGGGCGCCACGGTAGGCGGCCTGGAAAGCCGTGGGGTCCTCCGCCCAGCTCGCCCCGTCAGGCAGATGGTCTGGTGGGGAGAGCTCGGCGGCGATCGACGCGTCCCGGCTCTCCTCGAGTGCGCCTGCGGCTCGCCGGCGAGCCCGGTCGAAGTCCTCGAGGGCGGGGCGAATGCGCCGCGCCTCGATCTGAGCACGGACGACCTCGAGGGCATGGTCGGTCTGCTCCGGCGCGCCGGCGCCGATCTGCGCAGGATCGACGTCGAAGGTGAGCGGCCCCAGGCGCGTGATGCGCGCCTCACCGGTCACGTCGCCGTCGTCGGTGTGCACCTCGAAGGGGACGACCGCGGTGCCGTGCGCGGCGAGGTGGTCTCGGAGGTTCGTGACGTTGGGCATGTGGAGGTCCGTGTCCGGCCCCCGGTAGCGGCGCCAGCCTTCGCCGTACCGGTCAGGGTGTCCGTCACCGTCGCTCGCCGGGTCCACGTCGACAGAGGGAGCGTCCGACTCGGTGAGCGTGCCCAGTCCTGCACCGGCGGCCGCAGGATGCGCCGGTTGGAGGCTGATGGCCTGATGGCGGCGGCTCCGGTCCTCCCCCATGCGTCTTCATGCCCTTCTGGTGTCGCCGGCGACGAGGTCCGCGTAGTGGCGGACGTTGGCGGCGAAGGCGTCGGGGGTTCGGGCGTGGACGTCGTCCCGTCCGTGGGATGTCATGACCGCTCCGTGCCGGGCGTACATGATCGGGTTCTGGCTGACGAGGCGGAGGCGGTCACCGAAGAGATCCCTGAGCTCACCGATGCGGTCGGCGCGGGACGCGCCGCACGCGTAGAAGAGCGTCTCCGGGGGCATGGTCCCCGCGAGGTAGGTGAGGCCGGGGCGGGCGATGTCGTCCCAGGACGTGTCGCGCCTCAGCGTCTGGAGGTTCTTCGCGATCGCGCGGGGCCGGTAGCAGTCGAGCCAGTCCTGGTAGCGGTGCAGGTCCTCGATCCGGAACCAGTACAGGTTGGGGACGGCGGGGATGCCGGCGTCGAGCATCTCCTGGCAGACGAGGAGGTTGCGCCGGTAGTTGATGAGCATCTCGGCCCGGGGGTGGTTGCCGTACTGGCTGTAGTTGGGCGCGAGGACGAGGTCCCACTCGTGCTCGGCGAGCTGGGCGATGAGCCGGTGGCGGCGCGTCCAGAAGCACTCGACGTCGGGGTCGGTGCCGTAGCAGACGAGGACTGCACGCTGGTCGCTGCGAAGTCCGAGGGCGGCGTGGGCGGTGTTGCGTGACCAGCCGGGCAGCATGGCCCCGGTCTCGGCGGAGAGGATGCGGCGCAGCCCGATCGCGTAGGCAGGCCAGTGGAGTCCGTGGTCGAGGCCGGCGAGCTCCCGGGTGTCGACCTGCGGGATGAACCGCGTCCTGAGGACGCTTGCGTCGAGGAGCTCGTGCTGGCCTGCGAGGTCGACGTCGTCGAAGGTGACCGTGTCGCCGATGTCGGCCATCCACGCGTCGATGTCGACCCGGCTGCCGCAGCGCACGGGACACTGGCCGCACTTGGTCGTGTTGCCGGCGGCGCCGTCGGCACGGGCGCAGCCGCAGTACCAGCAGTCCGTGTTGGTCCCGCTGCACACGGGTTCGCGGGCCTGGGGATTCTCCGAGAAGAAGGGGCATGCGGAGCAGTCACAGCCCCGGGCGGGGGCGGTCGGCCCGTTCCGGCCGCCGAGAGAAGAGGTCGCTGTCATGCGTTCGTGTCCTCGCGTGTCCCGGTGTCAAGGAGGTCGAGGAGCTCGCGGGCGTGCAGGCGGAGCGAGCCGGCGAGATAAGTGCTCGGTCGCCTCCCGCTGCGCAGCTCCTTGAGCAACGCGTGCAGCGCGCGGGTCGCGGCGTCGACGACTTCGTCGGAGACGCCCGGACACCCCGGATCAACCCCTTGGCCGTGCCGGTTCGCGCGGCACGTGGCTGTGCGGCGTTCGTCCGCGTCTACGTGGTACTCGGCGGCGAGGTCGACGGCCTTCTCGGCGTCGATGTGCGGGTGGCTCCTCTGCTCGTCGACGGCGCGGGCGAGGAGGTCGGTGCGGTTGCGGGCCTTGACGGCCTCCCAGATCCCCTCGGCGGCTTCGGCCTGGCCGCTGTGGAGGTCGCAGAAGCCGAGCCGGGTCGTGAGGGCGATCTTGTGGGCGTCCATGTCGGCGCTGATCTCCCCGGGCAGTTGGCGGAAGGCACGGACGACGCGCTCGGCCTTCGTGGGTGAGAGCGCCAGACCGAGGCGGCGCAGGACGTCGGCCCACGGTGCGCCTGTCTGGTGGAGACGGTGATCCCGGCGCAGGCGGTCGAGGGCAGCGAAGCGCTCCACGGGGTCCTCGAGGTGGCGGATGCTTCCGGGGACGTCGGTTCCGGCGTCGAGGAGGCGCTGGGTGAGCAGGGCGCAGCGTTCGAAGAGCAGCGCGGCGGCGAGCTCGCCGGGTTGGAGGTCTTCGCGTGCGAGGTTCTCTGCGAGTTGCCAGACGCGCCACTCCTCCTCGGCGAGGGGGCCCGGACACACGACCGCGGGGATGCTCTGGAAATGGGGGTTGCCGGGTTGAGCGAGGGCGCCGAACCGGCATGCGCGCATGCGGCGCTCGCCGGCGATGATGCGCCGGTCGCCGTTGGGGAGCTCTTCGACGAGGATGGGCTGGAGGACGCCGACCTGGCCGATGTTGGAGACGAGGTCCTCGAGGCTGGCGGGTGCCATGGACTCCGCCGGGCCGCGGGCCTGCGGCTCTGTGAAGGCGGCGTCCGGTCCGGTGACGGGCAGGAGCTCGTAGCGGCGCCGGCTCAGCTTGTCGCTCTGGGCGAGACGTTCGACGAGATGCATGGTCGTGCGCGGGGTCGTACTTCCTTTCACCGGGTGCCTCCCGGGTTGCCGGTCGTCGAGGGCCTGGTCGTCCTGGGGGGGCGGGGCGGGCCGGCGGGGTCCTGAGACAGTCACGAGCGGACCTCGGCGCATGCTGCGCTCGTGAAGGGATAGGGCGGCACGGGCTCGCCTCCGCCCGGCTTGGTCTCGAAGTGGAGGTGCGGCGGTGTGCCTTTGGCGTTGCCGCTGTTGCCGAGCTCGGCGACCTTCTCTCCGGCTCGGACCTCCTGTCCCACGCTGACGGCGTTGCGGCTGTTGTGCCGGTACACGTAGGTGTTGCCGTCGACTCCGTCGAGGTAGACGTCGAGGCCGGACAGTCCGGTGTCGGTGTTCGTGACGCGGCTGATCACCCCGTCTGTCACGGCGACGAGGTCCCATCCGATCTCGCCGAAGAGGTCGTTGCCCTTGTGGACGCGCCCGCCGCTGCGCGGGGCGTGCCAGTCGTCGGCGAAGGAGATCTTCCCTCCCGGTGGCGGCGCGACCGGGCAGTACTTGCCGTCCGCGGATACACCCGCCCCGCCTTCACCAGGTCCCGGGCAGCCGGCCGGAGGGTCTGCCGGCATCTCTGCCGTCCCGGCGTCGATCGGGCCGAGCGGCACGTCGTTGCCCGGAGCCCACGCGATGTCGACGGTGTCGTCGGTCTGCGTCCCCAGCGCCGCCATGAGGTCGGGTCCGACGTCGATGACGCGGCCCGTCCAGGCGGCGGGCCCCCAGTCGGCGACACGCCCCACGACCGAGCGCCCCCGGAACGTGACGACGATGCGGCGATGCCTCAGCCACTCCGTCGAGCCGGGCGTCTCGGCTCCGCCTCTGGCGTACGGGAGCGGCCAGCGCATGGCGACGTAGAAGCCGTCGACGGGAGCATCCCCGTGCTCCCCGGGGTAGCCGAGGGGAAGGGGCCCCGCGGCGTCGCCGGTGCCCCGACCGCCGAAGACGCTGATCCTCCCGCGGGTCGCGGGCAGGATCGCGTCGTCGGGCGGCGCCCCGGACGGCGACGATGCATCCCCCGCGTTCGGAGCCTGCTGGGCCGCGGCCGGCTGGCACTCGGCGCCGGCTGCCATGACCGCATACACGGCGAAGACGGTCACGAGGATGGGGACGACCCAGGTGATCAGGATCGACGTGACGGCGACGATCACGGCGATCCTCCATCCTCTCTTGCCGGTCTGGCCTCCACTCGGTTCGCCCGTCACGGTGATCCGTGCCCTTCATCTCGTGGAACGCACTGATCGGCTGTGGCGCTGGCATCCGTACACAGAGATGTCGCCTTCTCACATGGGCTCTGACGTGGCGTCCTTCCGCGCAGGGCGATTCGCTGGTGGCCGCGTTGGGGCTCACGATGCGGTCGCCCATGGACCACGCGATGGAGCGCACCTTGGACTGTTGTTTGTGTCGCGTTGGTCATCCGGTGTCGCTCCCTCTCGCGTGCGGCCGGCCGAGGATCGTCACGGGAGGTCCGTCCGGTTGGTGGGGTGTCCACCAGATCGGCGCGAAGGGTCCCTGCACCATCAGGGCGTCGAGGCTTGTCACGCTGACGTCCAGCGGTGGGCCTGGCGCGGCGAGGGCCGGCTCCCCGGCAGCCATGCGGAGCAGCGCTTCCCTTCGGGAGTCCTTCCGGTTCCTGTTCGTGCCGCCGCTGAGGACGACGAGGAGCTTCGGGAACGATGTGTAGGTCCGGGTCCAGGCCGGGCCTGTCTCGCCCTTGCGTCTGTAGCCGTGGAGGCTCGCGTAGTTGCGGATCTTGTCGAGGAGGCGCTGGAGGTCCATGGTTGCCCGGTCGAGCTCGACGAACCGCGTGATCTGCACCGGCCCGTCCGGGGCATGGTGCAGGTACCGGAGCACGGCGTCGGCGATGACCGCCGAGCGGGGCCCGGCGGCCTCGTCCGAGATGCGGTGGAGGACGTCGCGGCGCCAGCCCAGCGGCCCGAACGCGTCGCCGCGCCGCCGCGCTTCGCGAGCGAACGCGACGCCCACATCGGCGACCTCGAGGTTGTGGGTCTGCATCGGTCCCCGGGCCATCTCGGGGGTAACCGCTCTGGGGTAGCGGTGGCCGAGCTCGTCCAGGGCTGCCTCGACGACTGCGGTGCCCTCCTGGGTGAGGAAGTAGACGGCCTCGCTGCCAGGCGGCGGGATCTTGGGGGATGTCTGGACCTTGTCGACGAGCCTCGCCTTGCGCAACCGGTTGAGGAGCTGTTGGGCGGGCCGCAGCGCTCGCATGCGATCTCGCTGGGACACGGGCGCGGTCTCGTCGTAGCCGTAGTAGAGGGCGGCGATGTGGCGGGTGGCGAGGAGACGGTGCCAGTAGAGGCACTCGAGGATCTGGTTGCGCAGGGGTGCGCCCGAGACACCCAGCCCGCCCTCTGTCCGGTCAGGCATGGCGGATCGAGTGGGGTCGGGGTCCCGTACCGTCGTCCACGGCGCTGCCGCCTCCGGGCCGGCCGTGGCCGAGGGCGGCGACGATGCGGTCGTCGAGCGTGTCGAGCTCGTCGAGGACGTCACCGACGCGGCGGCGGCGCCGGTCGAGCGCCGCCACGAGGCGGGGCATGTCCTCGGGCTTGGCGTGCTCGCCCCAGAGATCGTCGACGGAGACACCCCTAACGAGGAAGGGCGCAGAGATCGCCGGTCCGACCTTGACCGACTGCGCGTAGACGTACTCGGGCAGGCGGAGGAGCTGCTCGGGTTTGAGGCTGCCGAGCTCGCCGACCGTGCGGGTAGCGGCCTCGCGGCTCACGGCGAAGCTGCCCTGGTGTGACCGGTTCGTGGCTGCGGCCTCTCGGTTGTCGGGGGAGAGGCGGTTGATGTTCTGGGTGAGCATGAAGACGCGGGCGCCGAACTTGCGGCACTGCTCGAAGAGGACGGCGAGGCTGTCCGACGATCCGCCTTCGTACTGCTGGGCTTCGTCGAACCAGCACCAGAACCGGGGGCGGGCGGCCTCGTCCTCTATGTCCTCGCGGGACAGGAACGCCCTCACGGTCTCGTTGAGGACGAAGTTCGCGATGAGCTGGGTGGCCTGCCGGCCCGGTCCCTTCGGGCAGACGAGGACGAGTCGCCGGCTGTCCATCGAGCGGCGCAGGTCGAAGGTCGACGTCGACGCACCGAGGATCGCGGCGACCATGTCGTTGCTGCGCAGCCGGTCGACGACGTTGGTGATCGGCGTGATCGCCTCGTCGGCGAGGTGCGGGAAGCGGTTGGTCCAGAAGTCGCGGGAGCGAGGCGAGAGGTGGGGCAGCACGGCGTGGCGCCACGTCTCGTTGCTGAGGAAGGTCGTGAGCTGGAAGAGGGTGGGTTGGACCTGGGCGGGGAGGCGCATGCCGAGCTCGAGGAGAGCCGTCGTGGCCTGCTCGAGGAGGTTCATCGCCCGCTGGTTGCGCCGGCCCCATCCGGTCGCCGTGGCGAAGCTGTCGACGATCGCCGCGCGCTTGGCCTCGAGCGCGTGCCGGGGGCAGCCGTGTATGGACATGACGTTCCACGTCATGACGTGTGCGTCGTGGCCGTCGGGCTGGCGGGAGAAGTCGAGCAGCTCGACGCGGTCGCACACGCCGGGATCCGTGAGGTGGACCATGGCCTTGCGGAGGGCGTCCTTGTGAGGGTCGACGAAGCAGCCGCCCTCCCCCAGGCGCAGGGCGACGTGCAGGAACATGTTCAACGACCTGTTGGTCTTCCCGAACCCGGACTTGCCGCCGTGCAGGTCGAAGAGCGTGTCCTCGACGCGGACGCCGACGAGGCGGCGCGCTCCGTCCCGGCCGCGCACGGTGCCGAGGGGCAGGACCCCGGGCTGGTACGCGTAGTCGGGCAGCCCGAGAGGGGGTGGCGCGAAGCTGCCCGGGCCGCGCAGGACGTTCTGGCTGGCGCAGTGCTTCGTGGGTGGCCGCAGGAAGGCCGCCACGTCCTTCGCGCTTACGATCGCCGCGTTGCGCCCGGCCGGGGCGAAGATGCCGCGGTCGAGGCGCCTGTCGAAGCGGCGGCGCCGCCCGAACCGGTCCGAGCCGAGGAAGGCGAGGCCGAGGTCGAGACCGACGACCCTGAAGTGGTTGTGGCCGCTCCACTGGTTGAAGGCTGCGATGATCCCCTGGAAGTGCGCCTTGGCGCGGCCGCGCACGTCGGACTCGGCCATGACGAGGACCTGGCAGGCGAACGCCGCGGTGTGGTCGTTGAGCTTGCCATGGCGGGCGCGCAGGTCCTGGCGGCGCTGCATCATCTGCAGCGCCTCGCCGTCGGTCCGGAGCCGCTGCGGGCGCCGGGCGGGACGGCTCGTTGTGTCTCCGTACCAGAGGCTGCGGGCCAGCCCCCTGAGGAGCCCGGCGGCGTCGGAGCTTCCGTCCCGGTCGTCGCGCATTGCCTGTACATGCCAGCGGCGTCTCTGCCTGCCTGACAGGGGCACGAGGTCGATCGCGATCTCGATCGTCTCGTGCAGGTCGTCGCGGAGGCCTGCGCAGACGTCGGCGAACGCGGTGAGGGGATCGCTGGTCGCGGGGATGTCTTCGAGCGGCCAGGCGCTGTCCCGGCCGAGGGTGAGCTCGGCCCGGGCCTTGTGCGTGCGGCGCTGCCCGCCGTGCTTCCGCTTACGTAACGGCATCTGCTTCTCCGGTGGGGGCGGTGTGGGGGCGCTGGAGCAGCTCGTCGAGGTCGACTTCGGCGAGGGGGATGAGCTCGACGCCGGCGTAGCCCGGGATGCGCAGGATCGGATCGGCCCAGCGCGGTCCGGACCGCCAGTAGGTGAGGTAGCCGCCCGGCTCCGATGCGAGGCTGATCCGGATCGCGGAAGCACGGCGTGTGAGGATGGAGCCGGTGCGTCGCCTGGCTCGCATGAGCTCGGCGGCGTGGCTGCGCAGCTCGTCACCCGTCGGTGCGAAGTCCTCTGCCGGGACGACGACGTAGGTCACGCGCCGTGCCAGGGCGCGGCGCGTGAGCACGATGCTCGCCACCATCCCTGCCACCGCTGCCGCGGCGGCCAGGATCGCGATCGCAACGGCCCAGTCTTGGACGATGCGGACAGCGACCTCGAGCAAGGTCCGGACCAGGCGCTCGGCCCGCTCCGCCCACTGCTCCCAGGATGAAGGGATCATCGCCGTCTCCTTTCGTGCCTCCGGGCGTCTCGCCGCTCGTCACGCTCGACCTGGCGGCGCCGTTCCCGGCGGGTCTGGTCGGCGCGAGCCCGGCGGAACTGGTCCCGGCTCGACGTGCGGGGATCACGGATCTGGTCTGTGGTGCGCCGCACGCCGGCCTGCATGCGGCGCGCGGCAGCCCTCGCAGCGGCCTTGCGGGCAGCGAGCTTCGCTGCGGTCTTCCCGGCAGTACCGGCGACAGCGACATGGGGGGTGACGGCGAGGCGAGTGGCCGCCACAGCGGCCCGGCCGACGCCGCGCGCGGCGCGTCCGCCCGCCCGCGCGGCGCTTCCCGCCCGGCTGCCTGAGACTTCGACTCCCACGCGTTCTGCCGCGCGTCGCAACATTCCCCTCTCAGCGCTCGCGCTCCCCGCTCCCGGCATCGAGCCCTGCGCCCGGCGGGTGGCGGTCTGTCCGGGCCGGCCCGTGCCGCGCATCCCGCGCCGCACGGCAGCGGCCCCGTCGCCGTGGCGGTACGTCTCGGTGAAGTTGCGCTTCACGAACCGGGTGGCGGGCCGCACGGCACCGGCCACCTCCTCCCGGTCCTCCGCGAGAGCACGGCGTATGCCGAAGCCCGTGACGCCACCGGCCCCGATGCCTGCCCCTCCCCCGGCGAGGGCGGGCCAGCCCGATCCGCCGCCGGGTTGGACCTGACCGAGGCGGGATGCCACGGAACGGCCCGCCGCCTGGAAGCCCTTGAGGATGCGCTTGCGCAGCATGAAGGCGGCGAGGACCACGGCGAGCAGCGCCATCGAGCGCAGGAACAGCGACCGGCCGGCCGTGAGCTCGTTGAGGGCCCCGAGCGCGATGAGCAGGCCGGAGAGGACGACCGACATGGCGACGATTGTCAGGAGGGCGGCGAGGAAGACGCTGACGAGGCGCCACAGCCCGCTGCGGGACCGACCGGGGAGCATGCCCATCGGCCCGGCGAAGGGCAGGATGACGACCATGCCGACGGCGACGGCTTGGCTCGTGATGATCGTGAGAGCAACGAGGACGAGCAGGACGACGATCACGGCAGTGACGGGGATGAGGAACATGGCGCCCATGAGCCGGTCGATCGAGGGCTCGTGGTTGAACGCCGCCAGCCCGGCGCACTCGGCCTGCTCGCCCATGTAGTCCCGCGGTCCGTCGAGCTCGCCCCATGGACCGGTGGCCACGATCGCCTCCTTGCGGTCGAAGCAGGGATGGTCGGCTGGGATGAGCGTGCCCCAGTTCAGGAGGTCGTAGCTGTCGACGACGAGGGAGTCCTCGAGCTTGGCGACGAGCGGTCCGGCCACCTGCTCCGTCCCGGTCTCGGGCTGCGCGGCGGCCGTGTCCTGTTGCGGGCACTGCTCCGCGTCGCCGCTGCTCCTGCAGGCGGTCTCGGCGATGCCGGCCGAGATCGACCCCACCTCGCCGAGGGCACCTGTGACGAAGCCGACCGGGTTGGCGATCACGAAGCCGGTGAGGACGAGGTAGACGAGGAAGCTGAGGCCGAGCTCGCCAAAGGCGCGGCCGAGGCGGCCGCGCAGGAGGTACCAGGCGGCTGCTACGGCGGTGGCGAAGAGGGCGATGCCGGCGAGGTCGAGCGGGGTCGAGACGTCGTCCCGGAACGCTGTGTAGAGGTCGAGGACGGGTTTGGCGAGCAGGCCGGCGATGTCGAAGCCGTATGCCCAGCGGATGATCGCGGCGCCGATCCCGACGATCCAGCGGGTGATCCCGAAGAAGAACTGGGTGAGGATGCCGTAGATCTTGCGGTCGACCTCGTTCCAGGCGCCGGAGTCGTAGCCGATGTCATACTTGGTGAGGCTGCAGCGGCCGTCCACCGTCCCGATCGAGCCGTCGAGCACCGAGCTGGGGTTCTCGAGGGCGTCGAGGTTCCCGGTCTCGACGAGCTTCTGGTAGTCGCTCGCCTTGATCTTGATCGTCTTCTGCAGCGCTTCGGGGCGCTCGCCGGTGACCTTGCAGTCCTCTACCTGGGCCAGTGCGGGTGCCGGACCGAGCGGTCCCGGCCCAACAGCGACAACCGCGAGCGCGGCGGCGAGGACGCCGGCGCCCCGCAGCAGGAGCCGGCCTGGCCTCACGCGTACCTCACGGGTCCGCCGCCGAGCTCACTGCCGGCATCGTCGGCAGGGGCGTCTTCGGTGTCGTAGGCGCGGCGCCGGTCCAGGTTGGTCTCAAGGCCGCGGTGGAGCCGGTCCGTCGGTGCGGGCAGGAGCACGACGGGCCCCACGCGGTCCTGGGGATCGCGCACGAGGAAGACGCGGGGCAGGTTGCGGCGCTCCTCGTCGTTGAGGCCGGTGAGCTCGTCGTCGTCCCAGCGGTTCAGGCTCTGCACGAACTCGACGAGCTCGCCCGTGGGCTTGCGGCCCATGTTGCGGATCGTGCGTGCCGCCTGCGAGGCGTCGTCCTGGCGGCCGGCGAAGCGCCAGCCGAGCAGGGCCCGGATGTCGCCCTCCTCGTCGGTGAGAGCGAGCGCGGCGTCGTCATCGAGCTGCGAGCCCGACATGAGGATCTTGCGCTCCTTGCGGCTGTCCCGGACGTACTGCTCGTACTCGGCGCGGCCGACGTCGGAGCGGATGAACTCGGCGAGCTCGTCGGTGTGGAGGATCCCGAACAGGCCGCGTTCGAGACCCTGGTTGATGAACTCCTTGCCGATCATGAGACCCAGGTGGAACAGGGCCTCGCCCTGCAGCTTCGGGAGGGGGATCTGGCGGGCGCGGTGCGAGTTCGCCCGGTCGGACTTCCTGGGCAGCTGCAGGTAGGGGGCGTGCAGCACAACATAGGCGGGCCCGTCGGTGCCGCCGTCGAGGTCGAGCACCTCGCCGTCGCCGAAGACGAGGCGGACGAGGGGGTTCTCGCCCTCCCCGGCGAAGCCCCCGCCCATGTCACCGACGTGTGAGGCGAGCGCCTGCACGACCGTGCGCGCACCGGGCAGGTCTGCGGCGGCGAGCTCGTCGAGCTTGTCGACGACGTCGCGGATCGTCGCCTCCGGCTCGCGGGCCGCTTCGCGCACGGCGGCGCCGATCGCACGGCCGTCGGGCTCCTGCGGGGACGCCTGGCAGAGCAGGATCAGGTAGTCGCGGGTGTGCGTCACGCGGGCGTGCCCGCCGAAGACGCGCATCGGGTCGATGCAGATCGCGCCAGCCCGCTCGTCGGTCGCAGAGACCACACGCGTCGGGCACGTGAGCGACTCGGCGAAGCGCACGTACTCGCCGTCCTTGGTGCGGTCGAACGTGAACGCCCGCGTGTCGCCGCGCTCGAGCTCTGCCGCCATGAGCAGCTTCTGCAGGTACGACTTGCCCTGCCCGAGCACGCCCGAGAAGTAGGCGCAGCCGCTCGCGTCGAGCTCGACGGGAGCGCGGCGCAGGTCGACGAAGACCGGCTTGCAGGTCCCGCCGGCGAGCGTGTAGCCGATGAGCGTGCCGGTGGGGTCGCCCACCTCGACGTCGACGAAGGGCATGAGGGCGGCGAGATCCCGCGTGAGCAGGTACTGGGTGAACTCGCGGGCGAGCCCGCGGTCGGCGCGGCCGCTCAGCTTCGTCCACTCGTAGAGCTTGTCCTGGTCGCCGGTCGGGATCGACAGCTCGTACTCGGCCGCCCGGTAGATGCGCTGGATCGCACGGGCCTGGTCGAGGGTCTCCTTCGGGTCCTGGCGCGTGCTCCAGGTCGTGAACGTGATCAGCGTCTGGAGCTCGCGCTCGGCCGGGTTGGCGGCGAGCGTGTCGCGCTCGTGCGTGCTCGCCTCCTTGGCGTCGTACACCTCCTGGGGCGCGCCGGAGGGGTCGTCCTCCCACTCCTCGAACTGGCCGCCCACGGTGCGGTCGGATCGCTTCGCCGCCGAGCGCGCCGCCTCGTTGTCGACGGCGTGGATGTCGACGCAGTAGTCGACGGGGAAGGGGACGGAGTCGGCACGCACGAAGGCCTCGCCGAGACCGCCGGGGAACCAGAAGCGCTTGGGCATCTGCGACCAGACGAGGCTCACCTGGTAGCCCTCGCCGAAGGGTGTGCGCACCCTCAGGTACTGGCGCTGGAACGGGTTCGGCGGCCGGTCCGGGTCCTCCGCGCTGCCGCCCTCCTTGATGATCTCCCTGACCCTTGTCGCGAGGGAAGGGCTCACGATCACCTCGCCCCGGGCGCCGCGCATCGTCCTGTTGGGCGGTTCCCAGCCGGGGTCGAGGCGCGGTTCGTGGACGTGGCCGCGGCACGGGTGGCGCTTCTCGAGCCAGTCGATCTCGCCGGCGTGGGCGGGGCGGACGCGCAGCGCCGAGAGCTTCATCTGCTGCAGGCAGGTGCGGGCACGGGCGGAGCGGTCGGCGAGCTCCTCTGCCCGGACGGGGACGGGCGGGCCGCCCATGAGCCCACTGAACCACGAGACGGCACCGGCGCCGGCGCGGCGCAGCCGGTCGATGCCGTCGTCGGGGAGCTCGATCACGACGTAGGAGAGGCGCCGGTAGAGCTCGTGCGTCTCGAGCCAGTCGAGCCATCCGTCCGCCATCTCGTGGTAGCCGGGATGGACGAGGTCCGGATCGACGCCGGCGAGGGTGGCGTCGTGCACGGCGTCGGGGTCGAGGGCGTCGCACACCGAGTAGATGCGGGACCGCCTGGGCAGGGCGGCGACGAGGTCCGTCACCATGCGGTGGCGCGTGATCTTCTCCTCGTCGGAGCGGAAGGCGTAGTCGATCGGGTCGACGTGGTAGACGGCGAGGACGCGTCCGTCGAGGAGCCAGGCGAGGTTGCCGACGATCTGGCGCACGCCGCCCTTGCGGGAGTTGGCGTAGCCGATCAGGACGAAGAGGAATCCGCCGAGCACGAGGACGAGGAGCACGTCCATCAGCGCCCTCTTCTCCTGCTGCTGCGCCTGCGGCGCCTCCGGTGGACGGCGAGCACGCGCAGCGTGCTCGTATGGCGGCGGCCCAGGCTCGACATGTTGGCCGTGGGCACGCCCACGCGGGTGTCGGGCTGGGGCGTGTGGGGACCCGTCGGCGGCGCGGTCACGCTGCCCGGTCCTCGTGCCTGGCCCCGGCGGCGGGCCGAGCGGCGATCCAGTAGCGGTACCGGGCGAGGTGCCGCTCGCGGGGTTCGCGCCAGGACCCGCCGGCGCTTCGCCCCTGACCCCGAGATGTCAGGAACCGTGTCCAGCCGGCGAGGGCGAACAGGGGCGAGCGTCCCTCGATCTTGGCGCGGCGCGTGAGGGCGACTCCGGCGAGGGGGACGGCGAGGAACGCTGCGAGCGATCCCCAGAGCCCGAACGTCGGTGTCCAGGATTCGCGTGTCTGCCAGAGCAGGGCGAGCGAGCCGATCCCGGCTGCGGCCTGGGTCGGCGTGAAGGGCCCGAACGGGATCGACCAGTCGCCGATCTTGCCGATCATCCACGGGAAGCGCCGCGCGTGCGTGTAGGAGCGGCATTCGAAGCCGGCACGGTGTACGGTGCCTGCCCGGTCCTGTGTTCCGGCCGTGTCCATCACGACCACCCGGCGAGATGGAGATCCGGGTCGAGCTCGAGGTTGTGCGGCGGGATGTCGACGAGCCGCTCAATGGGGGCCATCGAGTTGGTCTCCTCGTCGACGCGCTGTTGCACCCAGACCACGTTGTTGACGAGCCAGGCGGCGAGGCCGCCGAGGATGCCGGCGACGACCAGTGCCTTCGCCGTCCGGTACTTCAGGTAGGCGATCAGGATGACGGCCATGGCGGCGATGCCGCTGCCCGTGCCGAACACCTCTTTCAGCTGTGCGAACTTGTCCAGCGTGAACTGGATGAACGAGGCCGCCAGGACGTGCCCGGCGTGCGGGATGTGCTCCATCTGAAGTTCATTCCTCACTTCTTCCGGAGCCTGAGACGGTCGAGAACGGGTCGCTGCGCTCGGCGAGGGGGACGGCGGGGAGGAGGTCTGTGACCTCCCAGCGGTCGGCGCGGCGCTGCAGCCGCAGCGTGTACTGGAACACCTGCCACTGGTCCGGGGCATGCACGGGCTGTGCGCGGAGCTCGGCCCAGGCGAAGAGCCCGTCCCGCTCGTCAGGGTCGGCCGTGAGGCGGACCTGCGTCACGTCCAGGGCCGAGAAGGGTGCTCCAGTGGTGGGCTTCCCGTCCGGTGTTCGCATCGGCACCTCGAGCGGGCGCAGCCCCGCGGCGGTGTTCACGTACCTGTCCAGCTCGCCGGCACCCGTGAGGTAGGCGGCGAGCATCTGCTTCACAGCCGCGGACGCGGCCTCGTCGTGGGCCGGGGGATTCGCCTCGAACACCGAGGCGCGCACGTCGTCTGGCGTCGCCTGGCGGGGCGGGGCCACCTCGGCAGGAAGGGTCAGGGAGTACCAGCCGTCACCGCCGTCCAGTTCGTGCACGCCCACCGCGTAGTAGCGGGTTCCTGCCGACCGGTACCCGTCAGCTTCGCCGTTGCGGGCGAGAACGTGGGCGGCGACGACAACCGCCCAGTAGCGGTCCTCGACCTCCTCGGCCGAGAGTGTCGAGACCGCCGAGGCGTAGAGGCTGTTCGGCGTCGCCGCGAGCGCCGGCCTGCTCTGGGCCTCGAGGTAAGGGTCGAGGCGATGCTCGGTCCCCTGCCCCGCGGCGAGAAACTCGCTCACGTACAGCTCTGCCCATCCGGACGGACCCGTCTCCGCTGCGATGTCCTCGGCTCCTCGTGAAGTGACCGTCGCGGTCTCGCTGCTGCCATGCGTCCACATCGTGACGGCCAGGGCAGCGAAGCCTGCAGCGACGCCGAGGACGAGCAGCCAGCCGACCGCTCTGGCGAGGAGGGGCGTCTGCAACTCCAGCGGGGGCACGTCCCCGCGCAGGTCGCGTGCCACGCGGCGCAGTGAGGACTCTCTCCGGGCCCGTCGCCTGCTCCGCCGGGGTGACCAGCGACGCCGATCTCTCCGTGGGCGTCGGACGCGAAACTCGTAGTCATCTTTCTCGTACGGGTCGTCGCGGTACAGGTCGTCCTCGGGGTCTTCGGATCGCCTGCGCCGCCCGCGGACAAGAGAGGTCATTGCGACGCCCCCTCATCGGCCAGGCCCTCGGCAAGGGTGCCTACCGGCGGCAGCGTGAGGACTTCGCCGGGATAGATCAGGTTCGGGTTCCCCGATCGCAGACCGGCAAGGTTGGCGTCGATCACAGCACGCCAGTAGCGGGCGACACTCGACGTCGACGGGTCGGCGCCCCCGTGCGAGGCGAGGTGGGTGGCGGCGATCGTCCACAGGTTGTCGCCGCGCACCACGACGTATGTCGTGGCGCCTGCTGTTCCAGCTGCGTCGGCCGATCCCGGCCCGGCGTTCTCGTCCGTCTCAGGCGTGGATGTGATTGGCGATACCGGGTCGGGATCGAGCTCCGACGCTTCCCCTGCGCTCACCTCCTCTCGCTGATCGGGTTCCTCAAACTCACTTGCGGCGTCTGTGGGCGGCGTCTCGGACGCAGGAGCCGTGATCGGCGGCACCTCGGGGACGACCGGAAGATCCTCTGCCGGAGAGTCATTCGGCGACGGCACCTCGGAGTCGGTCTCCTCGTCGATGATCACCCCGATCGGCGGTCTGTCCGCCACGACCGATGACGCACGCACCGTTGAGATGGATCCCACCCGAGTCCCCACTGGCCCGACCATCGAGGCGGCCATCGAGACCGCCACAACCCGATGCACCAGGCGCCGCGTGATCGGCAGCGTCGCCCACTCCACAGCCCGGATCGCCGCCGGGACGCGCGAGAGCTTCGCAGCGAGATACAGGAACGACATAAGGAGCTGAAAGCCCGCGCACACGATCACCGCCTGGCGGAGGATCGCAGCCGCTATGTCACCCGGCGCCGCCGTCGCCAGCCACAGTTCCAGACTCCCCCACTCCACCTGTAGCGCCGGGAACCGCCCCGCCCACAGGGCGACGGCCAGGATCGCCCCCAGGAACGCGAGCCAGCCAGTGAACATGAACAGGGGGCGCCGGCCTTGAGCCTTCTCCCCATCGCAGCCCACGGTCCGCCGCAGGGAATCTCTGGTCATAACCAGAGTGTACCCGCATTATCCGACTTTAGTTGCTTTTAAGGCTATCTGCAGCATCGCGCGCCGGTCACTCGCCCGAAGCGAGCCGAAGATAGGACTGCCGTGAGCGCACTTGTGTCGTGGGTGCCTCGGTGATCCTCGCCGGGAGGACGTTGGGCCGCCACGCGTGATTGGCTAGGCAAGTCCGTGTGATGGGCGCCCAGTTGCTCCGCCGGGGTGTGGCGCACCGCTCCTTGGCCACGATGTCAACGGATATCTCGAAGCGGATTGTGTCATCTGGGTTGCCTGTGATGAGACGCATGACAACGCACCAGAGTTCCGATTCCACGCTCCATCGCTCGTCGACACGCCAGTAGGTCCTGCTGGAGCCGTGGAAGCGACGCTGCCGACCTACAGCACCAGACCAGAAGGGGAACGGCACGTGCATCACGGGATGAACGTCCACTGCACGGTGGTCGGTTGGCCGGTTGCCGAGTCGGTCCAACGGATCTCAACCGTGTGAGTGATGCCGGCCTGGAGTGGTTGCGCCGGGAAGGCCATGATCTGGTTATCCGAGAGGTACGGGCCGTTCCGGTCGTCTGCAGCGGTGATCACGCACGTCTCGGTTGCCGTCCCAGCGACTGTGAGTGTGGCGACCGCGTTCGAGATCGAGGCATGCTCGTCGACAGCGGCGCCGAAGAGAATCGCCGAGCCGGTCTGGCCGGGCAGGTAGCCGGGGCAGTTCACGAGCGGATTCGGTGTCTCGCCGTCGAAGGTGAGGGCGGTCGGTGGAACGTTCATCGTGGGGAACATGATCCGGGTGCGGTCAGAGTCGGCGTCATTGGTGCTCTCGCGGTTTGTCATGACGTCGATCGCGGTGGCCGCTGCGTAGCCATCGGTGTGGTAGCCGATGCCGACGTCGCCGAGGCGCGGTTCGAGCATGGCGAGGGCATGGTAGGGAGCGTTGAGGAGTCGGTTGACTGCGTCGGTGGCCGTTCCGGCTTGGCCGGCGGCACTCGACCATCGGTAGCTGAGCACACTGTGGCTTGCGCCGTACGCCGCCGACTCGGTGTAGGCAGGTCGGCCGGGTTCGGGGTGATGTGTGAGAGTCTCGTTCGTGACCATGTAGCGGGCAGCTTCGAAGGCGTGTGCCGAAAGGGTGGGGTCTTCCGAGACGAGCGACAGGCCAAGGTCGCCCCGGACGGTGTTGAGCCGGTCGAGGGCGAGCGCCATGTCTTCTGTGGCTGCATTCCCGCGACTCGTGTCGTCTGCTACCGCCGTGTCTCGTGGTGGTGCCGTTCCCGGCACGTTCCCGCTCGTCCGTGCGGCCATGGCCGTGACGACCGCGACAGCGACGGCGGCGAGCAGGCCTATGGCAATTGCCACGTGGCTGAAGGTCGGCGCACGCCGACGCCTCCGGTTGGAGTACGTGCCGATCCGGTTGTGGCGTCGGCGTGCGGGCACCGACCGACGAGGTAGGTGGTGCCTGCGCCGCGAGGCGACGCAGGCACCTGGAGGTCGTGAGCCGGTCATGCCGGGGGGTGTTCGATACCGAGTTGGCGGTCTGTGGCCTTTAGCAGGGTCCAGAAGACGAGTTCGAGGTCTCCGCGGTCGACTGTGCCGGCCTGTCCAGCGGGGACGGGCGGGAGTGTGAGCGTGTCGGCGGCGGTGCGCAGTTGCTCGTGGATCACGGGACGTACGTCGTTGCCTTCCGTCCCGCGGAGCTTCTCGACGTAGTCCTCCCAGCGCGCCTTGAGCTCACGCTTGACGATTGCGGCATTTGGACCCGAAACCGCTTCTGCACAGACCGCGCCGAGGTTCCAATCCTCCCCGAGGTCGAACGAACGGCGTCCGGAGGCGACTTCGACCTCGATGACGACGCGGGCCGGGTCGTTGGGGTCGTCGGGAACCGCCACCGGCAGATTGGCGGTGGCGTACAGACGGGCGACGAGCCGTACGGCCTCGACGTCCTCGAGCAGATCCACCACGGACGGGGCGAGGAGGCGGCCGCCGTCGAGTCGGCCGGCCTCTGTGTGGAGGAACTGCTCGATCATGTGGGCAGTCCGGTCCCCCAGGTTCGCGTGGACGGCCCTGAAGGAAGGATCCTGGCGCGACTCGGCACTGTGGTGTGCGAAGTAGCGGGCAACGAGTGGCGTAAAGCCCTCGAGGTGTGAGAGCGCAACCCCGACACCGACATTCACCCGGACGATTCCTGCTCCGTACACGTCTGGCACGGCGCCGACGTGAGAGTACTGCCGTCCGACAGCAGCTCGCAGCCGTTCCGCCACACGGGCGGGAAGCCCGTCTCCTGAGCGGTCTGTCGGGGGCCGGCCGTCGTACAGAAGCCGTCCCCAGGTGTGTGCGAAGACGCCATCACCGCGAGTCGTCTCGGACACCGGCACGGCGTTGCGTTCGAGCTCGGCTAGCCGGTCGGTGAGGAACTCGTCGATGAGTTCGTTGGTGGCGTTGCCGCCTCTGTCGGCAAGCCAGGCACGCAGGTCGAGGCAGAGCGCGTCGACCAGTGAGAGGCGGCGAAGGCCGGGAACGATCCGCTCTCGCACTCCGGCCATGGCAAGGACGGGAGAGAACAGTGGATCGTCGGAGTCGATTGCCTGCACGACGGGCATGAAGTCCTGGATCTCGTCGTGGCGGATGTGCAGTTCGAAGCGGCCGTCCTCACGTCGTCCTGGACGGAGTGCGATGTGTTCGAGCATCGCTCGCGCCTGCCCTTCGGTGTGCCGAGCCCGGAGCTGCTGGCGAGCGACCTCCTCGGTGGGCAGGACGGTGGTGACGGGTCGGGAGGCGTCGTACTCGAGTTGACGTGTCGCAACTCTCTCTTCCTCTCGGGCGTAGTCTCGGGCCGATCGCAGTGTCGTGAGCCAGGTGTCGAACTCAGCTGCGATCCGGCGGTACACGCCCGCTTGTTTGCGTGCCGCCGTGACGGCGGTTTCCATTGTGGCGACCCACGCGGAGAGTTCCATCTCGTCCTGTGCTGCCTGCAGGTAGACGGTTGCCCGCTTGCGGCTCGGCGCGTTTCGCAGGTCGGCGGCGGCGTCTTCGCGTGCTTCTCGCGCGTTCTGCAGTGGCTGGCCGCTCAGCTTGTCACGCTCGATCTCGAGACGGTCGGCGGCGGCGTCGCCGACACCGGCGGCGTTCTTGAGTGCGCGCTGGAGCAGCACGCCCACGCTTGGCTGTACGGAAAGTGGCCGTGGGGCGTCGTCGCTGTCGAGCAGTGCCACACAGCGGTCGAAGATGTGGCTGTTCACGTGGGCGACGATCCGCGCACCGAGGTCGTCGAGGATCCCGTCGAGGCTGTCGAAGGCAGTCCCTGTCGCGCCGGTCCGGTCGGCGGCGCCGAGGTATCGGATGACCTCTGCGGTCGCAGCGGAAATGATCTCCTCAGGATTCGTGCGGGCCAACAATCCTGGGGTGAACATCTGGGCCAGGTCGGGCAGGGTGGGCAGCTCCACCTGCCGTGCGGGGTCGAGTGACTCGATGATCTCGCGGTGGCTCGGACCGTCGTAGATGAAGTTCGGGAGATCGTGCGTCGGGCCGACCGCACTGATCGGTGCGAGTTGACCGAGGAGACCGTCACCGCTCAACATTCCCTCTGTCGTCCGGGCGAGCGTTTCGGCATCAACGTGGTCGGGTACGAGCATCTCATAGACCTCGGCAGCCACGTGCGCGGAGAAGATGCGGGCGTACTGCTCGACGGGGAGGCCGGCTTCGGCGTAGCCGGGTACGACGAAGGCTGCATCGGCGGGCCGGTTCGCGAGCCGGGCGGTCCAGTCGACGAACTCAGGCTCGGCGAACTGGTGGTCGCGGGCGAGGAAGGCGATGAAGCCGGAGACCGTCGCCAGGGTGCCTTCGCGGGCATTGGCCGTTCTCAGGGCCTCTGGGGGGACGCCGACAGGGATCGTGATCCCCCCGCCGCGACCGGAGTGACCGTCACGCACGACCTCACGTAGCGCCGCGACGGTACTGGCGGCGACGAGACCGTCCTCTGCGAGCTTGCGAAAGGCGAGTGGTGTGATGATCACTTCGACGATCCGCACGTCGCCGTCGATTGCCCGCCGTATCACCCGGCCGAGCCTGGGACCGTAGCCGCATCCGGTACCGCCTGCCGTGCTGTAGACGAGCACGACGAGGGGCAATCGGCCTGCCGGGGTCGCTTCTTCGAGCGCGGCGACCGCGGGCATAAGCTCGCGCTCGAGGTCGCGTTCAGCGAGGTCGGCCGAGATCGCGGCAGAGACGCGGATGCCGCCGAAGCCTGCCTCGGGTGCCGCGTCGTCGCCGGTCGGGAGGGTCTTCGCGTCCGACTGGACCAGCCAGGGGATCTCGGTACGTGCGCCGTCCTTGGCGCGTTCGATCGTGCCTCGCTGGTCTGCCGTGAACTGCACGTAGCCCGGGTCACCCGGTTCGAGTCCGAGGTCCCAGCCCTCGGGTGGGGTTCCGTCGGGGATCTGGGCGTAGCCCTCATACACAGGTCCGTCCCCGACGAGGGGAATGAGCCCCGCGTCGGTGAGACCCTCGCGGCGCGTGACGTCGCGGGTGACGAGGGTGATGGTCTCTTTCCCCCCGCCACCGGCGGAGATGATCATTGCCGACATGTTCGTGGCTCCTTGGTTCGTGGCCGACCCGAACTGGGCGCGGCTTCATGCACGATCAGCAAGACCGGTTCCGACGTCTCACTTGACGCGGGCTCGCGGGTGAGCAGTCGCCCCGATGGGGATGGGGAGAAGACGGCGGGTTGTGCGAACGATCCCGTCGCTGCCCTGCCAGATCCACAGGCGCCCGTCACCGCCTGTTGTGACTCGGACGCGTCTAAGCCGCCTGCCGGCCATGAACACCGGACCGGTCTCCAGGTCGACGCGCCGATGCACCCGCTCGAGGCGGAAGAAGGCGATTGTGGCGGCCAGGAGGAGGAGCACAATTCCCACTGCAAGGGCTAGCCCTGTCCATGCCAGTGCTCGTTCGATTTGCTGCCAGAGGGTGCGGCGCACATCGAAGGGGTCTCCGCGCCAGGTCTCGGCGACAGCTGTCCCGTCCACGAGCAGCCCGCCGAGCTCCGTCTCGACCTCATAGCTGGTCCCCGGCTGTGCGCGCGTGTGGAACTCGACCCGGAAGCCCGCATGTTCGAACGGCTGCATGCTGCGCGTCTCGAGGAGGGCTCCGTCCGAGAAGAGACGGGCGACGGCGACTCCCCGCGGGTCCTCGGCGAACGCGGCAGCAGGTTCTACGGGCTCGCCCCCCAGGAGCAGGTCGGCTTCGGCAACGACCGGTTGTCCCGCTGTCACCCAACGGCGCGGAGCCATCGATTCGAGGTAGGGCACGGCCACCACGTCGACCGGAACGGTGGTCTCGGCTGCAGCGGCCTCGGTCGCGCCACGCAGTGTCAACGTCACCTCGTACCGCCCCGGGACCGGTGTCGGCACGGTCTCGGTCGCCCTGAACCGGCCGGCGTCGATCTCTTCGAGCTCGACACGCGCGCTGCTGCCATCGGGGCGGACTACGGTGGCGCCCTGGAAGCGCGGCTTGTCGTCTATCGCCGGTAGGGCACGGCCATCCGAAGTGAGGAAGGTGGCCTCGATCCGCAAGGGCCGCCCCTGCGGTGCCGTTGCCGGCGGCGAGACGAGACGGGCGACCAGGGGCACCCTGTCGAGCGCTACGGCAACAGGTCCGCCGCTCACGAGCCGCACCCTCCACTCGCCGGCCTCCGGATCGCGCACTCCGAGCACCTGCGCCCTGCCCGACTCGGTCTGCATGTCCGGATCGACAGCGCCGTCGGGCCCGACGATCTCGAGTTCCGCACCGGACTCGGCGGCCAGCGCGGTGACAGTGAGTCCCTCGAGGTAGGGAGGCAGCTCGATCCGCATCTCGTCGCCCCGCCGGACGAGCTCAGCCTCGTCTCCGCGGCCAAGCCCGAGCTCGCTCCGCAGGATCCCCAGGTACCGGGCGCCGAGCTCATCGACCGAGCCAAGACGCTGCACCGAGGCGAGTCCCAGCTCCGACCAGTACGGCTCGACGCTCGCCCACGCGGCATCGTCCGCGATCCTCGCGAGTAGGTGGACACGAACCTGGCCGAGACGCCCGAGCGCAGCCGCGATGTCGGCGAATTGCTCGGCGAGCGGACGGCCTGATCCGTCGTCGGGCAGGCCGTCGGTGTAGAAGACGACGATCCGCTGCCGGCCGTCTTCCTCGGCGCCGTTCAGGATCTCGGCGACACGCTCGAGTGCCGGAACGAAGTTGGTGTAGCCGAGCTGAAGAGGCACCAACGACGCCGCAAGGACCCCACCGGGGTCAGACACCGGAACCAACGGCGTGGCGAGCTCGGCGGGAGCGGAGGTGCCGTAGTGCACGAACGCCAACCGATGGTCGAGTCCGCACGTCGACACCGACTCGAGGAAGCCTCGCAGGACCTCCGCCGCCTGATAGCGGACCGCCTCGGGATCGTTCTCCGGGGCGCTCACAGAGTCGTCGAGCGGCGCGACCACGTCCAACTCGACGAGGCGACCCCGGCCTGCAGGCGTGACGCAAGGGGGCGTCTCCGCTGCATGCCCAGCGGGAACGACCGCTGCGCATGCCAGACCTATGACCAGAGCGACGACGATCCGACGGAAGTTGCGGCCTCGTTGTGCTCGCTTCGTTCCTGCCACCTCTCCTCCTCCGATAGATGCCAAGCGAGGTGTGCAAGAACGGTTCCGGCAGCGTGTGAAGACAGCGGTGACGGAGATCTGCGGAATCGACAGCGAAGACGCCGCTCCGACCCCGAGGCTCCGCTCAGAACATGGGATTCGACAGCAGGGAATCATCAGAGGCCGCGTCGTGGAAGGACGCTCCCTGGCCAACCCGGTATGCTGCTCAATGCCGCAACCGTGAGGGAGGCTCGTGCGCACGATCGTCGCCACGACCGGGACGGGCATTCACGGGAAGTTCGTACGCTTCCTCGAAACGAAGAAGGACCAGCCCGTCGCTAAGTTGCGCCTGAAAGACGGTCTCGTTCGCGGCTGGCCCGACGCAGAAGACGCCGCGATCGAGTACCTGGAACGTCCCGCAACCAAGCCGTTCATCGATGAGTTCCTTATGGGTCGGGACACCAAGCGCTGGGCATGGCAGCGCGACCCCGTCGCGTCGGCGCTGAACCTGTTGCGGCGCAGACTCCAGGAGTCCGGGGAAGACGCCGACGGACTTCACGTCGTCCTCGTCCACGGCGCCAATCCCGCAAGCGACAGGGCGGCGCATCTGCTCGCCACGGGGCTATGTAAAACTTGGCAAGAGGAAAGTGTCGATATCGACGTCGACTGCTGTGGAGTGCAGGGCATCGACCCGACGATGGCAGCCCTCGAGTCCGAAGGGTTCGCGAACCTGTGCGAGCTCCTGGCTCGCCTGCTGACGAACGGGCCTGACCCGGCGCCCATCGTGTTGGCCGTGGGCGGGTTCAAGGTGCTCTCAACAGTGGCCACTCTCATGGCCCTGGTAGCCGGCACAGACGTCT
>JADZDR010000091.1 GCA_020850945.1 Acidimicrobiia bacterium | reverse complement strand
GGTCGGCGAGGGAGAGGACGGCGGCCCGCTCGCACAGGCCGACGAGACGGGGAGTGGCGAGGACCTCGACGTCGCCCGAGCCGAGCGCGAGGGCAGTGTCCTCGGGTGTGACGGTGAGCGTGATCTTGGCGGAGTGTCCGGGTCTCGGAGGCATCTCCCACGACCTCTCGTGTCGAATCTGCTTGGCACCTCTCCGGGCCGGGGACATACTACGGACGGCGGGAAGGGACCGCGTACCGATCGGGGGGAATTCCACGTGCTGGAGAGAGACCTCGCCGAGAGCGTGCTGCAGACGGCGTTGCACTCGGGAGGGGATTTCGCCGAGATCTTCGTCGAGGGCCGGAGGTCCCAGACGACGAGTCTCGATGACGGCCGGATAGAGGAGCTCGTCTCGGGCCGTGAGCGGGGTGCCGGCATCCGCGTCGTCAAAGACGACATGACCGGTTTCGCCCACACGGCCGACCTGTCCGCTCGCGGGCTGCGCGAGGCAGCTCGCGAGGCGGCGGCAGCCGCACGTGCGGGTGAGGCGCCGGGCACGACCACCGCGTTCAGGGATGTGCAGGGCGCACACCATGCGATCGACGTCGATGTCGCCTCGGTTCCCAAGGCCGAGAAGGTCGCCAGGCTCCGGGCTGCCGAGGAGGCCGCCCGCGCGTACTCCGGGGACGTGAGCCAGGTCTCGGGCTGGTACGCCGATTCCACACGGCGAATCCTCGTCGCGAACAGCGACGGGGTGTGGGCACAGGACACGACACAACGCGTCCGCCTGTACGTGCAAGCCGTAGCCGTGGGTGACACGGGCATGCAGACCGGCATGCATGCCCCCGGCTACACGGGTGGCTGGGAGTTCTTCGACCGTGTCGATCCGGCGGAGGTCGGGCGTGAGGCCGCCCGCAAGGCTGTAACCCTCCTCGAGGCCGAACCCGCCCCCGCCGGACCGTCGACGGTCGTGCTCGAGAAGGGCGCCGGGGGGGTCCTCTTCCATGAGGCGTGCGGACACGGACTCGAAGCCGACCATGTGCAGAAGGACCAGTCGGTGTTTGCGGGCAAGATCGGCGAGCGGGTCGCCTCCCCCCTGGTCACGCTGGTGGACGACGGTGGGTACGAGCGAGGCTGGGGGACGGCCGGGATCGACGACGAGGGGGCGCCCGTGCGCCGCAACACGCTCATCCGGGACGGGGTCCTCGAGGACTACATGTGGGACGGCACGCGGGCACGCAAGGACGGCCGTGAGCTGAGCGGCAACGGGCGCCGCCAGTCGTACCGGCACCTGCCCCTGGCCCGCATGACGAACACGCTCCTCCTGCCCGGCGAGACCGACCCGGAGGACATCGTGGCCGGCACGGAACGAGGCATCTACGTGGCGAGTCTCGCCGGCGGGTCCGTGAACACGGCCACGGGGGACTTCGTGTTCGGCATGTCGGAGGCATACCTGATCGAGGACGGCGAGATCACACGGCCGATCCGGGGGGCGAACATGATGGGCAACGGACCCGACGTGCTCGCCCGAATCGACGTGATCGGATCGGACTTCGACACGTGGCCGGGTACATGCGGCAAGCAGGGCCAGGGCGTACCGGTCACGTCCGGGCAGCCCACGCTGCGCGTGACCGAGGTGACGATCGGCGGGACAGCGACATGAGCCCCGAACCCGTCGACCTCGCCCGCGCAGTGGTGGACCGCGCCGATCCCGGCGAGCAGGTCGAGGCCTACGTAGTGCGCCGGCGGGACCTGGATATCGACGTCCACGACGACGAGATCGAGAGCCTCACCTCGGCCGAGATCGCAGGCATCGGTGTTCGTGTGATCAGGGAAGAGAGGCAGGGATTCGCCTACGCCGGGATCCTCGCGGAGGACGCCGCGTTCGAGGTCCTCGCAGACGCCCGGGACAACACCGCGTTCGCCGGTACGGACACGGCGCTCACCCTGCCGTCCGAAGCGGACGCGGCCGTCGCCGTGCCGGAGCTCGACCTCGTCGCTCCCGCATTCGATCGGACGGGAACCGACACCAAACTGGCGTTGGTGCTCGACCTCGCGAAGAGCCTGCGCGACACGGATCCGCGTATCCGCACAGTCGAAGCCGGATACGGCGACGCCCAGGTCCGCTCTGCCGTCGCGAACTCGAACGGCCTGTCGAGACAGCAGGAGCGGACGATCTCGTCCGTCAGTGCCTACGCGATCGTCGAGGCCGAGGGGCAGACGCAGACGGGGTTCGGGTATGACCTCGCCCGTGACCCGGCGGACCTCGACCCCGATCGCGTGTGCGCGGAGGCGGCCGATCGCTCCCTGCGCATGCTCGGTGCGACCAGACCGGCCAGCAGTCGTCTGCCGGTCCTCTTCGACCCGTTCGTGTCGGCCCAGATCGCCGGAGTCGTGGCGGGGACCCTGAGCGGCGAAGCGGTCCTGAAGGGCCGCAGCATCTTCGGTGACCGATGCGGGGAGGCCATCGCCTCGTCCGCGGTCACCTTCTTCGACGACCCGACCGACACCGATGCCTTCGGTGCCGCGCCCTTCGACGCCGAGGGTGTCGCCACGCGCCGCAACGAGTTCGTTCGCGAAGGTGTCCTGCAGGGGTTCGCGCAGAATGTCTGGACCGCGGCAAGATCCGCGACCACGACGTCTGGAAACGCGACGCGGGCGTCCTACGTGTCAACCCCCGGCGTCGGCATGCGTTCCGTCGGATTCCGCCCCGGAACCGACCTCCCGATCGAGACCCTGATGAGCCGGGCCGAGGGGGGCATCTACGTGCAGAGCGTGCAGGGCCTGCACTCGGGCGTGAATCCCGTCTCCGGCGACTTCTCGGTCGGGGCGGAGGGCCTGCGCGTCTCCGCGGGGGGACTCGGTGAGCCCTTCCGTGAGGCAACGATCGCCTCGACGATCCAGCGGATCCTCCTCGACATCGTCGCGACAGGCTCGCAGGTCCGCATGCTCTCGGGAGGGCCCGCCGTCCCCATCCTCGTCGGCGAGATGACGCTCGGGGGACGTTGAGAGCGAGCTCGCCACGAGGAAGGAGCGCTCGTGCCGGTGAATCTCTCCGCAGAGCAGGGGCACTGGGTAGCAGGCGAGGGAGGAGCAGCGATGCGCACGTGGCTGCCGGAGCGAGGCGTCCCCGACGAGAGTCGACGTACACCGGTCGTTGTCCTCGGGCACGGAGGGGGCCGCTCCGAGGACGCCGAGGAGATCACCGCGATCGCGAATGCCTTCGGCAAGCGTGGTTGTGCCGTGCTCGCCTGCGACTGGCCCGGGCACGGCCGTCAGGCCGAGGAGCCGGGTGACTCACCCGAGGAGATCCTGCGCCGTGCGGCGTCTCTCATCTGTGATCCCGAGGTCTGGGTGATGGCGACCAAGGAATGGGAGGTGGCACTGGACGGGTTCGTGGACGAGCACGATCTGGGCCCCGTCGGCTACTGGGGCCTGAGCCTCGGGACGGTCATGGGGATCGGTGTTGCCGCCCGCGTGTCTGTCGCCGCCGCTGTCCTCGGTCTCGCCGGAGTCGTCCCGTCCCTGGCCGAGAACATGCACGCGGCGGCCCGCAGTCTTGCGTGCCCCGTTCGGTTCCTCCACCAGGTCGACGACGAGCTGTTTCCCGCGGGCTCCGTCACGGCCCTCCACGCCGCCATGTACAACGCCGACCTCGAGATCCGCCGGAACCGGGGTGGGCACTTCGACGTCCCCCTCCAGGAGATCCTTGGATCCGTGACGTGGCTGGCGGAGCGGCTTCACGCCCCTTGAGCCCACTGCAATACTCGCCGCGTGGAAGAGCCGGGTGTGCCCGCCGAACCGATCGACCCCCGTTACGTGCCGGTCGCGCCTGCCGATGCCGGCCCGAAGCGGGCGGGGATCGTTCGGATGGACTTCCACATGCACACTTACGGTTCCGGGGATGCCGTCACGTCGATCGAGGAGTTCGAGGACGCCGTCGTCGCCGCCGACCTCGATGTCGTCTGCGTCACGGACCACAACGCCGTCCACGTCGCGCACACGCTGAGTGGAGACCTCGACGTGCGCGTCATCGTCGGATCCGAGATCAAGACGCAGGCGGGGGAGCTCATCGGCCTCTTCATCGACGAACGCGTGAGCTTCGGCCTCCCCGCCACCGAGTGCGCACGTCGCATCCGGGCACAGGGAGGGATCGTGTACGTGCCGCACCCGATCGGGCCGCGCAACCACGCCATGTCCGCCCCCGACATGGACGAGCTCGTGGAGGCGGGCCTCGTGGACGCGATCGAGGTGTTCAACTCACGGAACCCGTCGGACGGAGTCAACGCCTCCGCAGCGGCATTCGCGACCTCGCGGGGCCTGCCGGGCGGGGCAGGCTCCGACGCCCACTACCCGGACGAGATCGGCGCGGCCTGGCTCGAGCTCCCCGACTTCGACGGGCCGGACGACCTCGTGTCGGCCATGCGCGAGGGGATCGTCGTCGGTGAACGGCACCCACCTCACCGCGCGGGGTGGCGGCCGCGCATCATCCCGCCCTCCGCCTGAAGGGCTCAGACCTTGCGGGCAGCCACCCGCACCACGGTCCCACCCCCGAGGTCGGCTTCGACGGCGGCCGCGGCGAGGATGAACGGCGAGAGGACCGCGAGGCCGAGGCCGGCGCCTGCCAAGCGGGCGAGGTCCTTCCAGTCCTCCTTCGACTCCGGCTGCCAATTCCGTTTCAGGAGGCGGTAGGAGAGCTCGTCCGTGCCGCTGAGGCGATTGAGAACCGACTGTGACCAGCACAGGATCTGCATCTCCAGGCTCCGCGTCGTTATCGACGTCATCTCGAACCCTGCGCGGTCGAGTGCGATCTCCATCGCCTTCGGGGTGAAGTGCACGAGGTGATACGGGAGTTGCCAGGGGAACCAGGCGTCACCCGTCACGTACCTGGCCCAACCGCGCAGGTTCGGAACCTCGATGGCGAGGCGACCGTCGTCAGCGAGGAGCTTGCCGACCTGGCGTAGGAAGTCCACAGGCTCGGGCACGTGCTCCAGGACGTGCCACATGGCGATGACGTCGAAGGGTCCCCGTTCGGGGGGGAAATCGGCGAGTGGTCCGTTGAACACGTCGATGTCGTAGCGGTTCGTGCCGAACTCGCGCCGGCCGCTGTGGGGCTCGATCCCGACCGGGTCGAATCCCTTCGCGCGCGCGACCTTGAGGAGGCGGCCCTTGCCACTGCCGACTTCGAGGAACCGTCCTGACCGCTTGTCTCCGGCAGCGAACTCGAGTCGTCGCCGGCTGAACCTGTCGAGCAGGCGATCGACGGGAGCGGGGACCTGACCCCGCTCGTCGGCATATCCGCCTTGGTGGTAGGCCTCGTCGAGGACCTCGGGTGTCGGCAGCGGGACAAGCGAGGCTGCGGTACAGGAACGGCAGGCCTGAACGCGCCACTTGCCACCGGTGAGGAAGGGCCCGTCGAGGGTCGCGCCGCAGATCCGGCAGGACTCAGGATGCGTGGCCGTGCCCTCAGTCGGCTCGGCCGAGATGTCGCGCTGTTCCGGCGCCTGTGATTCCATGCGGACGATCCTTCTGCGCGGACGTAGGACGATCCTGCAAGGAGGGGGCAGGGGCAGGTCCCACACACGGTGGAGGTTGCACGCTCCCACTTCGGCGAGGGATCCTTGCGTATGCCAGACCGCGAGAGGGACAGACCGTGGGTGTTCCGGACGTATTCGGGGCATACGTCCGCCGCGGCGTCGAACGCTCTCTACAAGAAGAACCTCGCGAAGGGACAGACAGGCCTCTCGATCGCGTTCGATCTCCCCACGCAGACTGGCTACGACGCCGACGCGCCCCAGGCTTTCGGCGAGGTGGGCAAGGTCGGGGTTCCCGTCTCCTCGATCGCGGACATGCACACGCTCTGCGACGGGATTCCCCTCGAGTCGATGAACACGTCGATGACGATCAACGCCACGGCAGCGTGGCTCCTCGCCCTCTACGTCGCCGTCGCCGAGGACCAGGGAGCCGATCTCTCGAAGCTGTCGGGCACGACGCAGAACGACATCCAGAAGGAGTACCTGTCCCGCGGGACCTTCATCTTCCCCCCGGCAGCCTCGCTGCGTCTCACGGTCGACACGATCGTTTACACCGTGAACCACATGCCGAAGTGGAACCCCGTGAACGTCTGCCCCTACCACCTGCAGGAGGCGGGGGCGACACCGGAGCAGGAGCTGGCCTTCGGCCTCGCCATGGCGATCCAGATCCTCGATGCGGTGCGCGAGAGCGGCCAGGTGGCACCCGAGGACTTCGGGCGGGTCTGTGGCGCGATCAGCTTCTTCAACGACACGTCGATCCGCTTCGTGGAGGAGGTCTGCAAGATGCGGGCCTTCCGGCGGATGTGGGACGGACTCCTCCTCGAGCGCTACGGGATCGAGGACCCGCGCATGCGCCGCTACCGGTACGGGGTCCAGGTGAACTCGCTCGGCCTGACCGAGCAGCAACCCGAGAACAACGTGCAGCGCATCGTCCTCGAGATGCTCGGCGTCACCCTGTCACGTGACGCGCGGTGCCGTGCCCTGCAACTGCCCGCCTGGAACGAGGCGCTCGGCCTGCCCACACCGTGGGACCAGCAGTGGTCGCTGCGCATGCAGCAGGTGCTCGCCTACGAGACGGATCTGCTCGAGTACGACGACATCTTCGAGGGCTCGCACGTCATCGAAGCCAAGACGGACCAGCTCGTCGCCGAGGCGGCCGAGGAACTGGCTCGCATAGACGAGATGGGGGGGATGCTCGTCGCCATCGACACCGGCTACGTGAAGAGCCGCCTCGTCGAGTCCAACGCGCGGCGAGTCGCGGCGATCGAATCGGGCGAGAAGGTCGTGGTGGGCGTGAACATGTTCACCGAGGCCGAGCCCAACCCGCTCCTCGCAGGGGAGTCCGTGGCCTTCATGACCCCTCATCCGGAGGCGGAGGCGGATCAGGTCCGCCGCCTCGGCGAACTGAGGGTGACGCGTGACGGTGCCCGTGTCGCCGATGCCCTCGCCGAGCTGCGCGAGACGGCGGAGTCCGCCGGCAACATCATGTTGCCGTCCATCCGCTGCGCCCATGCCGGTGTCACGACGGGGGAATGGGCCGGCACACTCCGCGCCGTCTTCGGCGAATACCGTGCACCCACGGGACTCGCCGGAGCCGCGTCCGTCGTGGCCGGTGGCGACGCCCTGCGTACGCTGCGTTCCACGGTCGCCGCCACGTCGCGCGACCTCGGGCGTCCCCTCAAGCTCCTCATCGGCAAGCCGGGCCTCGACGGCCACTCCAACGGCGCCGAACAGATCGCGCTGCGAGCCCGGGATGCAGGTTTCGAGGTGGTCTACCAGGGCATACGACTGAGTCCCGGCCAGATCGCGAGCGCCGCGCTCGAGGAGTCGGTGCACGCGGTCGGTCTCTCGGTCCTCTCCGGTTCCCACATGGAGCTCGTCCCGGAGGTCCTGCGCCTGCTCGACGACATGGGCCTCGTCGACGTTCCGGTCTTCGTGGGAGGGATCATCCCCGACGACGATGCCGGGGTCCTGCGCAAGCTGGGTGTGGCTGGGGTCTACACACCGAAGGACTTCAGGGTGAGCGAGATGCTGGCGGAGCTCATCCAGGTCGTGAGGGCGTCACACGGCCTGCCCGCCGCCGTGTCCGGCGACGGAGGCGGGGCGGGGGACGCGTTGGGGGAGACCGCCGGGCCGTGACTTATCTGCAGGCATTGATCCTCGGGATCGTGCAGGGCCTCACGGAGTTCATCCCGGTCTCCTCGTCCGGGCATCTCGTCCTCGTCCCCTGGGTGTTCGGATGGGATTTCCTCAGCCCCGCGGCCGAGAAGACGTTCGACGTCGCCCTCCATCTCGGGACCCTGGTCGCCGTTGTCGTCGCCCTGCGCGCCGACGTGAAGGACCTGCTCCTGTCGGCGTGGAGCATCGTGCGGGAACGGCGCGTCGACACGTTCGAGCAGAGGCTCGTGGTCTATCTCCTCATCGGCAGCGTGCCCGCCGCCATCGTGGGTTTCGTGTTCGAGGACGTCATCACCGAGGTCCTGAGCGACGCGTGGGTGATCGCGATCACGCTGGCCGCGTTCGGTGTGGTCATGTACCTCGTGGACAGGTTCTCCTCCACGAACCGCGAGCTCGAATCGCTCACCTTCAAGGATGCGCTCTTCGTCGGTGCGGCGCAGGCAATCGCCCTCATCCCCGGTACCTCGCGCTCGGGTATCACGATCACAGCCGGCATCCTGCGAGACCTCACGCGGGTCACCGCCGTGCGCTTCTCGTTCCTCCTCTCCCTCCCGATCACAGCTGGTGTCGTGGCGTACAAGATGTACGAGCTCGTCACAGAGCCTCTGCCGGCGGGCATCGGCATCGGACAGCTCGTCGTGGGTGTGGCAGCGTCGGCGCTCACGGGCTGGCTCGCGATCGAGTGGCTGCTCTCGTTCCTGCGCCGCCGCACCCTCCTCGTCTTCGTGATATGGCGTTTCGCGGCCGCCCTACTCGTCGTGATCCTCATCGTGACCGGGGTCCGATCCCCCACCGGCTGACCCGTCGGGGGGCAGGGGTTCGCTCGGGGCCGCACCGTCCTCCGCAGCCGGTGTGAGGCTCAGGGCCACGGTGCCGCGGCGGGACGCGAACTCGACCCGCCCCACATCATCGGGCGTCACGATGAGCGAGACCGTGACCTCGCCCGGGCCTGTGTCGGCCGGGGCCACCGACCGGACGGTGGCACGCCTCACGACCCGTAGGGCCGCCGTCGCGTCGGTGGCGATGTCCGCGTCGAGCGTCACGAGCACGTCGACCGTGTCGCCGGCGTCGAGGCCGAGAGGATCGGGGACGACGACGGTGACGGTCCGCATGGACGTGGGGACCTCGAGGGCGGGGACAACCGGCGTCTCCTCTCCGTCAGGTGGATCCGCCGGGTCCGCGGTCGGCACAGGCGGCGTGGCCGGGGTGGGATGCGTTCCGGGCGGGGTGTCCTCCCCCGCGCCGGGCGCCGGTCCGACGTCGGGGACGAGGATCCACAGGACGACGAGGACGAGGCAGACCGATCCGAGGACTGCGATCTTGCGGGTGTCGAGCAGGAAGCGGTTCTCCGCTGCTGCCCGGAGACGGAGCCTGCGCCGCATTGAGGCCTCCAGGAGACTCGCGAGTGAGTGGGGGAAGCGAGGCGGCGCGGGGCACGCAGGGGGAAGTGCGAGGAGCCTACACCTGCGCACCCTGCGTTGCCGTGTTGCAGGTGCAGACGGGTGGGTCCGCGGGCAGGTCGCGGATGAGGGCTTCGAGCACGTCGGCGAGGTGTTCGTTGTTCGTCCTGAACACGGCGAGGATCTCGTCGACCGTGACGGGTTCGATGCCGCTGTCCTCCCCGAAACCGGCGTCGAAGTCCGTGATGAGGGAGATGTTCACGTAGCACATCTCGGCTTCGCGGGCGAGAACGGCCTCGGGGTGCTGGGTCATGTTGATGACCTCCCAGCCCTGTCCCGAGTACCAGGCCGACTCTGCCCGCGTGGAGAAGCGGGGACCCTCGATCACGACGACTGTCCCGCTCTCGTGTGCCGTCACCCCTGCTTCACGGCACGCCGCCACCGCCCGGGGGCGGAGGTCGGGGCAATACGGATCCGCGAAGCTGACGTGGGTGACGGGCGGGCCGTCGAAGAGCGTGTCCGCACGGCCCTTCGTGCGATCGACGAGTTGGTCGCACACCACGAAGGAGCCCGGCTCGACATGGTGCTGGAGGCTGCCCGCCGCGCACGGGCCGACGAGCTTGCGCACCCCGAGGGCCTTCATCGCCCACACGTTCGCGCGGTACGGCACACGGTGGGGGGCGAACTCGTGCTCACGTCCGTGGCGGGGGACGAACGCGACCTTCTTGCCGTGCAGCGTGGCGATCTTCACGGGAGCGGCGGGTGGGCCGTACGGTGTCTCGAGCTCGATCTCCTCGGCATCGGCGAGGTACGACTCGAAGCCGGATCCGCCGAAGACGCCTATGTCGGCACGCGGTGCTCCTCGGGCACTCTGTGAGGAGACGCCCCCCGGAGACTCAGGCACTCTTCTCCGACTTCTCGGAGGTCGACGTGCTGCCCGACGTGCTGTCCGAAGCCTTGCTCGACGACCCGGAGTCGGATTTCGCCGCCGCCGGTGTCTTCTCCGTCTTACCCGACTTGTCGCTCTTGCGCGAGTCCGTCTTGTAGAAGCCAGACCCCTTGAAGACGATACCGACGGGATGGAACACCTTCTGCAGCGCGCCACCGCACGCCTCGCACTTCTTGGGGGGCTTGTCCTTGAACCCGTGGACGACCTCGAAGTGGTTTCCGCACTTCTGGCATGCGTATTCGTAGGTGGGCACGGTTCACCTCTCGTGTCAGGTCCGGCGCCGGCGGCTGCAAACCCACAATCGGCCGCCCAGGCAATCGATCGGCGGCCGTCCCGATTCTATGTGCGCTTCGGGCGGGGAATCACATGAGGCCCTCTCCCCGCCCGCCGGGACCGGCATCGTGGGTAAGCTCATGCAGATCGACCCAGCCAGGAGGAAGAGGCGTGCGTGTCCGAAAAGCCGTGATCCCGGCGGCCGGCCTCGGGACGCGCTTCCTGCCTGCGACCAAGTCGCAGCCCAAGGAGATGCTCCCCCTCGTCGACACCCCGGCGATCCAGTTCGTGGTCGAGGAGGCCGTGCGCAGCGGTCTCGCCGACATCCTGATCGTGACGAGCCACATGAAGCGCTCGATCGAGGACCACTTCGACAGGTCGGGCGAGCTCGAGGACGCACTGCTCGAGGCCGGCAAGGAGGAGCTGTTCGACCAGATCCGGCGTATCTCGGAGCTGGCCGACATCCACTACATCCGCCAGAAGGAACCCCGCGGCCTCGGACACGCGATCACCGTTGCCGCGAACCACGTGGGGCGGGAACCGTTCGTGGTCATGCTCGGCGACGACGTTCTGCCGCCCCGGGCCAACCTCACGGTCGACATGCTCGAGGATTTCGAGAAGTTCGGTCGGTCCGTCGTGGGTGTGCAGGAGGTCCCGAAGGAGGAGGTCTCCAACTTCGGCTGCATCAAGCCCGAGCACACGACCGGGTCACTCATGCGGGTCCTCGACGTCGTCGAGAAGCCGAGCGCCGAGACCGCGCCGTCGAACCTGGCCGTGATCGGCCGCTACGTGTTCACGCCCGAGATCTTCGACGCGCTCGAGGCCATCGACTCCCCACCCGGTGAGGAGATCCAGCTCACCGACGCGATAGCGAAGCTCGCCGGCTTCCAGACCGTCTATGCGCACGTCTACGAAGGACAGCGTTTCGACATCGGCGACAAGCTCGAGTACCTGCGGGCAACGGTAGAGGTGGCGGCGGGACGTGAGGATCTCGGACCGGCCTTCCGCGCGTTCCTGCGCGAGTTCTGCAGCCGCAACGGCATCAGTTGAGAGACCCATGCAATTGCGTTCCGGCACAAGACGTTGGGTGAGGTGAAGTGATCTCTCTCGAGGATGCACTCGAGCGGGTCCTCGCCGCGGCGAGCCCGCTTCCGCCCCGCATCGAGGCCCTCGACCGGTGTGTCGGTCTCGTACTCGCCGAACCCGTGCTCGCCTCGCAGCCCGTTCCACCCTTCGACAACTCGGCCATGGACGGGTACGCGGTGTGCCACACCGATCTCGAGTCCGTGCCGACGGTCCTCCCCGTCGTGACCGTCTCGGCGGCGGGCCGGCCCTCCGACCGCCGCATCGCGGCCGAGGAGGCTGCCCGCATCCTCACGGGTGCCGTCATGGTGGACGGCGCGGACACTGTCGTGCCGGTCGAGGCCACGCGCGAGGTCGACCCTCCTCCAGGGCGTGACGGGACCTGGGTCGAGATCCGTGACGCGGTCCCATCCGGTTCGCATGTGCGCCGCGCGGGAGAGGACCTCGCCAAGGGTGACGTCGCCCTGCAGTCGGGCAAGCAGCTCGGACCGTCCGACGTGGGTCTCGCGGCGAGTTGTGGCACGAGTTCTCTGACCGTCGTGCCGCGGCCCCGTGTGGCTGTCGTGTCCACTGGTGACGAGCTCGTCGCACCGGGCGAGGGACCGCTCCTCCCCGGCCAGATCTACGACTCGAATCGGATGACGATCGCCGCCGCGCTCCGCACACGCTGTGGCACGCGGGACGTGACGACGGTGCATGTGGGCGACGAGCCCGAGCGCTGCCTCGCGGACCTCGCCGACCTTGCCGGAAGCCACGACGTCCTGCTCACGACGGGCGGCGTGTCGATGGGGGGGGAGTTCGACGTCGTGAAGGTCGCGCTCGGCAACGCGGGAGGGCGGGCAGACGTCGACTTCTGGCAGATCGCGATCAAGCCCGCGAAGCCGCTCGCGTTCGGGCGAGTCGAGGGGGCGCTGTTCGTCGGTCTGCCCGGCAACCCGGTCTCCGCCCTCGTGGCCTTCGAGCTCTTCGTGCGACCGCTCCTGCGTGGTCTCGCGGGTGTCGAACCCGTTGTGCCGCCCCGGTCTCGCGGGGAGCTCGGGGAGAGGATGCACAAGAGGCAGGACGGCAAGGTGCACTTCGTCCGTGTGCGGCGAGACCCCGACGGCAGGTACCGGGGGGCGGGGGCCCAGGGGTCCCACCAACTTCGCGCCATGGCGGCGGCCGACGCTCTCGCCGTGCTCCCCGACGGGCACGATCCGTTCGAACCGGGGTGTGTCGTCGATCTGATCGAGCTCTGAGGACACCGCTCGTGAACGAAGCAGAAGGTGGCCACATGGCAGCCGGAAACGAGACAAGGATGATCTCGGTGGGCGAGAAGGCCGAGACCGAGCGACGCGCTGTCGCCGAGGCCCGGCTCGTGTGCGCCCCCGAGACGCTCCGCCGCATCGCGGCAAGCGACCTCCCCAAGGGCAATGCGCTTGCCACTGCCCGTGTCGCAGCCGTCCTTGCCGCCAAGCACACCCCCGACATCGTGCCGCTCTGCCACCCCCTCCCCCTCACCGGTGTCGACGTGGAGATCGAGGTCGAGGCGGATCACGTCCTGATCCGGGTGACGGTCGAGACCGTGGCACGTACGGGTGTCGAGATGGAAGCGCTCACGGGCGCTTCGGTCGCCGCCTTGACCATCTACGACATGGTGAAGGGGATCGACAGGTGGCTGACGATCGAATCGGTGAGCCTTCTCGAGAAAAGTGGAGGAAGGTCCGGCCACTGGGTTCGGGAAGTCTGAACATCGACGCGCGGGAGACCTAACACGGCTGGCGTTTCGCGTCAAGGACTGCTAAACTCTTGCAAGCAAGTGCTAGCGACAGAACGCAATGTTGCTTGACAACACCCCCCGCGCTTGGCAAGAGTGTCGGACTGTTACCACCGTTCCTCGCTCGGTGGCCCGGGTGGGAAGGCACAGAGCCTCACCCAACCGATGAGCCGCCCGGCGGAGTGACGGACCGAACCGACGAGATCCACCAGGTCTGACTGCCAATCGTTGGTCACCCCGAGACGGGTGACGAGGGTGCTGAACCTTTCATCAAGCACGGAGCGGAGTGCCAGTGAGTTTCAGTCTCGTAGTTCTCGCAATAGTTGCCATCCTGTTCATCGCCTACCTGCTCGCCCCGTCCATCCGGGAGCGCATGGGGGCATCCCCGGTCCAGACGGTCGGGACCTTCCGGCGAGGCATGAATGCCCTCGCCCACCACGACAACAGAAGGGCCACATACATGGCATCACCAACGGTGTCGGGGACACGACCAGTGCTCGTACCGACCGAACCCGCCGCACAACTCGTGTTGCACGAACCGAAGCGCCGGGCGGCGGCACAGCGGCGCCAGTCGATCATGGTTGCCCTGTCCGGGGCGACGATCCTCTTCTTCCTCCTCGGCCTCTTCAGCCATCAGCTGTGGTGGGTCGCCTTCCCGCTCCTCGTCCTCACGCTCGCCTACATGTCGCTCGCGCACGAGGCCGCCCGCAAGGACGAGGCACGCCTGCGGGCCGAGAAGCTGGACCGGATACGCAACCAGCGCAGCCGTGTCCGTCTCGCCCAAGGCGACGTGACCATGCAGCCCCTGCCCGTCGGCCAGACGGACAGGCGCCCGCCGAGCCGTCTCCTCCAGAGTCCTCGCCATGCGCAGCCGCAGCGCAACGGGCCGAGCGAAGGTCGCCGCCACGCACGCCGCGAGCAGCGCGTTCCCCGCGGGGTCTGAGCTCCCCACCTTGGCCGCATGAGCCTCCCCGCGGAGGATGACCGCCGGAGCGAACCGGCATACGGGGCTGCAGCCGTCTCCCTCACGCAGCGGATCGTGCAAGCTCTGCGCGCGACGGCGGCGGCACGTGACACGGCCCTCGTCGCATCCCGCCACGCGACACGGGCGAGCGCCAACGCAGTCCGGGCGCTGCACCGTGCCGATCTGTCCACGGCCGAGTCGCTGCTGGGTGAAGCCCGGGGCGCCCTCGACGAAGCCGAGACCGCGCTTGCACCGCATGCGAGTGTCCGTTGGGCGGGATTCGTGCACGACGCCCAGAAGGAATACGCCGAGGCACGCGTCACACACGCCGTCGTGACCGGCGCCGAGCTCCCTTCCCCCGAGACCGTCGGCGTGTCCGAGACCGCGTGGCTGCACGGCCTGGCCGAGGCGGTTGGAGAGTTGCGGCGCCGCGTCCTCGACCTTCTCCGCCGCGGGGATCTCGACGCTGCCGAGGCGACGTTCACGACGATGGAGGGCTTCTACGACGCCCTCGGTCTCGTCGACTTCCCGGATGCGATGACCGGTGGCCTGCGGCGGGCGGCCGATGCCGACAGGGGGATCCTCGAGCGCACGCGGGCAGATCTCACGGTGGCGGCTGTCCAAGCGAGACTCGAGAAGTCGATCTCGGACGCGGCTTCGAAGTCCGGCCTGACGTCCGGGGATGCCCGAACCCCTGAGTAAGGTGGGGCAAGCCCGATCGTTCGGATCCCCTGCATGCACCGAGTCTGCACAGCGCTTCTCCTCTGCCTCCTCGTCCTCACATCTGCGTGCGCCAAGCCTGACGTCCTCGCCGTGTCCGGGGACGTGGAGCGCGGCGAGGTGGGGACCTCGTCCTCGACGACGACGTCCCCCGGTCCCGAGACCGTCTCGTGCCCGCCTGCACCGGTGCCGGGCCCGGATCCGGAGGCGATGGATGTGCCGGCAACCCCGGATGCGATCGACCCCATCCTCACGGCCGTGTCTGCCCTGCGCTGCCTCACTGCCCCCCCGATCGCACCGACCTTCATCACGCGGGCCGAGGCGCCGGGGATTCTCGCTTCCGGGGAAGAGCCCGAGGACAGGGCAGAGATAGAGCGCGTGGAGCCGATCGCGCGGCTCCTCGGCTGGATCGAGCCGGGGACGAGCCTCTACGACGCGGCGAAGGAGCTCACGGCCGGCCTCATCCTCGGCTTCTACCTGCCGAACACGGACCAGCTCTACATCGTCACCGAAGATGGCACCGTGACACCTCTGGCGCAGCGGACTGTCGCGCACGAGTGGGTGCACGCCCTCCAGGACGCCGCCTACGACCTCGAGAAGAAAGGGGACGCGATCCCCAAGGACGATCTCGACGCGGGGGGAGCCATGACCGCCGTGGTCGAAGGTGATGCCCTGCACTACGAGACCGAGTTCTCCCAGCGGTATTTCTCGGAGGCCAAGCGTCTCGCCGCAAGCGAGGAGGAGCTCGCTCTCGGAGCGGACGCTGCCGGGTCGATCGACCTCGGCCCCCTGCTCTACGACCTCCTCATGCCCTACCGATCCGGCCCCACCTTCGTGCGGCACCTCCTCCCGGCAGGGGCGCCACCCTTGCAGGATGTGTACGAACGTCTCCCGTCGACCTCCGCCGAGATCCTCCACCCGGAGCTGTGGCAGAAGGGCTTCGAGCCCGAGCCGACGGCGCTGCCGGACCTCGCGCCTGTCCTGGGCGCGGCCTGGACCAGGACGTTCGACGGCACCTGGGGGGAGTTCAGTACCGCCAACGTCCTCGCCGGTTTCGCGGGGACGGTTCCCGAGCGCGAGCTCACCGACGTCGACGGGTGGCGCGGTGACCGCCTCCAGATCTGGACGTCGGGGCCCACGTCACTTCTCGCGCTCGCCACGACCTGGGACAGCGACGCGGCCGGCGAGGAGTTCCTCGGGGCCCTCGAGGACGCCCTCGAGGTGCAGGGCACGGCCGAGCCGTCGGGCTTCGTCGCGTTCGAGGACGGCCGCCGCTGCCGGGCGACGGGCGGGGGCCGTGTGACGCTTCTCATGTGCACGGACAGTCCCGACACAGCCGCTCTCCTTGCCACGACCTGAGCGGCTCTTCGCGACGTCCCATCCCCAGCGTGCGCGGGGCGCCCTTCTAGCTTCTCCTCGTGCAGCCCACGCCCCGAAGCCCGCCGTGGCTCGGCTTCATGCTCGCCGCTGTCGCCGGCTACTGCGACGCGAGTGCGTTCGTCGCCCTCCTCGGGGTCTTCGTCTCACACATGAGCGGGACGTCGACACGCCTTGCCGTCGAGCTCGGCCGGGGTGCGTGGGTGGAGGCCCTCCCATTCGTGATAGTCGTCTGTGGCTTCGTCGTCGGCGCGGTCGCGGGCGAGCTCTGGCTCGCGGCCCATCCGCATGCGCTGCGTTCTCTCCTGCTGGCGGAGGCGGGAGTTCTGCTCGTGGTCGCGGCAGCGGGTGTGGTGGCGGCAACCGACGGTGAGATCACGGTCGACGGCCTGGGACGGATCGTCCTCGGCGGGCTCGCCGCGACCGCGATGGGCTCGCAGTCGTCGGCGGTGCGCAAGGCTGCGGGACTCTCGGTCAACACGACGTTCATCTCCGGGATGCTCGCGCAGGCCGCGGCTCGGATGGCGGCGTGGATCCGGCGTGATCCCACGGCGCGCCAGGGACTCGAGTCCGTCGGCGGCATCTGGCTCAGCTTCGTGGTGGGGGGCGTGATCGGGACCCTCGCCGTCAGGGCATTCGGGATCGGCGATCTCGTCCTCGCCTCCGTCGTGCTTGCCGCCCTGTCCTTCCTCACGAAAGGACCCTGAGTTACGTGGGCGTACTCAACCACGATATTTGTGGGTGTGTACGCCCACGTGGTTGTTCCCACTTACGTGGGCGTACTCAACCACGATATTTGTGGGTGTATACGCCCACGTGATTGCCCTTCCCCCACATCAGTCGACGGAGACGGTGTAGTTGCCGGCACCTGTGGGCGCCACGTAGGCGAGGCGACTTCCATCCGGATTCGTGACCACGGCGGTCACCTCGGCGTCACCTCCGGCCGTGACCGCCCCCTCGACCGGGCTCGGGATGTAGACGACCGTCTCGAGATCCCGGTCCCCCGGCGTGACAGCGCCGGCGGCGGTGGCCTGCATGCGGAAGTCCTCGGTCCAGGGGTCGTAGCGGTAGGAGCGGAGGCGTCCCGAGGTCGCGCGGGGCACGACGCGGGCGACGTGCCTGACCCTCTCCGGCTGGAGCGGTCCGTTCTGGGGTGGATGCGCACCAGGCCCCCCGCTCCGGTACACGGTCCACGCCTCCTCCTCGTCGCAACCGGCGGGGTTCCGGCAGTTGACCTTCCAGTCCCACAGCGTGCCACCCACCGCGTACCGTTCCTGCTGCGCGATCGTGCCCTCGAACTTCGTGGCGTTGTCGTGTTGAGTGCCGCCGAACTCGCCGATGAAGAGGGCGGCGTCGAGGGCGCGTGCCTCGCGGTCGGCCGTCACGTATGCGAACGCGTATCCCGGTGGCCACCACGCGTCCTCGAGCGACGCTCCGAGCACGGACGGGATCGTGAAGATGTAGCTGTACACGTGCGGGGCGTAGAGCAGGTTCGGGTACTCGCTGAAGGGACGGTGGGTCCCCGGCGCGAAGTCGACGACGTTGCGGAAGGCGTTGGGTTCGAAGGCGATCACGTGCCGGGTGTCGCGGATGCCCAGATCCGGATAGGCGCAGTCGTCTCCGGTGGGCTTCTCGGCCGGACAGTCGGGGAGCCCGTCCCGCACACCCGTCACGGCCTCGACGACACGCCGGTAGAACGGGTAGAGAGCCACGCTGTTGAAGCGACTCGCGCTGTACGAGCCGGGCTGGGGCTCGTTCATGATCTCGAAGCCCATGACCGCGGGGTCGTCCTGCAGGCGGGCGACGACACGCGCGAACGCGCCGATGAAGTGGTCCTGGAGGCCGGGGCCTGGCGCGTCCCCCTGGGGAACGGGTGGGACGTCGTTGCGCCAGAAGTGGTCGAACGCCCGGAACACCGCCGGGTTCAGGACGTTCTGGCCGAAGACGGCGATGCTGGGCAGGCCGTCCGTCATGACAGCCCAGCGCGGTGCCCCGTCGTTCTGCCCGCTCGGCGGCACGAACAGGGGCGGGAGGTCGAGCGTGGGAGTCCGTGGGACGTCGCCGTACTGGTCCTGGTGGAAGTCGACGAGGACATGTATGCCCTGCTCACGTGCCCAGTCGACGACCTGGGCGATCCGTTCCACGTACACAGGGTCGTACGCGCCCGGGTCCGGTTCGACGAGGGACCACGACACGCAGAGGCGGACGACGTCGAAGCCGAGGGCGCGCATCTGGGAGAGATCGTTGCGGGAGTCGTCGCCGGCCGACACCCACGTGCCGTGACCGGCGTCGACCTGGCAGAGCGGCGGGTTCGACCACGAGCCGACGTTGTCGGGGCAGGCGCCGTCGTAGTCGGCGGGTTGCGTGGGGCGGTCAGGGACGTCCGGATCGAGCCACACGTCGTCCTGGTTCTCGTAGATCCCCGTGGCATTCGTTCCCCGCATGACGACCTCGCGTCCCCCCTCGTCGGCGAGGTAGGGCCGGCCCGTCGCGGGGTGTTCGACGTGCACCCAGCCGGGGGCAGGCAGGTTCTCCGCCGGTGTCGCCACCTGCGCGGGCGCGGGTGGTGTCGTGAGGCTCGCCGCGCTCACGAGGAGCGCGAGCAGGATCGAGGCAGCGGCTCCCCGCCCGGACCGGCGCATGTCCTCCCTGTCCTCCGCGATGCGCACTCGAGGACAAACCTAGGACGACCGGCCCGGAGCCCGAAATCCACCGTGCGTGCCCGCCCGCGGACCAGACTTGTCCCGACGCAGGCCCCGGGGCGGGCGGGCGGAACGATCCGAGAGGTGAGATCATGGCAGACACCGAGTCAGGCTCTACATCAGAGAGGGCGACAGCCCGCGCAGGTGAGTCGAGCTGGATAACCTTCGTGCTCGTCCTGTTCTTCGTAGTCGGAGTCGCGAACGTCATATGGGGGATCGGCGCCCTCCTCGACCGCGAGTACTTCGAAGAGGGCGGCTTCATCTTCGGCACCCTCACCTCCTGGGGCTGGATCGCGATCCTCTGGGGCGCCGCCCAGATCCTCGTCGGCTTCGGACTCATCCAGGGTTCCGACCTGACCCGTTGGGTCGGCGTCGGCGTCGCCGGGATCGGCGCCGTCTTCTGGTTCCTCGTCTTCCCCCTCTTCCCACTCTTCGCGCTGATGGCGATAGTCCTCGACGTCCTCGTCATCTACGGCCTCAGCGCGCATTGGGAGGACTGAGGGCGGCCGGTCTTCCTGCCTCCTGCCGGCTGTTCTCGTCCGGCGCGGCTCGGTAGCGTTGGAAGTGGGGTAGCCGGGCCGACTTGGGCCAACCGAGGGAGGGACTTGTGTACGACGCGATATTGATCGGGGCCGGCTACGGGGGTGTGACGTGTGCCGCGCTCCTCGCGCTCGCGGGGAAGAAGGTCCTCGTCGTGGACAAGAACCCCGCGGCCGGCGGCAAGGCGATGACCGTTCACAGGGGCGGGTTCGGCTACGAGCTCTGGCCGATCGCGGGGGGACCGTCGGAGGGGTCACGATTCCACGAGCTCGCGGCGGCGATCGGCCTCGACCCCGACGATGTCCTCATCCAACCGGACTTCGCCGGTGAGTACAGGTTCGTGCACGAGAACGGCTCGGTGTCGGTGGCCCCCTTCACGGCCCGCCCGTCGGTGAACCCGGAGGTCTCGGCCGCCCTGCCGGCCGCGCTCGGCGCGAGCGAAGCGGACATGGGTCCCCTCCTCGACATGGTCGCAGCCATCGTCGAGACGGATCCGGCGGCGGACCCCTCCCTCGACGACCTCGACCTCGTGACGTGGACGCGCAAGTTCGGCCTCGCACCTCCGCTCGAGGCGTACCTGTTCGTCTCGCTCGGTATCGCCTTCGCGGCGCCGCTCGACAGGGTCCCGATGTCGGAGGCGATCTACACCTTCAAGGAGATGGTCGAAGGCGGTGGGGGCCGCTACGGGCGCGGCGGATACGGGCGCCTCGCCGAGCAGGCCGTGGAGACCGTCGTCGCCCACGGAGGCGCCTACCTCTCGAACACACGTGTCGAGGAGGTGCTGGTCGAAGGGGGCCGTGCCGTCGGTGTGCGCACTGGTTCGGGAGAGACCTTCCGGGGCAGGGCCGTCGTGTCGAATGCAGGCATCCAGCCGACCGTCCTCAAGCTCGCCGACACCTCCGTGTTCCCGTTCGACTACGTCGAGGCCGTCAAGGCACTCGAGCCCTCCCTCTCGTTCGTGGGGATGCGCTACTGGCTCGACGACACGGTGTTCGAAGCGCCGATGGTCATCCAGTTCGCGGCGGACTCGTGGTGGGACACGGATGCATATCGCCGGGCCGAGGCCGGGAGTTGGCCCGAGCATCCGCTCCTGTTCTTCTCGGTCCCGTCGCTCTACGACCCGGGCCTCGCGCCGGAGGGTCGCCAGCTCGTCATGGCGGGCACGCTCTGCTCGGCGGATCCCCACTCGCCGATGAACCAGGTCGCCGTCGATCTCGTCGATCGCGAGATGCTGCGCAGCTTCCCCGAGATGGAGGGCCACATCGAACGGCGCCAGGCGTACACGGCCTTGCACGCTGCCAACGTCTCGCGCGACAGCGTCCTGGCCGGCCAGGGCGGCGAGTGCATCGGCCTCGCCCAGGTGATCGGCCAGTGTGGCGCCACGAAGCCCGATGTGCGCAGCCCCGTGGCCGGCCTCTACTTCGTCGGCTGCGACGCCGGCGGGCACGGCTGCGGCACCCACCAGGCGGTCGACTCCGGCTTCAACGTCGCCGCGATCGTGTCGGCTGATCTAACTGCCGGCTGAGGCGTCCTCGCCGAGCGTGGCACCGGCATGGCGCTCTTTCGGCTCCGCCCGGGTATTCGTGAGTCACTTTGCCGTGGGCGTGGGGGCAGTTGCCGCCGAGGGCGAGCATGGCGAAGGAGATGAGGCACTCGGGTTGGTGGAACCCGATGGTGCGTCGGTGGAGTGCCTGATCTTTGTGTTGGTGGATTCGACGAGGCGGTTTGAGATACGCCATTCGAGGGTGCGCTCGATCGCGGGGCGGTGTCGTCGGATGCGGCGCGCGAGTTCGGCGAAGGCAGGGGTGCGTGCCATCGGCTCCCGGTGACCCTACATTCCTTGGCGGTGGGCACGGTTCTCGCTGGCCGCTCGGAAGCCGGGAGCCGAGGTTCCCGGTAGGCCGATCATGCAGGTCGTGGACACCAACGTGATCTGTCCGCTGTTTTTCGGCCGGCTCCTCCGCCTCGCTGACTGCGCGGCCACCGGCAAGTGGTGGGGTGTCCGCCGAAGGGTCCGACCTGGGTTGGAGCCGGACTGGGGAGGCGACGACCTCGACCTCTTACCCCCGACTGGTTGGTGGAGGTGAGGGGATTTGAACCCCTGGCCTCCGCGATGCGACCGCGGCGCTCTTCCAACTGAGCTACACCCCCGGAGGGAACCTCAGGTTAGCGCAGGCCCGAGTCTGCCCACAGTCCCGGTCTCACCGCGTCGCACGCACTCGGACTCGAGGTCCGCGAGCAGGCGATCGACGAGCCGGCGCGTGTCGGCGAGCACCTCGGAGCGGGGAGCCCTGGCGCGGTCGGCCTCCAGTGTGCGCAGGCTCACGATCCGGGTGCCGGCGGGGAGCCCGAGCGCGAACCCGTCCGGGCTGCGCGGCACCGTAGGTGTGAAGGTCCACGTCGACTCGGAGTGAAAGCCGTGCCCGCGCCCCGAGGAATCCACCGACCACACGAAACGCAGCGGCGGGCTGATATCACGGATGACCGCCCGGTTGAGGACCGTCGACACTCCGAGCTCCGCCTCGAAGGTGAGCTCCGAGCCGATCTCGATCCCGGCGGACCCCTGCGACCACACCCGCATCGTGTCGGTCCAGTCCCCCCACGCGTCGAAATCCACGAACACGGACCAGACGAGGACCACGGGAGCAGGGACGAAGCGTCGTGCCGCGACCAAGCCGTGGTCCTCGGGACCGCGGCGGGTCGCCTGCGTCACTCGGGTGCCTCGGTCGACACCTTGTCGCCGTCCTCGAGGTCGGCTGCTCCGGACGTGACGACGACGTCGCCGGGTTCGAGCCCGCTCGTGACGACGACGAACCCGTCGCCGCCCTGCACCTTGGCCACCTCGGTCCGCGTGGCCGTGTCACCGTCGAGGACGAAGACGTAGTCCTTGCCCTCCCGTGTGACGACGGCGGACGCGGGCAGTTCGATACCGGGTGTGGGCTGTTCGACCTCGATGTCGACGGTCGCGGTCATGCCGGGCCGCCAGCCCGGGAGCTCGTCGGCCGGGACGTCCACGTTCACCTGGTAGGAGACCCCGCCCGACTCGCCCGTCGCAGGGTTCAGGGCGACGGTCGAGACACGTCCCTGCAGCTCCTGTCCCGGGTAGGCGTCGATCGTGACGGATGCGGTCTGGCCGGCCTTCACGAGTGGGACGTCGGCTTCGTCGACGTCTGCCTCGACCCGCAGGGAAGCGGTGTCGTAGACCGTCGCCACCTTGGCACCCGGCGACACGAGCGTCCCGGTCTGCAGCGTCGCCGAAGAGCCTGCACTGCCGCCGAGAGCGGCGATCTGGGCACCACCGCCGCCGGAGGGAGCGTCGAGGGCGACGGCACCGGCTATGGGCGACGTCAACACCATCGCGTCGATCTGCGTGCGCAGACCCGCCTCCTGGGCGTCGAGCTGCCCGCTGCCGCCCCCGGCACTGCCCAGCGCCGAGGCGAGGGCGAAGTTCGCCGCCGCCGCGAGCAGCGACCCCTGGAAGTCGGTCGAGACCTGCGTCTGGTACTCCGCCGCCCCCTGCTGGATGGCGAGGATGTCCTGTTGGAGGGGAAGGACCGCGGCGCAGGTCGTGGGGTCGAACGCGGGGCCGAGTGTGCAGCTCGCGACCTGCTCTGTCGGGTTGGGGAGGGAGAGCACGGACGGATCGAGGAGGGCGATCTGCTGCACGAGGTTCGCCGTGCGCTGCGCCGCGATGCCGTTGATCGCCTCGAAGGCCTTCTCGAGGTCGGCGGTGTCCGTCGGCGCTCCGGAGGAACCGCCTCCTCCTCCGCCGCCACCGTCGGATTCGAGGGCCTCGAGTTGGGCTTCGAGTCCCGACGCGTCGAGACGGACGATGGCTTGGCCGGCCGACACGGTCTGGCCGTCGAGGACGTCCACCGAGACGACACGTCCGCCTGCTTCGGCCTGGATGTCTGCCGTGCGTGACGCTTCGAGAGTGCCGTCAGCAGTCACTGTGCGCGTCGACTCGGGCTCGCCCACCTTCTCGACGTCCACGACCTTGCCGCCGCTCCCGGGTGCACATCCGGCAGCGAAGAGGAGTACTACGAGGAGGTTCGTCGCGGCGAGCCGTGTCCGCCTCGGTCTCGGGTTCGCATGCACGATCTGCCCCACACGCCTGGGCTCAGCCCCTGCCGGTGTTCGGCTTGCGGCGGTGGTTGGCTTTCTTGTTCCGTGCGCGCGCCTTGCGCTTCCGAGTCCGCTTGCTCATGGCGACCTTTCTGCAAGGGGTGCCCGCCCACTCCGCCGCTCGGTCACGAACCGCGGAGACGGATTCGAGGGTATCAGTCCGGCCCGACCACAAACGAGCCGGAAAGGGTGGTACGGGCGGCCCCGACGGCGCCCGATAGGATCGCCCCGATGGAGCGACTCGGCATCGTCGGCCTTCCGAACTGCGGCAAGTCGGGTCTCTTTCGCGCTCTAACGCGGATGGATGTCGAGGTGGCATCCCATCCCTTCACGACGACCGGCAGCAACGTCGGCGTGGCCCAGGTGCCCGACACGCGTCTCGACGTGCTGGGGGAGCTCGCCGCGTCCCGCAAGATCGTGCCCGCGGGCCTGAACGTGATCGACATCGCCGGCCTCGCCGCCGGGGCATCCCAGGGGGAGGGTCTCGGCAACCGGTTTCTCGCCCAGATCCGTGAGGTCGACGCGATCCTCTACGTGCTGCGGGCGTTCGACGATCCCAACGTCGTCTACGCGACCAGTCCGCCGGACCCACTCGGGGATCTCGAAGTCCTCGAGACCGAGCTCTGCCTCAGCGACCTCGAGACCCTCGAGTCACGGCTTCCCAAGGCCCGCAAGGCGGCGACACAGGACGAGGCGAAACGTCTCGTCGCCGCACTCGAGGCTGCCGTGGTCGTGCTCGAAGCGGGTGTGCCGCTCTACCGGTCCGACATCGACTCGGCGACCCGCGCTCGTCTGCGTGACCAGTTCCTGCTCACCGACAAGACCGTCCTCTACGTCGTGAACATAGGGGAGGAGCAGCTCGGTGATGCCGCGGGGATCGAGGGCGCGGTCAGGGAGCATGTCGGCGACGCCGACGTCACTGCCCTCTGCTTCGCCCTCGAGGACGAGATCGCCCAGCTCGACGACGCCGCGGCCCGAACCGAGTTGCTCGCCGGGTACGACATAGGCGAACCCGCCCTCCCTCGCGTCGCCCGCGCCGCCTACCACGCACTCGGCAAGCGCACATTCTTCACGACTGGCGAGAAGGAGTCGCGGGCGTGGACGATCCGGGTGGGGGACACGGCGCCCGTGGCCGCGGGCGTGATCCACTCCGACTTCGAGCGCGGCTTCATTCGGGCCGAGGTGGTCGCGTACGAAGATCTCGTGGCTGCAGGCGGATGGGACGACGCGAAGCGACAGGGCAAGACACGTCTCGAGGGCCGCGACTACGTGGTTCGGGACGGTGACGTGATCGAGTTCAGGTTCAATGTCTGAGATCCTCTTCCCCGGCCGTGTCGTCTACGCCCGAGGCTCGCTCGGGCGCACGAAGGGCCTCCTGGGACGCGATGCCATGCGGCGGGACGAAGCCCTCTGGCTCTCCCCCTGCAAGTCCGTCCACACGTTCGGCATGCGGTTCCCCATCGACGTCGCATTCCTCGACGCGGGTGGGACGATCCTGCATCTCGTGCCGGGCATGCGGCCGCGACGCTTCTCGCGGATCGTGTGGGGGGCGCGCGGAGCGCTCGAGATGCACGCCGGGACGCTCGAGGCCGTAGGAGCCCGCGTCGGGGACGTGGTCCGATGGGCTCTGTCCGGCTGACACTCGTCGCCACACCCATCGGCAACCTCGCCGACGTGAGCGACCGCGCGCGTGCGGTCCTGCGGGCGGCAGACATCATCGCGGCCGAGGACAGCCGTCGTGTGCGCAAGCTGCTCTCCGCTTTGGGGATTCCGGCCGGCGACCGGGTCGTGTCCTTGCACGGCCACAATGAGCGGGCCCGGGTCCCTCACCTCGTGGCCGAGATCGGGCGGGGCCGGCATGTCGCCCTCGTGAGCGATGCCGGCATGCCCACGATCTCCGATCCGGGCCAGGCGTTGGTGGCGGCCTGCGCCGACGCCGGTGTGGAGATCTCGGTCGTACCCGGCCCCTCGGCAGTCGTGACCGCGCTCGCCGTGAGCGGCCTGCCTGCCGACCGGTTCGTGTTCGAGGGCTTCCCCCCCCGCAAGGGAAGGGAGCGCCGTGACTGGCTCACGTCCCTGCAGGCGGAGCCACGCACGATCGTCCTGTTCGAAGCGCCCACCCGTGTGCGGGCGACTCTGGAGGACCTCGCGACCGCGCTCGGACCCGCGCGGCGTGTCGTCGTCTGCCGGGAGATGACGAAGATGTTCGAGCAGTTCGTGCGCGGCAGCCTCGCCGAGGTCGCGACGGCCCAGTATCCGGAGCGGGGAGAGATGGTGGTCGTGGTGGAAGGGGCCGGCGAAGTGGAGGACGAGGTCTCCGATGCCGAGCTCAGCCGGTGGCTCGCCGCCCGCATCACGTCCGGGGACAGTGTGAGACGGGCGGTGGACGAAGCCGTGGCACAACTCGGTGTGCGACGCAACCGTGCGTATCGTCTCGCGCTCGCCATCGCGGGTGGAGGCGAGGGTTCGTCAGACGCCCTCGGCGAGTGACTTGCGGCAGACGAGACACACGAGCTTGTCGTGGTGCTGGATGAGATCGACGTCGGTGCCACAGAAGATGCAGCGGTCCTCGACCTTGCCGAGGACGATCTGGTTGCCCTGCACGGAGATGTCCAGGAGATCGCCGACGTGGATGTCGAAGGCCCGGCGGATCTCGGCGGGAAGGACGATCCTGCCCAGATCGTCGACCTTGCGTGTCATGCCGGTGTGCTTGCGTGCCATATTCAGCGCCAGCTTTGCCTCGTGTTGGTACGATCCTACCCCGATATCCGGTGCCTGCCCCATTCACCACACGGCTCATGCGTGAGCCTGTTCCCGGGCGAGAGGCAGGCGGCTCCCGTTCCGGATCAGAGGCCACGAGAAAGGTCCCGGCTTGAGCGACGTCGACGATCGGCCGTACTTCTACGTCACGACGCCGATCTACTACGTGAACGACGTGCCCCACATAGGCCACGCGTACACGACGGTTGCCGCCGATGTGCTCGCCCGCTGGCACAGGCTCAAGGGGGAACGGGTCTTCTTCCTCACCGGCACAGACGAGCACGGACAGAAGATCGCGAGGGTGGCCGACGAGAACGGTGTGACGCCGCAGGCGTGGTGCGACCGTGTCGCGCCGCGTTTCGAGGAGGTGTGGAGCCTCCTCGGGATCTCCAACGACGACTTCATCCGCACGACCGAGCCGCGCCACGTCGCCGGCGTCGACCGCATCCTCGAGACGCTGCACGACAACGGCGACCTCTATCTGGGCGAGTACGAGGGCCTCTACTGCGTGGCATGTGAGGCCTACTACGCGCCGGCAGAGCTCGTCGACGAGGCCGGTGTCGTCGGCGGAGGCGACCTCTGCCCGGACCACAAGCGGCCCGTCGAGCACATGAAGGACACGAACTGGTTCTTCCGCCTCTCCGCGTACGAGGAGGCGCTGCTCGACCACATCGAAGCGCATCCCGAGTTCGTGCAGCCCGAGACACGCCGCAACGAGGTCGTGGCCTTCATCCGGTCCGGCCTCGAGGACATCAGCTTCAGTCGTTCGCTCATCACGTGGGGAGTCCCCATCCCGTGGGATCAGGCCCAAGTCGCCTACGTGTGGCCGGACGCGCTCACGAACTACATGACAGCCGTCGGGTACGGAACCGACGATGCGCGTTTCGCGGCCGACTGGCCGGCAACCATCCATCTCGTGGGGAAGGACATCCTGCGTTTCCACGCCGTCATCTGGCCGGCGATGCTCATGGCAGCCGGCCTCCCCCTGCCCCACGGCGTCTTCGCCCACGGCTTCCTCCTCGTCGGCGGCGAGAAGATGTCCAAGTCACGGGCAAACCAGATCCACCCGCAGGAGCTCGTCGACGCGTTCGGCCGGGACTGCTACCGCTACTACTTCATGCGGGACGTGAGCTTCGGGCCGGACGGCTCGTTCTCGTGGGAGGCGATCCTCGATCGCTACAACCACGATCTCGCGAACGACCTCGGGAACACGGCGAGTCGCGTCCTCAACATGGTCGAGCGATACCTCGACGGGATCGCGCCGGCCGTGCCGACAGACGCCGACGGCGACGCGATAGACCGGCTCCGGGCAGCGCTCGACGGCGCGGTGCGCGAGTACGGTGCCCGCCTCGACGCGGTCGATTTCGACGATGCCCTCACTGCCCTGTGGGGCGGAGTGAAGGCCGCGAACAGGCTCGTGGAGGAGACCGAGCCCTGGCACCTCGCCAAGCAGACCGGCGAGGATGCCCGGACGCGGCTGCGCGACGTGCTCGGCGCGGGCCTCGAAGCGCTGCGTATCGTGGCCGTCCTCGTCTCGCCTGTGATGCCCGACGCGGCAGCGAGGTTGTGGGACAAGCTCGGCCTCGAGGGAGCCGCCCACGACGGGCCTGTCGACGAGGTGACGGCGTGGGGCCTCTTCCCAGAGGGAACGCGGGTCGCCAAAGGCGAACCGCTCTTTCCCCGCAAGGACGAATGAGTGGCAGCGTGAGCGGACAGACAGTCGGCTGGATCGACACGCACTGCCACCTGCAACTCCTCGACGAACCGCCCGCCGAGGTCGTGGACGACGCGCGGGCGGCGGGTGTCACCGACATCGTCTGCGTCGGTATCGACGCTGCGACCTCCGCGATCGCCGTCGACGCGGCGCGTTCCTGCGACGGCGTGCACGCGACGGTCGGCCTGCATCCGCACGCCGCGAACGACATGGACGCCGAGATCGAACAGCTCGTCGCGCTGCTCTCCGCCCCCGAGGTCGTGGCCGTGGGAGAGTGCGGGCTCGACTTCTACCGGAACCGGAGCCCCCGCGAGGACCAAGATCGTGCCTTCCGCCGTCAGATCGCACTCGCCAAGGAGCACGACCTCGCCCTCGTGGTACACACCCGCGATGCGTGGGACACGCTGTTCTCGATCCTGGATGCCGAGGGTTGCCCGGCGCGCACGGTCTTCCACTGCTTCACGGGCGGACCGGCCGAGGCGCGTCGTTGTGTCGATTCCTTCGGGGCATGGCTCTCGATCGCGGGCCCGATCAGCTATCCCCGGAACGACCTGCTCCGCGAGGCCGTGCGGGCGGTCCCGCTCGGCCATCTCGTCGTTGAGACCGACTCGCCGTTCCTGTCGCCGCAGGCGTTCCGGGGCAAGACCAACTACCCCGCGCGTGCCGCGCTCGTAGGTGAGTCCCTGGCAGCAGCGCTGGGCCGCTCCGCGCCGGAGGTGGCCGAGGTGACGTCCCGCAACGCGGCGGTTCTCTTCGGTCTGGGCAGGGGATGAACGGAGATGTCGCGCTCCTCGGTGTGCGAGAAGTCAAGGCGCGGCTTGCCGAGGCGGGCGTGCGACCGTCGCGGTACAGGGGTCAGAACTTCCTCGCCGACCCGAATCTCGTGCGGCGTATCGTGCGGCTTGCCCGGGCCGGTCCGGCCGACAGGGTGATCGAGGTCGGCGTGGGGGTGGGATCGCTCACCGCGGGCCTCGTGGCGGCAGGTGCCACCGTCACGGGGATCGAGATCGAACCGAGTTTCTGTGAGCTCGTGGCCGCCCGTCTGCCCGCGGATCGGGTCGAGATCATCTGTGCCGATGCCGTGTCCTTCGACTGGGCGTCGCTCGAGACGGGGGATCGGGTGCCCACCAAGCTCGTCGCCAACCTGCCCTACTCCGTGGGAACGACGGTTCTCCTCGACGTGCTCGCCGTCATGCCGTCCGTGCGCAGTGCTGTCGTGATGGTGCAGGAGGAGGTCGCATTGCGTCTATGCGCCCGACCCGGCACGCGCGACTACGGTGCCGTGACGGTCAAGCTCGACACGCTCGCGGACGCCCACATGCTCGGTTCCGTGCCGGCACGCGTGTTCGTGCCCCGCCCCGAGGTGACATCTGCGCTCGTCGGACTCGAACGGGGCAGGAACGTGGAAGGGGAAGCCGAGCGAGACCGCGTGTGGCAGGTCGTGGATGCCGGATTCGCCACACGACGTAAGACGCTGCGAAACGCGCTTCTCAAGGTGTGGTCTGGTGGTGACGTCGACGCGGCCATGCACGCGTCCGGTATCGACGGGCGCAGGCGGGCCGAATCGCTCTCGACGGATGAGTTCCGGGCCCTGGCTCGCGAGCTCGGAGGCCGAGGGGACACCGACGCGTGAGCGGTGATCTCGACGTGCGGAGCCGGATCCGGGCCCACGCGAAGGTGAACCTGTCGCTCGAGATCGGAGCGCGTCGTCCGGACGGCTTCCACGCGTACGAGTCGTGGGCGACCTCGATCGGCCTGGCTGACACACTCGACTTCGAGATCCGTGAGGGAGTCGGCGCGCGCCGTGTCAGTGTGAGCACCGGCCTCGCGGACACCCTCGTGGGGCGAACCCTCGAGCTGGTCGGTACCACGGTGGGACGTGATCTTCGCTGGGACGTGAACATCGAGAAGGTGATCCCCGCCGGTGCCGGCCTGGGAGGGGGCAGCGCTGATGCGGCCGCCGCGCTCGCGGCAGTCGCCGTCCCTCTCGACCTCGGCCCCACGCGCGACGAGATCGCGCGGGCGCTCGGGACCGACATCCCCTTCTGCCTGTCTGGAGGATGTGCGCGTCTCCACGGCCGGGGCGAACTCGTCGATACGACGGAGCCGCTGCCACCGATCGGGATTCTCGTCGCGGTTCCCCCCGTCGAGCTGTCCACACGCGAGGTCTTCCGTGCCTTCGACACCCTCGGTGGTACGGGCAGAAGGGATCGACGCGGTGTCGAACCCCCCGCCCTGCTCGCGCGGGTCCTCCCCGCCTGCAGCTTCCGCAACGACCTCGAGCCAGCCGCGCTCGCCGTCGAACCCGGTCTCGCCCGCTGGAAGGCCCGCATCGAGGATGCGGCTGCCCGCCCTGCCCTGATGACGGGGTCGGGGTCGGGCTTCGTCTGCCTTGCCGACAGGCCCGCGGTCTTCGACGAGTCGGTGCTCGCTGCCCTCCACGCCGCCGGCGTCCTTGCCTGGGTCACGACACCCGTCGCGACCGGCCTCGTGTTCGAACCGTTCGTGTGATGGCTAGAGTGCCGCCGACAGCGGGTTTCTGCCGGACGAGAAGGGGGAGAGGCTGTGGAAGACGAGACCGCAAGCCCGGGTGGCGGTGACACGAGCCCAAGTGGTGAGAGCCCGGCGGGTGGTGACGCGACTCCCCCTGTGGGCGAGCCGAGCGACGCGGGCGGGGGAGCCGAGGCGCCGCCACCGGGGTCCGAGTCCGCGCAGCCTCCGCCGCCGCCTCCGCCACCGGGGTTCGAGTCCGCGCAGCCTCCGCCGCCGCCTCCGCCACCGGGGTTCGAGTCCGCGCAGCCTCCACCGCAGCCTCCGCCACCGGGGTTCGAGTCCGCGCAGCCTCCGTACGTAGGCCCGGGCCATCCCCCCCCACCCCCCGGATACGGTCCGGCGCAGGCAGCCCCGCCGCCTCCGGGTCAGGCCGGGTATCCGCCGCCGCCTCCGGGTCAGGCCGGGTATCCGCCGCCGCCAGGGGCGGGAGGCGTCCAACCCCGAGAGGGCTCCTACCTGCCGCCTCCGGGAGGGGGCGGCCAACCCCCTCCGCCTCCCGGGTATCCGCCCGGCGCCTATCCCGGCGCACCTGGAGGGCCTCCCCCACCCGGCGTGGCCTTCACAGGACAGAAGAACTCGGGGCATGCCCTCGCAGGCCTCATCCTCGGGATCTGCGGCATCATCCTCGCCTTGTGCTGCGCACCGCTCGGCATCGTGGTCGCGATCCTCGCCGTCGTGTTCGGCTTCCTCGGCAAGAAGCAGGTCGACGGCGACCCCGCCCTCTACCGCGGGCGTGGCATGGCGCTGGCCGGCATCATCTGCGGCTTCGTGGGTGTGGGGATCGCGATCCTGGGGTTCATCCTTTTCCTCTCAGGTGTGATCAACACGACCTGGAACTGGGAGACCTTCGAGTCGACGCTGCAGGCCCTCGGGAGTGCGCGGGGGCTCGCGTGACGGCACACGCCCACACCGACGCGCGCCAGCACACGAAGCGGAGAGATCCGGGCGCGCTCGCGATGTTCGCCACGGGCGGTTTCTTCTTCGTGGCGCCGTTCCTCAACGCGGTGACGGGCGGCCCCCATCTGGGCGGGCCCGTCCTCTGCGGACTGCGCGTCCTCCTCGGCGTGCCCTGCCCCGCCTGCGGCATGACTACGAGCTTCACCTTCGCGGCCCGCGGCCAGGTCGACGACGCCTTCCGGGCGGCGCCGCTCGGCCCCGTCCTCTGGCTCCTCGCCCTCACCGCAGCCGTGTGGGGAGCGATCCTCCTGCGCCGCGACGAGGTGCTCGAGCTCGACCGGTTCCCCCGCCCCGTGCAGGCGCTGCTCGTGCGCTGGTGGGCGTGGTTGCCCGCCGCGATCCTGGCCTCATGGGTGTACCAGTTCTTCCGCGTGAACGTGTGGGGTCTCTACATCTGACACCTGTTGCGCGCGGAGCAGCAGCCCAACCGTTCTTGCGCGCGAACCGCGCTCTTGCGCGCGACGCGCGCTCCACGCGACGCGACTCGCGCGCAACAACGCTAGTCGCGCGCAAGTTGGAGGGGGGGGTCTTGGGGCCCAGGCCTGGGAAGTCGGTCGGGAAGGACGGGTGCCGTCAGGCGGAGGACTCGTCGCGGTCTCGGCCGATCTGGTCCGACAGACGCTGGAGGGCGCTGCCCACCTCGCTCAGGCTCACGGCCACGGCGTCCTCGATCTCCCGCGTGAGCTCGCGTGGGCGCTCGCTCGCCGTCGCCCGCCGGCTCACCTCCTCGAAGGTGTCGCGGGCTGCCCGCAGTGACAGCTCGACCGTCTGGGAGACGTCACGCATGCGATCGCCCTCCTCGGCCTCGACCTCTTCGGGGCGACTCGCCCGCTCGGCCTCGTACGCGCTCCTGTAGATGTCCGCCACGCGCGAACCCATCGCGACGACGTCCTCGAAGACCCGCTCCCATGCCCGGGCAATCGTGTCGAATCCGTGGTCCTCGGTCACCCGACCTCCAGGTTGTGTCGGGCCACGCTACCACCGCGCATTCGCCCGCTGGGGGTGCATCGACCCAGGTAGCATCGCCGGGTCACCTGATCCGGGGTGGTGTAATGGCAGCACGCGGGGTTTTGGTCCCCAAGGTCAGGGTTCGAGTCCTTGCCCCGGAGCGACCCGGAGACGGTCCGGGCAGGACGTACCGAACGGACGGGAACGGTGCCCAAACCATTCGTCAGCATCATCCTGGCAGCCGGCCAGGGGACGCGCATGAAGTCGTCGCTGCCCAAGGTGCTCCACACCGTGTGCGGACGCACGATGTTGAGCTGGGTCGCGCGGGCGGCGGTCGAGGCAGGCGCGGCAGAGGTGCTGGTCGTCGTCGGTCACGGTGCTGCACGCGTCGAGGCCGAGGTCGCGTCGTACGACTTCGGCGTGCCTGTACGGCCCGTGCGCCAGGAGCACCAGCTCGGGACCGGAGACGCCGCCCGTGAGGCGCTCGCCGCGCTCACGCCCGGCGAGCGGGATCTCGTCGTGCTGCCCGGCGACATGCCCCTTGTCGGCCCCGAGACGTTGCACCGCATGGTCGAGATCCACGACAAGGACGACACGGCCGTGACCGTGCTCACGGCCGAGGTCACCGACCCGTCGGGATACGGCCGTGTCGTGCGCCACATGGGCGGCGAGGTCGTGCGCATCGTCGAACATGCCGACTGCAGCGACGAGCAGGCGCGCATCAACGAGGTCGCTGTCAGCACCTACGTGTTCGACGAACAGCGCCTGCGTGCGGTCGTGGATCGGATCAGCCCCGACAATGCCCAGGGTGAGATGTACCTCCCCGACGCCGTCGAGGCCCTCCTGCCCGACGTCGACAGCCTGCGTGTCGACGAGTTCGAGGTGCTCGGCGTGAACGACCGCGTGCACCTCGCCGAGGCGGAGCGCCGCATGCGGCGCCGCATCAACGAGCACTGGATGCGATCGGGGGTCACGATGCAGGATCCCGACTGCACCTACATCGATGCCGACGTGACCCTGGACCCGGACGTCACGATCCTCGCGAGCAGCCACCTCGCGGGCAACACCCATGTCGAGTCGGGTACGCGCCTCGGCCCCGACGTGCGGATCGTCGACTCCGCGATCGGTGCCGACTGCTGCCTCTCCCACTGCGTGGTCCGCGAGAGCCGCATCCTCGATCGGTGCGAGATCGGCCCGTACGCGTCGCTGCGTCCCGAGAACACCATCGGTCCGGACGCCAAGATCGGGACATTCGTCGAGTTGAAGAAGTCCGTCGTGGGACCAGGCTCGAAGGTGCCGCACCTCTCCTACGTCGGTGACTGCGAGATCGGAGCCGACGTGAACCTCGGCGCGAACACGATCACGTGCAACTTCGACGGTGTCGCCAAGCACAAGACCGTGGTCCGCGACGGGGTGCGCACCGGGTCGGGGACCCTGCTCGTGGCACCGGTCGAGGTGGGGGAGGGCTCCTACACGGGAGCAGGTGCCGTCGTCACGCAGGACGTCCCGGCGGGCGGGATGGCCAAGGGCGTGCCTGCCCGCAACGACGAAGGCTGGGTGGCGCGCAACCGGCCCCCTGCCGAGGGCGACGTGGACGGGGACGGGTGAGGACGCGCCGAGGGCGCGGCCCGTTTCTTCCAAAGCGGGGTCGGGGCGGGTACCGTGGGGGCACAAGGCCGTGACGTAACCGGAGGGTCCCGTGGAGATACCCACGAAGCGCACGCTCCTGCTCTTCTCGGGCAGGTCGAATCCCGAGCTCGCGCAGGATCTCGCCGCCCACCTCAAGCAGCCGCTCGGTCACGTCGCTCTCTCCACCTTCGCGAACGGAGAGCTCTACTGCCGCTTCGAGGAGAGCGTGCGGGGCGCCGACGTGTTCGTCGTGCAGACGCACTCCGACCCCGTGAACGAGATGATCATGGAGCAACTCCTCATGATCGACGCGCTCAAGCGGGCATCGGCGAAGCGCATCACGGCGGTCATCCCCTACTACGGCTACAGCCGGCAGGACCGCAAGGCGATCTCACGCGAGCCGATCGCGGCCCGCATGATGGCGGACATGCTCTCCGCGGCCGGCGTGGACCGCGTCATGTCCGTCGATCTGCACACGGGACAGATCCAGGGTTTCTTCGACATGCCCTTCGACCACCTCACGGCACTGCCCCTCCTCGCCGAATGGGTGAGGCGTGAGATCGTCGGCGACGTCGTGATCGTCTCGCCGGATGCAGGTCGCGTGAAGGTCACGGAGAAGTTCGCGTCGATGCTGCAGTCCGACGTCGCGATCCTCTACAAGCGCCGCAGTGCCGAGGCGCACAACGTCTCCGAAACCCTCGCCGTCGTCGGCGACGTGGCGGGGCGGCGCACGGTCCTCGTGGACGACATGATCGACACCGCCGGCACCATCTGCGGCGGGATCGACCTCCTCAAGGCGCAGGGCGCGACCGAGGTCTACGTCCTCGCCACACACGGCCTCTTCTCGGGACCGGCCATCGACCGTCTCAAGAACGCACCGATCGAGCAGGTCGTCGTGACGAACACCGTCCCCGTGCCGGAGTCGAAGCGCTTCGACAAACTCACGATCCTCTCCGTGGCACCGGTCATCGCCGCGGCGATCCGGGCTGTGTTCGAGGACACGTCGGTCTCGGAGATCTTCGGCGGCCAGAACCAGCTCTGAGGCGGTCGGGCCTCAGCCCGCGGCGTGCACGGCCAGGGCGGCACCGACGATCCCGGCGTCGTTGTGGAGCGCCGCCGCCACGACCGGGCAGTCGACGGCGAGCAGGGGGATGAACGCATCGGCGTCGCGGCTCACGCCGCCCCCCAAGATGACGAGATCGGGCCACAACAGGTGTGTGACCATGCGCAGGTACTCCTCGAGGCGTGCCGCCCACGTCGGGTAGTCGAGGTGCTCACGTGTGCGGACACTGGCGGCGGCGTACGCCTCGGCATCGCCGTCGTGGAGCGGGACGTGGCCGAGCTCGGTGTTGGGGACGAGGGTGCCGTCGACGAACAGCGCCGAACCGATACCCGTGCCGAGCGTGAGCAGCAGTGTCGTGCCGGTCGCGTCGCGGCCCGCACCGAAGCGCATCTCGGCGAGGCCGGCTGCGTCCGCATCGTTGAGGACGACTGCCTGGCGGGCACGCGACACGTCGAGCTCCTGCGTCAAGTCCATACCGACCCAGTCTTGGGAGACGTTCGCCGCCGTGCGCACGACCCCCGCTTTCACGACTGCCGGGAAGGTGCAGCCGAACGGACCCGGCCAGTCGAAGTGGTCGAGGATCTCCGTCACGCAGTCCCGGACCGCAGCCGGCTCGGCACCGGGTGGGGTGGGCAGTTCGAAGCGGGGCGCGACGAGCTCTCCGGTGGTGACGTCCACGGGTGCGCCTTTGATGCCCGACCCGCCTATGTCGATCCCGAAATGGATGTCCGCTGTCATGGGCAGGGTCTCACGGCTCGGTGTCGGGGGGCCGGCACTCTTGCCGTCCTCGCGTGGTCCCGTTTCGGGATCCCGGTCGCACAGATTAGTCTCGGGAGGTTGTCCCCCCGCTGCAAGCGAGAAAGAGTGAGGCCGGCATGGCCACGGAAGTGACCCTCGAGGCACGCCCTCGGACCGACGAAGAGCACGGCACACGCGCATGCCGCCGTCTGCGCCGGGCAGGCCAGGTGCCCGCGGTCCTCTACGGCGGGGGAACCGAGGTGCAATCGGTCGCGGTCGAAGCCCGCGACCTGAACCGCGTGCTCGCGACCGAGGCGGGCCTCAACGTCCTCATCAACCTCGCCATCGGCGCTGACGGCGCACAGCTGGCCATGGCCCGCCAGATCTCACGTCACCCCCTCCGCGACCAGATCCTCCACCTCGACTTCATCGCCGTCTCACGTGAGGACCGGGTCACGGCCGAGGTCCCGCTCGTGCTCACCGGTGAGGCACACGGCGTCAAAGAGGAGGGCGGTGTCCTCCAGCAGCAACTCAACACGATCCGCGTCGAGGCACCCGTGATCGACGTGCCGCAGTCCATCGAGCTCGACGTGACGCACCTCCAGCTCGGGTCGTCTCTTCACGTCAGCAACGTCGCCACGCCGGCCGGCAGCGAGATCCTCAACGACCCCGAGACCGTAGTGGTCAGCGTCGTGCAGACGTCGGCGAGCCGCATGCTCGAAGAGGAGGAAGCAGCTCTGGCCGAGGCCGAGGCAGCAGAGGGCGAGGCCGTCGAGGGCGAGGGAGCTGCCGAGACGGAGGCCGCCGGGGAGGGCGGCGAGGACTGATCGTCCCCGCCGATGCGCCTCACCCGACAGACCACACCCGAGCCCTCCGACAGGCTCGTCGTCGGACTCGGCAACCCGGGAGCCGAGTACGAGCCGACCCGCCACAACGTCGGGTTCCGTGTCGCCGACGCCTTCGTCGCCGCCCACAGGGGCTCGTGGCGCAAGTCGAGGCACCGTGCCCTCGTGGCCGACATGCAGATCGGGGACCTGCGTGTCACGGCGGCGAAGCCGCTGACCTACATGAACCTCTCGGGTGAGAGCGTGAAGGCCCTCGTGAAGGCGACATCGATCGACCCTGAGGACCTCCTCGTCGTGCACGACGAGCTCGACGTGCCTTTCGGCGAACTGCGCCTCAAGTACGGCGGTGGAACGGCCGGGCACCAGGGGCTGAACTCGGTCGGCAGGGTGCTCGGTACACGCGATTTCGTGCGGCTGCGACTCGGGATCGGACGTCCACCTGGCAGGATGGACGCGGCCGACTTCGTGCTCCGGCCCTTCCGGCGCGACGAGGCGGACATCGCCGACATCACGATCGCGAAGGCGGTGGACGTCGTCGACTCCTGGCTCAGCCACGGCGTGGAGGCGACGCAGAACACCTTTCACTGAGAGCGGCGACACCGAGGTGCCGCCCCCGATCCCTGGCAGAGACTTGGAAACCGGGACACGAGATCACGTCGAGACACCCCCGGTCGAGGATGTGACCGGTCACCCACCCGCGCCTCTCTCCCCCCTCGTGGAGAGGTGGCGTGGGCATCCGCTCGCGGCGCGTCTCGTCGCCGCCGCCGAGAAGGGCACCGCGCTCGCGGTCGCCGTCCCCGAAGCCATCCGTGCCTTCTGGCTTGCCGCTCTGCCCGGCCTCCTCGGCCGCCCTGTCGTCACCGTCGTCGCGGGTGCGGCGGAGGCGGAGCGCCTCGCGCACGACATCGCGGCGTTCGACGACGAGCCCGAGGTGTTCGAGGCATGGGAGACGCTGCCCTACGAGCACGTGAGCCCGTCCGTCGAGACGATGGGCAACCGCGTGCGCCTCCTCCGCCGGTTCGGATCGGACGCGCCGCCGTCCCTCACGCTCCTCCCGATCCGTGCCCTCCTGCAGCGACTCGCCCCCGCGAGCGTGGAGGACGCGGCCCTGACCTTGACGCGGGGCGCGCGCGTCGACCTCGAGGCCGTGGAGCGCCACCTCGTGTCGATCGGGTACGAACGCACGTACATGGTCGAGTCACGTGGGGAGTTCGCCGTGCGGGGCGGCATCCTCGACGTCTTCCCCTCGACCGACGTGCAGCCGCTGCGCATCGAGCTGTGGGGAGACGAGATCGACACGATCCGGCGATTCTCGGTCGGCGACCAACGCAGTGTGGTGGAGGTGGCCGGTGCCACCATCCATCCGTGCCGTGAGTTCCGGCCCGGCACGGCAGTTCGAGCGCGGGCCGCCCGGCTCGCCGGAGTCGTGCCGGGCGGACGTGAGGCTCTCACGCGCATCTCCGACGGCGAGCTCTTCGCCGGCATGGAGTCGTGGGTGCCGTGGCTGGTCGATGACACGCTCGATCCGGAGGGGGCCGGACAGATCACAGGTGGTGACACGGTTCTCGACCATCTGCCGGTGAACGCCCTCGTCCTCGTGCTCGACCCGAAGCGCTGTCTCGACCGTGCGACCGACCTGAGGCGCGAGGAGGAGGACCTCGCCGACGCCCTGGCCGGCACGTGGGAGCTGCCCCACGCCGGGCTGCTCGAGGCGATCACGGACGAGCACACCGAGTCCGGTGAAGACGGGGCGGTGGCTGCCGTCACAGGTACGGGAGACGGCACGGAAGCGGGAGAGGTGCCCGGCCCGCGTGAGCTGCCCCACCTCTTCCTCGATGCCGCCCACGCCCTCGAGGGGTCCCACCATCCGGTGTGGCTGGTACCGCCGGCACCCGAGGGTCCCGACATGCCGGCGATCGCATGCGGGAGCATCGAACCCGCCCTCGGCCGCGCGGACGCACTCGCTGCCCAGCTCAAAGAGCTCCTCGCGAGAGACCAGACCGTCGTCGTCGCTGCCGACGGGATCGGGTCACGATCGCGGATACGGGAACACCTCGTCGAGGAGGGCCTCGCTCTCCGCGCCGTCGAGGGAGTGCTCGACGTCGATCCCGGCCGGGTCGGCTTGATCGCCGTCGCCCCCCTGTCCCGCGGGTTCGTCTCCGCCGATCTCGGTCTCGCCGTCGTCGCCGAGCCGGACGTGACGGGGCGCCGGCGGGCGCATCGCAGGCCGAGCGCGGCGCGTATGCGCCGTGACGCCGAGCCGGCCCCACCCTTCGGCGATCTGCGCCCCGGCGACCACGTCGTCCATTACCACCATGGCGTGGGCCGGTTCGAGGGCATCGTGACGCGGGGCATCGGCGGGGTGGATCGCGAGTACCTCGAGATCCACTACGCCGGCCACGACCGGCTCTACGTGCCGGTTGACCAGGTCGATGCCGTCCGCAAGTACGTGGGTGGGGAGACGCCGCGCCTGTCGCGGATGGGCGGGACGGACTGGGCGCGTACCAAGGGCAAGGTGCGGTCGGCTGTGGCCGAGATCGCCGAAGGCCTCGTGAGCCTCTACCGCGAGCGCCTCGCCACGCACGGCCACGCGCACGGTGCGGACGGGGAGTGGATGCAACGCCTCGTCGAGACCTTCCCCTACGAGGAGACACCGGACCAGGCGCGGGCGATCGCCGAGGTCGGCGCGGACATGGAAGGGTCGACTCCGATGGATCGGCTCGTGTGCGGCGACGTCGGCTACGGCAAGACCGAGATCGCAGTGCGTGCTGTGCTCAAGACCGTCGCCGACGGCAGGCAGGCAGCCGTCCTCGTGCCGACCACCGTCCTCGCCCAGCAGCACCACCAGACGTTCTCGGAGCGGTTCGCCGATCTCCCGATCCGTGTCGAGATGCTCTCGCGCTTCCTCACACCCGCCGAGCAGAAGCGCGTCGTGGCCGACCTGCAGGCGGGCCGCGTCGATGCTGTCGTCGGGACCCATCGCCTCCTCACCGACGACATCGAGATCCCCCGCCTCGGCCTCCTCGTCGTCGACGAGGAGCAGCGCTTCGGTGTGAAGGCGAAGGAACGCGTGAAGGAGCTGCGGACGAGCGTCGACGTCCTCACGATGACGGCGACGCCGATTCCCCGCACGCTCGAGTTCGCCCTCACAGGCATCCGTGACATGAGTGTCGTGAACACGCCGCCCGAGGACCGCCGGCCAGTCCTCACCTACGTGGGCGAGTTCGACGAGCAGGCCGTCGCGGGTGCGATCCGGCGTGAGCTCCTGCGTGACGGGCAGGTCTTCTACGTCCACAACCGCGTGCAGTCGATAGACCGTGTCACGGCCCAGCTCCGCCGTCTCGTCCCCGAGGCACGCATCGCCGTGGCGCACGGCCAGATGGACGAGGGCAGTCTCGAGAGGATCATGCTCGGCTTCTGGGACGGGGACTTCGACGTCCTCGTGGCGACGACGATCATCGAATCCGGGCTCGACATCCCCAGAGCGAACACGCTCATCGTCGATCGGGCGGATCTGCTCGGCCTCGCCCAGCTCTACCAGTTGCGGGGCCGGGTGGGACGGGCCCGCCAGCGGGCATACGCCTACCTCTTCTATCCACCTGACCGTGTTCTCACGGAGGAGGCGCACGAGCGGCTCAAGGTGATCGCCGAGCATCAGGACCTGGGATCGGGGTTCGCGATCGCGATGCGGGACCTCGAGTTGCGCGGTGCAGGGAACCTCCTCGGCCCCGCCCAGTCCGGGCACATCGCCGCCGTGGGCTTCGACCTCTACTGCGAGCTCGTGAACGAAGCGGTGGCGGTGCTGCGTGGCGAGGCAGTCGAGGAGGTCGAGCCCGTGCGCATCGACCTCCCCCTCGAGACGGCGATCCCCGTCGACTACATGCCGAAGGAGTCGTTGCGGCTCGAGGCGTACCGGCGGCTCGGCGACGCGACCACGGAGGAGGCGGTGGCCGATGTGCGCGACGAGTGGGAGGACCGCTACGGTCCTCTGCCGGAAGGTGTGGAGAACCTGCTCGAATCCGGCCGCGTGCGGGCGGCAGCCGTGCGTTCGGGTGTGCGGGAGATAGTGTTCGCCCGTGACCAGGTGCGCCTCTCCCCATGCGTACCGGTCGGTTCGAGGCGAATGAGGTTCGAGCGCATGCACAAGGGAACGGTCGTGAAGGAGGATCTGCGCCAGACCGTCGTTCCCTACGACGACCCCCGCGCGCGGAGCAGGGGTGCAGGCGGGAAGCGGGCGGTGTCGGGACGAGACGTGTGCAATTGGATCATCTCACTGCTGGAGGAGCTGACTTGAGATCCCCGGATCGGCGTGTGCGTCACGTGCGTGGCTTGGCGATGGTGGCCCTCGTGGTCGGGATCGGCCTGCTCGGCTCCGCCTGTGCGGGCACGGAGGCGCCCGCCGCCCGCGTGAACGGCGAACGTGTCGAGCAGGACGCGACGTACGAGCTGCTGGCCGAACAGGGTGACCCCACCCTCGTCCAGGGACAGATCGCCGGCTCGTTCAACACGCTCGCTGTCGCACAGGTCCTCACGAACCAGATCAGGGACCTGCTCATCGAACGGTTCGGTACCGAGATCACCGTCCCGGGACCACAAGGCCCGCAGCCCGATGCGGCCAAGGTCCAGGCCATGCTGCAGGGGCGGGACGACATCGTCTGCGCCATCGCCGTCATGGGCGGTGACGAAGGGGCCGTGGCCGCCGCCATCGCCGCGACCCGGGATGCGCCCGCGATCGGCCAGGAGTTCGCAGCGCGCTTCCCCGACATCCAGTTCCAGGAGCTCTGCCTGCTGGAGGACCAGGTCACGAGCCAACTTCCCGGTGAACTGGGCGATGCACTCGTCGCCCTCGAGCTCGGCGGGGTGTCGGAGCCGATCTCGCCGCCTGAGGCGCAGGGCGCGTTCCTCGCCTTCCTGCGCATCGAGGCGGCGTCACTGCAGTCCATGACGCAAGTGGCGTTCTCGGTCTGGGCGGGGAGGCAGGACGTGTGGGTGAACTCGAGATTCGGTTCGTGGGATGCCGGGCTGGTGTCCGTGGTCCCTCCCGAGTCACCGCGTGAGACCGGCGAACCGGTTGATCCAGAGGCGGACCCCGGCCTCGGGCAGATCCTCGGCAACGAGGGCGGGCAGAGCCCCGGCCAACAGGCACCCTGATGCCGGGGCGGGTGACCGTCATCGGCCTCGGCCCAGGGGGAAGGGACACGATGACGGTGCGGGCGGAGCGCGCGTGGCGCGACCACCCCCGCCGCCTCGTCCGCACGGAGCGCCATCCGGCCTGCGCCGAGCTGCGCGAGGCCGGCGACGACTTCGAATCCCTCGACCGCATCTACGTGGAGTCCCCGGACCTCGACACCGCCTACGACCGCATCGTCGACGTCGTGCTCGCGGACGCGGCCGACGGTGACGTCGTCTACGCCGTGCCGGGCTCACCGCGTGTGGGAGAGGAGACGGTGCGCCGCCTCCTCGCGCGGGCGGCCCTCACCGGTGTCCAGGTCGAGGTCGTCGAAGGCGTCTCCTTCCTCGGACCTGTCTTCGGTGCAGTCGGGAGCGATCCCGTGCGAGACGGACTCGTCGTGGTCGACGCGCGGGAACCGCACGTCCCCGTGTTCCCGGACCGGCCTGTCCTCGTCACACAGGTCGACTCCGCCCTCGTCCTCGGTGATGTGAAGCTCGCTCTCCTCGAGACGTATGCACCCGACCATCGCGTCGCGATCGTCTCGGCTGCGGGAACGGAGGCCGAGGCTGTGACCTGGGCGGAGCTCGCCACGATCGACCACTCCCCGGCGGACCCGGGACATCTCGCCTGCCTCTGGGTGCCCGTGGGGGACGTACCGGGACGTCCGTTCCCGATCGAACAGGAGCACCGTCTCGCAGGGCGGGCGTTCGCCGACCTCGTCGCGCTCGAGGACCGCCTGCGCTCACCGGGTGGCTGCCCGTGGGATGCCGAACAGACCCACCACTCGCTCGCAAAACACCTCGTGGAGGAGTGCTACGAGGTCCTCGACGCGCTCGAGGCACTCCCAGAGAGGGCACCACAGGTCGAGGTCGAACCGCGCTTGTACGCCCATCTCTGCGAGGAGCTGGGTGACCACCTGTACCAGGCGGTGTTCCATGCCCGCCTCGCCGAGGAGGCCGGTGGGTTCGACGCGAGCGAGATGGTCACAGGCATCGTCGACAAGCTCGTCCGTCGCCACCCGCATGTGTTCGGTGACGTCGAGGCGGAGTCCGGCGCCGCCGTCCTCCCCGTGTGGGAGGCACAGAAGGCTGCGGAGAAGGGTCGCACCAACGTCTTCGACGGCATCCCGCGTACGGCGCCCGCTCTCGTGCGGGCGGCGAAGGCGCACACGCGGGCCAGGTCGATCGATGCCGCCTGGGACTCTGCACGTGCGGCCGAGACGGCTCGCTCAGGTCTCGATTCGCTCCGGGACGACCTTGCCCGCGGTGCCTCCGGCCCTGAGTCCGCCGAATCCACGGGCCGCACCCTGCTCGCCCTGGCCCGTCTCGCTCGCGAGGCAGGCGTCGACCCCGAGGGTGCCCTTCGGCACGCAGTCGACACCTGGATCGACGAGCAGACATGAACCGGCGCAGAGCGCGGTGGGTCGAGCGCGTGGGGCGCGAGCGGCTGCAGGAGGAACGTGTGACCACGGCCGTTGTAGAACGCGTCCCTATACTCGCAAGACCTCCCGAGGGGAGCTGTGCCATCGCGACACCAGGTCAAGGCATATGAGTACAAGTCCCAACACGATCGTCGCGGTGTCGGCGCTCGAGGTCCTCGACAGCCGGGGGAATCCCACCGTCGAGGCCCACGTGCAGCTCGAGAACGGCGTGGTCGGGCAGGCGATCGTTCCGTCCGGGGCGAGCACGGGTGCCCACGAGGCGGTCGAGCTGCGGGACGGAGACGACCGCTATCTGGGCAGGGGAGTGCGGGTCGCCGTCACGAACGTCGAGACAGAGCTCAGGCCAGCCGTGGTCGGGATCGACGCCACGGACCAGCGGCTCATCGACAGCGTCCTCGTCGAGACCGACGGCACCCCCAACAAGGCACGACTCGGCGCGAACGCGATCCTTGCCGTGTCGATGGCGGTCGCCCATGCCGCCGCCCGGAGTCTCGACCTCCCGCTGTACCGCTATCTGGGTGGCCCGAACGCACACGTGCTGCCCGTGCCGATGATGAACATCCTCAACGGCGGTGAGCACGCAGACAACAACGTCGACGTCCAGGAGTTCATGATCGCACCCGTGGGCGCAGCCGGCTTCGCGGAGGCGCTGCGCATGGGCGCCGAGGTGTACCACAACCTCAAGACCGTGCTCTCCACGCGCGGTCTCGCGACCGGCGTCGGCGACGAGGGTGGGTTCGCGCCGAACCTCGACTCGAACGAGGAAGCGCTGCAGGTCATCCTCGACGCCATCGAAGCCGCCGGGTACAGGCCGGGCACCGACATCCTCCTCGCCCTCGACGTCGCATCGACGGAGCTCTATGCCGACGGCACCTACGAGCTCGCCGGCGAGGGACGCAAGCTCGACGGTGCCGCCTGGGTCGACTACCTCGCCGACCTCTGTGCCCGCTACCCGATCGTCTCGCTCGAGGACGGCATGTCCGAGGACGACTGGGAGGGCTGGGCTCTTCTCACAGCGCGCCTCGGGGACCGGGTCCAACTCGTCGGCGACGACCTCTTCGTCACGAACGTAGACCGCCTGCGCCGCGGCATAGAGGACGGGATCGCGAACTCGATCCTCGTCAAGGTGAACCAGATAGGCACCGTGACCGAGACACTCACCGCGATCGATCTCGCCCTGCGCAGCGGCTTCACGACGATGATCTCGCATCGCTCCGGCGAGACCGAGGACACGACGATCGCGGACCTCGCGGTCGCCGTGAACGCCGGTCAGATCAAGTCGGGTGCTCCGGCCCGCACGGACCGTGTGGCGAAGATGAACCGCCTGCTGCACATCGAGCACGGTTTGGGCGGTCGGGCCCGCTACGCGGGGGTCGACACCTTCCCGAGGTGGCGGGGGTGACTGGCCACACCGATCCGGGCGGGCCCGAAGCCCGACCGAGCCGGTTGCGTCGCGCCGTCACGGTCCTCGTCGTCGTGGCAGCGGTGTCCGTCGCCGTCCTCACCCTGGTCTCACCCCTGCGTCAAATCCTCGCCCAGGAGCAGCGCCTCGACGACGTACGCGAGCAAGCCGAAGAGCTCGAGCGCGAGAACGCGGACCTCGAGAAGCGCATCGATCGCCTGAGTGACGATTCCGAGATCGAACGGCTCGCCCGCGAGGAGCTCGGTCTCGTCAAGCCGGGCGAGCAGGTCTACATGGTGCTGCCCGACCCGGGTACGGGCCAGCCGCCACCCGGGCCGATCGAGCAACCCGTCGAGCAACCGGCAGACCCGCCGAGCGACTGATCGCCGACATGGACGACGCTGACCAGGAACGCCAGAAGCAATCCGTCGGCCGCTACGCGGCAAGATACGTCGAGGACGGCATGCGGGTTGGCCTGGGCACGGGTTCGACGGTGAGGTGGACGATCCTCGCCCTCGCCGAGCGCGGGCTGCACCTCATGTGTGTGGCGACCTCGGTCGAGACGCAGAAGCTGGCCCTCGAGAACGGGCTCGAGGTCCTCACGCCGGGCGAGGTGGGGTCCCTGGACATCGCGATCGACGGTGCCGACGAGGTCGACCCCGCCTTCAACCTGATCAAAGGCGGGGGTGGCGCTCTCGCCCGCGAGAAGATCGTGGCGTCGATGACCGATCACTTCGTGGTCGTCGTCGACGAGTCGAAGTCGTGTCCGCACCTCGGCGCGTTCCCCCTGCCCGTCGAGGTCCTCGAGTTCGGGGCCGACATCGTCGCCACCCGGCTGCGCGACCTCGGCGCCGACGACGTGATCCGTCGCCCTGTCGTGAGTGACAACGGCAACCCCATCCTCGACGCCGGTTTCGGCCGCATCGACGACCCGGCCGCGCTCACCTCCGAGCTCGAGGCGATTCCCGGCATCGTCGAGCACGGCATCTTCCCCGGGTCGATGGTGAGACGGGTGGTCGCGGCCCGGGGAGACGACGTGGTGGAGCTCTCCCGCTCGCAGGAGACCTAGGCAAGAGGTCCGGGCAAGGGATCTAGAAGAGGCGAAGGGCCCGGCCGTCGAGATCACGCAGCTCGGACAAGTCGACCTCGACGCAGCCGACTCCCCGCGCTTCGGCCAGGACTCGCGCCTGCGGTTTCACCTCTGTCGCGACGAAGATCCCGCGCACCGGCCGGAGGATGGGGTCGAGGTCGAGACGTTCGAGGTAGCGGGCGAGCTGCTCCACACCAGCGATCTCGCCGATGCGCTTCACCTCCACGGCCACGGCCGCACCCGCCCCGTCACGGCACATGATGTCCACGGGGCCGATGTCGGTCGGGTACTCACGTCGCACGAGGGACAGACCCGTCTCTATCACGTCGAGACGTTCGGCGAGGAGCTCCTGCAGGTCCGCCTCGACTCCGTCCTTGTCGAGGCCGGGGTCGTCGCCGAGGTCGTGGCTCACGTCGGCCAGGACCTCGAGGAGGCCGATCTCGAGCGTCTCCCCCTTCGGATTGGTGACGCGGAGGCCGTCGGCCGATTCGTCGATCGTGCACGGCGGCGACATCCAGTTGAGCGGCTTGTATGCCCGGCTGTCGCTGTGTACGGCGACGCTCCCGTCAGCCTTGAGGAGGACGAGGCGCACGGCCGGCGCGAGCCGTGCGCCGAGACGACCCTGGTAGACGACCTCGCAGCGGGCAACGATGAGGCGCACGCCCGGCATCGTACAGTCTGGGTACCGCAGCGGCGATATATCGCCGCTGCGGTACCCAGACTGCGTGGTGGGGAGGACCTACATGTGCGCGATCGCGTCCTCGAGCATGGCGATGAGCGCGTCGCGCAGCCACGGGATGTGCTTGGCCTGACGTACCGGGGCGAGGACGTTCGAGTTCATGTCCGGAAGGGACACGACGAAGGCCGCGATCGGGCGTTCCCGGTTCACGAGATCACCGAGGAGACCGATGACGCCGTCGATCTTCTCGAGCCAGAGCGGGATCTCGGACAGAGCCTGGTCGACCCGGGCCGAGTCGAGCGACGCGAGCGCCTCGCGGAGCGACACGAGGGTGCTCTCCATGGCGGCGACGTTGCCGGCGAGGGAGCCACGCAGCTCGACGAGCCGGGCCGACGCCGTCGCGAGCACACCCCCGAGGGCATCCGTGCGCCCGTCGAGGGACTCGGTCAGGATGTCGAGGTTGGTGACGAGGCGGCTCAGGGTCGCAGAGTTGTCGGCGAGCGCGCCGAGGAGAACCTGCGAGTCGGCCAGGATCGCCTCCATGTCCTCCCCCCGGCCCCGGAACACGGTCGTGAGCTCCTCCACGAGGGAAGCGACCTGCTTGCTGTCCGAGACCTCGCCGAGGAGGCCGGACACGGAGAAGAGCAGTTCGTCCAGGGACTGGTCGGAGCTCGTGTGAGTGATACGGGGTCGCCCGCCGTCGTTCTGCGACGCCGACTTGCGCAACGGGACCTCCGATCGCCCCGCGTCGAGGTCGATGTAGAGCTCTCCGAGGAGGGACTTGACCTTGACCTCCGCCGACGCGTCCTTCATGAGCGCGACATCCTCGTCCACGGCGAGCACGACGTCGGCCTGCATGCCGTCCTCGGTGATCAGGATCTCCTTCACCTCCCCGACCTTTGCCCCTGCCAGGCTCACCTCGGAGAAGGGGACGAGGCCGACGACGCGTTCGAAACGGGCCACGTACGCGGTCGTGCCGGGCGAGGCTGTCGCCGCTGTCAGCAGCCACCACGCCCCGAAGAGGGCGAGGGCCGCGCCGACGACGGCGAAGACACGGCGCATGACCACGCGGCTACCCATGTCATGCACCCTTCAGGTAGTCGAGCATCTGTTGGAGGGAGTCCTTCGACCAGACGTTGTTGATGCGGGCGTTGAAGAACACGCCGCGCTCCCCGTCGAAGGCGCGCACGACTGTGTCGAGGATGTACTGCAGATCGAGGAGGACACGGGGCAGGGCGGCGAGCGCCTGCTCGATCTCGGCGTTGCGGCCGGCGACGGCACCCGAGAGGCGGCTCGTGAGTACGAGCAGGTCGTTGAGCTGGTTGAGGTTGTTCGTGACGATGTCGCCGAGCTCAGCCGTGAGGATCGACAGCGACTGCACGATCGACGTGATGTCGGCATCGTGGTCTGCCACGGTGATGATCAGCTCCTCGATCCGACTGCCGATGCGGGACATCGATTCGCCCTGTCCCGCGAAGCTTCCGGACACGGCTCCGATGTCCGCGAACATGCCTTCCACCTGGCCGAGGACGGGGACGAGGTCCGTCCTGAGCTGGCGCAGCAGTTCGGCGGCGTCGATACCGCCGATCTTGTCGACTGCGGCCGCGAGCGGGTTCAGGGCTTCGTCCGCCTCCGAGGGGGCGGGATGCTCCGGTTCCTGCAGGGTCGCGTCTGACTTGGCCTCCTTTCCTGACTCCCCCGGGTTCAGGACCACTGCCTTCTCGCCCAGGATCGTCTTCGTCACGACTTCCATCGTCGCGTCCGAGTTCACCGGCATGTCGCCGTCGATGACCTTGACCGAGACGAGGGCCTCCTCGTCGTCGAGCTCGACGCCGGTCACGACGCCGATGCGGACCCCGGCGGGGTTGAGGACGTCGGACTTGTTCGCCTGCAGCCCGGGTGCGTTGGTCAGGACGGCACGGTAGGACCGCCCCGGACTGCCGAAGATGCCACCCCCCGACGCCATCGCGATGAGATAGACGAGGATCGCGATGCCGGCGACGAGGTAGCCGGAGATGAGGAGGACGTTGATGAGGGCCTTGCGTTTCTTCACGGCGCGCAGCTCCCGAGCTCACCCGGGGTCTTCTCGGGGGGGCGATGGTCCGTCTGTGCGTACGGGCCGAGGCCGTCGATCCCCACTGGGGCCGGGTTGCCTGCGCAGAGCAGGTTGTTCGTGATCTGGTTGACGAGCTTGCGCGTGAGCCGCAACAGCGTGGGTGCCTCCTCGAGGGCTCTTCGAAGGTCTCCCGAGCGGAGCTCCAACGACGTCTGCAGAGTCGTGAGGTCGGCGAGGAGGGACTCGATGACCGGCCTGTTCCCCGTCACGAAGTCCTGTGCCTGGGTGATCATCGACTCGGCGTTGGCGGCGATCTGTCCGATCGTGCCCCCCTGGGCAACGAGGGTGGCGAGGAGCGCGTCGGCTCGTTGCGCGAACGCGAACATCTCGGCGTGTCCCGCCGCGAGCGAGTCGAGGGCACGGCGCGCGCCTGCGATGCCGACGCTCAGGTCCTCGCCGTAGTTGTCGAGGGTGTCGTTGCCGAGCTTCAGGGTCGCCGTGATCTCGTCGGGGGGGATGTCGAGAGAGCGGCCCGCCACGCCGACGAGCTCGCCGAGGTCCGCCGACGTCATGGTGTGGCTGAGCTCGATGCGACCCTCGAGACGGGCGTCGGCCGTGCCCGGGTCGAGGTCGATGTACTTCTCGCCGAGGAAGCTCTTCACGCGGAGGCGGGCGGACGCGTCGGCCTTGAGCTCGATGTTCGAGTCGACGGACATGCTGACGACACCGATGCCGTTCTCGGTCTCGACCGACGTCGCCCGGCCCACGGCGATCCCCGCGACGCGCACTTCGGAGGACTGGGGCACGACGTTGAGGACGCTCACGAACTCGGCTTGGACGCTCTGGCCCCTGTTGAGGATCGAGGAACCCTGGAAGGCGAGAAGGAGAGCCCCGATGAGGAGGGTGAGGCTCACGAGGCCGACGAGCACACGCGTGCGTTTCGAGGCGTTGCTCATAGCTTCACCGTGTCCGAGATGCCCCAGAACAGATACGACATGAGGAGGTTGAGGAACATGACGAGGACGAGTGTGAGGTTGAGCGCCTCACCCACGGCCATACCCACTCCCACAGGTCCGCCCTTGGCCCTGTATCCCGTGCTCGAACAGACCATGGCGATCGTCCCCGTGGCGACGACCCCCTTGATGAGCACGTACACGAGATCTATGGGGGCGTAGCCGAGCTTGAAGAAGGCGGTGTAGCTGCCCAGGCTCATGCCGCCCACCTGGAACGCGGCGGATGCGGCGCCACCGATGAAAGTGCTGAGGATGGCGCCGGCGAAGATGGGAATGGCTGCTATGGAGGACGCGATGACGCGCGTCGAGACGAGGTACGGGTAGGAGCGCAGTCCCATGACGTCGAGGGCGTCGATCTCGTCGGAGACCCGCATCGCGCCGAGCTCCGTCACGAATCCCGCCCCGATCGACGCGCCCAGGGCAGCGGTACCGGTGATGAGGGTGAGCTCGCGCAGGCTGAGGGAGGCCACGATGATCCCCGACAGGCCACGGTCGATCCCGAAGCCGCCGAGGACGACCGACGCCTGGATCGTCACGAAGGTGCCCTGGAAGAAGCACAGGAACCAGGCGAGCGGACCCGCCTCCCGTACGAGCTTGGCAGCGAGTTGCACGGTCACGCGCCAATGCTCGAGGGCGGGGTCGCGCAGGACACGACCCGCGTCGAGTGCGACCCGCCCCGTCGCCTCGACGAGGCCGGGCGGGGATTCGAATCCCTGCGGCGTGGTCACTGCCTCGGTCATGCGGATGGTCCCGTCATTGCACGTACACCAGTGACGTGATCGCGTAGTCGACGACGAAGACGATGCTCACGGTGGCGATGATGGAGGTGCGCACGCGTGAGGCCACGCCAGTGGGGCCACCCGTCGCCCGCAGACCGAAGAAGCAGGCCATCGCGCCCGTGATGGTTCCGAAGAGGACGGACTTGGAGGCGGCGATGGTGACGTCGCGCACCTGGACGAGAGTCTTCATGCCTGTGATGAACGAGCCCGCGTTCGAGCTGCGCACGACGACGAGGAGGATGAAGCCACCGATGATCGCCGCGGCCACACCCATGAAGTAGAGGAAGGGGGAGGCGATCGCCGTCCCGAGGATGCGGGGGATCACGAGGCGTGGATAGGGATTGACGCCCATCACGCGCATGGCGTCGATCTCGTCGCGCACCTTGCGGGCACCGAGGTCGGCGGCGACGGCTGCACCCACCACGGCTGTGAGGATCATCGCGACCACAAGCGGGCCCGCTCGGCGGATGACGGACGGGGCGATCGCCCCACCTGCAAAGAAGCGGCCGCCGATGATCGCGAGGAGGGAGTCGAAGTTGAAGCCGAACGCCATGCCGAAGGGGAACATGACAGCGACCACGGGCCGCCAGCCGAGACGGAAGGCGCCGAGGGTCTGGTCGAGGATGTCGAGGGCGCGGGGACGAGAAAAGCGCAGTGAGGTGATGACGAGGGCGAGGTAGATGAAGAAGTCGCCGGTTGTCGTGAACACCATGTCGTCTCGAACCCGTCTCGCGTCCCTGCGCGCGGGTGGGCAGCGAGGGCATCCACCCAACAGGGATTCACACGTCGGCGCCGCGTCGGACGGTCAGTGGTCCGGGCGGGGGCGATGTGATCGACTCTATGTCGGTTTCCGTGCTGTTGCCTTCCCGTGCAGGCATTTCGGGCTTCTGCGTGGCAGGGCCGAGTTCCTCCCGGGCGGGGTGAGTCCCTATCCTCGGCCAAGCCTTCTTGTTGACACTTCGATCAGGAAAGGGAGTCACGATGAAGTGGCGTGTCGAGGACACCGAAGAGCGAGCCGAGTTCCGGGCCGGGTTCCGGGACTTTCTCGGGTCCGTGCTACCGGCCGGTTGGATGGCTGCGATCGACGCCGGAGACGAGGATGCCTTCGAGGCGGCACGAGAGGCCGCGCAGTGGAATCCGCTCGCGTGGACGGGGACACTCGGCGCCACCGGGTTCGCGGCGCCACTCTGGCCGCGGGAGTACGGGGGTCTCTCCGGTGAGACCTGGATGCAGCAGGTCATCCGGGAGGAACTGCGCCACTACCGCCTGCCCCTCATCGGCATCAACCTGCTCGGCGTCGGCCTCGCCGGTCCCACGATCATCGAGCACGGCACCGAGGCGCAAAAGGAGCGGTATCTGAAGCCGATCCTGTCCGGGGGGGAGATCTGGTGCCAGCTCTTCAGTGAACCGGGATCGGGATCCGATCTCGCGTCTCTGTCGACGCGGGCGGTGCGCGACGGCGACGAATGGGTCGTGAACGGCCAGAAGGTGTGGACGACGATCGCCCAGTTCGCGAAGTGGGGCATGCTCGTCGCCCGTACGGACCCGGAGGTGCCCAAGCACGAGGGTCTCACCTACTTCATCTGCGACATGCATGCCCCCGGCGTCGAGGTGCGGCCGCTCAAACAGCTCACGGGCACGGCCGAGTTCAACGAGGTCTACCTGAGCGACGTGCGCATCCCGGACGAGAGGCGCCTGGGCGACGTCGGTGACGGCTGGCGCGTGGCGCGCACGACCCTCATGAACGAACGGGCGACGCTCGCCGGGCTCTCCCTCGACCCAGCGTCGATCATGGGCGGGGCGCGAAAGGACCCGTGGCAGTCGTTCCTCGCCGACATCCCCCACACGTCGGATCCCGTCGTGCGCCAACAGGTAGCCCAGTTCTACATCGAGCAGGAGGTCAAGGAGATCACCGCCTTCCGGGCGAGCTCAGCGCGGCTCTCCGGGGCGGCGCCGGGACCGGAGGGCTCGGTGAACAAGGTCTTCAACGCCGAGTACAACCAGAGGCGTACGGAGTTCGCCGTCACCGCCGGCGGTCCGGGTGCGGTCGCCTGGGCCCCCGAGGACAACGCGGCGGAGGCCCGCGCGCACTCGTTCCTGCGTGCCCGGGCGGGCACGATCGAGGGCGGTACATCCGAGATCCTGCGCAACCAGATCGCCGAGCGCGTGCTCGGCCTCCCTCGTGACGTCGAGGTCGACAAGGGCCAGCCCTGGAGCGAGATCCTCCGCAACTGACACCCGCGCAGGCGGGTTCACGCGTTACTCACCACTTCGCGTAGGGTTCTGACCTGAGTGGGTGGGTACCTACTGCAGTCGCAGTCTCCGAGCACACCGATCGTCCCATGGCCGCATCCTCGAGCAGAGAAGCACGCCCGGAAGCCGCCGACGCGGGCGGGCTCTCGCCGATGCAGGAACGCATCCTCGACGCCGCGTGGGATCTCTTCAGCGCACAGGGCGTGCAGGCGACGACGATGAGCCGGATCGCGGACGAGACCGGCATCTCCCGCGTCTGGCTCTACCGGCAGTTTCCCAACCGCGACGCGATCGTGAGGGCGCTCGTCCTGCGTGAGACCGTGCGGTTCGTCGACGGCATGAACGACGCCCTCGCGAACGTGCACGATGACGGAGAGGTCGTGGAGGTCGCGTTCGCGTGGGGAGTGAGGTGGTGTCGCGAGCACGAGCTCCTCAACGCGCTGCTCACGAGGGAGCCGGATTCACTCCTGCCCGACCTCACCACCGCCGGCCGGCCCGTCCTCACCCTCGGCGCCCGGCTCGTCTCCCGCCACCTGTGCGAGGCGGGCGTGGACGCAGAGCGGGCGAACCTCCTCGCGGACTGGGTCGTGCGCATGGTCATGTCCCACACGCTCACGCGCACGGTCCTCGTCGAGCTCGACGACGAGCCGAGCCTACGGGCGTACGCCCGCGCGGCCCTCGTGTCCGTTCCTCACTGAGGGCTGATTCCGATACGCTCCGGGCGGATTCCCAGAGGCGGGAGGTCGCATGTCGGGAACCCGGATCCTGCCTGCCGTCACGCCGGAGAGCGCCTTCTTCTGGAAGGCGGCCCGGGCGGGTCGTCTCGAGATCCTGCGCTGTGAGGCCTGCCGCACATGGCTGCACCCGCCCGCGGGTGTCTGTCGCGAGTGCGGGTCTCGCGACGTGTCTCCGGTCGAGGTGGAACCGACGGGTCGCGTGCACTCCTTCACGGTGAACGAGCAGCTCTGGAACCCGCAACAGCCACCGCCCTACGTCCTCGCGATCGTCGCGCTCGACGGCGCGGAAGGTGTGAGGCTCACGACCGAGCTCGTGGGGGTGGACAGGGGGGAGGTCGAGATCGGCATGGCGGTGCGGGCCGTCTTCGAACCGCAGGAGGCAGACGAACGCGTCGGGCTCGTCCTCTTCGAGCCGGATCCGGACCGCCCCCCGGATCCGGCCGCTACGGCGGTCGACCTGATCGTCCCCGACCGGCACGCCTTCGGTGCGAAGTCCAGCCTGACATCGGAACCGGCCGAGCGGCGCGCCGTGATCTCCGGCCTCGGCCAGTCCGAGGTGGGACGGCGGATCGGGCGCACCGACCTCGACCTCACGATCGAGGCGGCCCTCGCCGCAGTCGCCGACGCAGGGCTCGAACGGTCCGACATCGACGGCATTTCCGCCTATCCGGGGGCAGGCATCGGCGGGCCCGGCTTCAGCGGACCCGACATCTACGACGTCCAGGATGCTCTCGGCCTGTCACTCGGCTGGCACCACTCGGGTGCGGGTGGTGCGGGACAGCTCGGTGCCGTCATCGCGGCCGCACTCGCCGTTTCGGCCGGTCTCGCGACACACGTGCTCTGCTACCGCACCGTCACCGAGGCATCGGCAGGTAAGGGCGGAGCGAAGTCGGGCGCGACAGGCGGCATGGCAAGGGCGGCGCGGGCACCCGGTGTGTACGGCTGGCTCATGCCCTACGGCGCATACTCGGCCGCGAACTGGATTGCGATGTACGCCACGCGTTACATGCACACGTTCGGTCTCACGCGCGAGCAACTCGCGGGCGTCGCCCTCAACGATCGCCGCAATGCCGCTCTCAATCCCAAGGCCGTGTACCGCGACCCCATGGACCTCGACGCGTACATGGAGGTCCGCATGGTCTCGACCCCACTCTGCCTCTACGACTGCGACGTGCCTGTGGACGGCTCGACCGCGGTCGTCGTGTCGCACCGGGGCACCCGAGCGGATCTCGCCAAGCCACCGGTCCGCATCGAGGCGGCGGGGACGGCGCTGCGGGGCCGGCCCTCCTGGGACCAGTGGTCGGACCTCACGACCTGTGTGGCTGCCGACGCCACTGCCCAGATGTGGTCTCGCACCGACCTGGGTCCGGACGACCTCGACGCCGCGCAGCTCTACGACGGCTTCAGCATCCTCACTCTCGTCTGGCTCGAGGCCCTCGGGATCTGCGGGAAGGGGGAAGGCGGCGAGTTCGTGAGTGAGTGGGAGTCCCGCCTCGCCCACACCGGCGCCTTTCCACTCAACACGTCCGGCGGTCAGCTCTCGGCAGGCCGGCTCCACGGTTTCGGCCTCCTGTACGAGGCTGCCCTCCAGCTCCGGGGCGAGGCCACAGGGCGGCAGATCGACACACCGGAGGTGATGGCGGTCGGGGCGGGCGGCGGTCCCGTCGGAGGCTGCCTCCTCCTCACGCGTTGACCGCTCTCAGGGTGTGTCGGGGGGACCGGGCCGCACGGTTCAGACCTCGGTCGGGCTGATGTCGTCCAGCGCGCGGCCGCGTGACTCGGGAAGGCGGCCGTATACGAACAGGACGACGACGAGCGGCGCGATGTCCGTGAGGGCGATCGCCGTGCCGATCGATCCGGCGGCACCGCGCACGAGACCGACGAAGAAGAGCCCGAGGATCGAGCCGAGCACCCCGAGAAGCAGCGAGCCGCCCTGGGCGGTGCCGCGCACCTCCGTCGGGAACATCTCGTTCGAGACGGCACCGTAGGCAGGGGCGGCGAAGCCGCTTCCCGTGGTACCGACAGCGGTCCACACCCAGAGGAAGACCCCGCCCGTCGTGAAGAAGAGGATGTCGGCGACAGCGGCCACAGCGAGACCGAGGCGCACGACGACGATCCTGCCCCTCGCCTCTGCCATGACGCCTCCGAGCAGGACTGCCAGGAGGCCGGGAATCGCCGTCATGAGGGCGCGTAGGAGGAGGACTTCGCTCCCGCTGAAGTCGCGTTCGTTCTGGAGGTAGCGCATCGTGAGCTGTGCGCTCGGTGCCGCCGCGAAGTTGAGGAGGAACGCCGAGGCCGTCACGATGGCGAAGCGGCGTCCGTAACGGCGATCGACCACTTCACCGACGCGGCCTGTCTCCGCCCCCCGCTCGGCAAGTGCCGCGAAGCGACGCGTCTCGGGCAGGTGGCGCGCCATGTGGAGGATGAGGGGGAGGAAGAGGACGGCGAGCACGTAGATGCCACGCCATGCCTCCGGCCCGAGGTCGAGGATCGGAAGGAGGGCGTTGGCGAGGACACCGCCGAGGGCGCCGCCCAGGAAGACGATCGCAAGAGTGGAGGCCCGCGCGCGTTCGGGCGACTCCTCGATCACGATCATGGCGGCGACGGGACCGGCGAGGTTAACGAGGCCACGCGTGAGGGTCTGCAGTGCCCCGAACGTCACGGCATCCGGCGCGAAGCCGGAGAGAGCCGTGAGGAGGACGAGCGCCGTCAGGGATGCGAGCAGGATGCGGCGCCGGCCCGCCTTGTCGGCGAGCCATGCCCCGACGAGGGCGAGGAGAGTACCCACGCGGGTGATGCCGAGGAGGAGGGCGAGCTGGGAGTCCGTCATGCCGAAGGACTCGGTGAACGCGTTCGACGTCGCGCCGACGAGGGTGGCCGCATAGGCGACGACGGCGAGTGCGACCGTCGCCGTCGCGACCGACCTCACCTGGTGCGGGGTCCAGGGCACATCGGGGAACCACGCCGGGCCCGTGGGGGCCGGCGGTGGCCGCTCCCCGTCGCGTGCCGCCTGGCCCACGTCGAGCACGTGGTCGAGGTCGCGGCGTAGGCGACGCGTGAGAAGCGGACGGAAGATCCAGCCGAAGTAGGGGAGGTCCACCTCCGCCCGCCCACGTGCCTCCACCTCCCCCGCGACACCGGCTCCGCCGACTGTGATGTCGACGCGTCCGAGCACGGATCGGGTATGGGACAGCTCGCACGAGGTGTTGCCCGTCGCCTCGATCTCCAAGTCGGCTGACATCGCGGCCCGGCTCCAGTCCGCTCCGCTCAGGGGAGGGCCGAAGTCCGGCCGTGTGACTCTGACGTCGAAGTGCATTGCGTCAGCCGCGGTCCGTGGTCTTGGTGCCCGGTACGTCGCAGGCGTGGCATTCCATCTCGATCGTGGCGTGGCGAATCCCGAAGCGGGCGTCGAGCATCTCGCGCAGCTCCTCACGCTGGTTCTGCGCCTCGTGCATCGTCGTCCTGTCGTCGCTTCGCAGGAGGACGTGCACGGTCATCGCCGGCGTGTCGGAGGCGAGGTTCCAGAGATGGAGGTGGTGGACATCCTCGATCCTGTCGTCGTCGAGGAGGGCTGCCGCCACCGCCTCCGGGCTGAGACCCCGCGGTGTCCCTTCGAGCAGGATGCGTGTCGTGTCGGCGAGGAGACGCCAGCCGGACCAGAGGGCGAGCACTCCGATCAGCATCGACATGACCGGGTCGACCCAAGTCGCGTCCCAGGCGAGGACTGCGACGCCGGCGACGATGGCGCCGATCGATCCGGCCGCGTCGACGATCATGTGCCAAAACGCGCCTGCGAGGTTGACCGTCTCGTCACGATGGCCGAGGAGCACGGCCGCGCTCACCAGGTTCGCGACGAGGCCACAGGCGGCGACGACCACGACACCGCCGCCCGCGACGGGCTCCGGTGAGCCGATGCGGCCGACCGCTTCGATGGCGATCCAGATCGCGGCGCCGACGAGGAGGAGGCCGTTCGCCTGCGCGGCGAGCACCTCGGCGCGCTGGAGCCCGTAGGTGTGTCGGTCGGTCGCGGGACGTGCGAGCAGGCTCTGGCCGATGAGGGCGATCGCGAGGCCGGCCACGTCGGTGAGCATGTGGACGGCGTCTGCGAGGAGTGCGAGCGAGTTGAACGCGAACCCGCCCCCCAGCTCGACGACGAGGAACGTGAGGTTCACGCCCAGCGCTATCCAGAGGGCCCGGCCCTGTGCCGCCCGTCCCCCGTGTGTGTGCCCCGCGTGGCCGTGATCACCGCCCATGACCTCCCGACCCTAACGTGCCCGGCCGTGGTCCGTCGTGATCGGTGTCAGCCGAGGAGCTCGGCGAGGAGGCGCAGCGCGTTCACGTCGGGAGACCCGCAGATCATGGTCGTGATGTCGGATTCCTTCCACGCCTCGATCCGGTCCCTGATCCGGTCGGCGGGCCCGCAGAGGGCGGTCTCGTCCACGAGGGCGTCGGGGACGAGGGCCGTGGCCTCTCCCTTGTGGCCGTCGAGGTAGAGGTCCTGGATACGCGCCGCCGCTTCCTCGAAGCCGTAGCGGCAGGCGAGGTCGTTGTAGAAGTTGCGTCCCTTGGCGCCCATGCCACCGATGTAGAGGGCCATCATCGGCTTCACGAGGTTGCGGGCCGTCTCGACGTCGTCCATGAGGACGACAGGCACCGTCGGTGCGATGTCGAAGGCCTCGAACCCCTTCGGGTGGCCGCTCGCCTTCTCCGCCCGCGCGAAGCCCTCCTGGAGCGGACCCGCGAAGACGTCCGCCTTGTAGGGGCTGTAGAAGACCGGCAGCCAGCCGTCGGCGAGCTCGGCGGTGAGGGCGACGTTCTTGGGCCCGAGGGAGGCCAGGTACACGGGGATCTCGTTCCGCACGGGGTGGAGGATCAGCTTCAGTGGCTTGCCGAGCCCCGTCGCGTCCTCGCCGCTGTAGGGGATGTCGTAGTGCAACCCGTGGTGCTCGAGGCGCTCCTCGCGCCGGAGGATTCCCCGCACGATCTCGACGTACTCCCGCGTCCTCACGAGGGGGCGGCCATAGGGCTGGCCGTGCCAGCCTTCGACCACCTGCGGTCCCGACAGGCCGAGACCCATGAGGAACCTGCCCTCCGTGAGGAGGTCGATCGTCGCCGCCGTCATGGCGGTCATGGCCGGCGTGCGGGCCGGCATCTGCATGATCGCCGTGCCGACGTTGATGTGCTCGGTCTGGGCGCCGAGCCACGTGGCGACGGTCACGGCGTCGGCCCCGTAGGCCTCTGCCGTCCAGACCGAGTGGAAGCCGAGGCGATCGGCCTCCTGCACGAGGGGGAGGTTCGCCTTGGCCTCCGCCGCCATGTATCCGAAGTTCAATCCCAGCCGCATGCGCCTCTCCCGTGACAGTGACAGTGCCAGTGCCAGGTTATGGACAACCCCACCTTTCTGACAACCGAGTCAACAAGGGTGGGTGGGCCTGGGCCGCTACCGCCGCCTCCGGCTTCAAATACACTCCGGGCATGACCGGCGCCCGACGGTCTTCTTTGACCGCAGACTCCCGCACACGCGACGCCGATGCCGCGACCGTGGAAGCGATGCTCGGCCGTCCCCTCAGAGCCGACTCCGAAGTCGTCGTCCGTTGCCACCTCGGCCTGCCGGCGGTCATCCGCGTGCCGCCCGTCCTCGACGACGGCACTCCGTTCCCGACTCTCTACTGGCTCACGTGTCCCCTGGCAGTGCGGCGCATCTCGAAGCTCGAGTCGAGCGGACTCATGACCTCCATGGCGGCCCGCCTGGACGTCACAGAGGCGGATGCCGACTACGCGCGTGAGCGTGAGGTGGAGCTTGCCCGCTTCCCCACCGCGGGTCACAGGCCGCGCGGGGGAGTGGGCGGCGCCCACGGTGGGATCAAGTGCCTCCACGCCAGGCACGCATTCTGGTGGGCCGGTGGAGGCGATCCGGCCGGGGCGGATGCAGCGCGACGCATAGGCGAGCTCGACTGCACCGAACCCTGCGTGACCATCGGGGCTGTCACCCCCGAGGTCGTGATCCGGCGGCCCACGCGTGGGATCGGTCCCGTCGACACCGGGGCAGCGGGAGGGTCGGAGGCATGACCGTCGCCGCCGTCGACATCGGCACGAACTCGGTGCGGCTCCTCGTCGTCTCCGACACGGGTCACGAGATCGAGAGGCACATGCGCATCACGCGACTCGGTCGCGGTGTCGACGCGTCGGGGTGTCTCGACGGCGACGCGATCGAACGCACGCTGTCCGTCCTGCGTGATTACGCAGAGCGCATCTCGGTGCACGGCGTCACGCGACTGCGCGCGGCCGCCACGAGCGCCGCGCGAGACGCACGCAACGCCGACGACTTCGTGCTCCCCGCGTCCGAGATCCTGCATGTGAAGCCGGAAGTCGTGAGCGGCCTCGACGAGGCAGCACTCGCCTTCGCCGGAGCGACGGGCGACATCGATCCTGCCGGTGCGCCCTTCCTCGTGGCCGACATCGGCGGCGGATCCACGGAGCTCGTCCTCGGCGGGACGGAACCTGCCGTGGCAGTGTCCGTCGACATGGGGTGTGTGCGCGTGAGCGAGCGCCACCTTCGTTCCGACCCACCCGCTCCTGCGGAGCTCGAAGCGGCGGGCGCGATGGTCGACGAGTTGCTCGACGAGGTGGCGTCGGGTCTGCCGGGCGCGTCGGCGCGCACGTTCGTCGGCCTCGCCGGCACCGTTACGAGCCTCGCCGCCATGGACGCGGGGCTGCGTACGTACGACCCCGCCGTGACGCACCACCGCGTGCTGTCCCGTGACACCGTGGCCGACCTGCTCGGCCGGCTCACGTCGGTTCCGACCGCTCTGCGCCGCGGCCTCCTCGTCGAACCCGAACGCGCCGACGTGATCGTCGGCGGTGCTGTCGTGTTGCGTGGCCTCATGGCACACTTCGGGTTCTCGTCCGTGCTCGTGTCGGAGCACGACATCCTGGACGGACTCGTGCGCTCCCTCGTCGAGGACGTGAAGTGAACGTGTCACCCGGCCTTCCCAAGTCGATCGAGCGTCTCGTGCAGGCAGCCGTCGTGCCCATGGCAGCCGTGTCCGCCCCCGACGGCATCGTCCTCCAGGCCTCACCCGCCTTCGAAGCCCTGGTGAGGGCGCCCGTCACGGGTGTCTCGCTGCGGGAGTCGTATCCGAACGCGGCCGACCTCCTCGACATGCTCGACAGCGCGTCACGGGGCATGGGAGCCGTGCGAGTCCTCGGTCTCGACGTCTTCGGGGTCGCGGTCGGTGCGTCGGCGACGGCACAGAGCCTCCAATGGGAATGGGCGGCCACACCCCTTCTCGATCCCGAGGGCGCTGTCGAGGTGATCCTCATGACGGCATCGGACGGGGCGGGGCAGGTCGAGGCGGCCGAGCGTATCGAGATGCTCGAGGGGCTCGTGTTCCTCTCACGCCGCGTGTCGGCGGCGGAGGCGAGTGACGACCTCTACGGCGTGCTCGCCACCGACATCGGCCTCCTGCTCGGCGCGAGCGGCTGCCTCATCCTGCGCCTCGACCAGACGCCGGATCGCGATCCGTCTGCCCGGATCGTGCGCCCCATGCTCCCCGGCTACGGACTCGACGACGAGACGTTCGCCGCCGAACCGCTGCGCATCGAGCCCGGAACGCCGGCCTGGCGCGTGATCTTCCAGGGGGAGACCTTCGCCAGCGACGATCTGGAGGGCGACCCGGATCTCGCGTTCTACCGCTCGTTCTTCCGCGGACTCGGCGCGAAGAACGGCGCGGCCGTCCCCATGCGCGTGCGGGGCACGACGCTCGCCGTCCTCATCGTGTTCAACAAGGCGGGCGGGTTCAGCGCGCACGACCTCGACCTCGCCGAGGTGTTCGCGGCGGAGGCGGCCCTCGCCATCGAGAACGCCCGCCTCTTCGAGGAGGAGCACCGCATCGCCACGACCCTCCAGGAGGCCCTCCTGCCCGGACCGGTACCGCACGTGCCGGGCCTCGACCTCGCCGCGATCTACCGGCCGGCAGGGCCGGCGGGGTCGGTCGGAGGTGACTTCTACGACCTGTTCCTCATGCACGACGGCCGCTATGCACTCCTCCTCGGCGACGTCTCGGGCAAGGGACCGGAGGCAGCGGCGCAGACGGCTCTCGTGCGCCACATGGCACGGGGCCTCGTCCACAAGGACACGCATCCCGGCCCCATCGTGGCCGAGCTGAACACGGCGGTCTGCGAGCAGACTGGCCCGGAGGGGTTCATCACCCTCCTCTTCGGGGTTTACGACCCGGCCACGTCGCTCCTGCGGTGGGCGAACGCCGGACACCCGCTGCCCCTCGTGTGGCGCCGCGGCCAGGCGGGTCGCACCTTCGGCACACCGGGGCGGGCGCTCGGGTTCTTCCCGCAAGCCGACCTCCACGTGGACCGGCTCCGCCTCGCTCCCGGCGACGTGATCGTGTGGTACACCGACGGCCTCGTCGAGGCACGCCGTCCTGGCGGGGACCTGCTCGGTGTCGCCCCCCTTCTGCGCACGCTCGAGGGCATCGCCGAGCACAGCGCGGCCGACATCGCCGAGGCCCTCTACCGGCGTGCCGTCGCCCACTCGGGCCGTCTCGAGGACGACGTCGCGATCCTCGTCGCCAAGAAGGTGGCCGAGCCGTAAGGGTGCCGCGCGTGCCGCATGCGTGGAAGTCAGATGCCACTGGGATGGTAGCGTATTGGCATGCGGACGACGATCGACAAGGCCGGGAGGGTGGTCATTCCCAAGACCCTTCGTGACCAAGTGGGGATGACGTCGGGTGAGGTCGTGATCGTCCGTGATGGCGCGGGTATCCGGATCGAGCCGGTCCCAGGTCACGGTCTCGAAGAGCAGGACGGTCGCACGGTCATCCCTGCCACTGGACGCACCATCGACGACGACATGGTCCGCTCGTTGCGCGAAGCGGACCAGCGATGACCGATGCTGTTGTGCTCGTCGACACAAGCGTTGCCGTGGCGCTGGTGGTCGCCGACCACGAGGCGCATTCGCAGACGGCGTCCGCTCTCTCGGGTATCGCCTTGGGTCTCGCTGGGCATGCGTTCTTCGAGACCTACTCGGTACTCACTCGCCTCCCGCAACCCCTTCGCCGGGGTCCCCGTGAGGTCCTCGAGATCCTCAGCCAGGACTTTCCCCACAACAGGTTCCTCACCGGGGAGAGATCCATGGACCTGGCGAGCCGGCTGGCGGATCTCGGTCTTGCCGGCGGGTCGGTCTACGACGCGCTCGTGGGCGCTGCGTCGGTCGAACACGGACTTCCTCTTGTGAGCAGGGACGCTCGTGCCGCGAACGTCTACCGTGCACTTGGAGTCGAATTCGACTTGATTGGGTGACCCATGTCCGAACGGGGATTCGCTGGGAGGACAACACATCCGTCGCTGGAGGCGATCGGACATCCCCCATGCCGACAACCAGGGTGGACGATGTGGAATTCCACGCCAGTCGTTGTGCGGGAGGTGGGATTCGAACCCACATACCCCGAGGGGTACCCGATTTTAAGTCGGGCGCCTGTACCAGTTCGGCTACTCCCGCCGGAACGGCAATGCTGACTGCCAATCCTGGCACGGGCACGAGGGGAGTAACGGGCATGTGGTCGTGTGGCCCGCCGGGACCGGGCCGCGGCCGGCAGTATTCTGCGTCGCATGGCTGATCCGGTCACGGAGACGGCGCTCGTCTCGTGCGTGATGCCGACCGGGGCGGGACGCGAGCGCTTCGTCCCCAAGGCGCTCGACCACTGGTCGAGGCAGACGTACACCCATCGCGAGATGATCGTCGTGGACGACGCGCCCGACCCTGCACCGGGCCGCGCGGCCTGCCGGGACCGGACCGGGGTCAGCTACATCCCCGTGCCTGCAACATCCCTCGGCGAGAAGCTGAACGTCGGAGTCGAGGCGGCGCGGGGCAGTGTCGTGCAGAAGTGGGACGACGACGACATCTACCGGCCGGCGTTCCTCGAGACCGCCACGCGCTGGCTCGCCCGCACACCTGCAGATGCCCGCTTCGTCGTCTGGGACAGCTACCTCGTATACCTGGCGTGGTCGGGTGGTCTCTACCGGACCGGGCCGGGCCACAAGGCCGGCCCCTCCATCTGCTTCGGCCGCGAGCTCTGGGAGGCCAACCCGTTCAGGGACGTGCCACGGGCGGTCGACTCGCACTGGATCGCCGATCATCCCGACTTCACGGCGGTCACCGGACACGAGGACGAGCTCATCCTCGTGCGCCACGGTGCCAACACGTGGACGGAGTTCCACGGCATCCATGTGGACGGATACATCGAAGCGGAGCTCGAACGCTGGCCCGTCCCGTTCTCGACGGTCATCGACCCGGACGATCAGGAGTTCTACGATCGTCTGCGAGAGGAGCTCCACGCACGCATGCGACTCGACATCGCGGCGTCGGGGGGCGAACCGGAGACCGAGACCAGCTAGGAGGCCGCGTTGAGCTTCACGCTGGAGGGCATGCTGTCAGGGCGGCGAGTGGTCGTCGTGTGGGACGACGGTGAGGTCGACGCCGGATCGAGCACTGATACCGTCATCGACCTCGTGGAGGCGCTCGAGGACGAGGTCGAGGCGCAGGACGGCTCCCTCGTCAGACCCTCACTGCTGGAGGAGGAGTGCGCCCTGGCCGCGATCGCCGAAGTCCTCGACGACGTCGACATCGTCGAGCACAGCCACTGACCCCGGTAGAGCTGTGCCAGAGCGCGGGTTCGAGCGCTCTCCCCCACCCTCTGGGTACCTGAGCGGCGATATATCGCCGCTCAGGTACCCAGAGGGAGGGACGGTGCCCGGTCAAGGCGTCCACCGGCGATGTCGATGTGAACACGGGGAGATCCGTCGTCAGATCTTGCTTGCACCATGGCCAAGACACCGCTACTCGTCCCAGCCGGCACCGTTCTCGACATCAGGAGACGCTGCCTCGGGATGGGGCTCCCCGATCCGGGGTCGATCTGCATCGTGCAGGCCCTGGCCTTCTGGGACGAGGTGTCCCCCGGCCACGGTCTCGACATTACCCAGACCCTCGAGGCCTTCTACGCGTACGGCACGCGTCTTCCCCTCACCGATCCCCAGCCCGTCCTCGAGACGATCTCGTCCGGCACGCTCGACTGGCTCGGTGTGAGGCATTCCGTCGCTGTCGGTCACCTCACGGACGCGCGCCGCACGATCGGGATGGAGTTGGGTGAGGTGCAGGGGCTCCCCCTCGACGTGCAACTCGGGAGGCGAGCCCAGGAAGAGCTGAACGCCACGATCGGCACGTGGCTCACGATGCGCCTACCCGAGCTCGTCTGGGACACGCTCGAACACCGCCTCGTCGTGGGTGTCGAACGTCACTTCAGCGACGACGAGAGGTCGGCAGCCTACGAGCTCGTCCACAGGGCGCTCAGTGCCACACTCACGTGCGCCGTTTCGGCGCTGATCGCCGGGACGGAATTGGCGTACCGGCCCTTGCTCGACCTCTGGCTGGCCGGGAACTGGCCCGTGGGCTGCACGGCCGATGGTGCCCTCGTCGTGTTCACACGCCCCGCCCAGGTGGTCGCCCCTGTCGGCGCGGACTCGCCGGGGTCGGGCCTGGGTTAGGGCTGGGTCAGGGCAGGAAGTCGTCGAGTCCGCAGAGGACGCGCAGCATGACCTCGTCCGCGCCACCTCCGATCGAGAGGAGCCGCGAGTCGCGGTAGAAGCGGGCTGTCCAGGTCTCCTCCATGTATCCGATCCCGCCGTGGAACTGGATGCAGGCATCCGAGATCTCGCGCATGAGGCGGCCCGCCTTGAGCTTGGCGATCGTCGCGAAGCGGGTCGTGTCCTCGCCTCCCATGTACCTCTCGCAGCACGTGTAGTTGTACTGGCGCAGGAGGTCGAGCTCCGCGGCGAGCTCGGCGAGCCTGAAGGCGACATACTGGTTCGCGATCAGCGGTTTGCCGAACGCGTGGCGCTCCTTCAGGTACGTGCGGGTGAGGTCGAGGGCACGTTGCATCGACCCCACGGCCTGATATGCGCCGATCATACGTTCGCTCTGGAACTGCCACATCTGCTGCTGGAAGCCGCGCCCGATCTCGCCGATCGTGTTGGACACGGGGACGCGGCACTCGTCGAAAGCGAGCTCCGCCGTGTCGCTGCAGCGGTTGCCGAGCTTGTCGAGCTTGCGGCTCACGGCGAACCCGGGGGTGTCGGTCGGGAAGACGATCTGGCTCATGCCGTGATAGCCGCCCTCGTCCGACGTGCGGGCGAGGAGGCAGAGCCAGTCGGCCTGGACGCCGTTCGTGATGTAGAGCTTCGCACCCGAGACGACCCAGTCGTCACCGTCGCGCACGGCCCGCGTCCGCAAGCCGGCGACGTCGGATCCGGCGTCGGGCTCGGTGACCGCGATCGCCGCGACCATGTTGCCTGCAAGTGCCGGCCGCAGGTACCTCTCGCGCAGGTCGTCGCTGCCGAAGCGGTGCAGGGCCGGCGTGGCCATGTCCGTCTGCACCGAGATCCCCATCGGCACACCCCCGGCGCCTGCTCTGCCGATCTCCTCGCCGAAGACCACGGTGAAGGAGTGGTCGGCGCCCTGGCCCCCCCACTTCGGGTCGTACTCGAGGCCGAGGAGACCTACGGCAGCCATCTTGCGGAAGAGCTCGTGGGCGGGGAACCCGCCGTTGGCCTCCCACGTGTCGATGTGGGGATCGATCTCCTTTTGGACGAACTCCCGCACGGTCTTGCGGAAGATCTCGTGCTCAGGTGTGAACTGCATCTCCGGTTCCTTGCTCTCGGGGGATCAGAGTCGAGGGGACGGGTACGGTCTTCGCCCGCAGGTATTCGCCGAGGCCCTTCGCCTGCGGATCCGCCCGCGTCGAGGCGGCGACACCCCGGCCGAGGAGGCCGTGCAGGACGAAGTTGAGGGCACGCAGGTTCGGGAGGGCATGGCGTTCGATCTCGAGGGCCCGCGCCTCGGGCAGGAGGGCACGCAGGCGTTCGGTCGTGAGGAACGCGTCGAGCCACGCGAAGGCGGCGTCGTCCCTCGCCCAGACACCGAGGTTGGCGTTGCCGCCTTTGTCTCCCGATCTCGCCCCGGCGACACGGCCGAGCGGAACAGGGACGGTGTCGCCGTCTCCGACCTCGGCTCTGACGGGCTCTGCCGGCGGTGGAGGAGGGAGCTCCGCATCTCCCGTCTCGGCCGGGGGCAGGGCGATCCGCTGCTCGCCGATGACCACCGTCTCGGCCACGAGAGACCGCGGTATCACAGCCGGCCAGTACACGCCGAAGGGCTGGGCCGCCTGCGGTACGGAAGTGGTGCTGAACCCGGGGTAGCTCGCGAGCGCCATCTGGATGACGGCATCGGAGAACGCCCGGCCCACCTTGGACTCGTCCCGGTCCTTCACCGTGATCCGCAGCGTCGAGACGGCGAGGTCGTTCGTCGGCGGATCCGTCCGGCCAGAGTCGACGAAGGCCACGTCGACCTCGTCGAAGGCGTCGCGCCCACCTGGGATCGCCTGCCAGAGGGTGCGCTCCGCCAATTCTGCCTTGGCCGGCGTGTCGAGCCCTGTGAGGACGAAGGTCATGCTGTTGCGGAACCCGCCGAGGTAGTTCATCGCGACCTTCAGCGTCGGCGGCGGCGGCATCCCTCTCACCCCGCTCACACGCACGCGGTCCGGACCCGACGGGGCGAGGTGGATCGTGTCGAATCGGGCGGTCACGTCCGGGTTGTGGTACTCGGGCGATGAGATCTCGTAGAGGAGCTGCGCTGTCACCGTCCCCACCGAGACGAGTCCGCCTGTACCGGGATGCTTCGTGATCACCGACGATCCGTCGGCGGCGACCTCGGCGATGGGGAAGCCCGGATGCTCGAGGCCCGGCACCTCTTCGAAGAAGGCGTAGTTCCCACCCGTCGCCTGCGGCCCGCACTCGATCACGTGACCCGCCACGACTGCCCCTGCCAGGGCGTCCCAGTCGTCCCAGTTCCAGCCGTGGTGCCACGCGGCCGGGCCGACGACGAGCGCGGCATCGGTGACGCGGCCGCAGATCACGACATCTGCACCCGCGGCGAGCGCGGTCGCGATGCCCCGACCGCCCAGATAGGCGTTCGCCGTGATCGGGTGGGCTCCCGCATCCTCGAGCTTCTCCCCCGTGTCGAGGTTCTCGAGCGAGCAGCCGGTTGCCCGGATCTCGTCGAGGCGGGGATGGATGTCGTCACCTTCGACGTGCGCGACGCTGCACGGCACGTCGAGGCGTGCCGCGAGTTCGTGCACGGCGGTCGCGAGACCGGCGGGATTGAGGCCTCCGGCGTTCGTCACGACCTTGATGCCGTCATCCATGCAGCGGGCGAGGACGTCCTCCATCTGCGTGAGGAACGTCCGTGCCCAGCCGGCTTCGGGCCGCTTCATGCGCTGCCGGGCGAGGATGAGCATCGTGAGCTCGGCGAGCCAGTCGCCTGTGAGGACGTCGATCGGCCCTCCCTCGACCATCTCGCGGGCCGCAGTGATCCTGTCCCCGAAGAAGCCGCTGCAGTTCGCGATGCGGATCGGCTCCGTCATGTGGTCTCCTCGAAGTGGACGAGCACCTCGTGTGCGTCGACGGTGTCACCGACCGCGACGAGGACGGCGGCGACGACGCCGTCCTCGGCCGCTGTGATGCGATGCTCCATCTTCATCGCCTCCATCACGACGAGGGTGTCGCCCGTAGTCACCGAGTCGCCTGCGGCGACGAGCACGGCCACGACCTGTCCGGGTACGGGTGCTGCCGGTCCCGCCCCGGCAGCACCGGTGCCGGCGGGCACGAAACGCGGTACCTCGACGAGGTGCACCTGGCCGGATGACGAGTTCACGTAGACATCGGCTCCCGCATCCGAGACGGCGAAGTCGGCGCTGAGGCCGTCGACGCTCAGGCACACGCCCCCGGGGAGGTGCGCGTCGAGCCGTACGTCGTACGGCCTGGCGTCGACGGTGACCGACGGGCTGCCCGTCCGGTCGAAGACATACGCGACCTCGAGGCGCCGCGGGCCGCAGTCGTATTCGATGCGCTCCGGGGCGCTGCGCAGGTTGCGCCACGCGGGCGGTGCGAAGGCGTGCGGATCGGACGCGTGCCGCACGAGGGCGCCGTGCAGGGCGGCAGCGATGGCAGCGGTCTCGACAGCGCGCTGGTCCGGCTCACCTGCGAGGGACGGGTCTTCGAGGAGGGCCGTCGTCGCCTCCCCCGCGAGGAACCGTGCATCGTCGAGGACGGCGACGAGCTGTCCCACGTTCGTCGCCACACCGTGCACCTCGAGCTCACGCAGGCCGCGGGCAAGGCGGGCCGCGGCCTCACTGCGCGTCCCGGCGTGGGAGATCGCCTTCGCGAGAAGCGGATCGAAGGCGGCCGGTACGTCCGACCCGTCAGCCACGCCGGCATCCCATCGGATCCCGGCCGTCGGACCCGTCTGCCAGCGCTCGATGTGGCCCGGGCTCGGCAGCCAGCCCTGGGCGGGATCCTCGGCGTAGACACGTGCTTCGATCGCGTGCCCGGCAAGTCGCACCTCGTCCTGTGTGAAACCCAGCTCGCCTCCACACGCGATCTCGAGCTGGAGCCGGACGAGGTCGAGACCGGTCACTGCCTCGGTCACGGGGTGCTCCACCTGGAGGCGCGTGTTCATCTCGAGGAAGAAGAACGATTCGTTGTCGGCCGCATCGACGAGGAACTCGACCGTGCCGACGCCGGTGTAGCCGATGGTGGCCGCGAGCGCGCACGCCGCCGCCCCCATCGCCTTGCGCAGTTCGGCCGTGACAACCGGAGACGGTGCCTCCTCGACGACCTTCTGGTGCCTGCGCTGCACGGAGCAGTCGCGTTCGCCGAGGTGGACGACATTGCCGTGCATGTCCGCAACCACTTGGATCTCGACGTGGCGGACGGGATCGAGGAGTCGCTCGAGGAAGACAGTCCCGTCACCGAAGGCCGATTCCGCTTCGCGGCGGGCGGCCGGGACTGCTTCTGCGAGGTCGGGCGGCATGTCCACACGTCGCATGCCGCGACCCCCTCCCCCGGCCGAAGCCTTCACGAGGAGCGGGAAGCCGACGGCCTCGGCGGTGTCGCGCCACGCGTCAGGGTCGTCGCCGTCGAGAGTGGCGCCCGGCAGGAGCGGTACGCCGGATGCGGCCGCGAGCTCCTTCGCCCGGATCTTGAGGGCCATCTCCGAGATCGCCGCGGGAGCCGGACCGACGAACGCGAGCCCGGCCGCATCGCACGTCGCGGCGAAGGCCGGGTCCTCGGCGAGGAAGCCGTAGCCGGGGTGTACGGCATCGGCCTGTGCGTGCCGGGCGGCTGCGACGATCGACTCCCCCACGAGGTAGGTCTCGGCTGGGGAGTTGCCTGGCAGGCGGATCGCGACATCTGCCTCGCGCACGTGACGCGCTCCACGATCCGGGTCGGCGTACACGGCGACCGTGCGCAGGCCCATCTCGCGTGCGGTTCTGAAGATGCGACACGCGATCTCGCCGCGATTCGCGACGAGGAGCGTACGGATGTCTCGTTTCGTCAAGTACGTCTCCAGACTCACATGCGGAAGACACCGAAGTTCTTCGTCCCCACGACGGGAGCCGAATGAGCAGCCGAGAGGCTCAGGCCGAGAACCGTGCGCGTGTCCCGCGGGTCGATGATCCCGTCGTCCCACTGGTGTCCCGTCGCGAAGAGCGCTGTCGACTCCTTCTCGATCTGTGCCTCGACCAGCTCCCGCATCGCCGCATCCGCTTCCTCGTCGTACTCTCGGCCGGCACGGGCGGCGGCTTGGCGCTGCACGATCGAGAGGACGCCGGCAAGCTGCTTCGGGCCCATGACCGCGATCCTGTGGTTCGGCCACGTGAAAACGAAGCGGGGGTCGTAGGCGCGTCCCGACATGCCGTAGTTGCCCGCCCCGTAGCTCGCCCCGACCATGATCGTGACGTGAGGCACCGTCGAGTTCGCCACGGCGTTGATGAGCTTGGCGCCGTCCTTGATGATCCCACCCTGCTCGTAGCGAGTGCCCACCATGAAGCCGGTGATGTTCTGGAAGAAGACGAGCGGTGTGTCGGTGCGGTTGCAGAGCTGGATGAACTGGGCGCCCTTCTGGGACTCCTCCGAGAAGAGGATGCCGTTGTTGCCGAGGACGCCGACCGGGAACCCGCAGACCGAACCCCACCCGCACACGAGTTGCGTACCGTACGCAGCCTTGAACTCCTCGAAGCGGCTGCCGTCGAGGACGCGGGCGAGAACCTCTCGCACGTCGAAGGGAACCCGGACGTCGGCCGAGGCCACACCGAGCAGCTCCTCCGGGTCGTGAAGGGGTAGGTCGGCAGGTTCTGTCGGGCCGGGACCGAGCTTGTGCCAGTCGAGATGTGCCACGATGTCCCGCGTGATGCGGATCGCGTCGAGCTCGTCCACCGCCAGATAGTCCGCGAGGCCGGAGATGCGGGCGTGCATCTCCGCCCCGCCGAGCTCCTCCTCGTCGGCGTCCTCGTCTATCGCCATCTTGACGAGTGGCGGCCCGCCGAGGAACACCTTCGCCTGGCCCTTGACCATCACGACGTAGTCGCTCATGCCCGGCACGTACGCGCCGCCCGCCGTCGAGGATCCGAACACGACCGAGACGGTCGGGATGCCCGCGGCCGACATGCGAGTGAGGTTGCGGAACGTGGCGCCTCCGGGCACGAAGATGTCGGCCTGGCGGGGGAGGTCCGCGCCGGCCGATTCGGTGAGGCCGATGACGGGCAGGCGGTTCTCGATCGCGATCTCCTGCGATCGCAGTCCCTTCACGAGACTGTGCGGGTTGCTCGCCCCACCCTTCACCGTGGGGTCGCTGCCCCCGATCATGCACTCGACGCCGCTCACGACACCGATCCCGTGCACGGCACTGGCCCCCACGGGATCATCGGTCCCCCAGGCGGCGAGCGGGGACAGCTCGAGGAAGGCGGAGTCGCGGTCGAGCATGAGCTCGATCCGTTCCCGCACCATGAGCTTGCCCCGGTCACGATGACGCGATACGTACTTCTCGCCGCCTCCGGCCAGGGCCTCACGCTGTGCCACGCCGATCGTCTCGAGCATGGCGAGCATCTCGTCCCGATTGCGACGGAACTCGTCCGATCTGACGTCCAGGGTGCTTCGGATCGGGGGTCGCCCGACAGTCGTGGCGCGCATTGCCCTCCCGCACGCGTGTTCGTGCAAGGACAGAAGCTACCGCCGCATGCTCCCCTCGCGCGAAGCCGCCCCCTCCCAAGTCAGGTTCCGTCGGCCCGGCGGGTGTCCGAGCACGTCCTGTGACGTGTGGCAGTCTTCGGGTATGCAGGAGGCCGAGATCGTCCAGCTCCTCGAAGACGCCTTCGGCGAGGTCTTCCAGGATCTCGACACCGACGCCGTGGACCGCTACTTCCACCCCGCCTACGAGCAGACGACGAACGGGGAGCATCTCGACCGCACCCGGTTCGTGCACCACGTGCAGGCGCTCGCCGACCAGTACGAGTCGATACACGTCCTCCCGTTCGACGAGATCGTCGTCGCCGGCGACCGCGCCGCCACGCGCTACACGGTCGAGGCGACCGCCCGGGACGGGACGCACTCGCGGGTCCTCATGGCCGCGTTCTGGACGCTGCGCGACGGCAAGATCGGATCCTGCTGGGAGATCGGTGTCGGCGGCTGACTAGGTACCGAGCATCCCGCGGAGGACGTATTGGAGGACGCCACCGTGGCGGTAGTACTCGACCTCGACCTCGGAGTCGATCCGGCACAGGACGGGGAAGTTCGTCTCGGTGCCGTCGGGCCGTGAGGCCGTGACGGAGAGCTCCTGGCCCGGGTGCAGACCGGCGGCGATACCCGGGATGTTGAACATCTCCCGCCCGTCCAGCCGCAGCGAGAGAGCGTTCTCTCCTTTGAACTGGAGGGGCAGGACGCCCATCCCGATCAGGTTCGACCGGTGGATCCGTTCGTAGCTCTCGGCGATCACGGCTCGCACACCGAGGAGACGTGTGCCCTTGGCCGCCCAGTCGCGGGAACTGCCCGACCCGTACTCCTTGCCGGCGAGGATCACGAGCGGGGTCGCGCTCTCGGCGTAGCGGGCGGCGGCATCGAAGATCGTCATCTCCTCACCCGTCGGCACGTGCACGGTGAAGCCGCCCTCCTTGGGGTCGACCATGCGGTTGTGCAGCCTGATGTTGGCGAAGGTGCCGCGGATCATCACCTCGTGGTTCCCGCGCCTCGAGCCGAAGCTGTTGAAGTAGGCCGGTGTCACACCATGGGCCTGGAGCCACTGTCCGGCCGGACCGGACGACGGGATCATCCCCGCGGGTGAGATGTGGTCCGTCGTGACCGAGTCCCCGAGCACGGCCAGGACGTACGCACCCACGATGTCCTGCAGCGGCGGTGGTTTCTCGCCGAGATCCCGGAAGAAGCCCGGCTCACGCACGTACGTGCTCTCCTCGTCCCACGCATACGTCGCCCCAGTCGGGGCTCGGAGCTCGCGCCAGTGGAGGTCGCCGTCGAAGACGGTCGCGTACCTCTCGCGGAACGTCTCCGAGGCGACGGCGCCGAGGGCCGCTTCCACCTCTGCGTCGCTCGGCCAGATGTCGGCCAGCATGACGTCGTTGCCCTCCTCGTCGCATCCGATCGGATCCCGCGTGAGGTCGCCGAGGACCGTGCCCGCGATCGCGTGCGCGACGACGAGAGGCGGTGAGGCCAGGTAGCTCGCCCGGACCTGGGGATGGATGCGACCCTCGAAGTTCCGGTTCCCCGACAGGACGGCAGCGACGGTGAGGTCACCGGCGTCGACGGCTGCAGCGACCGGTGGGGGCAGGGGGCCGGAGTTGCCGATGCAGGTCGTGCAACCGTACCCGACGACGTTGAAGCCGAGCTTCTCGAGGTACGGGAGCAGCCCCGCGCGTTCGAGGTAGTCCGTGACGACACGAGAGCCCGGCGCGAGGGAGGTCTTCACCCATGGCCGCTGCGTGAGGCCCTTCTCCACTGCCTTCTTGGCGAGGAGACCTGCAGCGAGCATGACAGACGGATTCGACGTGTTCGTACAGCTCGTGATCGCGGCGATCACGACGTCCCCGTCCTCGAGATCGAGGTGCTCACCGTTCAACTCGACGTCCTGCGGGCTCCGGCTCCCCGCGAGCTGGGGCGCGAACGCCGCCTGGAGTGACGCGGCCGACCGGCTGAGGTCGACGCGATCCTGGGGCCGGCTCGGTCCTGCCATGCACGGTTCGACCGCCGAGAGGTCGAGCTCGGTCGTCTCGGAGTAGGCGGGCTCACCGCCGTCACCGCCGAACAGCCCCTGTGCCTTCATGTAGCGCTCGACGAGGTCGACGAGCGCGTCGGGACGACCGGTGAGGCGGAGGTAGTCGAGTGTCTTGTCGTCCACCGGGAAGAGGCAGGCGGTCGCACCGTACTCGGGCGTCATGTTCGACAGGGTCGCCCGGTCGGGGACGGTCAGGCGGCGCACGCCGTCTCCGAAGAACTCGACGAACTTCCCCACGACACCGTGGCGGCGTAGGTGTTCGGTGACCGTGAGGACGAGATCGGTCGCCGTCACCCCCGGTGTGAGCTCACCGGTGAGGCGCACACCGACGACTTTGGGCGTGACCAGGGGCATGGGCTGGCCGAGCATCGCTGCCTCGGCTTCGATCCCACCCACACCCCAGCCGAGCACGCCGAGGCCGTTCACCATCGGGGTGTGGCTGTCGGTCCCGACGAGGGTGTCGGGCACCGCGAGCGCACCGGCTTCGTCCTCGATCGTCATCACGACGCGGGCGAGGTACTCCAGGTTGACCTGGTGGACGATGCCCGTGCCCGGGGGCACGACACGGAATCCGCTGAAGGCACCCTGGGCCCAGCGGAGGAGGAGATAGCGCTCCCTGTTCCTCTCGTACTCGAGCTCCACGTTCCGGGCGTAGGCGTCGGGAGTGCCGAAGGCGTCGATCTGCACGGAATGGTCGATGACGAGATCGACGGGGACCTGCGGGTCGACGCGCTCCGGATCGTGGCCATCCCGTGCCAGGGCCGCGCGCATGGCGGCGAGGTCCACCACGCCGGGAACACCCGTGAAGTCCTGAAGGAGCACGCGGGCCGGCATGAACGCGAACTCGCGTTCGGTGGCGGGATCCCAGGCGGCGAGGCCCGCCACGTCGTCTTCGGAGGCATGGGGTGTGCCGACCTGGCGCAACACGTTCTCGAGCAGGACCCGAACCGTCACGGGTGTGCGTGCGAGATCGATTCCGAGTGAGTCCGCGAGCCTACCGAGGTCGAGGTAGTCGATGCTCCCGGATGCGGTTTCGAGGGACGATCTCGTTCCGAGTGGATTCGTGGTAGCGCGGTCAGTCATCTCGTGGGTTCAACTCCTGGACTCGCCGTCGGGGCGTTTCCAGCGTAGCGATCGAGGGCGGGCAGGACGCTTGCCGGTCCACAGAGAATCCTCATGGTCGAAGGAGTTCTCCGAACTGGGAGGTCTGAGCTGATGCGGTGGCGGCGTGTCGGCATCGCGATGCTGGCGACATGGTGTGCATGGCTGGTGGTCGCAGGCGCGGTCGTCGGTGGGCCTGCCCTCGCCGCCCGCCCGGACAGCCCTGCGGTCGGGGCGCGGGAGCGAACCCTCGTCGTCTTCTCACGCGCAACCCCGCTATTGCTTCGCGACGTGTCACTTCGCGTCGCCGGCATCCCCGCGAGCCGGGTGGTGCGCCGTGTGCCCGAGATCGCGACGGTGATCATCGAGGCGGATCGTCGTGAGGTGAGAGCGCTCGCGGCGAATCCGGCCGTGATCTGGACGGGGCGGGACGAGGTCGTCTCGCTGCAGGCAGTTCCGGACGACCCGCTGTTCCCCGACATGCAGAACCTCACCGACATCGGTGCCGCTGCCGCCTGGGACGCCTACCCGGGTGCGGGTGGATTCGAGGCGGGCGGCCCATACGACGGAGCGCCGATCGCCGTGCTCGATTCGGGGATCGATCCCGACCACGTCGAGTTCCAACCCTTCGCGTCCAAGGTCCCGATCTGCAAGTCCTACCCTCCCAACCCCCTCTACGACCCGGTCAACTGCTTCAACCACGCCACGGACGACATCTCGCACGGCACGCACGTGGCCGGGACAGCGGCAGCCGTGGCCGACAACTCGGCCGGGATCGCCGGTATCTCGCCGACATCGCCGATCTACGTCTACAAGACCTGCCAGGGGCGGTTCTGCTGGGTGGGTGACCTGGTCAGCGGGCTCGTCGACGCTGCCAACGATGGGGCCGAGGTCGTCAACATGAGTCTGGGCGGTCCCGTGCCTCTGCCCCCGTGGCGGGATGCCGTCAACTACGCCGCGGCACACGACGTCGTCGTCGTGGCTGCGGCCGGGAACTCCGGCAAGGCTCAGTACTCGTATCCGGCGAGCTTCCCCTCGGTCCTGTCCGTTGCAGCTCTCGAGACGGGAACGGGAGATCGTGCCTGGTTCAGCCAGTTCAACGACGCAGTCGACATCGCCGCACCGGGAACGGGGGTGCTCGGTCCGGTCGCCCCGCCCGCGGCGGAGGGGGCTCCGGACGCGGTCGCCGCCTACAGCGGCACGTCGATGGCGACACCCCACGTGGCGGGGGTGGCAGCTCTGGTGCGCAGCGCGCATCCGGACTGGAGTGCGGGGCGGGTGCGGGCGGCACTGCTCAACACGGCGATGGACGTGGCGACGCCGGGGAGGGATCGCGAGACGGGGATGGGACGGGTCGATGCGGCGGCGGCCCTCGCCTACGAGCCGGCTGACGACGGAGACCTCGACGACGACGGCTTCGTCGACGACTGGGATGCCGCGCCCGAGGACCCGCTCGTATGGCAGGTGCAGGCGTTGAGTGGAAGGGCCAGTGTCGGGGGCGCGACGGTTAGCGCCGGATGGTTCGACTTCCTCGGCTTGGCCGGCGTCGGCTCTCTCCGATTCGATCTCGGCCAGGACCGGCTCATCGCCGTGATGGCGATGCGGGCTCCCGGCACGTCGATGTCGGGTGCGACGCTCTCGGGCAGGGGTTTCCGTGTCGGACCCGGCGGGCTCCGCCAGGTCACATGGCGTGCGCTCCTCGTCGACACGCCGGCGGGGGACAGGATCCGCCTCGAAGTCGGTGGAGTCGTCGTGGCCGACGGCATCGACCCTGCCGGTCACCTCGTCGTGCGCGCAGGCTGAACCGTGCCGCGTGGCATTTCTCATTACGTGGGCGTACTCAACCACGTATGTCGTGGTTGAGTACGCCCACGTGGGTGGATCTTGTTACCTGGGCGTATCCAACCACGTATGTCGTGGTTGAGTACGCCCACGTGTGGGGGGGTGCTCGGGTCAGGCAGGGTCCTGGCGCACGAGCACGAACCAGTTCGGCATCCACTCGCCATCGCGGGCGGCCCGCCCGATCGTGACGTGCTCGCTCACACCGCGTAGCGTGTCCTGGGTGCCGTAGTAGATGAACCGGCCGAGGCGACGCGAGTTGGGAATGACCCGAGGCCAGCCGGGTGCTCGTCCCCCGGGAATACGCGTGTAGTCGACGAGGACCTCCCCGTCGGGAAGGTTGTACGCGACGTAGTAGCCGGGACCCGTGAACGCCTTGAGCCCGAACTCGTTGTACCCCCACAGCTCCCCTGCGTCGCGGGCCGCGGTGTCGTCCGGGCGGCAGAACACCTTCTGGAAGACGGTGAAGGCGGGAAGCGAGTTCTTTCCCCAGTGAGGCACAGGCACGAGAGGGGCGACGCTCGCCGGGACGATGTCCTCGACGGTGGTCTTGCGATATCCCTCGGCGGCTTCGAAGAGACGCGCCTGCTCCTGGCCCGTGAGCGAGCGGCATGCCACCACCCGCCCCTCGTGGTGCAGGGAGTCGAGGAACGCCGCGACCGCGTCGAGGTCCAGGGGCGCCTTGCAGAGGTGGTGGATGTCCATGTGAGACCCGCAGTCATCCCGGTTCCGTGGCCGTTCGAGGATAGCCGGACCCATGCGCTTGGTCATGGGCCGGCATGTGGCCAGACTGGAGACATGCTGCTGGAAAGACCGCGTGCGGTCACGTTCGACTGCTGGAGCACCGTCATCTACGAAACCGACCCGGATGCCGCGCATACACGCCGCATCGAGATCGTCTGCGAGGCCGCCCACGCCGCAGGCATGCCTGTGGACGAAGACCTGGCCGCCGACGTGCTGAGGCGGACATGGGACCGATTCGACGTGAACTGGGAGGCGCAGGTCGCACCGACCCCCCACGACATGGCCGGGTGGATCCTCGAGTTCGTCGGCGCCCCCGGTGTGCCGGTTCGTGGTTCCCTCGCGCGTGCTCTCGCCGTGCAGTCCCTCGAGCGGCGCGTTCTCCCCCTCCCCGGTGTGGACGAGACCCTGCGGGCACTCCGCCGCGAGGGGGTGCGGATCGGCCTCATCTGCGACACGGGGTACTCGCCCGGCTCGACACTGCGCATGATATTGGCCAGAACCGGCCTCCTCGACTACTTCGAGGTCACGACATTCTCCGATGAGATGGGAGTTCCCAAACCACACCCGTTCGTCTTTTCGAGAACGCTCGAAGGCTTGGGCACAGCTCCCGACGATGCTGTACATGTTGGTGACCTGAAGCGAACCGATGTGGCAGGAGCACGCGCTCTCGGTATGCAGACAGTGCGGATCAACCTGCACAACGACGATGACAGTGAGCATCCGGACGCCGATGTTGTGGTCAGTTCGCACGAGGATCTCTTGGCTGTCCTGGGGTACTCATGAGCGGAGTAGACCGGATCGAGACCGTTGTCTTCGACTGGGGCGGCACGCTGTCGATCTGGGCCGAAGTCGAAGTCGTCGACATGTGGAGACTGGCCGCAACCCACATCGCCGAACAGACGGGAGCGGGCTGCGACGAGCTCGTCGCCCGCCTCGTCGAGGTGGAGGGGCGCATGTGGGAGGAGGGGACCACCCGCGACTTCAGGTCCTTCACGCTGTCCGAGATCATGCAGACGGCGTCGCGTGAGCTCGGCATCGACGTGGCCGAGGCTGTCCTCGAGGAGGCCGCCCTGCACCACCTCGACACGTGGACCCCGCACGTGCGTCACGACCCGGAGGCCGTCGAGACCCTGGCCGGCCTGCACGAGCGCGGGATCCGCATCGGTCTCCTCTCGAACACGCACTGGCCGGAGGCGTGGCACGAGCACTTCCTCGAGCGGGACGGTCTCGCACCCTTCATCGACGTGCGCGTCTATTCGTCGGAGGAAGAGCACATGAAGCCGCATCCCCGCATCTTCGAGCTCGCTCTCGAACGGCTCGACTCCGGCCCGCGCTCCGCCGTCATGGTCGGCGACCGCCAGCTCGACGACGTCAAGGGCGCGCAGCAGGTCGGGATGCGGGGTGTGTGGAAGCACACGCGGCTCGCCAAGCAGTGGCCGGGTGTGGAGCCGGACTTCGAGGTGCAGCGCCTCCCCGAGCTGCTCGACCTCGTCGACCGTCTGCGCTGAGGCTCCGGGACGGAGCCGCGGCGGACCGGGGGTCTCCCGCACGCATGTAGCCTCGCTCGGTCACGAAGGTGCCCTGTCGCCCTATGGCCGTGGGCTGTCGAAGGAGGCTCGAGATGAACACCGCCGTTCTCCGCCTGCTGCGCTTCGGCGCGGTCACGGCGGGATGTGCGGCCCTCCTCTTCCTGTGGGGCCCTGCCGGTGGTGCCGAAGAGAGCGCGGATGCACCGGCCGGGGCGGAGGTCGCTGTCGTCGACCGCACGCCCGCTCCCGAATCCGCCCCCCCGACCGAATCCGAGGAGACCCACGAAGTCGACGTGCCCGAGGAGGAGGACCCGTCCCCGCCGAGTCAGGAGCCGGCTGTCGAGCAGGAACCCCCGCCCGCCCCAGAGGAGGTGGCCGGGGAAGTCCCCGAACCGGCACCCGCCCCCGAACCGGACGCCGGCCCGAGCTCGGAACCCGAGACCCCCGAGACGGACGAAGCCTCGCGGCTCGCCGCCGTCGAGAGTGCAGATCCGCACGTGGGGGACGGGAATCCCGGGCTCGCCCCGAGCGACGTCGGTTGCCCCGAATGCTCCTCGAGCATCACGCAGGCACTCGTCGAGAAGACGTGGCAGGGCGACCACTGGACGATCGTCATCGAAGCGACACTCGACTCGAATGTCGTGTGCCACTTCCTCCTCTTGCAGTGTGTCGTACAGCCGGAACAGGACCCTCCCGACATGACACTCACAGGTGTGTCCTGCCTCTCCGGTGGTTGGGCGCATGTGATGATCGATGTCCTCGGGTTCAGTCGAAATGTGTGCGCGAAGTTCAACCATCACACAGCGGGCCAGGAACCGAAGTTCCGCTTCTCGTATACGACAGACCAGATCGGCGGACAGGTCAGTGAGACGGTGAAGTTCTACCGCTTCCCCGAGGAGCTCTTCGTCCCACCCCGCGCAGAGGACACGATCACCATCGACCTCGGCGTGGGATTGTTGCTGAAGAAGTCCTGCCCGGACACGATCGAGGCGGGCACGAACATCACCTGCGGTCTCAGCGTCGCCTACCCCGCTGAGCCGGGTGGACCCCCCGTCATGTTCGGCACGCTCACAGAACTGCCACCGCCGGAGTTCGTAGGCGGCACCCTCACCGCAGACGACGGACCATGGCCGTGCTTCGCTTTGACGTGCGACATCCTCTACATGTGGCCCGGGGACGCGTGGGCGTTCACATACACCGCCTTCGTCGACACCCTCGCCGACGGTACGGTCGAGAACCGGGCTCGGCTCACATACGACAACGGTGGCGGCCCGCAGTCCGTCGACGCGGCCGACGACGTGACGATCTACCGCCCGACCGACACGTTCGTCACAGTCACGAAACAGGCCGACCAGACGTCCGTCCAAGCGGGCGGGAAGGTCTCCTACACGATCACCGTGACGAACGAGGGCAACGGTCTGGTCCCGGTCGATGCCACGAACGTGGTGGTCGCAGATGTCCCGCCACCCGGCATGGTGGATGCCGTCCTCTCCTTCGTGTCCGGAGTCGGCACGTGGCAGTGCGGCGGGGTCGTCTGCACTGCCGCCACGATGCCGGTCGGGGCGACGACATTCGCCCTGTCGGGAACGGTGGGCGCCGCCGTGCCCGGCGGCACCGTCCTCCTGAACGAGGTCGACGTGAGATGGGAGAACGACGTCTTCGGGCCCGACTTCACGGAGCGAGCCGGGGCGGAGACGACCGTCACGGCCGCGGTGATCGTGCCACCCGCCGACGACCCGGGCTCTGACACCGGCTCGACCCGTTCCCATGTCGCCGTTGCCGGCCTTCCGTTCACCGGTGCGGGCACGGGTGGCGGTCTGAGCTTGCTCGCCGTGCTCGTCCTCCTCCTCGGCGGGAGCCTCCTTGGCCTCGGCACGAGAGTGCAGCGTGTGCTCAGAGACGGCGCGTGACGATTCCCTGCCGAAGAGCCTGACGGTCGAGGTGCTCGCACGCGGCGAGGTCGCACACGACCGTGAACTCGCCGTCGAGCGGCCCGATGCAACGCGCGGGCAGCTCGGTGCAGGAGCCTTCCGCGGCCAGGAGCTTCGCAAGCGCACCCGCTTTCAGGTTCCCGGCTGTGAGGACGACGACATCACGCGCGGCGTTGATCGCCGGCGGGGTAACAGTGATCCGTTCCGTCGGGGCATCCGGAGGGCCGACCCCGACGACGGCGCGTTCTGTCTCGCCCAGAGCCCGAGAGCCGGGGAACAGGGACGCGGTGTGCCCGTCGGGGCCGAGGCCGAGGAGCATGAGGTCGACGCGCGGCATGCCGTCGAGCGTCGCCAACGTGGTCCGCATCGTCTGCTCGTAGGCTGCCGCGTCATCGTCGAGCCGGGTCGAGGTCGGGATCGGATGCACGTTGCCCTGTGAGACCAGGACCCGGTCGAGGAGGGTCTCGCGGACCATGCGGAAGTTGCTGCGCGGGTCACCGGTCGGGACGTGGCGTTCGTCGCCCACGTAGACACCCACGCGGCTCCAGTCGACCTTGGCTCGCCAGAGGGGCGTGGCGAGCAGCGAGTAAAGAGCGCGGGGTGTGCCTCCGCCGGCGAACGCCATGTCGAACCTGCCGTGCGCCTTGACCGCCTTCGTGTAGCGATCGTGGAGCATCTCGGCGACCCACCCGACGGCCTGATCGAGCGTGCTCCCCACGATCAGCTCCACTTGCTGCACCTGCCACTCCGTTCGCACACCGGGCACCGGGCACACCGCAAGACGCCGGCTCACCTCGAGGCAGCTTAGTGCGGTTGAGCCAGGGGTCCCGATGTCCGTCCGCGGCGGGACGGCGGGAGCGGACCACGCGCATAGCCTTCCGATGTGCGAAGACGCCTGCGTGACCCCGCCATCGTCACCGTGCTCGCCTGTCTCGTGGTCGCACTGGGCGGACTCGTCCTCCTCGCCGCGCGTGGCGCGGGTCCCGTCGCGGCCGTATACGGGCGGCCCGGTGCCACGACTAGCACCACCGTGGAGAGGGGAGGGACCGAGGGATCACTCGTAGGGCAGGCCTTCCCGGGGTTCGCAGGCATCAGTCTCCTCGACGGCCGCCCCCTCGCCACGACCGAGACGGGCACCTACGTGCTCGTCGCCTGGACCCCCGACTGTGACTGCAGTGCCATGTTCTCGGCCATGAACGCGGCGATGGCACAAGCGGGTGAGGATGTCACGTGGATCGGGATCGTCACGGCAGGTGACGTCGAGTCCGCCGCCCGACGTGCCTACGAGGGGAGCCACCTCTTCCCGTCCGCGCTCGACCCGTCCGGCAGTGTCTCGGAGATGCTCGGTGAACAGGGCTCTCCCGGTGTGCTCGTTGTGGACGGCGGCAAGGTGGTGGCCGAGTTCGGCCCGGATGTCTCCGCCGAGGACGTTCTGAGTCACACGCAGGACGGTCGTGACTGAGGTCGTGCCGGCCGGCCGGCACGACACGGGTGGCGGGGTGGGGGCGGTCTCCTCGGGTCCGGTGCTGCTCGCCGCACTGCTCCTCGGAATCGGTGTCGTGGCCGCCCTGGGTGGGACGGCGCCCGTGCAGCGCGCAGCGAGCGTGTTCGTGACCGTGATCGTGTGGGCGACACCGTTCGTGATCGTCGCCTCGATCCTTGCCGCCGTCGAGGTGCCGGGTGTCCGGCCTGCAGCCGACTCGTGGGCAGGCACGGTTGCCACTTCTCTGGTCGGACCGTCCCGCGTGCCATGGTTCGTGGCGGAGTCGCACAGTCGCGGAGGGGGAGCACGATGGGTGCTCGCCCGGGTAGGTCTCGGCTTCGTGATCGCGCCGACGGTCGTCCTCGCCGGACTCGTCGCACCCGACCAGTTCGATCGTTGGCTGCCCACTGTTGCAGTCGCAGCCGCCGCGGCAGTGGCGGCATCCATCTTCGCGTCGTGGCCGGACGACCGGATCGGCGTGGACGGCCGCCACGACAGGACCGTGGGCGGCGGGGCAGAGGCGCACCTCGAAGTGCCCGACGCCGAAGCGGGCATCGCACCCCGGGGGCGGGACGACCGCGTGGCGAGGTGCTCCGACATCATCGGTGTGTCGTACCGACTCGCCGTGCCCGCGGCCGCCGCCGTCGCGATCGTTGTCGGGCTGCCACCCGACACATGGGTGGAATGGCTCCAGGCACGTCCTGTTCTCGGAATCGTCGTCGGGACCCTCCTCGGCCTGATCTTCCCGCCCGTGCCCGAGACGGTCGGACCTGCCTTCGTCGCGCTCGCCCCTCTCGGTGCGGGCACACAGATCGCGTTCGCGGTCCCGGCCCTGCTCGGCAACATCGGGTTCGGGCGGCACATCGCCGGCTTCCTGCCGCGCCGCACCGGCCTGCGCTTCTGTGTGATCGCAACTTCGTTCGGGATCGCAGCCGGAGTCTGGGGGGCTGTCGCGGGATGAGCCCCCAGACACCCGGCCCGGTGATCGGCGAGACGACGGAGGAGATCCCGGTCGTACCGGAGCGCAACGCGCCCTCGTCCGCCCCGACCGACGTGGAGTTGTTCGGAGCGGCGGGTTCCCTTCGCGGGTTGAGATTCAACGGGCGCACGCTCATGCGGGCCCTCGTCCTGGCCGTGTGGGCGTTGGCGCTCGGTGTGTTCGGACTCGCCTTCTACGGGACGTTCGCGAGAGTCGCTCCCACCATCCCGCGTTGGTGGGTGGTCCTGGGTGCTGTGGCGCTGGGTGTCGCCGTCGTCGTGATCCTGTCAGACGTGGACGAGCCAGACGTGGAGGACGGAACGGCAGGACACGAGTTCCACGAGCTCGACTGGAGCCGGAAGGAGCTGTATTCCGTACGCGCCCTTGACGTGGCGTGGGCACTCGTCGAGCTCTCCCCACTCCTCGCCCTCGTCCTCACCGTCTGGCGTTGAACGGGGTCCGGCATGTCGTACGTCACCGCGCGAGCGGATACGTCGCCGAGACGGTGTCGACGAACATGAGCGGTCCCCGGCTCGGATGCCAGGAGCGTGAACGATCGAGGGCAGCGGCCAGGGCCTTGCCCGTGTAGGTCTGCTCGACCGGGATTCCGAGGCGCCGTCCTATCTCGACCGCGGCCGTTCCCTCACTCGTGGAGGCCCCGTATCCGTCTCCGTAGTAGGTGTCAACGATGTCTATGCGCCCCACGCCCGATGCGACCCTGCGCCCGGCGAGCATGAGGATCCCGCGACAAGCGCCGTCGATCGCGTGCAGCACGACCGGCCCGTTCGCGATCGCGTCCGCCGTGCGGACCGCGGCCACGCGTGTCCTGAGACCGGCCAACTCGAACCCGATGGCGAGGCCGACTGCGGTCCCCGCGGACCCGAGCGCGCAGAAGGCAAACTCCGGTTCCTCGATCTCGCCCCGGTCCACGGATGCGGCGATCTCCAACGCGCAGTCGACGAAGCCGAGCGCGCCCGCACCAGTCGACCCGCCGGGGTAGAGGATGCGTGGCCGTCGACCCCGCATCGCGATACCGGCAGCAGCCTCCAGCAGCTTCAGGGGATAGAGCATCATGGAGGACATCTTGTGCACGCGGGTGTTGCAGGCTGCGATGACGACGGCGAGCTCCTCGATTCCAGGGTTGGGGGGCTGGTCGAAGAGCACGGCTTCGGTCTCGACACCGAGGAGACGTCCGTAGAGCGCGGTTGCGAGAACGTGATTCGATGCGGTTCCCCCACCTGTGACGACGATTTCGTGGGCGGCGGCAGGCGCACCGAGGAGCCATTCGAGCTTGCGCACCTTGTTGCCCCCGTACAGCGACGACGTGAGGTCGTCCCTCTTCACGAGCAGGGTGGACCCACCCAGCTCGAGCTCGGTGACAGGCGTGGGCAGACCGTCGGCGAGCTTGCGGAACGGCACGATGTCCGTGAGGCCGGGTACGGCGCGATGGATCGGTCTCTCCCCCGCGACAGCGGCCAGCGCCACCCGATACTCGTGGAGTCGTTCGTCGAGGCGCCGGGTCACGTCGTCCCGGCTGTCCTTGTTCGTGACGGGAGGAGCGGGGGCGGCGGCCACTCCGCACCCTACCTCCACACGTGTGGCGGGTGCGAGATGCGCGAGGTGTTCGAATCCCCCCCATATGTCCCAGGTCTCATGCAGAATCGATTCGCGTAGGACGGGCCGACATCCGTGGTCAGCCGATTTCTCGTCGGAAGAGCCGGAACTCGGTCCGGGACATCGAATCTGTCGACAAGAATCTTGTGTGGGGAGATCCGAGGAGAGGGTCTTGCAGGACGAGGATCTGAGAGGGGTCGAGGCGATCGACGCCGCGGCAGACTCCATCGCCGCGCTCGAGGCGACGACCACGGTCGCCGATGCCACCCCGGTGCGGCTCCGGTGGGGCAAGTGGCCGGCCCTCTGTGCAGGCGCGGCTCTGGTCCCCTTGCTCTGGTCTGCCCTTGCCCGGGCGGGCATCGTGCCCGATCCGACCCTCTCCACCGGATGGGATCTCGCGCTCCTCATATGTGGTGCGGCTCTCTACATCCTCGCGGCCGGGCTCATCCTCCCATCTGCCCGCGTGCGCGACGGACGCACGACGGTGCTGGCTGCCGGGTTCACGTTTGCCGCCGGCTTCGTCGTGATCACGGCCACGGCGAGCCTGAGCGGAGGAGTGGGCACATCCGCGCTCTGGCTCGCGATCGCGTCCACTCTGGGCGCGGCCGGCCTCTGCGTCGCCCTGATGCCCCGGTTCGGTCCTCTCGTGAGTGGTGCCGTGCGTCGACGTTGGCTCGTGCTCGGCGCATGTCTCACACCGGCTGTCGTAGCTCTCGTCATTGCCGTGGGGCAGTTCGGAGGACCGGGTTCGGCCCGTGTTGCTACGGTTGTCGCTGCCGCCGTCGCTCTCGCCCTCGGACTCGTCGCCACCTGGCGCGGGCTCTCGCCCACATCGTCCGGGCGGCCCGATCCGATACGCACCGTTCTTGCAGTCGGTGCGGCCGCCACGGCCGGGGCCGCGGCGGCGGCAGGAATCGGGGTAGAGGGGAGACTCAGCTCGGAGATCGCGGCTGTGGTCATCTTCGCCGCAGGACTCATGGTCTGCGGTTCTCTGGCGATGGGATACGCCAGGGGAAGGAGATACAGCATGGCCGTCGAGGGCATTTTCGAGTGGGCGCCGCAGGACGACGCGAACGAGCACCTGAGCGAGGCGGCGGAAGCGCTGTTGCGAGCTGCGGGTGCCGCGCATGAGGGCCCACAGCACAACCAGTTCGTCATCCACATGGCCGTCGGCACGGCCCAGGAGCTCGACCTGCCTCCCGGCCGACTGCGTGTGATAGTCCTCGGCACCCTCTTCCACGATGTGGGAACCCTCGCGATCCCGGACGAGATCCTGAACAAGCCCGGTGCCCTGACGGACGCCGAGCGCGAGTTGATCGAGTCCCACGTCGAGACGGGCTACGCGATGGCGAGCCGGGTCCACCTCCTCTGGGAGGCGGCCCTGGCGGTCCGGCATCACCACGAGTGGTGGGACGGATCCGGCTATCCCGATGGTCTCGCCGGCGACGGCATCCCGATCGAGGCCCGCGTGATCGCCGTGGCCGACATGTTCGATGCTCTCACGACACCGCGTTCCTACCGTGAGGCGCTGAGTGAGGACGATGCCTTGATGATGATGCGGGCCGAGGTGGGCACGCACCTCGATCCGGACGTCTTTGCCGCATTCAGCCGTCAGCTCAAGGGACGGGACAACGTCGTACCCCTTCCCCTTCACGACGGCTGACACGCCCGACATTCCCATTCACCGCGTACCTGCGTGGAGTGGTTCGAGTCCGGGTGGCGCCCCTATCGTGACTCAGATGTCAGACACTGCTCAGGCACCCGGCGTCGATGTCGAGACCGCGTCGCGAGCTGTGGGAGCTGCACAGCGCCTCGTCGACCTCTCGCTGCGTGCCCTTGCAGAGGCTTCGAGCGTGGACGGTCGTCTCGACATGGCATCCATCGACCGCCACCAGGTCGTCGGCTACGACCTCGCGTACTGCGCGTCGGGACTCGACGGTGCCCGACTCGTCCTCGCCGGCTACGCGGGTCAGGGCGAGGTCGAGGCCGACCTCGCCGTCGCATTCGCGGCAGACGTCGTGGCCGACCTCCGCGCGCGGCTGGACGGCCGCCTCGCCGCGTTCGGTGTCGACAGGGCCGACTGGGACGGGACGCTGGACTCGCCCGAGGTTCGCGCTCTCCTCGACGCGGGACGGTCCCCGCTCCTCCTCGAGCACCTCGCCACGGCAGCCGGGTCGGGCTCGATCCCGGGTGGCCCACGGCATCTCGACGAGGAGTTCGAGATGATGGTGGAGGCGTTCAAGGCCCTGGGCGAGGACAAGATCAGGCCACAGGCCGAGCACGTGCACCGTACGAACGCCGATCTGCCCGAGGACGTGATCGAGGCCGTCGCCGCGATGGGTGGGTTCGGACTCACCATCCCCGAGGAGTACGGGGGAAGCGCGGGTGCCGGTGTCGACCACACGATGGCGATGGTCATCGCGACCGAATGGCTCACGTGGGCGAGTCTCGGAATCGGCGGTGCCCTGATCACACGTCCCGAGATCCTGTCCAAGGCGATCGTCGGCTACGGCACGCAAGAGCAGAAGCAGCGGTGGCTGCCGGGCATCGCGAGCGGCGAGAAGATGGTCGGTGTCGCTGTGACCGAACCCGACTTCGGCTCCGATGTCGCGAACATCAAGGTGCGGGCGCAACGCACCGAGGCCGGTGACGGGTACCTCGTGAACGGTGTCAAGACGTGGTGCACGTTCGCGGGCCGCGCCGACTACCTCATGCTCCTCGCCCGCACGGGCGCGAGTGAAGACGGCCACAAGGGCCTCTCCCTATTCGTCGTCCCGAAGGCCCCGGCGCCCGGACACGAGTTCGTCGAGACCGCCACGCATGCCCACGGTGCGGGCCGCATGGAGGGCAGGGCCATCGACACGCTCGGCTATCGCGGCATGCACAGCTACGAGGTCAGCTTCGACAACTGGTTCGTGCCGGCGGCGGACCTCGTCGGTGAGGTCGAGGGCAAGGGCTTCTACATGCAGATGGACGCGTTCGCGAACGGACGTGTGCAGACGGCGGCGCGGGCGGTCGGTCTCATGCAGGCCGCGTTCGAAGCCGCCCTCGCGTACTCGCGGGAGCGGCGTGTGTTCGGCAGGCTCCTGGGGGAGTACCAGCTCACGCAGGCGAAGCTGGCCCGCATGGCTGCCCTCATCCAGTCGTGCCGGCAGTACACCTATGCCGTGGCGCGCATGCTCTCCGCCGGCGGCAGTTCGGGCCAGCGCGAGGCGTCGATGGTCAAGATGTACGCGTGCCGCGCAGCCGAATGGGTGACGCGGGAGGCGATGCAGATCCACGGCGGGATGGGCTACGCCGAGGAGTACGACGTGAGCCGGTACTTCGTGGATGCCCGTGTCCTCTCGATCTTCGAGGGCGCCGAGGAGATCCTCGCCCTGCGCGTGATCATCCGCCGCCTGCTCGAGGATGCGCTTGCCGCAGGCTGAGTGCACGTGGGGCCGCTCGCACGCACGCGCGGGCCGCCACTAGGTTCTTCGGGATGTCCGACACCTACCTGCCTCTTCCCAACGACGACGACAAGGGCACCGCGGGCCGCTTCGGCCGCTACTTCGAGGACTTCGAGGTGGGTGACGTCTACCACCACTGGCCTGGCAAGACGATCACCGAATCCGACGACCACCTCTTCTGCCTCATCACGATGAACCACCATCCTCTCCACATGGACGCGAACTACGCCGAGCAGGCGACTCAGTTCGGCAAGAACGTCGTCGTCGGGAACCTCGTCTACTCCGTAGTCCTCGGCATGACGGTGCCCGATGTCTCCGGGAAGGCGATCGCGAACCTCGAGATCGAGAACCTCAAGCACGCCAAGCCGACGTTCCACGGCGACACGGTCTACGCCCAGACCGAGGTTCTCGAGAAGACCCCGTCGAAGTCGAAGCCGGATCGGGGCATCGTCAAGGTGCGGACGGTCGGGACGAATCAGCGGGGGGAAGAGGTCGTCGAGTTCGTGCGCAAGGTCCTCGTTCCCAAGCGGGAGCCGGGTGCCTGAGCCCTCCTGTGCGGGTCTCGAAACCCAAAGGGGCCTGAGGAGGGACCGGCTACTCTGGCGCACATGGGTACCGATCGTTCTCATCCCGCGTTCGAGTTCCATGTCGGCGGCAAGATCGGCACGGAGATCACACGCCCGGTCGAGACGCGCGCCGACCTGTCCTTGGCGTACACGCCGGGTGTCGGCCTCGTCTCCGAGGAGATCGCCGCTGACCCGTCCGCCGTGTGGGAGTACACGGGCCGTGGGAACGCCGTCGCCGTCGTGACGGACGGGTCTGCAGTCCTCGGCCTCGGTGATCTGGGTCCCGAGGGCGCCATGCCTGTGATGGAGGGCAAGGCTGTGCTATTCAAGCACTTCGCCGGCATCGATGCGTACCCGATCTGTCTCGATGCCCGCGAGCCCGACGACATCATCTCGGTTGTGAAGGCTCTCGCGCCGACGTTCGGCGGCATCAACCTCGAGGACATCTCGGCGCCGCGTTGCTTCGAGATCGAGGGGCGGCTCGCCGAGGAGCTCGACATCCCGGTCTTCCACGACGACCAGCACGGCACGGCGATCGTCAGTCAGGCTGCCCTGTTCAACGCCGCGAAGCTCGTCGGCAAGCGCCTCGAGGACCTGTCCGTGACGATCATGGGCATCGGTGCCGCCGGTGTCGCGATCGCGAAGCTGCTCATGCACCTCGGTGTGCACGACATCGTGGGTGTCGATCGGAGCGGATCCATCTACAAGGGCCGCAAGCAGAACATGAACGGCCAGAAGCGGTGGTTCGCGAACAGGACGAATCCGCAGGGGATCGCCGGGGGCATCGACGACGCGTTGGTGGATCGGGACGTCTTCATCGGCGTGTCGGGGCCCGGTCTCGTGAAGCCGGAGTGGATCGAGAACATGAGCTCGGATGCCATCGTGTTCGCGATGGCGAACCCGGTGCCCGAGATCATGCCCGAGGAGGTTCCGGCGAACGTCGCCGTCATGGCCACGGGCCGCTCGGACTATCCGAACCAGATCAACAACGTGCTGGCTTTCCCCGGCGTCTTCCGCGGTCTGCTCGACGTGCGTGCACGCCGTGTGGACAACGACATGAAGGTGGCCGCAGCCCGCGCCATCGCCGCCACGATCCCGGAGGCCGACCTCGCTCCGGAGCTCGTGATTCCGAGCGTGTTCGACCGTGCCGTCGTGCCTGTCGTCGCCGAGGCCGTGCGTTCCGTCGCCCGCCAGAAGGGCCTCGCCCGCATCTGACCAACCATGTGGGCAGGATCAACCCTCATCCGTGAGGGGTATCCAAGCCCGCATCACGGTTTCGGCCAAACTGGGCAGTGGGAGCCCTCACATGTGATGGCTGCGACTGCCCACAAGTTCGGGGGGGGTTGGGACTCACCTGAACGGGCTATGCGGATGGGTCGTGCGCATCAAATCACCCGGTCAGAGGCAGTTTGCGGTCTCGGACAGGCGGGCCGATGCCGATGCAACCATCGGGATGGACAAACTTCGCGGTTCCGGCAAGTCGCTGTTCGTGGTGATGGCGTTCATCACGGCCACCTGGGCGGCGGCGATCCTGGCCGGGACTCCCGGCAGCCACCCGGTGGGAGGAGGAGGAGCCGGGTCGGGCATGTCCGGCTACGCGTCGTCCCGACCTCCGGCTGCGTACGAGTCCCTCTTGCCGGGGGCGGCAACGTTCTTCGAGTCCCTCGCTTCCCGCTTCGGGCGTGGGTCGGCATCCGACCTCACGGGGGACTACGCGCTCGCTTCGTTCGGGACGCCCGACGCAACTCCCGCCATCCCGGCACCCGGCTCGGGTGCGCCCCGCGACGACGGACCGGATGAACCCGGTCCGGGCAGCCCGCCTGCACCGAGCCCGAACCCGCCCGGCACGGGTGGAGGCGGGGGCGGATCGACGGGACCGCCGGCCCCTGTCACACCACCTACGCCTCCCCCGCCGGCTTCGACCCTGGCGGCGGCTCGGGAGGAGTTGGAGGCGCGGGCGGCGGCGGCTCGGGAGGAGTTGGAGGCGCGGGCGGCGGCGGCTCGGGAGGAGTTGGAGGCGCGGGCGGCGGCGGCTCGGGATGAGTTGGAGGCGCGGGCGGCGGCGGCTCGGGAGGACATGGAGGCGCAGGCGAGGGCGGCGCAGGACGAGATGCGGGCCCGGGCGCGGGCGGGCCAGGACGAGATGCGGGCCCGGGCGCGGGCGGCGCAGGACGAGATGCGGGCCCGGGCGCGGGGAGCGTGGGGCAGGTAAGTCGTCGGCTCGGGAGGCTCTTGTGCATCGTCTGGGCGTGCGGAGACTCGGGACCCGCCTCACCCTGCCCTTCGTCGTCGTGGTCCTCTTCCTCGCCACGGCGGGAAGCTGGATGTTCACGCGCCAGCAGTTCGGCACGTTCGAGGAACGCCAGCTCGCGAGGCTCTCAGAGGGATTGGTTAGGGCTCACGCAACCGCAGGGGATCTCGAGACCGCCACCCTCGAGACCGCGGCACACGTCGAGACCGTGCGGGAAGTCACCGAATCCCTGCGCGGAGGCGGGGGTGTGCCACCCGCTGCTCTCTCGGAGGTTGCCGGCTCCGGGAACGTCGATGCGCTCTTGGTCGTGAGGCGGTCTACCTCGGGCGCGCCCGAGCTCGCCGGCGCGGCCGAGACCCTCATGCCTCGCGCGAGCGCGGCTGAGGTCGGCTCTGTCGTCACGTCCGCGCCCGTCGCGGCTGTCCTCGCCGGTCGCGTGGATCACCTGGGGGACAAGTTCGCCGAGGTGAACCGGATCGGGCTGGTCACGGCAGCACCGGTGCGAGACCCGGATGGGACGCTGTTGGGGGCCGCGGTCGTCCTCACGCGCCTCGAGACGGTCGCTGCCGCGATGCGAGAAGATGCCGCTCTCGGTGTTGCGATCCACGACGTGGACGGCCGTCTCCTCGTCTCCACGTACGACGATGGTGCCGGCATGCACGGGCCCTTCGCCCTCTCACCCGAGGCGGTCGTGGCGGCAGCCGAGGACGCGAACGTCGTGCGCACCAACTGGAAGGGAGGCACCTACACCGTGGGGGCGACGCCATGGCGGGTGAGAGGTGTCCCGCAGGCGATCCTGGCCGTGAGTGCGTCGGCCGCACCGGTTGCGGTGGCCGTCGATGCCACACGCAGCCAGGTCCTGCTGCTCTTCGGAGTCGGTCTGCTCGCAGCGGTTGGTATCGGGATGCTCTTCACGCGACGTGTGTCGAGGTCGGTGCGCTGCCTCCGAGACGGAGCGGAGGGGATCGCCACGGGTGACTTCTCGACGCGCATCGATCTGGGCGGCAGGGACGAGCTGGCCGGGCTGGCCGGCGCCTTCAACACGATGGCCGAGCGCCTCGACCAGTACCGAAGCGAGCAGAACGCCGTGATCGGTCAGTTGCGCGCTCTCGACGAGGCGAAGACCGAGCTCATCGCCAACGTCTCCCACGAGCTGCGCACCCCCCTCACACCCATCAAGGGGGCCGCCTCGATGCTGCGGAGGGACGACCTCGACGCCACGACACGCGACCAGCTCGTCGAGCTCATCGAGTCGAACGGAGACCGGTTGCTCTCGCAGGTGAACAGGTTGATCGTCGTCGGTGCAGCCACTGCCGAAGGTGCCACGCTCTCGGCCACCGCGGTCGACTTGGTGCGGATCGTCGAACTGGAGGCACCTCGCGTACCGGGTGCAGGCGACCGAGTCCGGACTCTCACACCCGACGGGGAGGTGTGGGCCCAAGCGGACGAGGCCGCACTCCGCCAGGTGCTCCACGAGCTCGTCGACAATGCCTTGAAGTTCACCCCCGGCGCAGTCGAGATCGACGTGCGGCGCTCAGAGGCCGGTGACGGCGCTCCCGTGGTCCTGTGCGTGTCCGACGCCGGTCCCGGCATGACCGAGGAGGAGCTCGATCTCGCCCTCGTCGCCTTCAAACAGGGAGACGGTTCGTCGACACGTCGTGTGGGCGGACTCGGTGTCGGTCTCACGGTCGTGCAGGAGCTCGTGCGGGCGATGGGTGGCGAAGTGACGTTCACGAGCGATCCCGCGCGGGGGACCGTGGTGACTGTAGGGCTGCCCGCGTCCGGAGTCCGCGTTACTTCGTCTCGCGGTGCAGTGTGTGGCGGCGCAGGCGGGGGGAGTACTTCATGAGCTCGATGCGGCCGGGTGTGTTCCGCTTGTTCTTCGTCGTCACGTAGTTGCGGTCACCGGTCTCGGTGCATTCGAGCGTGACCTTCACACGCACTTCGTTCTTTGCCATGACGTCCTCCGGGAGGTCAGGTGGGAAAACTCGCGACGAGGAGCCAGTATACGACCATCCCGTTCGAGTCCGACAAGGTGGTGGCAGTGGAGACGAGATACGACGTCCTCGGCATCGGCAACGCGCTCGTGGATGTGCTCAGCCGCGAGGATGACGGTCTCATCGAGGAGATGGGCTTGGAACGCGGAGCCGCGACCATGGTCGAATCCGCGCGGGCACACGCCGTCTACCGGAGACTTGGTCCGGGGACCGAGGTCTCCGGCGGATCTGCCGCCAACACGGTTGCAGGCGTGGCCTCCTTCGGCGGGACACCCGCCTACATCGGCAAGGTCGCCGCGGATCAACTCGGTGGTGTGTTCCGCCACGACCTGAGGGCGCAGGGGGTTGCATTCGACACGCGCGCCGCCGATGAGACCGAGCCGACGGGACGCTGTCTCGTGATCGTCTCACCTGACGCGCAGCGCACCATGTGCACGCACCTCGGTGTCGCGCAGAGGCTGGGTCCCGAAGATGTCGATCCCGATGTCGTGGCTGCAGCCCGGATCACGTATGTGGAGGGCTTCCTGTGGGACGAGCCGTCGGCGAAGAGGGCGATCACGCGCGCGTTCGAAGTCGCCTCCCGCAACTCACGCAAGGTCGCCCTGTCCCTGTCGGATCCGTTCTGCGTAGATCGCCACCGCGAGGAGTTCCTCACGCTCATCGAGGAGGTGGACATCCTCTTCGCGAACGAGGCCGAGATCACGTCTCTCTTCGACACCGACTTCGAGTCGGCTGCCGACGAAGCCGCGGCCCGCTGTGAGTTCGCTGCCCTGACACGCGGGGCGCAGGGGAGTCTGATCCGGACGAACGGGAGCGTGTTCGAGATAGATGCCGTCGGCGTGGACGAAGTCGTCGATACAACCGGTGCCGGCGACCTCTACGCAGCCGGGGTCCTGTGGGGCCTCGCCCGAGGCCTCGGTCCGCGTACGTGCGGTGAGCTCGGCGCCATCGCCGCGGCCGAGGTCATCTCACATCTCGGTGCGCGGCCGATGGTTCCTCTGGGTGAGCTCGCCCGACAGCTCACCGGCGACTGACATCGTCTGCCGGTGTGTCGGCGGGAGTGTCGCCTGCATCCGCCGGGGCTTGCGCCGGGGACTCCTCTGACGGATCGGTCGGTGCCGTTCCGAAGGCCATGTCAGTCTCGGCCGCGACAGGAGTGCCGTTCACGAAGACCCGCACCATCGTCGGTTGGACGATGCGGAGCTGGATCCAGTCGCCTTCGAAGCGGACTTCCTCGTCGAGCCGGAGGATCTCGTCGTACGTGACAGTGCCCTGAACGGTCGCACGGACGGGGGAGCCTCCTCGCGTGGCGTGGACCTCCACGCTGAACGCGACGGCCGGATTCGGTGGTGTCGACGTCGGCGCCGTGCTCGACACGCCGGCAGGGGCAGAGGTCCTGGGTACCGGGCTGTCGTCAGAGCCCATCCAGCCAAGCGAGCGGCCGACGACGAGGAGGACGCCGAGTGCGGCCCAGACGAGGCCGATGATGAGGAACCGGGTACGGCGTCCAACGGTGGTGCGGGGTGTGTCGAGTTGGCCGGAGACGGCGGGGCGGCGCACTCGCAGATCCTGGAGGTAGGGAAGGGGGTCGAGTTCGAGGACGCGGCACACCGCTACTGTCTCGCGGCGTCCTCCGTCGCCGATGAGGATCCGTTCGACGGCACCGCTCTCGATTGCCTCCACGACGAGAGGGCTCACTCGCGCTTCGAGTGCCACCTGCTCGACCGACAGCCCGGCTTCCCGCCGGGCAGCGCCGATCTCGGACCAGGGTGTGTCCTGCGTGCGCCCGGGCGCGGTCGAACCGAGGTTGCCGGTCCTGATCCGGATGACCTGGGAATCCTCGTCCCGCCCGTGCATGCGTCTCCCCGGGGTTCGGAGCCGCAGCCCCCGTCTCGGTGCCTGAATCACTCCCATTCTGCCTCAGACACTGCGCATGTCGGAACCACTCGGCGGGTGGCGTGCATCCCGTGCGCAGGCCTACTTGTCGTTCGGGACGCGGGCGAGCACGTAACGGGAGAGGCGGGACAACGCGTCGCGGGGTCCCCCCGGCGGGAACTCGCAGAGGAGGGCGTCGCATCGGGCGAGGTGTCGGGCGGCAGCTTCGACGGCGCCGGCGACTCCACCGCGACGTACGACGAGGTCGATCGCGGCTTCGACGCTGTCTCCGTCGGGCCGGTTCGAGAGGAGTGCCTCGAGGGTCCCGTCGTCCCCGTCGAGAGCGAGGAGGGTGGGCAGTGTGTACACACCTTCGACGAGATCGACGCCGCGCTTCTTGCCTGTGAGCGCCTCGTCGCCGACGAGGTCGAGGACGTCGTCGACGATCTGGAAGACGAGGCCGAGTTCGAACCCGAACTCCGCGGCGAGGGAAGTTGCATCTTCCGGCGCACCGGCGACGAGTGCGCCGAGATGGCACGAGGAACCCATGAGGACAGCCGTCTTGCCCTGTATCGCCTCGTAGTAGTGCTCGATATCCGTACCCGTGTCGTGGAGGTGCGCGAGTTCGACGATCTCCCCCTCGGTCAGCCGGCCGATCGTCCATGCGAGGATGCGCGCCGGTTCGGCCCCGATCGAGGCTGCGATCTCGGATGCTCGTGCGAGCAGGTAGTCGCCCGAGAGGACGGAGACCGTGTTCGACCAACGGGCGTTCACCGTGGGGACCCCGCGGCGCGTCTCGGCCTCGTCGATCACGTCGTCGTGGTGGAGGCTGCCGAGGTGGACGAGCTCGACGGCAGCGGCCGCGTCGATCGCATCGTCGTGCACGTCGCCGTACGCGTCGGCACAGATGAGCGTGAGTGCCGGCCGGATTCGCTTGCCGCCGGCGAAGAGGAGGTGGGCGGCGGATTCAGCGAGGAGTGTCGGGGGATTCCCGATCGCGACCGCGAGACAGCGTTCGACCGCGTAGAGATGGTCGGCGAGCTCGGCGTGGCCCGCCATGCGGGCGACGGAGGCGGACGACTCGGTGGTGCCGTCGAGATGCACGGTGTGCTCTGGTGTCTCGGGATGGTCGCCCTCATGCCGGTCGCCCTCATGCCGGTTGAAGGACACAGGTCGTCTGGAAGGGCCCACGCACGATCCGCCTGCAGAGACGTCGGCACCCGGCTGGTGCCGAACACGCCAGATCGAACCTAGCGGAACCGGCCACGGGGGTTGCAGGCGTCGGAGCCGGTCGATCGGCCACGGAGGCGATAGGGTCATCGCATGCTTCGACTACTCGACGTACCGAAGCTGGAGTCCCCGGTCCTCGTCCTCATGCTGACGGGTTGGGTGGACTCGGGTTTCGCAGGGGTCGGTGCCGCTTCACACCTCATCGCCGCCTTCGACGAGCCTGCCGATCTCGGACGGTTCGATCTCGCGGAGGAGTGCGACCTCCAGCAGCACAGACCGATCGTGCGTGTCAGGGGAGGAGAGGTCGGGGGCGTGACCTACCCGTCCGTACGTCTCGTGGCCGGCACGTTGGGACGGGACCTCGTGGTCGTTCACGGGCCGGAGCCGTCCCTGCACTGGCGTTCCTTCGTCGGAGAGGTGGTCGATTTCGCGGTGCGGCTCGAGGTCGAGTCCGCCTATTGCCTCGGTGGGATGCCCGCAGCCGTCACGCACAGACGGCCGCCCGTGGTTCTCACCACCGTGAACGATTCGCAGCTCGTGGCTCGCGCCCACCCTTCGCGAGAGGACTACAGCGGACCGACAGGTGCACAGTCGGTGCTCCAGGTCGAGCTCGGGTCTCACGACATCGGCGCGTACGGTCTGTGGGCTCAGATCCCGCCGTACCTCACCGCCCTGCCGTCTCCGCCGGCCATCGCCGCTCTGCTCGGACGCCTCCGCGAGCTGAGCGGAATCGAGGTCGACACATCGGCGCTCGACCGTCAGGCCGTGGAATACGCGAGGCGGGTGGAGGAGCAACTCGTGCAGCGTCCCGACCTCGCCGAGCTCGTGGACCGGCTCGATGCGGCGACGCCTCCTGCGGAGGGGGTCTTGCCCGATCTGCCTGCCGCGGCAGACGTGGATGCGCTCCTGGCCGACTTGCAGGCGTGGCTCGCGCGTCAGGACGACGACGACTGAGCACGCGGTGACGGGACGAGGCCGTCGGCCGTTCTGTCTGCGGCGATGTCGATCCGGATCGGCCGGTCATAGCGTACGTAGTTCCACGCCCACGACGTGAGCACTTGCAGGCGGTTCTTGAACCCGATCAGGTAATAGAGGTGGATGAGCAACCACAGGACCCAACCTGCGAACCCGGAGATGTGCAGCGGTCCGAGCTCGACCACGGCGGCGCTGCGGCCGATCGTCGCCATCGTCCCCTTGTCCTTGTACACGAAGGGTTCCGTGTCGGAACCGGCGTCCAGGGCGAGGATGCGTGCCGCGACGTAGCGTCCCTCCTGCATGGCGGGTGGGGCGAGCATGGGGAGCTCCCCCTCGTCCCATCGGACCGCGGCGGCGTCGCCGATCGCGACCGCGTCGGTGCGGCCCTCGATCCCGAGCCGCGAGTCGACCTGGATGCGGCCACCGTCAGGGCGGCCGTGCACGAAGGCGACGAGATCCGTCGGTCGCACCCCCGCCGACCAGACGAGTGTGCGGGCGGCGATCTCGGTTCCGTCGGACAGGCGGACACGCTTGGCGTCTGCGTCCGACACGAACGTGGACGTGTGGACTTCGACTCCACGTCGCTCGAGCGCGCGGAGCGCGTGCCTGCTCGATGCCTCCGAGAGTTGGGGGAGCAGCCGTTCCCTGCCCTCGACGAGGACGATCCGGAACAGATTCGCCGGGACCTCGGGGTATTCGAGGGGGAGGACGAGGCGGGCGAGCTCGGCGAGGGCCCCGGCGTACTCGACCCCTGTTGGCCCGCCGCCGGCGACCACGAAGGTGAGCCAGTCGGCCACGTCCGACGTGGATGCGGTCGCCTCCTCGAGGCAGCGCAGCGTGTGGTTTCGCAGCGCGAGGGCTTCGGGCAACGACTTGAGGCCGATGGAGTTGCGTTCGATCCCCCCGTTCGCGAAGTAGTTCGACTCGCTGCCCGCGGCGAGGACGAGTCTGTCGTAGCCGATGTGTCCGTCCTCGTCGGTGCGGATCCGCTTCGCGTCGAGGTCGACGCCTACCACCCCGGCCTGGCGGAAGCGCACGTTGGGAGAACCGCGAAAGACCTTCCGCAGCGGTATGGCGATGTCCGACGGCGTGAGGAGGCAGGTCGCCACCTGGTAGAGGAGGGGTGTGAAGAGGTGGTAGTTGCAGCGGTCGACGAGGAGGACGTCGACGGGCCGGCCGTCGAGGCGGCGAGCGCACTGGAGCCCCGCGAAACCGGCACCGACGACGACGACCCGCGGCTTTCCCATGCGCGGAGTCTGCCACGGTGGCTCAAGTTGGGACCGGCCCCGTGTCGATCAGCCGGGTATGAGGCGACTCGGACTGGTCCTCGTCGCCGGTGTGGCAGGTTTCGCACTGGTGGCATGCGGGAGCGGAGGCGACGTGGAGTCACCGGCTGCCACGTCGACCTCTGCACCCTCGTCCTCGGGAACCTACGGGGGGAGCGGCGTGCCGTACGGCCCCGCGGTCGACCGGGCGGGTGAGACGGCGGACGAGGTGGAGCAGCGCACCGAGCAGCTCGAGCAGGCCGGTGAACCCTGAGGACGGGACGAGCCGGGTCGGGAGACTGCACGCGGTTCTGATCAGTCGCGGCGACGTGCGAGCGTGAGGCCGTCCCCGACGGGCAGGATGAGCTGTTCCACGCGGTCGTCGCTCGCGAGCCTGTCGTTGAAGGCTCTGATCGCCTTCGTGTCGTCGTCCTGTACCGACGGGTCGGCGACGGCCCCGAACCAGAGGACGTTGTCGGCGAAGAGGAGACCGCCCGGCTTGAGCCGGGCCACGAGCTCCTCGTAGTAGTCGACATAGCCGCGCTTGTCGGCGTCGATGAAGGCGAGATCGAGGTAGCGATCGGTGGGCAGCTCCCGCAGGGTCTCGATGGCCGGGGCGATGCGCAACTCGATGCGGTCGGCGAGACCGGCGCGCGCCCAGTACCCGCGAGCGGTCGACGTCCACTCCTCGCTCACGTCGCAGCAGACGAGACGGCCGTCCGGCCGCAGGCCCTTGGCGATGCAGAGGGCGCTGAAGCCCGTGAACGTCCCGACCTCGACTGCTTCGCGGGCGCCGATCGCCTGTGCCATGAGGGTGAGGAGGAGGCCCTGGTCAGGCGAGATCTGCATGAGCGAGAGCCCGCCCAGCTCCTGCGTGTCCGAGACGAGCGCCTGCTGCACGTCATCGAGACGGGTGGAATGCGCCAGCACGTAATCATGGATGTGGGTCGGGAGGTGGAACGACTTGGGCTGGTCGGACATCGGGCATTCTCGCGCATGGTGGGCGGCCGTGCGCGGGGCTGCTCGATCAGGCGACGAGAGACGGGTCGAGCTCGGTCGCCGAATCGAGGTTGTGCTCGTGCTGGATCACGCCCAACTCCTCGAAGTGGCACCGCACGCGGTCCGTGAGAAGGCCGAGCTTGTTCAGGTTGGGGACGATCTTGGAGAAGAGCATCTGGCGGAACGCGATCATGGGGGCGGCCACGTTCGCGAAGTGCCTGCCCGCCGCGACGTCCACTCCCATTCGCTCCCAGACGTCCTCGAGGAGGAAGCGGTCACGCATCAGGGTCGACGCCTCCATCACGAACTCCTCGCGCTCGGCAAGCTCCGGCCCGGACATGTCTTCGTAGATGCCCTGGAGGGAGAGGACACCGAAGGCGACGTGACGGGCTTCGTCCCGCATCACGAGGTCGGTGATCTGCTTCACGATCGGGTCCTGGACCATGAAGTTCGCGAGGCCGAAGGCAGCGAGGGCGAGGCCCTCGACCATGATCTGCATGCCGAGGTAGGTGATGTCCCAGCGGGTCTCGGTCACGATGTCCTCGAGGAGCGACTGGAGCGCGCCGGTGATCGGGTAGCTGTGGTGGAGTTTCTCGTTCAGGTACTTGGCGTAGGCCTCGACGTGGCGTGCTTCGTCCATGACCTGTACCGCCGCGTAGTACTTGGCGTCGATCGAGGGCACCGTCTCGACGAGGCGGCTCGTCGCGACGAGGGCACCCTGTTCGCCGTGCATGAACTGGCTGACCATCCAGGACTGCAACTCCCAGCGGAACCGCGTGCGCTCCGCCTCGGGCAGCGATTCGATCGGTGACCCCTGGATCATCTGCTCGATGAAGCCCTGTATCCCCTCGTAGCCGG
>JADZDR010000090.1 GCA_020850945.1 Acidimicrobiia bacterium | reverse complement strand
GGCGGCCGCGATCGTGGGCTTCGTCGCGTCGCGCCCGAACTCGACCTCCACGACCGTCGCCTCACCTCCGGCGCTCGTCGCCCCGCAGCTGTACGTCGTGAGCGGGCGGTCCACGCTGAGCGATTGGTCCGCGCATCCCGACACGACGAGCGTGCCGGGCGACTCCGCCTCAACGACGGACCACGTGAGCGTGACGTCCGTGGTGTACCAACCGGTGATTGGCAGCGGTGGCGACAGGACGAACGCGATCGAGGGTGGCGTGCCGTCGACGTACTGGAAACTGACCGTCGCTGTCCCGATGTTTCCGGCGTTGTCAGCGCACGCCATCTCAACGACCACCGTCGAGGAGAACGGTCCGCTGTAGGTCTCGGGCGGGTCGCAGTACGCGATACCGGACAGCCCATCGCTGCCGGTCGCCGTGAAGGTCACCGGGTGGTCATAAGTGTCGGCCCCACTGTCGGGCGGGCGGCTCGCGGCGACCGTGACTTCCGGCGCCGTACCATCGATGTTGATATTCACCGCCGAGGCGGACTGCGAGTTCCCGGCCTGGTCGCTGCAGGATCCCGTCGCGGACTGTCCCGCGCCGTCCATGCTCAACGTCACCGCTGAGTCGCACGCCCCAACGCCGGAGGTTTCGTCTGTCGCGGAGAACGTCACGCTGACGGCCGTGTTGTTCCACCCGGCCTCGTTTGGGACGGGAGACGCGGACGCTTCCGTGGGCGGATCCGTCTGGTCGATGGCGACCGTGATCAAGTTGCTCACGTCGCTTTCGTTCCCTGCCGCGTCGAAGACGGTCGCGCCCGTCGAGGTAACCGCCGCTCCATCCCCGCTGAGTGTCTGGTCACCCGGACAGCCGTCCTCTGGAATCCCTGAGCCGTCAGCGTCGGCGCACGTGAAGTGCACGACGACGTCGCTTACGTACCAGTCGCCGTCGCCCATCGTCCCCGAGCTGATCGCCGCGCTAATCGTCGGCTTCGTCTGATCGATCTGCACCGTCACGATGTTGCTCGGCGCGCTCTCGGTCCCCGCCCGGTCTCGTACCGTTTCCGCCGTGGAGGAAACCGTGCCCTCATCGCTGAGGGTCTGCTCCGAAGGACATGCATCCGGCTCGATTCCCGCGCGGTCATCGTCGCAGCTGAAGCCGACCGTGACATCGGTCCGGTACCAGTCGTTGGAGCCGGTACCCGCCGTAACTGTCGCGAGGACCGTCGGCGCGACGGTGTCGCGGCCGAACTCCACCGACACGGGTCCCGAGGATCCACCCGCGCTCGACGCCGAGCACGTGTACGCCGCGATGTCCCGGTCCTCCTCGAGCGCCAGATCGTCGCACCCATCGAGTACCACCGAGGACTCCGGGTCACTCACCGTCCAATCCAGCGTGACGTCCGTGTTGTACCAGCCGTTGGCCGGAAGCTCGGGGTCGAGGTCGTACGAGATGACCGGCGGTGTCGTGTCCGATGGCGAAGCGACTTCGTAGTACGTCCGGAACCCGAAGTCGATGGTGGGGTAGGACGAGGTGCCGACGTAGCCATTCCCTCCTACGTATCCACCCGAGGTATTGGCGGCCCAGTACAAGTCGAAGACCGGTTCGACTTGGAGGACGTAGGTTGTGCCGGATGTCACGTTCACCGGCGCTGCCAATTCGATATGCAGGATGTGGGGGGAAGACGGCGTGGCGGTGATGCTCGCCGGAACCACCGCGGCCCCCGTCCCGATGACCGCTCCCCACTGACCTGCGAACGTTGCTTCACGGACGTTGGCCGACACGGTGATGGGGCCGCTCGTAGTCTGGCCATCCGTAGTAAGCAGGAGGTCGAGGGCCACGACGACGCTTTCGGTCGGAGTGAAGCTCTGCGCCAACGAATTCACGTTGCTCAACGCAGAACTGGCGTGGAGCCCGGTCGAAAACTCCTGGTCCACCGTGCCGTGACCGAACGTCCGTTGCGGTTCGCTGCTTCCCGCAAGAACCGCCATCCCGAGGACGATGACGACGACCGCCAGCCCTCGCGCGACCACCTCTCGCGAGCGTCGGCTCGCGTTTCTTGTCTGGAACATGCCCCACTCCCGCCGCGGGTGGGTATCGAGGCGCAACAGCCCCGAAGGTCCGACGGATGCGCCTCGTCCCGTCGATGAACGCGGCGATACTAACAAAGCACAAACGTGTTGTGAGTACTCAGGCCCGAGAAATCTCGATCCTCAAGTGGGTGGCTCGTTAATCCGCCACGACTCAGACGAGCAGCGCCTCGACCGCCACGAGCTGCGTCGGCGCGACCGCGGCCGCGCAGGGGATGCATCGAGGCCCCTCGACGGTGTCACGCAGCATCCGGCGCGCCACTTCCTCGCCGCAGCGGCCGCACAGGCCGCGTCCGTCATGGTGATGACTCGCGGGCGCCAGGGGGACGGCCGCGACCAGGTCGAACAGGACATCGTCGGCCAGCGTGCGGTACGCCTTGTCCTGCGCGTGGCTGTGGTGAGGGCAGGTGGCCGCTAGGTCGGCGAGTTCGCGAAGCCCGGCGAGCGCCGAGACGCGCACTGCCCGCCCCTCGTACGAGAAGGTTGCCGCCAGCTTGCCGTACTCCGCCACGCGCAGCCGCCTCGTGCCCGTCGTGCATCCCGTCACGGCTGCGATCGCATCGGTAGCGCACCGGGCGGTCTCGGCCTCTACAAGGAGGTCTGGCGACGCTGGCGGCGCTCCGAGGACGGCAAGCGCGTAATGAGCCATGCGGACGCCGAGCGTGATCCCGGGGCAGCGGTGACCGTGAGCGCGCGCCGCCCTCCGGATGTCTGTGCGGACGGCCTCGGTTCCCGCGGTGGAGATTCCGAGTACACAGCTCAGCGCGTCCGCAAGCGCCGACACATCTGACATCGCTCCTTGGTACTCGAGCGTCCCGTCCATCCCCCACAGGCGCACCCGCGACTCCGAGGGCTGCGGGACGATCTCCACGCGCGCCCCGAGCGAATCGGCCTTGAACCCCTCGACCACCACCACGTCGACCGTCGGCGGCAGGTCGGCGACCAGCGTCCTGAGATCGCGGCTCGCGGTCCCTCGGGTCAGCGTGCCGTCCCCGGCCGCGAACACCACCGGCCGTGCGCCCGCCGCTGTGAACAGCGCCGTATCCGACCCCGGACGGTCCTCCGGCATCAGGTGATGCGAACTCTTGACCGCCCCCACCCGATATCCCCGCCGGTCCAGCTCCTCGATGAGGCGGGACGCGAGCCAGGTCTTGCCGACGTTTCGTCCTGGCCCCAGCACTCGTACCACCGGCACCGCAGCAGCCATCTCCGTCCCCCATCTGTGCACTTCCAGTGGTACTCGAGCGAGGCCCGGTGAACCAACGGGACTGGTCACCCGTTGCAGGGGACGTTCGTCCGTGTCCCGTCCGGGCACGTAGAGGATGCTCGCATCATCGAACTATCAGTGGTGCGCTTATTGACAGCGAACGTTCATAGGACTCGCTGCGGCGGACGGAGGATAGAGGATGCAGCAGCGCGGCGGTATGACGAGAAGGTCGTTCCTGGGGAGAGCTGCGGCGGCGGGGGCGGGCTTAG
>JADZDR010000089.1 GCA_020850945.1 Acidimicrobiia bacterium | reverse complement strand
GCACTCTTCGCGGCATCCCATGCCTGCACGTCCGGAATGACGTACTTGGTCGAGAAGTTGCGGTTGTTGGCGTTCACAAAACGCGTGCTCGTGTCGTCAACGGTCTGCATGCCCATGAACATGGCACCGAGGATGGCGCTCGATGCGAGGCCTAGCAGGCCGATCGTGATGATCAGTTCGATCAAGGAGAAGCCGGAGTCGTCTTGAGCGTTCACGGGCAGTTCCCCGCCGGATCGACGGGCCAGTTCACCCGTTCGGCCAGGAGGCAGGCACGTCTCTTCACCACGACGCCCGTCGCCTTCGCGTTCGAGGCGGACCCCTCCACCGTGACGCTCACGCGATGCGCAACCGCATCCCGGCACGCGTTCACAGGATTCCAGTCGATGCCGTCCGCCGTCGGTACGCCGTACTCCACCAGGACATCGGCCTGCTCGATCGCCTCGAGTCCGGTCCCGGCGCGCGGCGCGAGCATCGAGGTGGCGGGATAGGACGCTACGGCACCACTCGCGTCGCAGTCGGCGTATTCCCACGCCTTCACGTCTTCGGCCGCCGAACGCGCCAGCGCCTCGGCCTCGGCCTGGGTCTTGGCCTCGTCGCTCGCGATGACCATCGTGCCGAGGAGGCCGACGACACCCACGACGATGATGCCCATCAGCGACACGGCGACGAGCAACTCGATCAGGCTCATGCCCGAATCCTGTGATCGACGAACCTGGGGGCTCACCCGCCCTTGACCTCCCGCAGTTGCGTGAAGATGCCGTACATGGCCGACACCAGGGCGATTGCGACGTAGCCGACGAGGAGTCCCATGAACACGATCACAAGCGGTTCGAAGATCGCCGTGAAGCGTTTGATCCGGTAGTCGAGCTTCTTGCCGTAGAGCTTTGCGGCGATCTCGAGTTGCTCGTCGACGGTTCCCGACGCCTCACCCACCCGCATCATCTGCGGGATCTCACGTGGGAAGAGGCCTGTGGCGGCGATCGGCGTCGACATGCCCATGCCGCTCATCATCTGCTCCTGCACCTTCTTCAAGCCGCGCTGGAACACGCTGTTCCCGGTTCCCTCGATGATCACGTTGAACGTGCTCACGATCGGCACACCGGCCCTCACGAGCATCGCGAGGTTCGCACAGAACCGCTCGACGATGTTGAAGCGGATCACGGGGCCGAGGCCGGGGAGTCGCAGCAGCATGCGGTCCCGCGCGAACCGTCCCGTCGGGGTCTTGAAGAACAGCCAGACCGCGAGGATGGAGAAGAGGATGGCTCCGGCCAGGGGCAGCCAGTTCGCTTCGAACCAGTTCGCCGTGTTGATGAGCATGCGTGTGGGCAGGGGCAGCTTCGCGTTGAAGTTCTCGAAGAACGTCACGAACTTCGGCAGGACATAGGAGACGAGGACCACTACGGTCGCGAGCGCCACGACCATGATGACTGCGGGATAGGCGAGCGCACTGCGGATCTTGAGCTTGGCCTCGTTCTGGCGCTCGAGGTACTCGGCGGCACGGTCGAGGACGTCGTCGAGGTTGCCCGTGGTCTCACCTGCCCGCACGAGGTCGATGTACGTGGGTGGGAAGACCTTCGGGTGATGACGCAGCGCCTCGGAGAGAGTCCGGCCGTGGGCGAGGTGGATGGCGAGGTCGCGCGTCGTGTCCTGCATGAGGCGCGACGCCGATTCCGAACCGATCGCCCCCAAGGCGTCGATGAGGGGGACGCCCGCCCGCATGAATGCCGCGAGCTGCTGGGAGAACATGACGAGCTCGTCCGGCTTGACCTTGCGGTAGCCGGTTCCGAGCGTGATCAGATCCTTGGAGCGCTTCAGCTTGACGACCCGGTCCCCGGGGTTCGTCACGAGCCGCGTCGCCTGCTCGGCTGTATAGGCGCGAACCTTGCCCTTGACGATCACGCCCTGGCTCGTACGCACCTTGTAGATGTAGGTCGCGACCTCGTCCTGGCGCATCTTCTTCGGGTCCACACGCGGGACCTCACGGACGGCCTGCTCAACCTGCATGGACCCACCTCGGAACGGGGACGGTACGAACGACACGCGGGAGCGGCGACGGCAGGGGATACGTGCCGGGGGCTGCTTCGTTCACCTGTACCTCTGGACTCTAGGACGGATGTGCTGATCGCACCCGGGACAACGGTGCGACCCCGCCCCACGCGGCGCCTCCCACACCGTGAGATTCGCCCAGATCACCCCCCCTTCCTCTCGCCCCCCAACTCCTCCCCCAAGTCACGTGGGCGTACTCAACCACGACTGTCGTGGTTGAGTACGCCCACGTGGGTATGGCGGCGGCGATGCATCCCGCATGGACCGGACGGAGCGACCCCAGCGGCACTCCGTCCGGGCCACCGGGGTCTCGGTGCGGCACCGTCTTTCATGCCCGTCTCCAGTGCGAGCACCAGAGGGTTGCATCGACGCGCGCGCAGGCGGCATTGAGTCCGATCGAGACCGCACGTCGCACTCAGGCCCGGGTGTCGAGGAGCGCGCGCAGGGCGATGAGTGACGGCACACAGATGTCGGCGAGATCCCGCCAGGGCGCGTCACCGTCACCGTCCACCAGGATGCACGCAATACCGGCGGCGCGGGCGGCCATGAGGTCGAATCGGTAGTCCCCGACGAGGACCGCGGCATCCTGCCCGACGCCGTCACGCCGCATGAGGCGGTGGATGCCGTCCGGTGCGGGCTTGGGGTGAGCGTCCTCACGACCCACGATGTCGTCGACCCCGAAGTACGCACCGAGCCCCGCGACCTCAAGTGTGCGTAGCGCCGTGCGCCGGTTGTTGCGCGTGACCAGACCGAGCCGGCAACCTACGTCACGCAGGTGCCCGAGCAACTCGTCCGCGCCCTGCGCCCCCTCGGCCCGAGTTGCGATCTCCCACTCGATCTCGTCGAGACGCTGCCACCGCAACGCTGCCTCGTCCTCTGGCAACTCCGCCAGTGCCTCGAGGATCGGCTTCTCGGCGGGCAGGTCCAGGGCGACCTTGATCGCCGGGAAGTCGTGAGCCGCTCGCGTGAGCGTCCCGTCCATGTCGAAGAGCCACAGGGACCATTGTCCGACCGGCACGCGCCCACCCTCTCCTCGACCTCGCAAACCGCCGTTCACGTCGCCTCCCGCCGCCACTTCGATCGCGTGGCCCAAACCCCGGCCGAGATCGCACCGAGGGGGATCGGCAGAAGGAACGTGAGCCCCCGAAACATGAGCGCCGCCGCCGCCACCTCCTGTTTGGTCTCCAGGGGCAGGCCGGCAGCAAGGAGGCCGAGGAGACCCGCTTCGACGAGACCCACACCACCCGGCGTCACCGGCACCGACGAGATCAGGCGGCTGAAGGCATAACCGGCGAAGACCGTGACCCAGGAGAGATCCGCCTCGGACACACCGACGAAACGAACGCACATGAGGAGGACGAGGAACATCGCGAGGTTGAAGACGACGATCCACACGGTCAACGGCACCCATGCGGACCGGACGAGCCCGATGCTGCGCTGCCGGAAGTCGACCGCCGCGATCCCCCACCCGACCACCGGTGGTCGCCGCAGCAGCCTCCGCAGCCCCGAGACGACCCGGCCCGCGAGGTCGCCCAGCATGCGGGCGAAGCGATCCGACCAGAGGACGACCACGAAGACCCCGACGGAGCCGGCGAGGAAGAGCACACCCACCCCCGCCCACACGACGTAGTCCACTGCCGCCGATCCGGCCATTGCCATGAAGCTCACGGCCAGAACAGGGAGGGCGAGCTTCGCGAACAGGTTCCAGAACCCCGTCACGAGGATCGACCGCGTGATCGGTCCGGCTGCGAACCCCCACGACGCGTACATGCCGACCGAGACCGCCACACCGAAGGCGCCCCCGCCGGGCACCGTGTTCGCGACAGCCGTGGAGGCCAGGTTCGCCACCACACCCTGGGGGACACCGAGCCCCGGCAGCGAGGCCGCGAGGAACGGGCCGTACGCGACGAGACTCGCGAAGGCGATCCCGACGAGGACGAGGATCTCCCAGGGCGCAAGCTCACCGAGGTGGGCGAAGATGTCACCGTACGAGCCGCCCGTGATGCGTGGTATCCCCCATCCGAAGATCGCGGCGATGACCCCGACGGCGATCAGAGTCTGCACCGCGATGCGGATACGGGAAGGGTGTTGCGGCGGTGCCTCCTCGGCCGAACCAGCGGTCACGACCCGGCCGCGGCTGCTTGCGTGCCCTCCGGAGGACGCTCGCGGTCGTGGAGAAGCCGCTGCACGAGGGAGTACTCCCGCCCGTCCGGACTTCCCTGAAGGCGCCGCACGATCCCGATGAGACAGATGCTCACCCCGAAGGCGACGGCCCAGTCGTCTCCGTACAGGATCGCTGTCGAGGGCACCAGGATCACGAGGTTGACTAGGCCGGCCAGCCCCATCTGCTTCGACGCAGCCCCGATCGCGTAGACAGTCACGTAGACGGCGCCTGCCCACGGTACGAGGCCGAGGCTCATCGCGAGGGCGAGCATCTGACCACGGCCACCGCTCCCACCGAGCCACGGTGCCCACGCTCTGCCCGCCATCGTGCCCACCCCGGCCGCAGCCCCGACCCAGGGAGAGAAGCCGAGCCACGTCGGCACGAGCACGACCCCGGCACCGATCACGAGGTCGGCAGCGAAGGTGAGGAAGGCGGCGAAGCCGCCCGCGAGCTCGTTCACATTCGACACGCCCGGATTGCCCGTCCCCTCGCGGCACACGTCCACACCCCAGGCACGGCCGATCGGAATCGCAGGTGGCACGGAGCCGACGAGGAACCCCGCGGCGAGGGCGAGCAGCGCTTCCGCCTGCATGCTCACGGGTCTGCACCCTCTTCCCGTGCAGGCTCTGTCTGGGCCGCCACAGCCGCCTCGATCCCACCCTCGGGCTCCCACCACCAGCCGAGGCCGACGATTCCAGGCCCGGTGTGCACGCCCATGACGGGCGTGAAGTTCGTGGTCGCGATCTCCACGGCGCCGAGTGCGTCGACACGCTCCAAGAGCCGTGAGGCATCGTCCGGACACGCCGCGTGCATGGCGGCGACGTGTAGGCGTTCCCCGGGACGAGTGGCGGCGTCGGCAACGACCGTGGCGGCGATACGATCGAGGGCGTCGTCGCGGCTTCGAGTCCGGGCGTAGCTCTTCGCCTCCCCGTCGACCATCTGGAAGACCGGATTCATGTGGAGCCTGCCGGCCGCGAAGGCGCCCACGGCCGATACGCGGCCCGAACGCTTCAGGAAGTCGAAGCGGTTGAGGGTGCCGAGCACGCGAACACGTCCGGCGACGGCGTCGACCACCGCCCTCGTGCAGTCGAGGTCGAGACCTGAGGCCGCTGCGCGCGCAGCCGCTGCCGCCACGAGGTACTCCCCCGCCGACGCCGTCCGCGAGTCGACGACACGCGTCGCGCGCGCTGGTGCTGCTGCTGCGACGCGTGCGGCCTTGTGTGAGGCCGTGACCGTGGACGCGCACGTCACCGCCAGGACATCGAGCCCATCAGCCCAGCAGCCCTCGAACACATCGAGCCAATCCCCCGGTGACGGTGACGACGTGCGGGGTAGCTCGTGCATGCGCTCGAGGTCGGCGAAGAACTCCTCCGGTTTGATGTCGATGGCGTCCCGCAGGGTCGAGCCGTCGATTATGAGCTGGAACGCCACGAGGCGGATCCCGAGCGCGTTCGCAACGTCGGGATCGACTCCGATCGAGGTGTCGACGACGACCCCGACCCGGCCCTGTCCGGGACCTGCGTGTGGGTCACCCATCGATTCGGATCCTACCGGCCGTGTGTGCCGCACCGTGGCAGAATGCACGTCGCCCACGCCCCCGTGCCGCGAGGAGGACTCGGCCCCCCACGCGCCCAAACACTGATACGCTGGCCGCCGGCGCATCTCGCGTCAGGCCGGGACGCCAGATCTCCACGAGCCGCCTGTGAACCCCACGAACGAGCCTCCCACCGCAGGTTCCCCCCCTGCCTCGACCCAAGGCCACGTCGCTGACGTGCGGATAGCGGATGCGCGCCGCTTCGACTCGTTCACCGTCGACGACGTCAAGATCTCGGGTCTCTTTCACCCACCCCGGCCCGGTGGACCCGTCATCGTCGTCTGTCACGGCTTCACCGGAACCCATGACAACGAGGCGATCACGCAACTCACGACCGAGCTCGTCGACCCCTACGGTGTCGCGACATTCGACTTCCGAGGCCACGGGCGGAGCGAGGGACGGTCGACTCTGGGGGATGCCGAGGCCTTGGACGTGGAAGCAGTCGTCACGACGGTGCGCGAGCTGTCTCCGGACTCGCCCGTGGTCGGCCTCGGGTTCTCCATGGGAGCGGCGGCACTCGTACGTGCTGCGGCCCTGTATCAGGGAATCGACGCCGTTATCGCAGTGAGCACACCGGCGCACTGGAAGGTCCCGCGCAGGCCGACGACCGTCGCCGCCGCACTCGTCACCCGCACGTCGATCGGTCGCTCGCTCCTGCGCCGGATCAGCGTGCACGTACATCCCCGCTGGGCCCGACCGGCGTCACCTTCGCAGGTCGCGTCGGGCATCGACGTGCCCGTTGCCGTGGTCTACGGCATGGACGACCGCTGGTTCCCCTTCGAGGACGCCGCCGACCTCTACGAGGCCACACGAGCACCCCGCAGCCTCCTCACCGTGCCCGGCGGCGGCCACGGAGAGAAGCTGTGCGCGCCTGAACACGGCGACCTGTGGCGCAACCTGGTCGAAGACCTGCTCACCGAGGGTGTTGCCCGTGAGGACGAGCACCTCGTGGAAAGGGAGAACCGCGGACCTGTCGCCTTCGGTGCATACACCGACTGAGCCGCGCTCGACGCGCGGTGGAGGTACTGCGTGACGCGGAACACCCACTTTAACCCGCGTGACCTGCGGGATCTGCTGCACGACTACGTGGACGCCCTGCACGACCGGGCGCGTGAGATCGATCGCATCAACGTGTTTCCGGTTGCGGACGCCGACACCGGGTCGAACATGCTCGGAACGATGCGGGTTGTCGTCGAGTCGATCCGAGGGGTCGACGACGACATGCGCGTTCTCGCCCGCACGATCGGTTCGAGCGCTCTGCGCGGCGCCCAGGGCAACTCGGGCGTCATCCTCAGCCAGTGGTTACGCGGCTTCGTCGGCCATCTCGCCGCGAACGGGGAGGTGGGACCGCGTGTTCTCGCCGCTTCCCTCGACCGGGCATCGACGATGGCCTATGACGCCGTCGACGAGCCGCGTGAGGGAACGATGCTGAGCGTCGCACGGCGTGCGGCAGAGGAGGCGACGGTTGCGGCGACGGGTGCCGACACCGTCCGCCGCGTGTGGACTGCCGCCTCAGAGGCCGGGGATGCGGCTCTGGTCGAGACGACAGGACAGATCGAAACCCTGCGCCGCCACGGTGTCGTGGACAGCGGCGCCTACGGGCTCGCCATCCTCTTCGACGTCGCCGGCAGCGACACCCTGGTGCGACCCCCGAGCAGCGGCCGGGTGGGCGGCATGCCCGATCGGCACACCGACCCCGCATCCCCCGCGGGTGAGTCGGGCTGGTACGAGGTGATGCTCCTCCTCGACACCGAGCCCGCGTCCGATCCGGGGCTCGCGGCACTCCGTGCCGTGTGGCGTGAGATCGGCGACTCGATGGACATCTCAGGAGAAGGAGACACGTGGGCATGCCACGTCCACGTGCAAGACGTCGGTGCGGCGATCGAGGCTGCGGTGCGGGCGGGACGCCCTCATCACATCCGCGTCACACCCGTTCCTCCACCGGAGGATGGGCCGGAGAAACCGCCTCGAGCGCTGCCTCCCGACGCCGCGCCCAACGCCAGATGACCTCGAGCACGACGATCGCGGCACCGAAGGCAGGGACGATCGTGAACCAGACGTCGGTCGGCGGATTCGCAAGCTCGAAGAACGCGGCCACGGGGCCGACACCCAGCGTGACAGCGAATAGTCCGGCCATCGCGGCGAGGACGACCGCACGAAGCAGGTTGAGGGGTCGGGCGACAAGGGACAGCACGTAGAGGCCGACAAGCGAGAGCTCCACGGTCGCGGCGGTCCGGGCCTGGGCAAGAGTCGCATCCACGGGACCCGTCTGCGCGGACTCGTACACCACGAACACGGCCGTGGCTGCAACCAGGCCGGCGGGGATCGCGCGGCGCAGGACCCGGGGCAGAAAACCCGGGCGGGCCCGGTCGGCTGCCGGCTCGAACGAAAGGAAGAACGCCGGTATGCCGATCGTGACCGCCCCCACGAACGTGAGGTGGATCGGCGTGAACGGATAGGCGTACCCGAAGAGGATGGCCACAGTCCAGGCAAGAGCGGCCGAGTAGACGGTCTTCGTGAGGAAGAGGGTGGCGACACGCTCTATGTTGGCGATGACGCGCCGTCCTTCGGCGACGACACCCGGCAGGACGGAGAACCTGCCGTCGATGAGGATGAGTTGGGCCACGGCCTTCGTGGCCGCTGTTCCCGACCCCATGGCGATTCCCATATCCGCCTTCTTCAGAGCGAGGACGTCGTTCACGCCGTCCCCGGTCATCGCGACAGTGTGACCGCGGGACTGCAGGGCAGCGACCATCGCCTGTTTCTGGGGGGGTGTGACGCGGCCGAAGACGGAGCCGGTCTCCATGTGGGCGGCCATCGACTCGGGATCCTCGGGGAGTGTCATCGCGTCGACGGGTTGCCTGCCAGAGGGAATCCCCACACCCGCGGCGATCGTCCCGACAGTCGCGGGACTGTCGCCGGAGATGACCTTGAGCGTCACACCCTGCGCCTCGAACCAGGACACCGTGGTGGTCGCATCCGCCCGGACCTGCTCACCGAGCAGGACGAGGGCCACGGGTTCGAGCCCTGCGGGCAGGGTGGGGTCCGTCCCGCCGGGAGCCGCGTCGAGGGGCTGGGGTGAGCGGGCGAGGAGGAGGACACGGGATCCCTGCTCGGCCTGTCTCTCTGCCTCACGGCCGGCATCCACGGCCGCTGTGTCCTCGCGGCCGGCGAGGACGACCTCTGGGGCACCGAGCACCCACGTCCCGGTCTCGGTGAAAGTGGTCGCACTCCACTTGCGCTTGCTCGAGAACGGCACGCGTGTCACAGGCCGCCAGCCCGGGACGTCGGTGTGGGCCTCGCCGATCGCGGCGATCGTCGCGTTCGGGTTCGGTTCACCTGCCGCGAGGGCGGCCAGGGCACCACTGCATTCCTGGATGCGGGCCGAACCCACGCTCTCCGTGCTGCGATGCACGATACGGCCCTCCGTCAGGGTGCCCGTCTTGTCGAGACAGAGCACGTCCACGCGGGCAAGCGTCTCGACGGCCGGGAGCTCCTGCACGAGCGCATTGCGGCGGCCGAGCCTGATCACAGCAACAGCCAACGCCATCGACGTGAGGAGGACGAGTCCCTGCGGGACCATGCCCTCGACCCCCGCCACGGCGGAGACGACACCGTCGGCAACACCGAGCGATCCGCGAAAGACCTGCGACCAGAAGAGGAAGAGTGACGTGGGGACGATGATCCACGTCACGATGCGCAAGATGCGGTCGACCCCGACCTTGAGCTCGGAGCGCGTGAGGGTGAACTCCTTCGCCGCGTCGGCGAGACGTCGCGCGTACGCCTCCGACCCGATCTTCTCCGCCCGCATGAGTCCGCTGCCCACGGCGACGAAGCTCCCCGAGAGGGCGGTGTCTCCCTCCGCCTTGGTGACAGCGTCCGCCTCGCCCGTGAGGAGCGACTCGTCCAGCTCGAGCCCGTCGGAGACGAGGACGGGCCCGTCCACAGCCACCTGGTCACCCGCACGCAGGGCAACGACGTCGTCCCGCACGAGCTCACCCACCCCGATCTCCACCTCGTGACCACCTCGCCTCACGCAGGCTTTGGGGGCCGTGAGGACCGTGAGGCGATCGAGCGTCCTCTTCGCCCGCAGCTCCTGGCCGATCCCGACGACTGCGTTGAGGATCATGACGAGCCCGAAGAGGCCCTCCTTCGGCTCACCGAAGACGAGGACGAGGACGAGGAGAGCGGCGACGATGGCGTTGAAGCGCGTGAGGATGTTGGCCCGCAGGATGCTCGCCGTCGAGCGCGACGTGCGCGTCTCCACCCTGTTCTGTTCACCCGCAGCCACGCGATCGGCGACTTCTGCGGGTGTGAGACCGGTGATCTCGCCGCTGGAACCGGTGGAAGGAGGCATGACCCCTGATCCTGCCAGAATGCGGACGTGAGCCTGCGCGACACCAATCTCGACAAACTCCACGGTGGCTCCTTCGATGTCCTCGTCGTCGGAGGGGGCATCAACGGTGCAGTCGTGTCCGCGGCCCTGGCCGCCCGCGGCGCCTCGGTCGCCCTCATCGACCGCGGTGACTTCGCCGGGTTCACGTCGCAGGAGTCCTCCAACCTCGTGTGGGGTGGTTTCAAGTACCTCGAGAACTACGAGTTCGGCCTCGTGCTCGGACTCTGCCGATCCCGCAACCAGCTCATCCGCGCCTACCCGGCGAACATCAAGGAGATCCGCTTCCTCGCGAGCCTCGACAGGCACGCGCCCTTCTCGCCGGCGTTCGCGGCAGCCGGAGCGACCGCCTACTGGGCGATCGGCAACTTGTCCACCCGAGCACCCCGCCTCCTCTCAAGCGAGCGGATATCCCGGGAGGAGCCTGCCGTCGACGTGAGCGCAGTCCGGGGCGGTATCGAGTACTCGGATGCCTACCTCGTCGACAACGACACACGTTTCACGTTCGGTTTCGTCCGCAACGCCCTCAACTCGGGGGCGGTTGCCGCGAACTACGTCGAGTTGCTCGACGCCACGTTCGATCCCCGCGGGATGTGGCATGCGACCCTGCGTGACACCGACACGGACGGCGATCCCTTCGTGTGCTCGGCACGCGTGCTCGTCAACGCAACGGGACCGTTCGTCGATCGCATCAACACGGCGCTCGGCATCGAGACGCGCCACCACCTCGTCTTCAGCAAGGGCATCCACCTCGTCGTCCCCCGCATCGGCCGCCACGAGAGGGTGCTCGCGTTCTTCGACGATACGGGGCGTCTGTTCTACGTCATCCCGATGGGGCCGCGCTCGGTGATCGGCACGACCGACACGCGCGTGACCACGCCGGTCACGACGGTCGAGGATGTGGACCGGGGCTTCCTCCTCGAGCAGAGCAACGCCCGCCTCGTCCTGCCCGAGCCTCTCACGGAAGCCGACATCATCTCCGAGCGATGCGGAGTGCGGCCGCTCGTCGTGGACGCCACCGCCGAACCGACCGACGCCCAGGACTGGACCGCCCTGTCCCGCCGTCACGCCATCGAGGTGGATGAGGCGAGATCTCATGTCACGATCTTCGGCGGCAAGCTGACGGACTGCCTGAACGTCGGGAGGGAGCTCGTCGAGATCGTCGCCCACCTCGGCGTGCCGATGGACGAGTACAGGCCCGACTGGTACGGCGAGCCACCCCAGACGACGCGAGCCGAGTTCCGGCGGCGCTGTCGCCTCATGAAGCTCGACCGCCTCCGCAAGCGAGCTGCCTTCGAGACCCTGACGGACCGGCTGTGGCGCCGGTACGGCCTGCGTGCCTTTGCCATGCTCGAGGCGATCCGTGACGACCCCGCCATGGCCGAGGAGGTCATCGAAGGTGCCGAGTACCTGCGGTGCGAGCTCTTCTATGCAGCCCAGACCGAGATGATCACGAAGCTCGACGACTTCCTGCGGCGCCGTTCGAAGATCGCGATGGTCATGCCGCACGCCGAGATCGCCGCCTCACAGGGCTTGCGTGAGGCCTGCCGCATGCTCTTCGGCACGCAGGCCGACACCCGATACGACGAATACTTCGTTCCCGCGTAGGGACCGGTCAGGCTTGCCCCTCACCGAGGGCCTCGATGCGGCGCTGCACGTCCTCCACGGACCCCAGCTCGCGTAGGGCAGCTCCCAGGGCATTCGCCTCGCGGCTGATCGCGGCCGTGGTGTCCGACACGTCGGAGGCACCTGCGCCGCTCGATCCCGCCTCGGCCAAGGTCAGGACAGCCCGCCCCGCGTTCTCGAGCGCCGTGATGCGGGGATCGACGAGTCCGAGGGCGTATTCGCGCGAGCGACCCGTGAGAGGTGCCACGTCGGCCAGTTGTTCGCGTTGACGCTCACACTCGGCCTCGAGCTCGGTGGCGAGGCGATCGATCCCGTCGAGCACAGCGACGTCGGCGAGACGGGCGAGGGTGCGTGCCTGGTGCGAGTTCTCGACGACGGCGTCGATGCGCAGCGATCGCCCGAACAGCTCCCGGCCGAGGCCCGTCGCGATCGCGCCACGCCGTCGCCGCGTGTCACGCGGGCCACGCATGCCGTGACTCCGCGCGCGTCGCCACAACACGAGGGTGAGCGCCGCAGCCGCCACAACGACGACCGCCAGCACGATTACGACTCCCGCTGTTGCCGACATGCCGCCATCGTAGATAACGACTGTCCGCACGTGCCCGAGAGACCGCGGGTAGGATCCCGCCCACAGCCAACGACCCGCCGAGACAATTGGACCCACTTCCCGCAGTCCGGAGGGCAGTCACGCCGAGGCGAGTGCGTGTGCTGCTCGGTGTCGCCGGGAGCGTGTTGTGCGCCTCGACGCTCTGGACCGTGCCTGCGACGCCCCAGGAACCGGCGCCGTCCGACTCCGGCCAGGGCGTGTCCGGGGTCCTCAGACTCGACGAGGAGCCGGTGGACGGCGCCCGCATCGAGGTCGAGACTCCCGAAGGCAACCCGGTCGACACGACGACGAGCGCTGGAGACGGCGCGTGGAGCGTTCCACTCGTCACCCCCGGCGCTTATGTGGTCAGGCTCGACGAGGCGACCCTCCCCGACGGCGTGGTTCTCGCCGACTCCACCAAGGGCTCCCTCACAGTCGAGGTGCGCCCGGGCCAGGACCGCGTCATCATCTTCCAGCTCGCAGACGAGTCCGGCCCCACCACGAGCGAGGAGGGTTTCGACTGGCGGAGGCTCGTCTCGCTGAGCGTGGACGGTGTGAGACTCGGCATCGTGCTCGGCGTCATGGCCATGGGGCTGAGCCTCATCTTCGGAGTCACACGTCTCATCAACTTCGCCCACGGTGAGCTCGTCACGTTCGGGGCGATCGCGGCCTGGGTCTTCAACGCCGGGGCCTTCCGCTTCCCCCTCTTCCTCGCGGGCATCGTCGGCCTCCTCCTCTCCGCCGCCTTGGGATGGGGTCTCGAACGCGGACTGTTCCGGCCCCTGCGCCGGCGGCGTACCTCGACGGTGGCACTCATCGTCGTCACGATCGGGCTGAGTGAGTTCCTGCGCAGCTTCTACCAGCTCACCTTCGGACCTCTCCCCGAGCCCTATCGTGACTACGCGCTGCAGCGTGAGATCGACCTCGGACCCCTCACCGTCACGCCGAAGTCGTTGGGCATCATCTGCATCGGTGCCGTGGCCATCGTTCTCGTCGCATTCCTCCTCCAGCGGACACGGCTCGGGACGGCGATGCGGGCGGTTGCCGACAACAAGGATCTCGCCGCCTCGTCCGGCATCGACGTGCAACGCGTCATCCTCCATGTCTGGATCCTCGGCGCCGTCCTTGCCGGCCTCGGCGGGATCCTCCTCGGCGTCACGCAGAAGGTTGAGTTCGACATGGGCTTCAAGGCCCTCCTCCTCATCTTCGCCGCCGTCGTCGTCGGCGGCCTGGGCACGGCGTACGGCCCTGTCCTCGGTGCCTTGCTGCTCGGCGTCGTGATCCAGGTGAGTACGATCTGGTTCGACACGGAGTTCAAGTTCGTGTTCGCCTTGCTGGCTCTGATTCTCATGCTGGTCTTTCGCCCCCAGGGGATCCTCGGGCGTCGTGAGAGGGTCGGCTGATGGACGTCCTGAACGTGTTCCTCGACGCGATCCGGGTGGCCATCGGCCCGCAGGCCGCGGTCTTCGCCCTCGCCGGCGTCGGTCTCAACCTCCAGTTCGGGTACGCAGGCCTGCTCAACTTCGGCCAGGTCGCCTTCATGCTCGCCGGGGCGTACGGCGCGTCGATGACAGTCGACGCAGGCGGGCCGCTCTGGCTCGGGATCCTCGTCGGCATGGCCGCCGCCCTTGTGGTCGCGATGCTCTTCGGGCTACCTGCCCTCCGCCTCCGGGCCGACTACCTCGCGATCGTCACCATCAGTGTCGGTGAGATAATCCGGCTCCTCGTACGCTCCTCCACCCTCGAGCCCGTCACGAATGGCGTCTTCGGATACCGGGACTTCGCCGCTTGGTTCTATGCGATCAACCCGATCCCGGCGGGCAGGTACGGGGTGGGCAATCTCGCCTTCCCGGCCCGCACTCTCTGGCTGATCGTGGTCGCCTGGACGCTCGTGTTGCTCGCGAGCCTCCTCGTGCTCGGTCTCATGCGCAGCCCGTGGGGACGTGTAGTCCGTGGGATCCGCGAGGACGAGGACGCGGTTCGCAGCCTCGGCAAGAACGTCTTCATGTACAAGCTGCAGGCCCTCGCCCTCGGGGGTCTCATGGGCGCACTCGCCGGTTCACTGCGCGCGATCGACAGCCAAGCGGTGCGTCCCGACTTCTTCCTCACGATCACGACGTTCATGATCTACGCGGCCGTGATCCTCGGTGGTGCGGGCACGATCATCGGTCCCACGATCGGGGCCATGGCACTGTGGTTCGTGATCTCGTTCAGCGAGGGCCTCCTCCGCCTCGGAATCGAGTCCGGCGTGATCGAGTTCCTCGATCCCGAGGATGTCGCGGCCATCCGTTTCATGATCGTCGGCCTCGCCCTCATCCTCCTGGTGGTGTTCAGACCGCAGGGCCTGGCAGGCAAGCCCGAGGCGGGATTGCTCGATGAGCACTGACGTCCTTGCCGCCGTGGCGGCCGAGCCGGGCGTGCCCAAACCGAACCCGATCCTCGTCGTCGACGATGTGCGGCGCACGTTCGGGGGCCTCGTTGCAGTGGACGTGCGCCACCTCGAGGTGGAACGGGGGACGATCACCTCCCTCATCGGCCCGAACGGAGCGGGCAAGACCACGCTCTTCAACTGCCTGACCGGCTTCGATCGCCCCCAAGCCGGCTACTGGGCATTCGACGGACACCGGCTCGAAGGCAGGTTCGCCTATCAGATCCCCCGTTACGGGCTCGTACGTACCTTCCAGCTCACGAAGGCGCTCGACCGTCTCACGGTTATGGAGAACATGCTCCTCGCGTCGCGGGGAAACAGGGGCGAACGGCTCCTCGGCGCCCTCCTGCGGCCGAGCTGGCGGCACACGGAGGACGCGGCCCGGCAACGGGCGGAACGTCTCCTCGAGACATTCGAGCTCACTCGCATGGGTCACGACCTCGCCGGAACCCTCTCGGGCGGCCAGCGCAAGCTCCTCGAGATGGCCCGCGCCCTCATGACGGAACCGGCTGCCATCCTCCTCGACGAGCCGATGGCAGGCGTCAACCCGCGCCTGCGCCAGACCCTCTGCGAACACATCGAGGGCCTCCGCGACGGCGGCCTCACGGTGTTCCTGATCGAACACGACATGGACGTCGTGATGGGTATCAGCGACTGGGTCGTGTGCATGGCGGAAGGGAATGTGATCTCCGAGGGTCCGCCCGCCGTAGTACGAGCTGACCCGGCCGTCGTCGACGCCTACCTCGGATCCCACGACGGCCTCGCGCCTGTAGACGAACGCGAATCGCACGAGGATGAGACGAGTTGACCGAACCACGTCACTACTTTCTCGCCGACTCCCTCGTCGCCGGCTATGTGCAGGGAGTCGACATCCTCCAGGGCTGCCACATCGCGCTGCAACAGGGGGAGATGGTCGGGATCATCGGCCCGAACGGGGCAGGCACGTCCACGCTCCTCAAGGCGGTCTTCGGTCTCGTCCCCGTACGCAAGGGTGTCGTGATGTTCCGTGATGTCGACGTGACAGGACGTGAGGCCCACGAGCTCGTCTCGATGGGAATCGGGTACGTGCCCCAACGCGACAACGTGTTCCCCTCCCTCAGCATCGAGGAGAACCTGCGAATGGGGCTCTACCTACGGCCACGTGACTGGGAGCAGCGCCGTGCGTACGTCGTATCGCAGTTCCCGATGCTCGGCGCGCGGCACCGCCAGCGGGCCGGTTCCCTGTCGGGTGGGGAACGCCAACTCGTGGCGATGGCACGGGCGCTCATGATGAACCCCGAGGTGTTGCTCCTCGACGAGCCGTCGGCAGGCCTCTCCCCCTCGATGCAGGACGAGGTCTTCGAGCACATCGTGCGGGTGAATGCCGATGGGATCTCGATCGTCATGGTCGAGCAGAACGCGAGACGCTGCCTCGAGATCGTCCACCGCGGTTATGTCCTCGATCAGGGCCGGAACGCATATGAGGGCACCGGCCGCGAGCTCCTCACGGACCCGAAGGTGATCGAGATGTACCTGGGAACGCTGGCGACGGACTGAGAGGTGGGGCGGCGCACCGCAAGGCACCGCCCCACCCGGAGTCGATCATTCAGCCGCGGTGGTCGTGGTCTCCTCGGTGCCCGAGTCGCCCTCGGAGCCCCCGTGTTCGCCATGCGTGATCTCGAAGGCCGCGACCTTCGTCGTCTCGATCTGGCCACCGTTCTGGAACACCCACGTGTCGTACTGGCCGATGCTCGGTTCACCGGGCGGCACGAGGTTCAGCATGCCCGCCTGGCCGATGTAGGCGATGCCGGTGCCCTGGGAGACGAACTGGTTGCACTGCTCGTAGGTGTTGCACTCCTCGCCCTCGTCGGTGACAGCCTCGACCTCCTCGATGAACTTCGCAGGCGAGTCGCTCTTGGCGACGGCGGCAGCGAGGGCGGCGATCGTCACGCAGTCGTATGACTGGGCCACGAACACGTTCTGTGCCTCAGGCGAGACGGACTGCACACGCGCGAGGAACTCCTGGTTGTCACCCGAGCTCGGGGCTGTGCCCTTGATGCCGTCGACGGCAGCGGGGTTGTTGGGGTCGACCTTGGGTCCGAGCTCGTCGGACTGCATACCGTCGGCCGTGTACATCTTGTTGGTGGGCATGCCCTTCTCGATGAGGCCGGACACGATCTTGGCACCGTCGTCGACGAACCCGATGATGATCGTCGCGTCCTGGTCGCCGGCGGCCACCTTGTCGACGTCCGCGCTCAGGTCTGTGGCCTCGGGGTCATAGAGCACCTTCTCCGTGAGTGTCCCGCCCGATCCCTCCACGGCTGACTCGATCGCGTCGGCGAAGCCCTTGCCGTACTCGTCGTTACGGGCGATGACGGCGATCTTCTGGTTGCCTTCCGACGTGACGAAGTCGACGAGAGCGGGGCCCTGCAGGGTGTCGGAAGGAGCCGTACGGAAGTAGAGGCCGTTGTCGTTCTTCTCGCTCAACGACGCCGCCGTGTTCGACGGCGAGCACTGGGCGATGCCTGCACCTGTGATCTTGTCGACCACGGCTTCGGCCACACCCGAGGCGGCGGGGCCGATCACGAGGTCGACCTTCTCGTCCGACACGATCTGGTCTGCGCCTGTACTCGCCTTGTCAGGGTCGGTTCCGTCGTCCACGTTGGGCAGGAGGACGACTTCCTTGCCGTTGACCCCGCCTGCGGCATTGATGTCCTGGACGGCGAGCTCGACGGCAGTCCGCATGCCGGGTCCGAACGAGGAGAGCTGGCCCGTGAAGGGCAGCAGGGTCGCGATCGTCAGGGTTCCGTCGGCATCGCGGGTCGTCGCCCCCTCGCTCTCCGCCTTCGTGGTTGTCGTCGCCTCGTCGGAGTCGTCACCGCATGCCGCGACCAGCAGCACGAAGGTGCCGAGCAAGGCCGCGACTCTGAGAATGGACAGTCGGCGCCGAGTCATGGATGCCCCTCTTTGTTCGCTTCCTGTGGCGAAGGGACAACCTAGACCTAACGGACCCTGCGGTAAATGACCACTGCCTCTTGTGAAGCGTCAGACCTCGGCGAGCTCCGTGGCCTCGACACGGTAGAGGAGCTCCTGGCCGATTGTGACAGCGCCGCCCAGGGCGGCCACCTCGGGCAGGATCGATGCGGCGTAGAAGCGTGCCGTGACGATCTTCGCCTCGAGACGGGCCGCATCTGCCGCTTTCGCGTCCCGATCGAGGGCATCCCGGGCAGCCAGCGCTTCACGTGCGAGGACCCAGCCACCCACGGTCAGCCCGAACTGGCGCAGGAAGGGAGTCGCACCGGCCGCGGCGTCGTTGGGGTCCGCCAGTCCATGCTCGAAGATCCAGAACGTCGACTTCTCCAGGGCATCCACCGCGGCGCCGAGGTTCTCGCGGATCGGGTCGAACGCGGCTCCTGCCTCGGCGAGGGTGTCACCTGTGCTGCGCATGTCGGCGTAGAGGTCCATGACCGGCTTGCCGCCGTCGATCGCGAGCTTGCGGCCGATGAGGTCGAGGGCCTGGATCCCGTTCGTGCCTTCGTAGATGGGGGCAATGCGCATGTCGCGGTAGGTCTGTGAGACACCGGTCTCCTCTATGTACCCCATGCCACCGTGCACCTGGATGGCAAGTGATGCGACCTCGCACCCCGTATCGGTGCACCACGCCTGGGCGACCGGAGTGAGGAGGTCGACGAGGCGCTCGTTCCGGTCGCGCACGTCGGGGTCGGGGTGCCGGCGTGCCCGGTCCCCGGCTCCCGCCACGAGGAAGACGAGGCCACGCATCGCCTCGACCTGTGCCTTCATCGTGAGGAGCATGCGGCGCACGTCGGCGTG
>JADZDR010000088.1 GCA_020850945.1 Acidimicrobiia bacterium | reverse complement strand
TCCGAGGCTGGGATCTTGTTGAACGCTGGCTCGGAGGAATATGACATGGAGTGGGTCTGGTCCGGAGTCGCATTCGGACTACTGGTCGGCGTCGTAATCGCCTGGATGTCCTAAATGGAGGTCGGCCGCAATGATCACGAAGGGAGGTGAACTCGATGGAACACGTGAGACGCACACTGACTGTTGCGACGGCTGTCGTCATGAGTCTGATGGTCTCGGGCGTGGCTGCACTGGCGCAGGCGACACCGGAGACGGTCGTGAGCGGCGGTGCCGAAGACGTCAAGGACTCGCTCCTGGCGATCGCAGGCACGGTGCTGCCGTATGCGGCGGTTGTGCTCGCAATCACGCTGGGATGGCGCTTCGCCAAGCGCTTCGTTCGAGGCTGATGCGACGACTCCTGAGAGCCGCCACCGCACTGACATTCGCAGTGACGGTGGCGGCTCTCGCATGTCTGTGGGTGGGACTCGGGGCCGAAATGGCGGGAGCAGCGGTGGTCGGCGAGTCCGAGTGGCTGGGATGCGTGTGGAACCCGGCGCCGCCGTATGACTACGACGTCTGCTCGGGCACGGGGGCGATCGGGACACATGTGACGCTGCGAGGCGAGATCCAGAACCGTAACGGACAGGTCACGCCCTACGGCGCCAATTACCTGTACTACCAACAGGGGTCCTCGAGCGGGACAGCGCTTGTGGGAGCGAACCGGCTCTGTCTACGGCGAACGGTGTCGGGCCAGGCGCAATACACGCCGATCGTGGATGCATCGACGAACTACAGCGCCGGACAGTTGCAGGGTGCGATGGCGTTGCTGTGGAACAGCAACGGGACGATCGGCACGTACGGCGATCCGGCCGAGATGTACGTCTATGCCGTCACGGGGACGGACTGCTCGGGTGACGATCCCGGGATCCCGACAGAGGAACCGACCGATACGGTGCCGGTCGGTGGATGGCCGGAGGGTCATCCGGAGATCTTCGAGCCGTGGGCACGCAGCCTCGGGGTGTGCGGTAGCGTGACGCCTGCGGTCCTGATGGGACTCGCTGATGTGGTGAGTACCTTCGGGGTCACGGTCGAGGCGTCACCTGATCTCACTGGGCCGTATCTCTTCAGTGCTGCGATGTGGACGAGTTGGGGGGCCGATGCGGACGGCGACCAGAGCGCTGACCCGTATCACGTCGGGGACTCCATGCAAGCAGCCCGGGACGTCCTGGTGTACTGGACGGGCGCAGCATCACTGCAGGAGGCGCTTATCGCATGGGGCGGAGACGGTTTCGACCGCGCGGTACTTACGGGAGCGGCCGAGTGGTCAGCACTTGATGACGACAAGTGCGGCGATGGGAACGGCAGTCCGGGGTCGGGCACGCCCGGCTCAGGCGGGACACCGGGTAGCGGTGGTCTGACTGACTGTGCACCGTCCGGGTGGGGGTTACTGAATCCAGTGGCCTATGTGAAAGGCATGCGGTGCGTGCTGGAGACCCTGTTCGTGCCAACACAGAGTCTCGGAGAGCGCTGGGACGACACGACAGGTATCGCCCAGGACTCATGGCCTGTGGGACCCGTTACATGGGCCATCGGAGAAGCAGGCGAATACTGGGGGGCGTTCTCCGACGGTCTGGAGATGCAAGGGACCCAGGTCTGTGACTGGGGGCCAATACTGCCGATCGCCGGCGGCGTGCCAGTGCCCATGATCGATACCTGCTCGGAAGCATCAGGCCCATTGAGCAGCACCCGTTCGATGATCCGAATGATGACGACGATCATGCTCGTCGGTGCACTGATCTTCGGGTTGTGGCGCATTGCCGCTTGGGTCATGGGCAGCGGTGAGGCCCCGATTCCGGAGGGCGACGGATGATCACCGATGCACTCCTGGACCTGATCTTCGGACTCCTGGACCTGCTGTTGGGCCTGTTCCCATCGTGGATAGAGCCGTCGTGGGCAAGTGACGGCTCGATCACCTGTTCAGAGCACTACGCCTGTCTCGCCGGAGAGTGGCTCGCACGTGCAGATGGCTGGATCGACGTCGACATGCTGGTAACCGTGCTCGGGGTCCTCGGCGGCGCCGTCGTTGTCGGAGCGGCCCTGAGAGGGGCTATCTGGGTGTACGGCTTGATTCCAGGGAAGGCGTCGTGACCGTTCTGCTTGTGGCGGCAGCGGTGCTCGTGGTGGCTGTGTGGTGGCGTCGGCGCATGAGACGGCGTCGAGCACGGGCCGACACAACAGCCGCCCTGCGCTTCGGTCTCTTCGACCCAGGTGACACGCTGCGCCGGGACCGACCGCTGGGAGGGTGGCGATGACGGCGGCCATCACGGCTTGGGTCGGTCTGAACGGGCACGGCAAGACACTCGGGATGGTGCGCCGCCTCGTACCTGTTGCGGAAGCGTCCGGTCGTCGGCTTCTGGCGAACTTCGAGGTGTACGAAGTCACCGGTCAGACGCAACGGCGGCATCGGCTGTGGGAACCGCTGACATCGTGGCGGCAACTCCATGATGTCGAACATGCCGTGCTCATGCTCGATGAGATCACCGCCTGCGTTCCGGCACGCCAAGCGATGAGTCTGCCGGCCCAGCTTGCTCGGACGCTGAACCAGCTTCGCAAACGAGACGTCGTGTGCGGCTGGACCGCGCCCGCATGGGCACGAGCGGATGTGATCCTGCGAGAAGTCACGCAGCGAGTCGTGTACTGCAGAGGGCTATGGCCCGCCCGAAGTAGCCGGACACTCGCAGGCGAGCGCGTCGTGTACGCAGCCGGATGGCGGCCGAACCGACTCTTCTACTGCCGTGAATACGACAGCTACGAGTTCGAGGAGTTCACGAAGCATGTCCGGGAACGCATCCGGCCCCGTCGACACGAGATCTTCAGGCGAGGCGATGGACAGTGGTGGTCCAGGACTGGCGCATCTGTCGACCTCCTGGATCACCTGGACGACGTTGGCGTCTGTGTGGCCTGCGGCGGGAGTCGGCGGCGACATCGATGCACGTGCGTGACTGACAGCGCATCGCCGCCCGGAGAGGCGGGGCGGGTCCCGGCCGAAGGCCGGGGGGATCCCGGCCCCGCCCGGCACACGCAGCCGGGTCGCCACGAGGCTCCGAGGGTCCCACGCCAACCGCTCGTGAAGCGGCAAACTACACAGCGGTAATTCGTGATTGACAAGAGAAGACCCGGCACGGATGAGGGTCCGGCCGGGTCCAGGAACTGCCCATTACTGGGCACCATGCGATGCAGAGATTACCAGACCCACAGGTAGACCGGGAGACTCTCACTCAGCGAAGTCGCTGCCGTGAGATAAGCGGGCGTGCAGCGGACCGTGCACGGCGAGCACGACAGCGGCAGCGTCGCCGGCGAGACGGTGCTCTTGGTAAGGATGCGAATAGCGTTTCCAGTGCTGGTCAGGGGCCTGGTGCAGCGTGGTTCACGGGGCGGAATGGGCGGCTCCGAGGGCGTCGTGAGAACCATCGGCTCAGGGGGTTGGGGCATCGGTTAGGGCGGTGTGGGCGGATCCCTCGAGATGTGCGTCGTGTCGGCGGTGTGAAGTTGACAGATGAGCAGGTCGCACACATCACGGGCTTCCAGACCTGTGGCTCCATTCACGCTTGTCCGGTGTGTGCGTCGAAGATTCGGGCGGTCCGGGCCGATGAGATCTCCGAAGGCGCACGACGTTGGCTCGGAGACGGACATGAGTTGGCGATGCTCACGCTCACGATGCCCCACGATGTGAGCATGAGTCTCGAGGAGGTGTGGGATACCGTGGCCGACGGTTGGCGTGCAGTACAGCAGGGCCGCGGTGGGCAGATGATGCGTCAGTCGATGGCAGGGTTCATCCGGTCGGCCGATCTCACGTACGGCGAGCATGGCTGGCACTTCCACCTGCATGTGCTGGTGTTCCTGGAGCCGGGGGAGTCGTGGACGGAGGGGATGACGGAGCGGCTCCGGGACGCTTGGGACCGATGGCTCATACGCCGGGGTTACAGTGCCGCCCATCGGATGCACGGAGTCGATGTGCGTCCGGTCCGAGACGATGCCGGGATCGGTGAGTACGTGTCGAAGGTGGCGATGGAGCTTGCTCGGCCGGACCGGAAGGAAGGCCGTGGCGGTCGGACGGTGTGGGAGATTCTTGGGGATATCGTCGAGCACAGACGGCCGGAGGACGAGGCGCTGTGGTGCGAGTATGTGCGTGCTAGTCACGGTCGACGAGCGCTTACCTGGTCTCAGGGACTTCGCCGGCGAGTCTTGGACCTGGAGGATGACGACGTGCCCACAGACGACGAGATAGCCGCACAGGAGCAGGATGCACCGTATGTGGCGTTGCTCGGACCAGGACTGATGCGTCTGTCCGGCGAGGACGTCGAGGTGCACATCGCAATTCTGGAGGGTGCGGAGGCAGACGGGGCAGTCGGGATAGAGGCTCGATTAGCCGAGGCCGGCATTCCCGTGCGGATCACCTGGGTTGTGCGTGACGGCGCCGAGATTCCTGAGTTCGAGGTCGACGACCCATGACCGGTCAGTTCGGGTCGTGCCGGCCCGACCACCCACGGAGCGTTTCGTCGGTCTCGTGGGGTGCGATGCCCCCTTGTCGTCGGGCGGCGGGCGGTGCTGGGGGGCACCTGTCGGGACCGGCCGGACGCAGCACAGCATCGCAGGGGCCCGGCGTCCAGGGCGCCCCGGAGGGGCAGCGAGGACACGAAGCGAAGCGAAGTCCCGCAGCGACCCTTGACGCTGGGAAGCGGGCTGTGCTAGGCCGCCGCCCGCCGCCCGCTACGTGACGCCTGTCTAGCGTCCTCGCCAGGTGCATTATCGTGAGTGCGTAGGGGTCGGGCTGTGTCCGTTGGACTGGTTTGGCGATTGGTCCTCTCCTGGCACAGTCCCGGCCCCCCAATGGTGCTGGGGGGCCGGGATCGCTTGTCAGTGGGTCCAACACGTGGGGCAACGCCAGTCACCGGAATGAACGTCGACGGTGATGAAGCGGGCACGCCACCAAGCGAGGCAGGTGGCGCACCGGAGCTTGAGGTCGAGTGCCCGGAAGAGGGGCAAGAGGGCGACCCGGGTGGCGATCTCAGTGGTACTCATCGGCAGGTCCTCCGTCTCGTTGGCTGGTTTGGCAGCGCCGAGTACGGCGCAGCCCAGGGCGGACCTTGAGGCAGCGAAGCGGCCCTAGCGAGCGCAGCGAGTGGGTGCCTCACGGGCCGACCGGCAAGCCGACGAAAGCGGGACCCAAACCAGTACGAGACGGCAGGGCGGACGTGAGGGTCCACCACCCAGCGGCACCACTCGGCTACCTTGGGCGCCAGCCAAACCAGTCCAAGCGAGAGGACATTGCCATGCCGGAGAATCCGACACGCAGAGTTAGCGGCGTCATCGCTACCACGAGTGAACGGGCGTACGAGGGGTTCGTCTCGGCAGGTGACGGCCGCACGGTGGGTCCCGGCGTCACCCGGACGCTCTGGGTCGTCGAGGACCCCCAGGCCGACCCCGTGGCAATCCGCATCCGAGACGAGGCGCTCTGGCGTCAGGTGCGGATGCTCGAACCGTTCTCCGCAGTGACGATCGACTGCATGCTGTATCCCAACGGCCGAGGATGGCGAGTGGTCGGCAAGGCACTCGTGTCCGTCCAGGCCGAGGTGTGAGCCCGGAACAGGCGGCGGACCTGCTCGATCTCGTGACGATGACAGCAGGCATCGCCGTCTTCTTCCTAGCGGTGATCACCGTGTTGTTGATGCGGGGCCGGCGCTATGGCTGAGTTAGCACTCGCCGTGCTCGGTGCCTTCGTACTCGTCCGAGGCTGGGATCTCGTCGAACGCTGGCTGGGAGGCATATGACATGGAGTGGGTGTGGTCTGGAGTCGCATTCGGACTACTTGTCGGTGTCGTAATCGCCTGGATGTCCTAGATGGAGGTCGACCGCAATGATGACGAAGGGAGGTGAACTCGATGGAACACGTGAGACGCACACTGACTGTTGCGAC
>JADZDR010000087.1 GCA_020850945.1 Acidimicrobiia bacterium | reverse complement strand
GGCGAGTTCGAACTACCCGAAGACGACGGTGCCACCCTCGTCAAGAGCCTCGAACGCCGAGTCGACCTCACCCTCACCTCCGTCCGGGAAGATCCCGACGTCGAACATGTCCCCTACGAGGCACACCTCGCCGACGCCCTCGTCGACCTCGCCGCCTCCCACATCACAGCCGACACCGACTGTGACCGGGCCACCATCGTCGTCCAGGTCCCCGTCACAGCCCTCACCGCCAAGACCGACCAAGGAAGAGGCGGCTGGATCCTCGCCGGCCCCCCCATCTCCAAAGAAACGGCGCAACGTCTCGCCTGCGACTCCCGATACCAAACGGTCCTCTACGGCGAGGACGGTGTCGCCCGCAGTGTCGGTACCCTCCGCCGTTCCGTACCCCCCCACCTCTCACGCATCATCCGCCTCCGCGACGTCACGTGCCGCTGGCCCGGCTGCGAACGCACGTCCCGCCTCCACGTCCACCACATCGTCCACTGGGCCCGAGGTGGCCCCACCACCACCGCCAACTGCACAGCCCTCTGCCCCCGCCACCACCGCATGGTGCACGAAACCGGCCACCAGATCGAAGGCGACGCCGACCACACCCTCACCTTCAAACGCCCCGACGGCAGAACCATCGACATCCGCCCACCCCCACCCGCCTGAGGCGCGTGCCGGCGCGCCATCGAACCGACATCCCAGATCACCCAGGCGGATTCGAGGCGATCGCGATGACATGGGCGCTCACGCCCAACAACGATGGCTCTGCCTCGGTGAGACGCAGCACACGGGCGCGGCGCCGGACGCCGCGCGGAATAGCCGGTATGGCACCGCAGGAAGCGCCCCCATCACGTTCGCCCGAAGACGCCTCAGAGCCCGTCGAAAGGGTCGGCAGGACCGTCACCCGAGACCGAGTCGGGCCGCAGATCCGCCTCGGCAGCCCGGGTCGCCCAGGCGGGGAACGGGAACTGGACGGCCATCGGGATCGGGATGTCGGGCTGGGAGACGAACATCGTGCCCGGCTTCATGATCGTCGACCGCGTGCGCTGCACGACGGGGAGGAAGCCGTACTCGTCGCGACCCGCCTCGGCCGTGTCGAGGCGGCCCACGACACGGATCGCCGAGTTGGCGACGATGCGGCGCTCGATCTCACTCGCCGTCTGCTCCGCACCGATGAGGACGATCCCGAGGGAACGGCCGCGCTCGGCGATGTCGAGGAGGATCTCCTTGATCGGTGACGTGCCGTCGCGGGGTGCGTACTTGTTGAGCTCGTCGAGCACGACGAACTGGAGGGGGCGTGACTGGCCCGTCTGCTCCTTCTCCGTGAACGCCCGGCGCAAGAGGACACCGACCACGAAACGCTGCGCACGGTCGTGGAGGTTGTGGAGGTCGATCACGGTGACCTGCTCGTCGAAGACGACACTGTGCCGGGCAGGGTTCGGAACGTCGGCCCGGATGAGGTGGTCGACGCGGGGGACCGCGCCCCAGAGGCGACGGATGAAGGCGTTCACGGTGCCGGCCCCGATCGCCCGCCCCGCCCACCGTCCCATCGTGTGCGGATCGTCGGGATCGAGACGCGACTCGATCACCTCGACGAGCTCTCGGAACGTCCGCACCTCGTCGTCCTCGATCTTCACGGCGCCCTCGCCGCAGGACGTGAACTCCGCGAGGCGATGCGCGACGTTCTGCACGACCAGCGTGTACTGCTGGCGCTCGTCCTCGGCCTCCGTGAAGAGGAACGGCAGGAGCCGGTCGCGACAGAAGTCCTCGATCGTCCAGAAGAACGACCTCACCCCGGTCGTGCGGGAGGCCACGTCGGGGACCGCGGTCGTGGCACCGCGGCGGGGCGGTGCGAACACGCGGACGGACGGGAAGGCGCCGGCCTCGAGGCCGAGCGCGCCGTAGCGACCCCTGTTGTCCGCGTCGAGCTGCGTGTTGTCGTGATCGAGGAAGAGGAGATCCTCGCCTTTCACGTTGAACACGAGAGCCTTCGTGTTCAGGGCGTCGGCACCGAGCACACCCGACGTGAAGAGGCCGAAGAGCAGGAACGTGGCGTACGTCGTCTTGGTCGCCACGCCCGACACGCCGCTGATGTTGACGTGAGCGCCGCGGGTGCCGTCGAGGAAGTCCAGGTTGATGTAGAGGGGCTCGTCGTCGCGGGTGAGGCCGGCCGGGAGGCGTCGCTCCATGCCGTCGAAGAAGAGCGCCTCGTCGCGGGCATCGCCCCGTGCGCGCACGACTGCCTGGCCCGGCAGCGGCGGCACGTAGACCTCCGGCTCGAAGCGGAGCGCCTTTACGAGGGCGGCTTCGCTCACCTCGGCCGGCAGGACGCCGTCCTCGATCAGGAAGACGTCGCTGTCCCACCTCGCCCCCTCGTGGCGCGCCCGCACCTGTGAGACGACGCCGTAGATTCGCACGGTTGCACGTCCCGGCGGCACGCGCTCGAGGGCGACGACGTCGTCGAGCTGGAGGAACGAGCCCTCCTGTACGGCCACCCAGAACTCGAGCGGTGTCGAGTCCTGCGTGCCGATCACACGCCCCACCACCGGTTCGGTCTCGTCCTGCATGCGGCCACCGTACCAAGGCGCAGTGACATGCGGCGTACGCTCCGGACGCACATGGACGTCATACGGACTCTCGAGGTCGCCGCCGGCTCGTGGCCCGTCGACACCGTCGCGCTCGGGATCGTCGGCGCAACGGGCACGGTGACGACCGGCGCCACGACACACGTCTTCCCGCTCGCCTCGGTCACGAAGATCCTCTCCGCGTATGCAGTGCTCGTCGCCGTCGAGGAGGAGACGGTCTCCCTCGACGATCCGCTCGGCCCATCCGGCCCGCCCGGTGTGACGCTGCGCCACCTCCTCGCCCACGCCGGGGGAATCGCGCCGGACGCGCCGACGTCGATCCGGCCGCCCGGGACGCGCCGCATCTACTCCAACGCCGGATTCGACATCCTCGCGGCCCACGTCGAGTCGCAGGCCGGGATCTCCTTTGCCGCCTACCTCGCGGCGGCGGTCTTCGAGCCGCTCGGGATGACCTCGACCCGCCTCGCCGGGTCGGCGGCCCGGGACGCGTCGAGCAGCCTCGCCGACCTCGTCGGGTTCGTGGCCGAGGTGCGTTCCCCCACCCTCGTGTCCGCCCGCACACTCACCGCCGCCACCACCGAGCAGTTCCCGGGGCTCTGCGGCGTCCTCCCCGGATTCGGTTTCCAGGACCCGAACCCGTGGGGCTTGGGCTTCGAGATCCGGGGCGCGAAGTCACCGCACTGGACAGGCCGGTCGAACTCCCCGCGCACGTTCGGCCACTTCGGCCAGGCGGGTTCGTTCGCCTGGTTCGACCCCGACCACGACGTCGCATGCTGCGTCCTCACCGACCGGCCGTTCGGGGACTGGGCGAAACGCCGCTGGCCGGAGCTCTCCGATCAGGTCCTCGCCGCGCTCGCGCAGGCGTGACCGGTCGACACCTCATCTCCGGACCGTTCCCGCCGATCCGACCCGCATGTCCCATGATCCCCTCGGCCCGCACGTGCGCGCCCTGCTCCACACGGAGAACGACCCGACGCCGTGGCTCGTGTGGGCACACGAGGAGGAGGACGGGACGATCACCCTCTCCCTGCCCGAGCTCGGCCTGCCCGACAGCGACGTCGTGCTCTGCAGGCTCCCCCCGGAACCGGGCTCTGTCGTGACCCTGACATGGAAGACGGCCACGGGACGCTGCGACGTGGACTGCGTCGTGCTGGAGGAAGCGGCAGACGGGGCATGGCTCGTCACTCCCCGATCCCCCCATCCTCCCGACGACCGCCGCCACCGCATGCGGGTCGCGTTCGCCGAGCACCTCAGCGTGCGGGTGGACGGATCCGACGTCCATGCCGTCGGCGTCGACCTCAGCCTGTCCGGCCTGCGCTGCGAGCTCCTCCAGCCGATCTGGATCTCGCCGGGCACCGAGCTGGCCCTCGAGTTCGCCATCGCCGACTCCTATGTCCTCGCCCGCGGCCGCGTGCTGCGCTGTGGCGAGGGTCCGCACGGGCTCCACGAGGTCTCGGTCGCGTTCGACTCCCTCACGCCCGGTTTCGAATCCACGATCCGCGAGCTCGCCGACCATCTCGCCCGCGAGACCTGATCAGCCGGCGGGAGGAGCTGTGCAGTCCCCCGGTTCTGGGGTGCTCCCGGCGTTTGCCGCGTCCGTCCCGTCACGCCCGAAACGGCCCCACTGCACGGCGCACGGATCCCCGCGGTCTTCCATACGAGGAGGAAGCCGTCCCGTCGCATCACGGCAACCTCGGAGGTCCCGTCGTCGTCCCAGTCACCGACAGCCGGAGTGCCGACTGTCCAGCCTCCCGTGAGCTTCGGGAATCCCGCGGCAGCCCCGCCCCGCCCGTCGTAGGCATCGAGGACGTTCACCCCGTTGCCGGCGATGACGTCGGTGTCCCCGTCCCGGTCGAGGTCCGCGAGCGCGGGTGACACGAAGAAGGCCACGTCGGACGTCTGGCGGGGCAAGCCGAAGAGACCCCGACCGGTCGAGCCGTCCCACGCCATCACATGCGTGTCGGACGGAGTCTGGAGGTTGGGGAGGAGGAGATCGAGGCCCGTCCCGAGCCCGGCCGTGGGCATCGCGAAGTCCCCGAGCCCATCCCCGTCGAGATCCCCGATGCTCGCGCCCGAGAAGGCGCCGAGGACGGGCTCGTCGCGGCTGTTGCGACCCGGGCCCAACATGCCGCCGACCCAGCCGGCGACGAGATCGAGGCCACCACCCCGGCACCGGAGCCCCCTCGCCTCGTCCCTCACGCAAGGTACCCGCACAACCCGATGTGCGCTCGGTCCGACGGGAAAGGAAAGGCCCTCTCCCCCGGAGAAGTCTCCGGCGATGGGTAGACCGAAGCTCGGAACGTGATACCCGCGCCCGGCTCGCAGCCGGGCTTCGGCGGGGCAGGCCTCCCCCATCACGATCCGTACGGTGGACACGGGGTCCACGTCCAGGCCGAGACGGTCCCCGTCCGGGTGCGGGGCGGGATCGTGTCGATGTTCGCCGAGGGCTGGGCCGCGTACAGGCGCGGGTTCAGGCAGTTCGTCGTCGTCTGGCTGATGTTCGTCGCCCTTGCCGTCGCGGTTCTCCTCCTCCTGTTCCTGGTCGTCGTGACGCCCGTCAAGGTCAACGCCGCCCTGGCCGGTGCCCTCCTCGTGGCGGGCGGCCTGACCCTGTACGTCACCTACCTCTCGCTGTACACGCGCACGTACGCGATCGCCCTCGACTCGGTCGACAGACGCCCCGGCAAGTCGTCGGGTGCACGCTGGCTTGCCCTGCTCGGCTGGTCGCTCCGCCTCGGTCTCGTCTTTCAACTCCTCTTCTACGCATCGTCGCGCCTCGTCGAGCAGTCCCCCGAGACCATCGGGGTGGCGAGGTGGACCGTGCTCGGCTTGATGATCCTGCAACTGATCATCTGGGTGTACCTTCCCTTCGCCGTCGTGGACGAGCAACCGGGTGTCATCGGCACGAGCATCTCCCTCACCTTCCGCACCCTCGTCCACCTGCTCGTCCTCGGCACGGCCGCGTACGCTGCCTTCTACGCCCTTGCCTTCCTGCTGGCCGGGGGTGTGGCCTGGCTGGTCGAAACCCTTCTCGACGATCGCCTGCTCACCGCGGGCATCAGAATGGTCATCGTGGTCGGCGTCGGCACGTTCCTGATAGTCACGGTGGTGGGCAATCTGATCTACGCCTACGTGTTGTGCGTCCTCGCCGCGCTGTATCGCTCGCGGGTGGGCGGAGTCGCGTACGAGGCGGTGGAGGCCGGCTCCGTGATCCCTCCCCACCCCACGGCGACTGCGTACGGGCAGCAGGTGCCACACCCGCTGCAGATCCCTTATCCCCGAGCCGCGCCCCCGGCGTTCCCCGCTCAGGCGTCCCTGCAGTCCCCGCTCGTACCCGAACCGTCGCCCTTCCCCTCGCACAATCCAGCCCCCTCGCCCCAAATTCCCCCGGCGGCGGACTTGCGGTTCCCACTCGTACCGGAACCTTCGTCGTTCCGTTCGCACACTCCGGCCCCCTCGCCCCAAATCTCCGCGGTCACCCCACCGAAGCCACCGGCGCCTTCGCTGCCGGTTCCCCCGACGCCTCCGGTTCCTCCACAGCCGCCGGTATCAAGGGCTTGATGGGAGTCATCCCAACAGACTGCGTCGGAGAGTCGCAGGATCTCACGTCGATCGCGGTGTTGAGCGATCACCTCTGGCACCGAAGCGATCGCCTCAGATCGTCGACGGCATGTCGACTCACCAGAGTTGGCTGAGGTGGACGTCACTCACGTAGTGGGGGGGCGGGTTGCGTCCATGGCTTCTCGTAGGGCGGGGAGGCGTTCGAACACGAGGCGGGCCAGGCCCACGAAGCTCCCCGGCCGGGGTCGGAGAGCCTCAGTGGATCCGTCGTATCTGATCCACTTCACCTCAGACATTCTTGAGGACTGGTCACGAGCAGGACGGTTCCGGCCGTCGTCAGGGGAACGTGGCAGGGTGTGTGTGCTCGTCCCATGACTTGAGCCAGGCCTGCCCGTCACTGAAATCGGCAACCGGTTCGACGACGGCGCCTGTCGGGCCACCCAGGTTCGGGGGTGTTTCCTTGACGGTGCACACGGTCGACACCGTGAGTGTGGCCCGCGTGTCGAACGGCGGGTCGTCATCGGGTGCGACGACGCTCCACTCGCACGTTGTTTCGTGCCCAGTGGCGTCGTTTGAACCAGGGCTCTCGAGTACCCGGGCGATGTCGACGCCGAGGGCGGGAGCGACCTCCTCGCGTGTGAGGATGTCACAGAAGGGCAGATCCGACTCGCGTGCCTCGCCCGGCCAGCCGTACGGCGGACCGGTGAAGCAGGCCGTGACCGCCACGGCCAGCAGGACGACGAGTATGGCCAGGCGCGTTGTGGGGTGTTGCTTCGTGATCATGGCGTTCACCACAGTTGGGAGAGGTAGACGTCCGAATCGCTCGAGTCACCCTGGTTGGTCATCCACCTGGAGGTGAAGGCGACGTAGCGCCCGCCGGCGGAGATCGCGGGTTCGCGGGTGAGTACGTTGTCGGGGTCGGCGTTGTTCGAGGGGACCGTGACCCGCCTCGTCGTGTCCCGGAGGCGGTCGCCGACGAAGACGTCGAAGTCACAGAAGGGGAAGGGTTCGGTCTCGTCGGCCTCGTGCGGTGGGGCGAGGCCGGGATCACAGGATGTGAACGCGACATATTCGGCCGTCGGCGGAGATGTCGGGGTCACGTCCCGACGTCGAGACGTGACCGTCGACGCCGACGTCCATACGGTACGTGCCGCCGGTCACGGTGTGCTACACGAAGACACCCGATGTCAGCACATAGAAGGGGTCGGTCCCGCCGGTGAGATCCGACGAGTACGACTCGAACGCCACGTACCGGCCGTTGGCGGACAGGGCGGGAGACAGCGCCAGGGCCGGCACGCACGCGAGCACGACGCCGACGTGGGTCCGTATCCGGTCGGGGGAGGTGAACGTCATCTCATGTCGTGGGCGGTTGGGTTGCGCCGTCGGTTTCGTGCATGGCGGGGAGACGTCCCACGGCTGTTCGGGCAAGGTCGACGAATCGGTCACGTGCGGGGGGCGCGCCGGCCTCGGCGTCGGGACTACGCGTCCAGGCGATGCCGACACAGCGGTCCGCGAGCTCCGTGAGAAGCAGCATGCCGTCCTCGAACTCCATCGCGGGCACATGTTCGTCGCGAGTCGTGTGATCCCAAACGTGGAGGGAGGTGTTGTCGCCGATGCCCGGGACCATTGTCACGGTGGCCCCGGTCGGCGTCGATTCCGCCGCCGAGGTGCAGTCAGAACCGGACATCTCCGTCCTGGCGTACGAGCTGATGAACACGGCACCAGACTTCTCTTCATGCGTGCCGATGTACCATTCGCAGCGCTTCTGAAGGTCGTCATCGTCCCATTCGTCGGAGACACGACCCTCGAGAACGAGGCCGACATCGACATCGAACAAGCGGGCGACGTCGGCACGCGTCATCGTGTCGCAGATCGCCGTGTCGAACTCCGAGTGGCGGAATCGGGGTCCTTGGGCTTTGTCGAGCAGTTGGCAGCCGGGCAGTGCAGCCAGGAGGCACATGATCGCCCCGATGGTGCGGGCAGAGACGGGTCGTCGTCCAGGCATGTCGATTCACCACAGTTGGCTGAGGTAGACGTCCGAATCGCTCGAGTCGCTCTCCCTGGTCATCCACCTCGAGGTGAGGGCGACGTAGCGGCCGTCGGCGGAGATCGCAGGTTCGCGGGTGAGTACGTTGTCGGGGTCGGTGTTGTTCCAGGGGACCGTGACCCGCTTCGTCGTGTCCCGGAGGCGGTCACGGACGAAGACGTCGAAGTCACAGAAGGGGAAGGGTTCGGTCTCGTCGGCCTCGTACGGTGGGGCGAGGACGGGATCACAGGATGTGAACGCGACGTAGCGGCCGTCGGCGGAGATGTCGGGGTCCTGCCCGGTCGTCGAGAGGTGACCGTCGACGCCGACGTCCATGCGGTGCGTGTCGCCGGTCACGGTGTCGTACACGAAGACACCCGATGTCAGCACGTAGAAGGGGTCGGTCTCGCCGGTGAGATCCGGCGAGTACGACTCGAACGCCACGTACCGGCCGTTGGCGGACAGGGCGGGAGAGAGCGACAGGTACCAGCCGTCGCACGAACCCGGACAGGCCGGGCCGAGCTCAGCGCCGTCCGATCGGACCGAGACACGCCGAGTCGTGCCCTGCCACCGGTCACGAACGAAGACGTCGTACTGGCTGTTGGTGTCGCCGGGAACGAGGTTCGAAGCCGCCGAGACGAACGCGACGTGACGTCCGTCGGCGGAGATGTCGAGGTCCGTTGGGTCCCGCCAGTAGTCGGCGCCGGAGGCCAGATCGCCTCGCTGCCCTGTGGAGGAGACCGAGACGATCGTGGTCGCTCCCGTGAGGAGGTCGTGGACGAAGACGTCCTGCTGACCGTTCGTGTCGCCGGCCACCAGGTTCGTCGCAGCCGAGGTGAAGGCCACATACCGGCCGCTACCCGAGATCCTCGGGTCCCAACTCGCGTTGTCGGCTGCCGTACCGTCGGCGGCGACCGAGACCCTCCTCATGTCACCCGTGATCCGGTCGGCGACGAAGATGTCGCGGCCGGGGGCGCCGGCCCCGTCGAGGTTCGTCGCGCTGGACTCGAAAACGATGTATCGGCCGTCGGCGGAGATGTCGGGGTTGCCCGAGGCGCCGTCGCCCATGACGCCACTGGGCGTGACCGAGATCGGCTTCGTCTCCGACGTCTGGACGTCGCGGACGAACACGTCGTCGTCGGGTGAGGTGTCGTTCGGGGCGAGCTTGAGCGAGTTCGATTCGAACGCCACATATCGCCCGCTGTCGGACACGGCCGGCGCCCTGTTCGTGTTGTAGGGGACCCCGCCGTCTGGGGTCACCGACACCAGTTGCGAGCACGGCGCCGACCGGACCGATTGGGCGGGCGGCTGCTCCGCCCAATGCGACCACGGATCCTTCCAGACGATCCGTGTCGGCGCGCAGATGCCGTGTGTGTCCTGCACGAAGAGGGTCGTGTGCGAGACCATGCCCTCGCGGGTCGACGTGCCGGTGGCGACGTTCAAGACGAGGCGCAGGAGCCCCGTCGGTGTCCACTGGCACTGACCCGTCGGCCGCCACACGCCCGACTGGTCCGGATCCCACTCGAGGCAGGCGAGGAGCGGACCGTTCGCGAAGAGCAGGCTGTGGGGGTATAGGGCGCGACGATCAGGCTCATTTGGCCGACGTGCGAACGGCTTCTCGTATGCCTGGTCCCAGACGGGACCGTAGGTTCCCGCAGTCGCCTTCCAGACCGTGAACGGAGCCCAGGCTCCACGTGCACCGAAGCCCATCAGGTTCAGGGCCTTCTCCGCGTACCCGACCCTGCCCAGGAGACGCCCCGGCTCGGACTCATCGGGGAACCCACGCTCGTCGAGGAGGTTCTTGACGAGGGGGCCTCGCAGAGCCGCGTTCGCGCATCGGTCACCCCAGGTGTCTTCGGACGTACTGTCCGCGCCGTATGTGACACCGAACCCGTTGTTGTGAATGTCCATCGTGGAGCTGAAGACGGGGTTGTCGTCGATCTGCTCGTGGAGGATGCCGATCCCGAAGGCGAGGTCGGCGGCCTCGTCCCCGTCGATGAAGGGTGCCTTCTCGAGCGCGTAGGTGGCCGAGCCCATCCAATAGCAGTGTTTGAAGGCGTTCGCCGCACCCCCATCAAGCTGGCCGTTCAAGCTTGGGAGGTCGTTGACCAGGGCGAACGCGTCAGCAGCACCGGAGGCAGTGACCATCGCGGTCATAACCACAGCGCACGCTACCTTGACCTTGGGACTAGGCGACAGGGCGCAGTAGCTCTCCTCAGGCGTGAACTGTGCATTCGAAGGGGCTCGCTCGGACTGGCCGCCGCCGGGAAGCGTGTAGCCGTTCGCTGTGGCCCAGGTACGCAGCTCGGCTTCCTGTTCAGGCGTGAGCGGGTCGGTCTGTACGTCGTCGATGCCCGTGATGTCCTCGACCCGGCCGAGGTGGTCGTCGGATTCGGTCTGGGTGAGGGGCTCGCCCTGCTCGGGAAGGGGGACCTCCTGCGGTACCTGCTGGGACGGCGCGAGGGCATAGTGGGTCATGACCGTCCCGGTGTCGAGGATGTGGTCGTAGTAGGCGACCTCGTCGAGCGTCCCGCTGAGCTGCCCCTCGCCACCGGAGTCCGTCGCGCCGATCAACGGCACGGACGTGTCGGCACCCACCGTGTAGGTGAACGTCGCGGTGAGGACACCGTCCACGTACAGATTGGATCCGTTCGGGACGCCGCTGTCGTAGGTGAGCACGACTTGGTGCCAGCGTCCGTCAGCGACACTCGTACCTGCGGACGTCCACGTGCTCGTCGTCGCGTCGTATGCCGAGACGACGCCGTCAACGAGGTAGAGGCCGTACATGCCGGGCTTCACGAGGATCCCCCTCGCTCCGGCCTCGGCGTGGTCCGTGCGAACCCACGCTTCGAGCGTGCCCTGAGATCCCGCGAAAACCGACGCAGACCCGAGCGCGCCGATCCGCACATGACCGGACGAGAAGGCGGCGGCGCTGTCGGCATCCTCGGGTCTGCCGGCCGCCGAGTACAGGCCCTCGACCCCAAACCCCAGAGTCCCGGCCTCGACGGATCCGCCGTGACCCGACCCGGACGAGTCAGCGACAGAGTCCCCTTGGGCATCATCGAAGCGCCAGTATCCGACGGGGCCATCACTGAGGACGGCGTCGCGGTAGGCGTCCGCCAGGCCTGTGGGGATCACGAGCTCTGCTTGCAGCGGTTCGCTCTGGATGCCTTCGGCGCCGACCGCCACGACCCCGACACGATAGGGTGTGTCGACGCTCAGTCCGGCGAGCTCAGCATGCAGCGTCGACGCGGAGACTTCGGCGACAACGGCACCGTCGAGGAGGACCCTGTAGGCCTCCACACCCGATGCCGCAGCCGCAGCGGGCCACGACACGGACGCCGTCGTCGGTCCCGCCCCCACAACCACCAGCTCGGCGTGATCCGGCCAAACGGGCGCGATGCCGGTCACGCGCATCGACGCAGAGGCGGTGTCCGTCGCCCCGCCGTCGAAGGACACCGTCAAGGTCACGGTAAAGCTGCCCGGCTTGGAGAAGGTGTGCTGCACTGTGACACCCGTGGCGCTCTCGCCGTCCCCGAAGTCCCAAGCGTAGGCAGCAACGGGGCGTCCCGGCGGACTCGACGTCCCCGACGCGTCCACGGTGATCGTGACCGGCGCCTCACCCTCGGTCTGGGACGCAACGAACCTCGCATGCCTGGGAACCGCCTCCGTCTGAGACGACACAGCCGACAGCGACGAAGAGCCCGACGAACCGGTGACACGGATACGCAGGCGCGAGTCCGCGTCGGCACTCGATACCGTGTACGACTCCCGTACGGCACCCGGGATGGCAGTGCATGTCGTCGGATCAGGGCACCGCTCCCACTGATACCTGAACGTCGACGCACCCGACCACTCCCCCTTGGATGCCGTCAGAACCGATCCGATCTCGGCCTCACCCAAGACCGTCGGGGGGGACACGACCCTGATCACGCATGCAACCAGGACCAGCGAGGAGGCGACCCCAGCAGCCACCACCCGAAACCGGCGCACCCGACGCGGACCCACCCCACGTGTATGTGTGTGTGTGTGTGTGTTGAACCCACCTCAGCCTCCCATACCCGAACCACCATGCAACGGCCCACCCCGCTTCGCGAGATCATGGCCCTGCGCACCCCTCCCGTCAAGGCGACGTCGACGCGAGATCGGTCACAGGCCCGGCCGGCCGCGTCGCCGCGGGGCGGCCGTGCCGCGGTATTGCCGATCGCGGCCGCCACCTCCGGTTCCTCCTCAGCCGCCGGCACCCCGGTCCTTGATGGGAGTCATTCCCACTAGGCTTCCTCGGCGATGGAGTGGTTGACCGAACCCTTCTCGGCGCCGTTCATGCAGCGCACCCTGCTCGCCGGATGCCTCGCCGCCGTGATCTGTGCCACCGTCGGCACGTACGTCGTTCTCCGCGGTCTCGCCTTCATGGGGGACGCACTCGCACACGGCGTCCTACCCGGTGTCGCCGTCGCGACGTTGCTCCAGGTCGAGCCGATGCTCGGCGCGATCGCCGGCGGTCTCGTGATGATCGGCGGGGTCACGCTCGTGACGAGCCGCTCACGCCTCTCGAACGACACGGCGATCGGGCTTCTCTTCGTGGGAATGCTCGCGCTCGGTGTCGTGATCGTCTCGAAGTCGGACGCATTCCGCGGCGACCTCGTCCGCATCCTCTTCGGGGAGGTCCTCGCCGTACGTCCGAGCGGCGTCATCGTGCTCGCGGTCGCCGCGGCCTTCACGCTGACCGTCACGTACGTGTTGCGACGCCCCCTCCTCCTCCTCTGCTTCGATCCCGACCAGGCTCACATGGCCGGCTATTCACGCCGCCTCTTCCACTTCGTGCTGCTCGCTCTCGTCGGCACGGCCGTCGTCGTCTCCTTCCAGGTGGTAGGCACACTGCTCGTGATCGCCCTGCTCCTCGCGCCGGCGAGCGTCGGAGTCCTCGTGTCCACGCGCCTCTCACGCATGATGGTCGTGGCCTGTGCCACGGGTTGCGTCTCGGTCTTCTGCGGCCTCCTCGCGAGCTGGCACCTCGACATCGCCGCCGGCGCCTCGATCGCCCTCGTCGCCGTGATCGTCTTCTTCGTCACCCTGGCCGGCACCGGCCTCGTGCGGCTACGCCGGATCGGAGCCGTCACGTGACCTGCGTCGTCGAGACCAACTCGCTCGCCGTCGGGTACGGCGACACACGTGTCCTCTCCGACGTCGACATCTCTCTCGAGCCCGGCCGCATGCTCGCGCTCGTGGGCGGCAACGGCTCGGGCAAGACGACGCTCCTGCGCACGGTCGCCGGTCTCCTCCGGCCCCTGGGCGGCGAACTGCACGTGTTCTCGGGCCACCCGGGCTCCGCGCCGAGCCGCACCGCCTATCTCGGACAGCACCACCACGTGAACGAGGCACTCGCCGTGCAGGTCCGAGATGTCGTCGCGATGGGACGGTTCCCCTCCCTCGGGCTCCTACGTCGCATGCGAGACGTCGACACCGAGGCAGTGAACGCCGCCATGCGACGCGTGGGCGTGGCGTCCCTCGCGCATACCGCCCTCCACGAGCTCTCGGGGGGGCAGCGCCAGCGGGTCTACCTCGCGCAGGCCCTCGCGCACGTCGCCGACCTCTACCTCCTCGACGAGGCGACGGCCGGGATCGACGCGGGGGGACGCGACACGTACCTGCAAGCACTCGACGCCGAGCGCGAGCGGGGTGCGGCGGTCGTCACCGCCACACACGACTTCGGTGAGGCCCGGCGAGCCGACGACGTCCTCCTCCTCGCCGGCCGCGTCGTGTCGCAGGGCCCGCCCCGCACTGCGCTCACGCGGGACAACCTCCTGGCCGCGTTCGGTGTGTCGCTCACGGAGATGGGCGCCGGAGAGATCGTGCACGAGGTCGCCCATCACCACCACGGCGATCACCAGCACGACCCTGGGCACGAGTGAGGCGGGTCGATTCGCTACGCACAGGAGCGGCACACACCGCGCAGGTCGAGCTGGTGCTCCTCCACGGTGAAGCCGCGTGAACGGCGGATCGCCGCCTCGGCCTTGGCGAGGGCGGCCTCGACGGTCCCCAGCGTCCTCTCGTCGAGGTCGACGACCGCGTTGCATCTGCTGCACACGAGGTGATGGTGGTGCTCGGTCATCTCATGGTCGAGCTCGTAGCGCACGAACCCCTCGTCGAAATTGAGGCGACGCAGAACACCTGCGTCGCAGAGGACAGCGAGGTTGCGGTACAGACTCGACTGCGGCACGGTTCCGTCCGCAGCCGCCACGATCTCCCGCACGCCGAGGGGCCGGCCTGCGCGGAGGAACACCTCGAGCAGGGCGCGCCGTCCCCGTGTCATGCGCTGGTCTGTGACAGCGAGACGGCCGCGGACCTCGCGCAGGAGCTCGTCCACGGCGTCGGGTCCGTCTTCTCGTGAAGTCATCTTCCCATCGTAATGGGAAAGCCTCCCGGCACCCACGACCCGGACGGGGCGGATATGGTCACGTCATGGGATGGTTCCGCGATCACAGACGCCGGAAGATCCTCGAAGGCCCCTTCCCTGCGGCGTGGGATGGGATCCTCGAGTCGGGGCTCGCGCACTGGCGCCACCTCGACGACGACGAGAAGGGACTCCTGCGCGACCTCACCCAGGTCTTCGTGGCCGAGAAGTCGTGGGAAGGCTGCGGTGGCCTCGAGATCACCGACGAGATCCGTGTCACGATCGCCGCCGAGGCCTGCCTCCTCCTCCTCGGCCTCGAGAACCTCGACTACACCGACGTCGAAGCCATCCTCGTCTATCCGACAGCCGTCAAGACACCCGATGCGCCGCACGCGAGCTTCGGTTCGGTGGTCGAGTCCGGCCCCCTCCCAATTCTCGGGCAGGCGGCGAGGGATGGGCCTGTCCTTCTCACGTGGGACTCGGTCACGAAGACGGCACGCCATCCCGAACGCGGCCACAACGTCGTGTACCACGAGTTCGCCCACAAGCTCGACATGCTCACGGGGACGGTGGACGGCACTCCCCCCATGGCGTCAGCCGAGCAGTTCCGGCGCTGGGTCGAGGTGTGCACCGCCGAGTACGAGCTCGTACAGGGGGGCACGGCCCGACACAGGAGGACGTTCCTCGACACGTACGCGGGAGTGAACGTGGGCGAGTTCTTCGCCGTCGCCACCGAGTACTTCTTCGATCTGCCCCGCGAGATGGCATCGCAGCGGCCCGACCTCTACGACGTGCTGCGTGACTTCTACCGCCAGGATCCCGCGGCCAGGGAGGAACGGAGCCTGAGACACCGACGCGACGGCTGATCCGACGGACCCCTTCCGGCCCGGAGGCGGACTGCACGGGTCCCGAGCGCCGGGTACGGTTGCGTCTGCAGCTCGCGGGACGCCAGAGGAGGACACGTGGCGGAGTTCCAACGCCTCTCGGGCATGGACACGGCGCTCCTGCTCGTCGAGCGCCCTCCCGTGAACATGAACATCGGTGCGCTCCTCGTGTTCGAGCATCTCGACGCGACCCCCGAGGAGGTCACGGAGCACGTCGCGAGCCGGCTGCACCGCCTGCCTCGCTTCCGGAAGCGGCTCATGCAACTTCCCTATGGGCTCGGACGACCCGTCTGGGTCGACGACGAGCACTTCGACATCCATTTCCATGTGCGCCACATCGGCCTCGGCGGCACACGGGACGAGGCGGCGCTCCTCGACCTCTTCGGCCGACTCCAGGGCATGCCCCTCGATCGGAGTCGGCCCTTGTGGGAGCTCTGGATCGTCGACCTGCCTGATGGCCGCCATGCCGCCATCCAGAAGGTTCACCACGCGATGGTGGATGGCGTGTCCGACGTCGACGTGCTCGTAGCCCTACTCGACCTCGGGCGTGACTGGGCAACGGAACCCGCATCGGCATGGCAGCCGGCCGCACCGCCGTCGCGGGCTGCTCTGCTCACCGACTCTGCGGTGGAGTCCGGGCGACGCACTGTGACGGCACTCGGCGCAGGGATCTCGTCGGCGCTGCGCCACCCCGCCGCGGCCATCGAACGCGTCACGCAGACGGCACGGGCGGCTGCGGCCACGTTCGGGGCGGTGGCCCGCCCCGTCCCGGAGACGTCGATCGGCGCCCAGATCGGGTCCCGGCGGCGCTTCGCCGTCGTGCGCCTCGACCTCGAAACCCTCAAGGACACCAAGAGCCGTCACGGGACGACCGTGAACGACGTCGCGCTCGCCGCCACTGCGTACGGGCTCGGCCGGCTCCTCGCACACCGCGGTGAAGGCGACGCGGACCTGCGGCTCGAGACCGTCGTGCCGATGTCGGTGCGGCCGGATGCCGCCGCCGGGACGTTGGGCAACCGCTTCGCCCCTCTCCGCATCGAGTTGCCGGTGGGGACGGCAGACCCGGCCGAGATCCTCGCGGACGTCCACGCCCAGATGGAGGCGATCAAGTCGTCCAAGGCCCTGCCGGGTGGCGACGTCCTCCTCGACGCCACCGAGCTCCTGCCCACCACCCTCATCTCACTCGGTGTCCGCGCCCTGATCGACCGTCAGCACGTGATGACCCTCATGGTGACGAACGTCCCCGGCCCGCAGTTCCCCCTCTTCTTCCGAGGCTCGGAGCTGCTCGAGATCTTCCCCTGTGTGCCGATTCTCCAGAACACGACGCTCGGTGTCGCCATCGCGTCCTACAACGGCAAGGTCGTCTTCGGGATCACCGGCGACTGGGACAGCACCACCGACATCGACGTCCTCACAGAGGGGATCGCCAAGGCCCTCACCGACCTCTAGTGGGCGCTGCAGGACTCGAACCTGCGACCCCTGCCTTGTAAGGGCAGTGCTCTGGCCAACTGAGCTAAGCGCCCGAAACCCCACTCCCCTCCTTGTGGGCGGATCCGGCTACCGCCACGGTACTTCAATCCACCCAACCTCCGACCCGCTAGAGGACGAGCTCGGCCATTGTGCGCAGGATCGTGGCGTCGCCGCTCACGAGGAGGGTGGTGACACACGTCTCCTTCCACGCCTCGAGCTCGTCCCGCACCTTCTCGCGAGGACCGATGAGGCAGATCTCCTCGACCATCGCCGTCGGCACGGCGGCGATGGCATCCGCCTTGTTGCCGTCCAGGTAGAGATCCTGGATCTTGGTCGCCTCGGCCTCGTATCCCATGCGGCAGAAGACGTCGAAGTGGAAGTTCCGGTCCCGGGCGCCCATGCCGCCGACGTAGAGGGCGAGGAACGGGCGCATGGCGTCCGCAGCCTGCTCGACGTCATCGTGGATGATCGTCGGCACGGTGCAGGCGACCTCGAACGTGTCCGCCGTGCGGCGTGCCCCCGGCCGGGCGAAGCCCTCTGCGAGTTGGCCCCTGTACTCCGCGTCCGTCTTCCTCGAGAAGAAGAGGGCGAGCCAGCCGTCGGCGATCTCGGCGGTCATCGCCACGTTCTTGGGGCCCTCGGCTCCGAGGTAGATCGGGATGTCCGGGCGAAGCGGATGGACGGTGGACCGCAACGCCTTGCCGAGGCCGCTGTCCCCCGGCAACCCCATCTTGTAGAACTCGCCGTCGTGCACCACGCGGGCGTCGCGGGCGACGATCTTGCGGATGAGCTCGACGTACTCCCGCGTGCGGGCGAGCGGCTTGCGGTAGACATCCCCGTACCAGCCCTCGACGACCTGTGGCCCACTGGCGCCGAGCCCGAGGATCATGCGTCCGCCCGAGAGATGGTCGAGGGTGATCGCCGCCATCGCCATCGCCGCCGGCGAGCGGGCCGAGAGCTGACAGATCGAAGTGCCGAGCTTCACGTCCCGGGTCGCCGCCCCGTACCAGGCGAGGGGGGTAAGCGCGTCAGACCCGTACGCCTCCGCGGTCCAGATCGAGTCGTAGCCGAGTCCTTCGGCGATCCGCACGAGATCGGGGGTCTCGGGGAGCGGACCCGCACCCCAGTATCCGATCTGCATTCCCAGCTTCATGGTTTCCCCTCGTCGGCGAACCGGGAGCAAGGCCACCCACGCTACCGTTTCGGCATGCCACGGCCACATGCAGACTGGGTCCGTCGCACACGCATCATCGCAACCGTCGGCCCGGCCTGCGCCACACCCGCCCAGATCGCCGCACTCGTCGCAGCGGGCGCGAATGTGATCCGCCTCAACGCCTCGCACGCCTCGACGCAGGAGATGCAGCGTGCCGTCGAGACGATCCGCGCCCTGCCCGCCGGGAGGCAGGTCGCCGTCCTCGTGGACCTCGCCGGCCCCAAGCTCCGCCTCTCACATCCCGTCGCGGGCGAGGTCGGCGACGTCGTCCCGCTCGACCTTCCCGACACGGTCCGACCGGGCGACCGCGTCCTCCTCGCCGATGGGGTGATGGCGTTGGAGGTCGTCGACGGGGGCCTGTGCCGGGTCCTCGTCGCCGGGGACCTCCCGGCGGGCAAGGGGATCAACCTGCCGTCCTCGCGGCTCGACATGCCGGCTCTGACACCCAAGGATGCGGCCGACCTGGACTTCGCCGTGTCTGCGGAAGTCGACTACGTGGCCCTCTCGTTCGTGCGGTGCGCCGCCGACCTCGACACGCCCCGTGCGTCCGGGATCCCCGTCGTCGCCAAGATCGAGACAGCCGAGGCCGTGCAGAACCTCGAGGGGATCGTCGCGGCGGCCGACGGCGTCATGGTCGCGCGTGGGGACCTCGGCGTCGAGATCCCCATCGAGCGTGTCCCGGTCGTGCAGAAGGAAGTCGCGTATCTCGCGAACGAGGCGGCGAAACCGGTCATCGTCGCGACGCAGATGCTCGGGTCGATGGTCGCGAACCCGACGCCGACTCGCGCCGAGGCAAGCGACGTCGCGAACGCCGTGCTCGACGGCGCCGACGCCCTCATGCTCAGTGAGGAGACGGCCGTGGGCGGGCATCCGGCTGCGGCCGTCTCGGCGATGGCCCGCATCGCCGCCGAAGCGGAGACGATCGAGGCGCCCCGAATGCGACGCCTCACGGATACGATCCTCGGGGACGAACCCGCCTACATCACACGCCTCGCGTGCCGCGTCGCCGAGCAGATCGGTGCCGCCGCGATCATCGTTCCCACCAAGACCGGCTTCACGGCACGACAGGTCGCGCGCTGGCGTCCCCGCACCCCGATCATCGCTCTCGCCTCCGACCCTTCCGTGCGGCGCCGCCTCTCCCTCACGTGGGGTGTGACGGCGCTGTCCGCCCCCTGGTACGGCACGGGTGCCGAGGCGGTCTTCTGGAACTTCACGGAGCCAGTGCGGCGCGCCGCTCTCGTCGGGCCGGGTGCCAAGGTCGTCTTGACGGCGGGCTGGCCGATGGGAGAGGGCGGTATCACGAACACCGTCCACGTCGCGACGATCTAACGCTCCCCCGACGGCTTCAGCCACCCGCTGGGTGCGGTTTGTTGCGCAGGCGCAACAAACCGCACCTGACGAGCTCCTCGTCCACGACCTCGAGCCCGGCACGCCGCAGCGCCGCCGCCGCGACACCGGCGCCCCGCGCATTCCGCACTCGCGTGTGCGTGCCGTCGTACACCCCGCACGGACCGCAGGCCGGGCTGCGCGCCTTGAGGACCGCGAGCCGGGCGCCGCTCAGCTCGGCCACGCGGACGACAGCGACCGCACCCGCGAGAAAGGACTCCGTCACGTCCGTTCCATCCTGCGTCGCCACGCGGGCGGCTCCTTCGAGCACGGCCTCCCCGTCCCCACCCTCGATCTCGGCCCGCGGCCTCGGGATGCCGAGACCACCCATCACCTCGGGGCAGACGGGAACGACCGCAGCACCCCCGAGGGCCTCGACGAGCGCACGCCTCGCCTCGTTCCCCGCCCGGTAGGTGCAGTCGACACCGAGCAGGCACGCCGACACGATTACGGGGGTCGGTGCCGCCGCCGCCTGCTGTGCTCCATCCACCCGCAGACCGTACCCCTTCCCAAACCGCCTCGAGCGTCGTAGTTTCGAATGTGACGCGTGAGCCGAGGACGGACGGGGGCGATGGCTCACAACGCAGGCCGATCACGAGACGCACTCCAGCAGTATCTCGACGAGATCGGATCGATCGCGCTCCTTCCGCCCACCGAGGAGATCGCCCTCGCCCGCACGATCGAGAACGGAGTCCTCGCCGAGCTCGAGCTGACCCGGATCCGGGACGGCGGGATCACCATCGCGCCGAAGCGTCGAGCCGAGCTGCGCCGCACCGCGCACGACGGGGAGCAGGCCCGCCGGCGCTTCATCGAGGCGAACCTGCGTCTCGTCGTCTCGATCGCGAAACGGCACGCTCGATCCGGAGTCCCCCTCCTCGACCTCAGCCAGGAGGGAAACCTCGGCTTGATCCGCGCGGTCGAGAAGTTCGACTACCGCAAGGGCTTCAAGTTCTCCACGTACGCAAGCTGGTGGATCAAGCAGGCCGTCGCACGCGCGATCGCCGACAAGGGCCGCACCATCCGCCTGCCCGTGCACATGGTCGAGGCCATGGGCCAGGTCGCGCGGGCCCGTACGGAGTCCGTGAACAGGACGGGGATCGAACCCTCATCGGCCGCCCTCGCCGACGCAACGGGTATCCCCGAACCGCGTGTCGAGGAGGCGATGCGTCTCGCCCCCCAGCCGATCTCGCTCAGCGTGCCGGTCGGTGACGACACGGCCGTGCTCGAGGACTTCCTCGCCGACCCCGAGGAACCGACACCCCACGACCTCGCCGAACGTCGCCTGGAGAGCCAGGGCCTGCGTCGTGGGATGGATCACCTGACCTCACGTGAGCGTGAGATCATCGAACGCCGCTTCGGCCTCGACGGCCGCGCGGCGGAGACACTCGAACAGATCGGCGAAACACTGGGGATCACGCGTGAGCGCGTGCGGCAGATACAGGCCAAGGCGCTGTCCAAGCTGCGCCACCCGTCCGGATACCACCACGTCGCGGTCCCGAGCTTCGCGTAACCCTCGGGACCTTCCGCCCGCCTGCGGGCCGAGGCTCGCGCCTCGGCCCGCAGGTCAGGTCAAGCTGTGAGCTGTTCCTTGTGCTTGGGCGGTCTGCCCCGCGGCCTCTTCACCGGCAGGACCTTTCCGCTCACGAAGAGCTGTCCGCCCCACACGCCGCACGGCTCGCGCCGTGCCAGGGCGACGTCGAGACATGCGACCTGCACGGGACACATGCGGCAGATCTCCTTCGCGCGACGGATCTCGGGAATCTCGTCGGAGAAGAACAGCTCGACCAGTCCACCACGGCCGTCGTTGCACAGACCGAGCGCGGCGATCTCCTGCGGCGTGGCTTCCAGAACCTGCTCGACCTCGGCCACGCCGAACGTGGCGTCGTCGTGCATCTCGTTGATGTCGATCACTCGTGCCGTCATCTGTCATCCCCTTGCCGTGTCTTGTGCCACCTGTCGTCGCCTGCCTGTCCTGGTGTGCCGGGGTTCTCGGAGCATCCGGACAAAAGAGAAGGGCCG
>JADZDR010000086.1 GCA_020850945.1 Acidimicrobiia bacterium | reverse complement strand
TCCCCGAGCCCACGCTCACCGAAGCAGCCGAACCCGTCCTCGACGAGGTCTTCGACGAAGTCGAAGTCACCACGGACCAAGGCGGACCCGACTTCGACGACCCGCTCACGGAGGTCGGCTCGAGCATGAGCGGCACCGCGGACGGCGACACCGCCGTCCTCTACCGCTCCGACGAGGACGACCCCAATGTCGGCCCCCACTCCGAGACGTGGATCTGGGACGGTCGTACCAAGGAGTGGTCCGAGGCCCCCCAGACCCCGGCCAGCGACCCCGGTTTGCGCCGGTTCCAGGCTGCTGCCGGCCTCGCCGTCGACGACCCGACAGGTGACCAGGCCCTCATCTACGGCGGTCAGGCCACGACCAGCCAAATCCTTGCCGACACGTGGGTCCTCGGCGACAACTACCTGTGGTACCGCGCGTGTGACCCGTGCAACCCCGGGCCGCGCATGGGCGCGTCGGGTGCGAACAGCGAGTGGGAGACCTTCCTCTTCGGCGGAATCGACGACACGGACACCGCGCGCAACGACCTCTGGATGTGGAACGGGACCACCCTCGACTGGGACCCCGTCGTCCCCCTCGGCGGCGCACCCTCACCCCGAGCCGGCGCAGGCTTCGCGTTCGACGGTGTCGACTACATCCTCTTCGGCGGCATGACGGAGATCGCAGGCACGGCTACTTCCTTCGGTGACACGTGGCGCCTCTACCTCGACGCCGACGGCAACTGGTGGTGGGAGCTCGTCCCGACCGCGGTCGCCCCCGAGCCACGTGCCTTCCCCGGTTTCGCCGGCCTCTACTGGCGTGACGACCCCCAGCCTGGTGCCGTCCTCGTCGGCGGCTACCAGCCACTCGACGATTCCGTCTACAGCGCCGTAGCCCTCTCCGACATGTGGGCCTGGAACGGCTCGGAGTGGATCCTCGCCGACGCCGGCATCGGCTCCTACCCCCTCGCCTGGGATGACCCGAGCACCTGGGTCGAGGGCGTCCCCTACTCGCCCAAGGCCGCATCCATGCCCACGATCGGCGCCATGGTCTGGACCGCCGGTAACTGCAGCCCCGTGACCGCGGAGTGCACCCGCATCACCGAGCAGATCAACCTCACTCGCCCAGCCGTAGCCGGCCTCCCCTTCACCGGACAGAGCCGCCTCGACTACATCGCAGCCCTCGCCCTTATCCTCATCGCCGCCGGCGCCACAGCCGGAATCGCCGGCCGCAGGCGGCGCAACACACTCGAGACATCCGACCTCGCCTGAGGTCCACAGCCGACTCCTGACAGCGAAGGGGGCCGTGGCACGCAGTCTGTGTGCCACGGCCCCCTCGCCGCGTCTCGGGCGCTAGAGTCCTGTCCGCACACATCGAACTGATCGAGGAGTTTGGCCGATGAGACGTACGAGACCAGGTGCCTTCCTCCTCCTGCTGGGAGGTGCAACGCTGGCAGGTGCCCTCGCCCTGACGGGCCCGGTATCGGCCGACGACACGACAGTCCCCGAGCCCACGCTCACCGAAGCAGCCGAACCCGTCCTCGACGAGGTCTTCGACGAAGTCGAAGTCACCACGGACCAAGGCGGACCCGACTTCGACGACCCGGGCACCGAGGTCGAGTCGAGCATGAGCGGCACCGCCGACGGCGACACCGCCGTCCTCTACCGCAACGACTACGACGACGGCGCCGACGCCCACTCCGAGACCTGGATCTGGGACGGACGCACCCAGACGTGGACCGAGGCCCCCCAGACCCCCGCCACCGACCCCGGCGTGCGCGAGCACCCGGCCGCGGCCGGTCTCGCCGTCGACGACCCGACAGGCGACCAGGCCCTCATCTACGGCGGCGACGCCGCGAGCGGCCGAGAAGACGACACATGGGTTCTCGACGACAACTACGAGTGGTACCGCGCGTGTGACCCCTGCAACCCCGGCGCCCGCAAGAAGGCCATGGGTGCGAACAGCGAATGGGAGACCTTCCTCTTCGGCGGAATCGACGACACCGACACCTACCGCAACGACCTCTGGATGTGGAACGGCACCACCCTCGACTGGGACCCCGTCGTGCCCCTCGGCGGCACACCCTCACCCCGAGCCGGCGGCGCCTTCGCGTTCGACGGCGCCGACTACATCCTCTTCGGCGGCGAGTTCCCTGACGGGGGAGACCTCACGTCGCTCGGTGACACATGGCGCCTCTACCTCGACGCCGACGGCAACTGGTGGTGGGAGCTCGTCCCGACCACCACCGCCCCCAGCCCCCGCTCTGACGCCGCCTTCGCCGGCCTCTACTGGCGTGACGACCCCACCCCCGGCGCCGTCCTCGTCGGCGGCTACCAGCGGATAGACGGTCCCGACGATCTCGCCCTGTCCGACATGTGGGCCTGGAACGGCTCCGAGTGGATCCTCGCCGATCCCGGCACAGGCACCTACCTCATCGACTGGAGTGACCCGAGCACATGGCGCGAAGGCGTCCCATATTCGCCCAAGGCCGCAGCCATGCCCACGATCGGCGCCATGGTCTGGACCGCCGGTAACTGCAGCCCCGTCACCGCGGAATGCACCCGCATCACCGAACAGATCAACCTCACCCGCGACCTCACCCGCCCAGCCGTCGCCGGCCTCCCCTTCACCGGACAAAGCCGCCTCGACTACATCGCAGCCCTCGCCCTCATCCTCATCGCCGCCGGCGCCACAGCCGGAATCGCCGGCCGCAGGCGGCGCAACTCACTCTCGAGCTCAGGTTGAGGTAGCGGGTACGGTCTCACCGGCCTCCCACGCCGCATAGCCGCCCACCAGGTTCGACACGTCGGCGAAGCCTGCCGCCTCGAGTCGCGACGTGCCGATCGAGGATCGGTAACCACCGGCGCAGTAGACGACTGTGGGCAGGTCGGGATCGAGCTCCCCGAGGCGTGACGCGAGGTGCGGCAGGGGGATATTCACGGCACCCGGAATGCCGCCTGCCTCGACCTCGGCCGGTTGGCGCACGTCCACGAGCTGGAGTGCCGAAACGGCGCCCATGCGCGCCCGCAATGCATTCGCTGTGAGGCGGGACGTGGGTCGCACCAGGGCCTCGTTCTCCCGAAACGCCTCCTCCGGGTCCGCGAGATACCCGAGCACGTTGTCATAGCCGATGCGACCGAGGCGTACGCGTGCCTCCGCCTCCATACCTGCCGGCGTGACGAGCACGATCGGCGTGGCCGGATCCACCACGTCGCCCGTGTACTCGGCGTACCGACCGGAGAGACCCACGTTGACGGCCCCGGCGAGGTGGGCCGCTCCGAAGTCGGCCGGCTCCCGGCAGTCGAGCACGACCGCGCCGTCCTCTTGGAGTCGCCGCACCTCGTCCAAGGGAAGCGGCCGCGGTACCTCCGTCTCGTCGAGGACGGGGCGTGCCTGGCGGTTGCGCATCGCGTCGTAGAGGAAGTAGGGCGGGGCGGCCGGTTGTCCCTCCGTCACGAGATCCACGAAGTCGTGCTTGGTCATCGGCGCGAGCGCGTAGTTGGTGCGCAGCTCCTCGGCGAGCGTCGACTCTGTGGCAGTCGAGAGACTCCGTCCGCAAGCCGAGCCGGCACCGTGCGCGGGGAACACGCGGGTCTCGGGTGCCAGGGCGAGGATCTTGTCGCGCAGCGAGTCGTAGAGCGCGCCTGCGAGGTCCTCTGCAGTGTGTCCGACCGAGGCGAGGAGATCCGGCCTGCCCACGTCACCGATGAAGAGGGTGTCACCCGTGAGGATACCGAAGGGAGTCGCGTCGCCGGCGTGCTCGTACACGACGACACAGATGGACTCCGGCGTGTGCCCGGGCGTGGCGAGGATCTCGAGGCGCACGTCACCGAGATCGATGGACTCGCCGTCGTGGAGACGCCGGATCTCGAACTCGACGTCGGCCGCTGCCGCCCCGTAGCCGATCTCGGCTCCTGTCGCCCGCATGAGCTCGAGGTGACCGGAGAGGAAGTCGGCGTGGAAGTGCGTCTCGATGACGAGGCACACCTCGAGGCCGTGAGCAGTCGCGTCATCGAGGTATTGCTGCACGTCACGGCGCGGGTCGACGACGACCGCCCTCCCCGTCGTCTCGTCCCCCACGAGGTACGAGGCGTGTGACAGGCAGTCGAGGTAGTACTGCTCGAAGATCATCCCCCCGGCTCCTTCCGCGCGGCAGCGCCTGGCTTCACGTGGTCCCTCAACTTACGCAGGATCCGCTCGAATTGCTCGCGCTCGCGTGAACTGATGACACCTGTCAGGTTCGCGTCGATGACTGCGAGGTGTCCGGGAAGGGCATCGCGCACAGTGCGCACTCCCTCCTCCGTGAGCACGGCGAAGTAGCCGCGTCTGTCGGACGGGCACGACGCCCGCGCGACCAGACCCGCTTCTTCGAGGCGGTCCACCACCCGGGTGAGGCCGCTCGGCGTCAGGGTCGTCTGCAGGGCCAGTTCCGACATGCGGAGGCGGTGGCCGGGTGAACGGGCGAGGCGGATGAGGACCTCGAACCACTGCCCACCAATCCCGCTCTCCTCCTGCAGGGTCCTCTCGAACTCATCGCGCAGCCCACTCAGGGTCTCGAGCACGAGGCCGACGAGCGTGATGCGGTCATCGTCGATGTGGGCTGCCATCACGGGAATCCTGCCACATTTTATTTGCATTCACAACTATTACTGCTAGAGTACTTGTGACTACAACAGTTGTGTTCACAACTTGTGAGCCGAGAGGAAAGGTGCTGCCATGACTGCGACCCAGACCGCTGTCCGGAATCTCGACGGTGTCGAACTGCCCCTCCCCGGAACGTACGTTCTCGACCCTTCGCACACACACGTCGGTTTCGCCGTGCGCCACATGATGGTGTCGAAGGTCAGAGGCAGATTCGCCGACGTAGAGGGCGCGATCGTGATCGCAGAGGATCCACTCGCGTCGTCGGTCGAAGTGACGGTCGATCTCGCCAGTATCGACACACGCGACGAGGAGCGGGATGCCCACCTCCGCTCGCCCGACTTCTTCGACGTCGAGAACGGTGGCAAGATGGTCTTCCGGAGCACGGGCCTCACCCTGGGGGTGGACGGCGACTTCCGACTCGACGGCGAGCTCACGGTCAATGGAGTGACCCGACCCCTGAGCCTCGGCGCGTCTTTCGAGGGCGCGCTCATCGATCCGTACGGCAAGAGGCGCATCGGCTTCAGCGCCCGCGGCGAGATCGACCGCGAGGACTTCGGTCTCACATGGAACATGGCGATCGAGACAGGCGGGGTCGTTGTCGGCAAGAAGGTGAAGCTCGAGATCGAAGCCGAAGCCGTCACGGACGTCTGAGCAACGCACGACTCCCGGCTCCCCCGTACCGCCATGTGACGCCCTACAGTTGACCCGCTGGAAGGCAGGCGAGACACACGGGGGACCGGCATGTCAGAGCTCATGAACGAGCGCTCCGCTCTCTTCGTCGAACTGCACGGCAGGACTCCGCAAGAGGCCAAGTTCTTCTGGACGGGCGGGCCGGTGGAGGTGGCGGAGCGCACCTGGTTCACGTCGCAGTTCTCGGGGACGACCGCGTTCGAGACCGATGACGGGCTCGTTCTCGTGGACACGGGCGTCGAGGGCTTCGCACCCCACCTCGCCCAACTCACCCGCACCGTGACCGACGCCCCCGTCCACACCGCCGTCTACACACACGGGCACGTGGACCATGCCTACGGCCTCGACCGCTTCCTCGTGGACGGGCAGGCAGAACCCCGCGTGATCGGACACAGGGCGATGGCGGCCCGCTTCCAGCGCTACGAACGCACGAAGGCGCACAACCAGGCGATCAACGTGCGCCAGTTCGGGGGCGCCGTACCCGAGGACTCGCCCTCCCTCTTCAAGTCGCCGGTCATCCCGCCGAACGAGTACTACGACGGTGACGGCATGACTCTCACCGTCGGCGGCCTCGATTTCGAACTGCACCATGCCCGAGGCGAGACCGACGACCACACCTGGGTCTGGTGCCCGCAACGACGCGTCCTCTGCCCGGGCGACCTCTTCATCTGGGCGGTACCGAATGCCGGCAACCCGCAGAAGGTGCAGCGCTACCCGTGGGAATGGGCGGCGGCGTTACGTGAGATGGCGACACTCGAGCCGGCGAGCCTCTGCCCCGGCCACGGAGGCCCCGTCGTGGGCGACACGAGACGCATCGTGGAGATGCTCACGACGACGGCCGACTACCTCGAGACAATCGTCGAGCGGACCCTGGACACCCTCAATGCCGGTTCACCCCCCCACGTCGACATCGTCGCGGCCGTCGACCTGCCGTCGAGCGACCTCGCCTGGCTCCAACCCGTGTACGACGATCCGGAGTTCATCGTCCGCAACGTGATCCGTCACTACGGCGGCTGGTGGAGCGGGCGGCCGAGCGAGCTCAAGCCCGCCCCCCGCCACGACGTGGCAGCCGAGATCGTGGCCCTCGCCGGCGGGGGCGCGCGGGTCGCAGACCGCGCCGTAGAGCTCGCACGTGCCGGCCGGATGCGTGTCGCGTGCCACCTCGCAGACCTCGCGCTCGAAGCAGATCCCGACGACCCGTCCGCCCAGGAAGCAGTGGCAGCCGTCTACGGCGAACGCAGTGCACAGGAACCGAGCCTCATGGCTGCCAACATCTACGCATCCGCCGTCGCCTACGCGAAGGTGGGGCGGCCCTACGCGTAAGGCCCCACCTCGCCGGCTCCTCACAGCGATGTCCCACCGATCGCCTACGATGCATCGGCCATGGATGACCTGGATGACTGGGAGCTTCCCGCCACCGAACAGGCGCAGCAGGCGACACGCCTCGTCAACCTCGCCTACCTCCTCTCAGGCACACCTCGCAGCTTCACCGAGATCCTTGCCGAGATGCAGAGGATCGGCGCCTACGTCGGCACGTTCGAGTCAGCGCGCCGTGCCTTCACGCGTGACAAGCAGCGCCTGCGCACGCTCGGCATAGACGTCTCCGAGTCCGACGACAGGTACACGATCCGGGCACGCACAGTGCGCCCGGAACGGGAGCTCACACCCGAGGAGCTCACCGGAACCGTCATCGCCGTCGACCGAATGCTTCCCGGCGTGGATCCCGACGTACGGCGCGACCTCCGGTCAGGCCTCGCCAAGCTCGGGGCCGAAGAGCCACCGGAGCCACCCGTGTGGCAGACGTCTCGCAGGGTCTCGCGTGTCCTCCTTCTCGTGCACGACGCGCACCGCTGTCGACGGCCGATCCAGATCCATTACACGAATGCCGGAGGCGAGACCTCGGCACGCGTCCTGCACCCGTGGGCCCTGCGGTCCAGCGACGGCGACTGGTACGTGCGCGGCTGGGACGAACGAACCGGTTCAGAGCGCACGTTCAAGGTCGACCGGATCGACCCCGCGCACATCGCCTTCATGCAGGGGCAGTTCCACGAACCCCCCGACCCGGAGTCGACCAAGAGCACGCTCGCGGCGGAACCGTGGGAATGGGGTGAAGACGACCCCGTGGCCGTGCGGATCCGCCTCCCGGGCTCCTTCGCCCCGCATGTCCTGCCGGCCCGAGCCGACCTCGTGTCGGATGCCGAGGAGAGCGAGGCGGAGCTGAGCGTGCGGGACATGCACGCTCTTGCCACGTGGATCCTGCGGCACGGCGAGGTCG
>JADZDR010000085.1 GCA_020850945.1 Acidimicrobiia bacterium | reverse complement strand
GACGGAGAGCTCCCGGTTCGGCTCTGCAACTACACCGACGTGTACTACCGCGACGAGATCCGACCAGAGTTGGATCTTATGTCGGCGACGGCAACGGCAGAGGAGATCGTCAGGTTCCGACTGCAGCCCGGTGACATCGTGATCACCAAAGATTCCGAAACGGCGGACGATATCGGCATTCCGGCTTACGTTGCGGCGTCAGCAGACGACCTCGTCTGTGGCTATCACCTCGCGATCCTTAGACCAAACCCGAGAATTCTACACCAGTTCCTTTTCTGGGTCATGAACTCTGTGGTGATTCGCCAGCAGCTTGAGACGCTGGCGACGGGCGTGACTCGCTTCGGACTTCGGAGGGACCACATCGCCAATACTGCCGTGCCCATGCCTGATGAACCACAGCAGCGGGCGATCGCCGACTTCCTCGACGCCGAGACCGCCCGCATCGACGCCCTCATCACCAAGAAGCAGTCTCTGCTCAGTCTTGTAGCCGAGCACCACGATTCCCTTGTGGCGTCCGCCGTCCAGGGCGAGGGGCATCCTGCCGGAACGACTTCGTCGTCCCACCTGTACCTACAGGTCCCCCAGGGATGGGTCGAGACTGAGCTCCGACATCTCGGCTGTCGCGTCCAGACAGGGCCGTTTGGAAGCCAACTCCACGCGGAGGACTACATCGAGGATGGATGGCCAGTTGTAAACCCGATGAACCTCATTGGCGGCGCGATCGTTGCGGATCAGGCGATGACGGTCGATGAGCGGAAGCGAGCGGAGCTGTCCAGGCACATGCTCACGGCCGGCGACATCGTATTCGGTCGTCGTGGGGAAATGGGCCGCGCCGGGCTCGTAACTGAAGACCAAGAAGGCTGGCTGTGCGGGACGGGCTCGCTCCGACTCCGCATCGAAGGCCATGGCCTGCTGCCGGAGTATCTGGTGGAGCTACTCCGCACATCGGCAGCAAGGGCATACTTTGGGCTCGCGTCGGTTGGTAGCACGATGGACAACTTGAACAGCGAGATCGTATTGACGTTCCCTTGCCTTGTGCCTCCTATACCGGTCCAGAAGCAGATCGTGGGGGCGATAGCGAAGTCTCGCGAGACCGTTCGTCGTGTAAACGGAGTCCTCAACCGGCAGATCGCCCTGCTCCAGGAACGCCGGCAGGCATTGATCACCGCTGCGGTAACGGGGGAGCTCGCCGTTCCCGGCACGGCGTGAGAACTGAACGTCAGAGCGAACACGGCGAAGGCACCGCTTGTCACATCGGCCAAGCGCACCCAAAGGGAGGAATCATGGATGTCGATCCTGATGCCGACCCACGGGCGCGGGAGGCCGCGGACGCGGGAGTGCCGGAGGATGAGGTGGTGTGGGTGCTGGCGGCGGCCTACGAGGGGGACGAGGGCTACGCGCGGTTCATCCTCGATGTGAACTCGGGTCGGGCGCCGGCCGGGCCGTTCATCTAGAGCAGTCCTCGCCTCCGCTTCGATTCGATCTCCCGGACCCTCTCTTCCGCCCACTCGATCTCGCGCTCGAGCTCCTCGACGAGCTCCGGGGGCTCCCCGAAGTACGCGCGCCACTCCCGCGCGAGCTCGACGGCCATCCAGAGCTCCCCGTAGGTGCCGGCCCTGACAAGGCGGGAGACGGCGCGGCTGTGCACGATGTCGTCGATGAGCACGAAGTGAGGTGTGTCCCAGTCCCTGGTCGCCGGCGACGGTGGTCCCTCGTCTTCCTCCTTCGGCGGCGGCCAATCAGCGGAAGGCGAGACGTCGGCCGGTGACGCGCGGCTAGCCCAGTTCACCCGACCGATCCGGGTTTGCAGGTCGGTGAGGAGGAGGTCGAGAACGAGGTACGCGGCGTCTTCACTGCCGTAGGCGGCGGTGAGCTGCTCGAACACCTCGCCTTCGGGCACCCCGGCCTCGAGTGCGCGCTCCGCGGCTTCATTGACCTCTGGGTTCGCCCGTCTACCCATTTGCCACACGGTAATCGTGGGGTCTGCCCCCGGCGGGGCGATATCCACTGGTCGGTGACGCCGCGCTCGATCGGCACGTCACCGTCGAGGAGCGGTGTGGCGAGGTCGGGTCGCCTCACGCGCCCGCGGGCGCGCGGCGGGCCGGTCCGGCCCGCAACCCCGACGTAGTTGTCACACCCTCTCTCTAGGATGAGCGAACGCAGTTCGCTCACCCAGGGAGGGGTTCGTGGTGGGGGCAGGAACGATCGAGGAGCGGGGTCGGTGCGGGTCGCGCCGGGCGGTGGAGGCGATGCCGGCCGAGCGGTTGGGGGCCGAGGTCGTCGCTCTCGCGCAGCGGCTCGCCGTCGGAACCTACGAGCTGCTGGTGCTGGTGGGCGAGGTCGACGCCCGAGGGGTGTGGGCGGGGTGGGGAGCGGTGTCGTGCGCGGCTTGGTTGGCGTCGGCCTGCGAGGTGGAGCTCGCCACGGCTCGTTCGCAGGTGCGGGTGGCGAGGGCGTTGCGGGCCTTCCCCGTCCTCGACGCGGCGATGCGCGCCGGCGAGGTCTCCTACGCCAAGGCCCGGGTGCTGGCCGCGCACCTCACCGAGCGCAACGCCGAGCCGCTCGTCGCCCTGGCGGCGGTCACGCCGGCCGGTCGCCTCGGCGTGGCGGTGGCGGCGTGGTCGCAGCGTCACGAGGATCCCGAGGTGAT
>JADZDR010000084.1 GCA_020850945.1 Acidimicrobiia bacterium | reverse complement strand
GGCCTCGAGGGACCGGCGGGGGTGCATGTGTCCCGGACGTCCGACCCCGGCGTAGACGTGATCTCGTTCGCGCACACTGCGGCCGAAGCGGGAGCAGACCTCGTGCTGGGGTCCGGCCCACACGTGCTGCGGGGAATCGAGTTCCACGAGGGCGCGCTCATCGCCTACAGCCTCGGCAATTTCGCGACATACGCCAAGTTCAACCTCGACCAGGACGAGATGATGCGCAGCGCAGTGCTCGCTGTCACCCTCGAACCCGATGGCTCCTTTGCGTCGGGTGCTGTGAAACCGGTCAAGCTCGTGGGTGAAGGCACTCCCACACCCGGTGGACGCGCGATCTCGTTCGTGAGGGACCTCTCCACTGCGGACTTCGGCGAGAGCGCCGCCGTGATCGGTGACGACGGTTCGATCACGCCACCTCCCGCATAGCCTGCACCGGCCCGGATCCTCTGCTTCGCGGACCAGGTGTGAGTCAGATCACCTTGGGTTCGTCCGCGTCTGCGACCATGGGCAGGCCTGCCGCTGCCCATGCGCGCATCCCCCCCTCGAGGTTCGCGGCCTCGTATCCCTGCGCGGTGAGCTGCCGGACTGCCTGCAGGGAACGTCCACCACTCCGGCACACGGCGACGATGAGCCGGTCCACGGGCAGACTGGAAACGGAATCACGGAGCGCGCCGAGTGGCACGTGAGTGGACTCGGGCGCGCGGCCTGCCGCCCACTCGTCGCCCTCGCGCACGTCGAGCAGGAAGGCCCCCTCGTCCACGAGTGATCGCGCTTCCGTCGGATCCAGTTGTCTGATCTCGTTCATGTCACCTCTCTCTTCACGACTGCCGGGTGAGGGCCCATGTTTCCTCGACCGTGGCCGTGACCTCGCGCGCCGTGTCACGCCAGCCTCGTACGGCATCCGCGGCACAACACGCGCTGCCGAGACCGACCGCCGATGCGCGTGACGTGTCCAGCGCCCGGCCGTAGCGCATCAGCGAGGCAAGCTCGGCACACCACGGATCGGTGCGCAACAACACGCTCGCCGCTCTCGTGACAGTCCTGTTCACACCGACCCGGAACTTCGTGGCGAGTCGTATCGCCTGGGACAGGGGTAGGGAGTCGTGGGGGCCGAGGTTGAACACGCCCGGGAGATGCTCGTGCAACGCGGTGAGGGCGGCGACCGCGACGTCGTGGTCGGTCATGAACTGAACTTGGGGATCGAAACCGAGCTCGGCTGTGACGAACGCACCGGACGAGGCGACGTGATCGGCAAGCAGTCCGTGCGGCAGGCTGCCGAGTACCTCGGTCGGCCTGAGTACGGTGAGAGCCGTATCGGGCCGTGTGCGTGCGAACCGGAAGGCTGCTGCCTCGACATCCCCGAGCGCCCGGGCCGTCGCACCCTTGGTGTCGGATGGCGTGGCCTCGCCCGCGAAGGTCGGCATGTCGTCACGGCTACCGTAGATCTGCCCTGACGACAGGAGGACGATCTTCTGGAGCGATGGGCATCTCGCCGCCGCCGCGAAGATCGCCTCGGCGGTCTGCACGGCACTGCGGGACAGGCCCCCTCCCCGGATACGCAGGTGGCTCACGAAAAGGGCGTCGGGTTCGAACTCCCGGCACACCTCCAGCCACGCCTCAGCCTCCTGGGCGTGGCTCTCGGAGGGACGCTGTCCCATCGAGTGGACTCCGACGCCGACTGCCCGCATGGCCTCCGCGACGAGCTCGCCGATGCCGCGGGCCGCATCCGTGACGACGGTGCGCCTCATCCGAGAACCACGGACTTGCGTGCACCTATGAGGTCGAGCAGAGCGGTCTGGATCGCGTCCCGGATTCCTTCCGTGTACAGCGCCACCGTGTGGTCGTCAGTGGGACCGTCCGCGACGTGGATCGGCGGGAGGAACTTGATGCGGAACTTGACGGGAAGCCAGATCAAGCTCGTGAGCGGCACGTAGGGGAGGTTGGCGAGCCGGGCGACGAAGTCGAGGTTCCCGAACACAGGCATGGCTTCCTCGGCGCCGAGGACGACGACCGGGACGATCGGGACACCTGCATCCATCGCCACCCGCACGAACCCGCCCCGCCCGAACCGCTGGAGGCGATAGCGCTGGGACATGTGCTTGCCGGTTCCCTTCGTCCCTTCCGGAAACACGAGGGCGAGACAGCCGTCGTCGGCGAGGAGCTTGCGTGCCGTCTCGGGGTTCGCCTCGATGCCCCCCGCCCGCCGAAAGACCCAGCCGAGGAACGGCACACGGGACAGGAGGTTCTCACCCATCATGTAGACGTCACGCTCGAGGTGCCTTCGCACCGCCCACTGGATCTGTGGTGCGTCGGGGGGGAATGCCCCGGCATGGTTCGCGACGAGCAGGGCGCCGCCTTCGGGGATGTTCTCGAAGCCGTCGGCCTCTGTCCGGAACCACCTGTCGTAGAGGAAGTCGACGAAAGGCGCGAGTCGTTCCACCAGTTCGGGATCGCGACCCCACCTGTCGCCGAGGGGCCGTTCGGCATCGGCAGCAGGCACGCCGCGCACCCCGCCCACAAGGGCCTCGAAGTCGGGCAGGGAGCGATTCCGCCTCGTGGGTTCTTCATGCATGCGCGCGTGTCACCTCTGTGGCGATTCGGCTGGGGTTCGTGATGCCACCGGACGGTCGCCGTCCCCGGTCGGCTCGGCGGCGTCCTCCCCTTCGTCCAGCTCCGCCCCGGCCGTGTGCCGTGGGCTGCACAGGGGGAGTGTGACACGAAAACGCCCACCGGGCCCAGGCAGCGCCACGACACTCCCGCCGTGTGCGTCGACGGTCGCCCGCACGATGGAGAGCCCGAGGCCCGAACCCTCCCTCCCCTTCGTGTCACCCGACCGCCAGAACCGCTCGAAGACGAGCTCGATGTCGTCGGGATCGACTCCGGGCCCGTTGTCGTCGACCTCGAGGACGGCGTTGCCGTCCTCGGCACGAGCTGTTACGGACACCTCCCCCGCCCCGTACTTGACGGCGTTGCCCACGAGGTTGCGAACGACTGCAGACAGGGATGTCTCGGAGCCCTCTACCCACAGGTTCTCGTCGAGGTCCAGCCTCAGATCCACGCCACCGAACGCGGGCTCCGCGCAGATGTCACGCACCATCTCGTCGAAATCCACGGCTACGAACGTCTCGTGGACTCCGGCATCTTCGCGGGCGAGCTCGGTCAGGTGCGTGACGAGCGTGGTGAGCCGGTCTGTGGAGGCCTGTATGTCGTCGATGGCCTCTGCGTCGGCTCCTCGCCGCCGCAGGTAGTCGACATTGCCCTGGATGGTGGTGAGAGGTGTACGCAATTCGTGGGACGCGTCCGCTACGAGCCGCTTCTCGGCCTCGAGGGAATCCGCGAGGCGCTGGTACACGACCTCGATGCGATCGAGCATGTCGTTGAAGGTGGAGGCGAGATTCGACAGGTCGCGATCCGCGGCGCCTTCCCGCACGCGCTTCTTGAGGTCGCCTGTCTCGGCGATCGCCTGCGCCGTCCCGGCCAGTCGCCGCACGGGCCGCATCGCCTGGCGGGTCACGAGGTACCCGAGTCCACCCGCCACAGTGGCCATGAGGACAGCCTGTGCGACCAGAAACCACATGATCTGGCGTTGGGACGCGAGCACACCGTCGATCGGCTGCCCGGCGAGGATCACGAACGAGTCGGCTCGACGCGCCATGATCCTGTACGGACGACCCAGCCAGTCCCGGTTGTACACGAGCTCGGAACCGGACGCACCGAGCTGCGAGAACCCGTCGGGTGGCGCCGGCACCGATTCGTCGCAGCCGGGACCGACGCACCACGTCTCGATCTCGGGCTTGTCGGCGAGCGCGGTCTCGACGAGGCGCCGCGAGAGCTCACCCGGAATGCCGAGGCTCCCGGCGAGGCTCGCGAACTGCTGGACGGTGCTGAGCGCCCGGTCGAGATCCTCGTCCACACGGTTCAGGGCGCTCTGGGAGAAGAAGCGGAACTGCACGACCCCGAACACGGCGGAGACGAGGAGGACGGCGAGGGCCGACGCGGCTGCCAGCCTCGCGCGGAGAGAGCCCCTACCCATACCCGTCACTCACGCAGGACGTAGCCGATACCGCGAACCGTGTGCAGGATCCTGGGCTCATCGCCGGCCTCGAGTTTCTTGCGGAGGTAACCGACGTAGACCTCGAGCGTGTTGGATCCGACGTCGATGTCGTAGCCCCAGACCTCGTTCATGATCTGGGATCTCGTCATCACCTTACGGGCGTTCTCGGCGAGGAAGACCAACAAGTCGTACTCGCGCACGGTCAACTCCATGTTGCGGTCCCCGCGACGCACCGTGCGGCTCTCGGTGTCGATGGAGAGATCCGCGAAACGGATCACCTTCGGCCTCTCGCCTCCGCCGTGGCGGCGCAGGAGCGCGCGGACTCGAGCGAGGAGCTCTTCGGTCGCGAAGGGTTTGACGAGGTAGTCGTCCGCCCCCGCATCGAGACCCTCGACCCTGTCCCCCACCTGGTCGCGTGCCGTCAACATGAGGACTGGAATCGAGCTCGAGTAGCGGACGCGCCGGCACACCTCCATACCGTCGATGCCTGGCAGGTTGAGGTCGAGGATCACGAGATCGATGCCGTCGAGACGCGACAGGGCTTCGCCCCCCGTCTCAGCGGTGACCACCTCGTAACCCTCGAGCGCGAGGTTGCGCCGCAGCGTCGCGAGGATGCGAGGGTCGTCATCGACCACGAGCAGGGTGGCAGTGATCTGCGTGGACAAGGTGTCCCGACCTCTCGATGAGCCAGCTTCGGTACCCGGGATCGGCCTCGGGCCGATCCCGGGTCGGACCGCTCAGAATCATACGGTCCGGCTGCGGGGAGACGGGGCACGCCCCGAACCACGACCCGAGACAACCCACCACGATGCGTGCCGTACCTACCACTCAAATGAACCCGGTGTGTCGCGAGATGGTGTATGCTTCCCGTGGCGATTCAGCTTGGTGCGGTCTGATCGATCCGTCGGGAACCGAGTCTTGGAACCTCAGCGGATCTTCAGGAATCGTCGCCACACTGCAGTCGTCCCGAAAGCGCTGCCGGGTGGACGGGGATTCACCTCCCAGGTTCCCGTCCCAAGGCCCGTCGGCGATTTGAAAAACACGATGCCCAGCACAGGCCCTGCAGCATCGTAAATCGCTCAGGAGGTGGGTTCGGTGATTTCCCCACGATCGCCATGACCCGGGTGAGCCTCCCGAGCCTCCTGCCACAGGTGACCCCACAACCTGCGGCAGGAAAGCGAGAGACTTCTTTCCTCCCAGTCCGAGTCTCTCGCACCCCAGCCGACCCCCCAGGAACCCCACACCTGGGGGGTCGTCATTTCTGCTCCCACCCTGAGCCTGGCCGACACGGCATCCAGGCCCAGACGTAGAGTCACCACGCGGTCTCCGGCGCCGGCTCACGAGGATTTCATGCCGCTCTTAGTTGGGACGACAAACATGTTCGGGACGCTTTACTTCGAGCCTCTCGCACCCGGCGCCATCCGGAGCACGCCGGGCCTCACATCTGGAGATGATTGATGCAGGAGCACACGGCGACCATCGAGCAGGCCCTGTTCGAGATCAAGAAGGTGATCGTCGGCCAAGAACAGCTCCTCGAGCGCATGCTCGTCGCCATCCTGTCCCGGGGTCACGTCCTGCTCGAGGGGGTGCCAGGCCTCGCCAAGACCCTGGCCGTGAAGACCGTGGCACGCGTGCTCGGTGGTTCGTTCAGCCGCATCCAGTTCACACCCGACCTCGTCCCCGCCGATCTCGTCGGCGCCCGTGTGTGGCACCCGGACACCGGGAGGTTCAGCGTCGAGGAGGGACCCGTCTTCGCGAACTTCGTCCTCGCCGACGAGATCAACCGCGCGCCGGCAAAGGTCCAGTCCGCTCTCCTCGAGGTCATGGAGGAGAAACAGGTCACGATCGCCGGTGAGACACACCAAGTGGCACAGCCCTACTTCGTGCTCGCGACGCAGAACCCGATCGAGTCCGAAGGCGTCTATCCCCTGCCCGAGGCCCAGAGCGACCGCTTCCTGCTCAAGGTCGTCGTCGGCTATCCGACCCGGACCGAGGAGACCGAGGTCATCCGGCGCGTCTCCGTGGACCTCCCTGCCGTGTCCGAGGTCGTGGGCCCGGCTCGACTCATCGAGCTCCAGCACGGCGCCGACAGCGTGTACGTCGATCCCGCCGTCATCCACTACGCGGTCGAGCTCGTGACCGCGACCCGGCCCGGTCCCGTCTCACCCCTCGGCGAGCTGACAGACGCTGTCGAGTTCGGCGCAAGTCCCCGCGCGTCCCTCTCCCTCGTGCGGGCAGGCCGGGCGCTCGCGTTCCTCAGGGGCAGGGATTACGTCCTCCCCCAGGACATCGGCGAGCTCGCGTACGACACGATGCGTCACAGGCTCGTCCTCAGCTACCAGGCGATCATCGACGGCGTCCTGCCCGAGCACGTGATCCAACGTGCGTTGCAGGTGGTGCCCATGCCGGCGATCGACCTCTCCGGCGGCATGCCCCGGCCCCGTCCCGACCAGTCGCAGTACGCACCCGCCGACCGCGGGGCGGACCCAACGGCGCAACAAGCACAGATCTTCGCCCCACCTGCATCCGCCGAGGCGAACACGCACACCGGCTGGGGTGACCCGCAACCAGGTGAGGCGACAACACCGACCGAGGATCCGGGAAGCGATGCACACGCTGCCTCCTGAAACCCTGCTGCGCCGTCTCGATCTTGCGGTGAGGCGCCGCATGGAGGGCACGGCTGCAGGGGAACAGCGGGCCTTCGGCGTCCGGGGCGGCATGGAGATCGACCGGATTCGTCCGTGGGCACCTGGTGACGAGTGGCGCCACCTCGACGCGGCGGCAACCGCGCGCACCGCCATCCCGCACGTCCGCGTACCCGTCGCCGAACGCAGGCTCACGCTCTGGCTCGGGATCGACACCTCATCGTCCATGGCGTTCGGGACGCGCACCCTCGAGAAGGCTGATCTCGCGACGGCTGTCGGCACGGTGTTCGGTCTCGTCGCGCTGCGCCAGGCGGCACGCGTGGGGATGATGCCCCTCGTCGACGGAACCGACCGCCCGATGCCGCCTCGCACGGGGCGTGCCGGGCTCCTCGACATGATCGAGCGGCTCGCCATCGAGAGGGAGAGTGCCCGCAGCGACCTCGGTGCCGCCCTCGACCGATTCGACGTCGTCGTGCGTGAGCGTGCGACCGTGGTCGTGGTCTCCGACTTCCGCGACCTCGACACCGAACGATGGCGACGTCCCCTCGTTCGGCTCGGGAGCCGCCACGAGCTCGTCTGCGTCGAGATCCGTGATCCACGTGAGCTGAGCCTCCCCGACGTAGGTGTCGTCACCTTCACGGACCCCGAGTCGGGCCGCATGTTCACCCTCGACACGTCGAATCGCAAGATCCGGGAGAGGTTCGCGTCGCGGGCCGCGGTGCATGCCGAGCGCATCGCCGAAGCCGTCATGGCCGCCCACGCCGACCACATGATCGTCTCCACAGGAGACGACTGGCTGACCCAACTCATGCACCAGATGGAAGCGAGAAGGAGAAGACGGTGGGCTTCGCCGACCCGGTAATGCTCTTCGCCCTGTTGGCGGTTCCCCTCGTGGCGCTCGGCCTCTGGCTCGCCACACAACGCCGCCATAGGTCGGCAGTGCGCTTTGCGGCAGCAGATCTGCTCGACGATGTCGCGCCCCGCCCGGGTTGGCGCCGCTGGGTACCGGCCGGGCTGCTCGTCCTCGCAGTCGTATTGGGCGCCCTCGCGCTCGGCCGCCCCGGCATGAAGACGAAGTTGCCCAAGGAACAGGCAACACTCATCATGGCCCTCGACGTCTCGATCTCGATGAAGGCCACGGACGTGGAACCGAACCGGCTCGGCGCCATGAAGGCGGCAGCCGATCAGGCACTGTCGAACATGCCAGAGGGCATGCGTGTCGGCGTCGTCTCCTTCGCCGGCTCGGCCCGACCCGTCGAGTGGCCCACGCGTGACCACGAGACGGTCATCGAGGCCATCGATTCGCTGCGCCTCGAGAAGGGCACGGCGATCGGCGACGGAATCGTCACGAGCCTCGACGTCCTGAAGGAAGACGGCAGCCTCGAAGACGCCGGGGACGCCTCGGCGATCCTTCTCATGTCCGACGGCGACAACCAACTCGGAACGCCAGTCGAGGAGGCCGCCGCCCAGGCCGCCGAACTGGGAATCCCCGTCTACACGGTCGCCTTCGGCACCCAGTCGACGACCATCGATTTCGAGGGAACCCGTGTCCCGGTCGTCGTGAACGAGGCACAGCTCGAGAGCATCGCCGACGCGACGGGCGGCAAGTACTTCCGCGCCCTGGACGAGGGATCCCTCGAACGGATCTTCAGGGACGTCGGCTCCCAGGTCGGCCTCGAAGAGCAGGTCGTGGACCTCACCGTCTGGTTCGCGGTGGCGGCCCTGGTCTGCCTGCTCGCCGGGATCGTGGCGTCACTCGTCTGGTTCGGCCGCATCGCCTGACCCACGGGCAGCGAGCACCAGCACCGTCTTGGCGACACCCCAGCGCAGATGCAGGTCAGCGAGATGCTCCCCTCCCGGCAGATCACGGAAGGACCTGGGCCGGAGACCGTAAGGGTCGGCGGGGAAGCTTCGCACCTCGAAGTCGTCTCGGACGACGGGTGGGACGCCGACCTCGGCGAGAACCGCAGACGGGAACCCGTAGAGGTCTGTCAGCACCTCGAGGGGCCCTGGGACACCGGGCCGCGACACGGACTCGACGTCGATCGCCGCGATGCGTTGCGTCGCCTCGTCTGCCGCCCTCGCACCCGCTCGCGCGGCTTCCTCCAATGCCCGTGCCCGACTCGAGGTGTCGGCCCCACCCCACGCGTCGAGAACCGATGCGACGCTGTCCACGACCCAGCGCGCGACTGCTACGCCGATCCGATCACCGAGCTCCGCGGCGGTCTCGTGCAGCGCCGCGCGGGCCGAGGGGACGTCCACCGGGTCAGATGCCACGTCGGCAGTCTCACGCGGACCCGGTGGCTTCGCAACACCGGCCACCGTGACGGCGACCGGTGCTCCCACCCCGCGAAAGCCGGGGCTGGAAAATTCCGCCATAGTGTGCCAAGATCGGTGTGTCGCACATCCGGAATCCGCGAGCGGAGTATCCAAGGGGTTTGCGCCGCCGTCCTCGAAACATTGACACGACCATTCGTGCGCAGGCGAGACGTCCGGCCGTCCCCAACAACCGAATTCTCACGTGCAATCGCCGCGAACATGCCCAGCATGAAGAAGGGACCACATGTCCATGCCCAACAGTGACGCCCAGTTGACGCGCAAAAGGATGTCGTCGGAACACCTCTACGACATGCGGGACCGGCTCCGCAAACGGGCCTACCTCTACAACTCGCCCGACGACTTCCGCGCAGGCGTCGAAGCTGCTCTCAGCACTCTCATCCGCGAGACGCAGACCCGCGAATTCGACATGATCGAGCGCGAGCTCGATCTCACCACGACCTGACAGCCTGCCTCTCCCCCCGTCCCCTGACCCACCCCCCGAATGGATTGGGCCGGGAACGGGTGCCAAGGCTTATCCTGACGCATGCCCCGCATTCGTGGTGTGCTCTTCTCCTTCGAGGACACGCTCCTCGAAATGCCGCCTGACCCGACCGCGCCTCTCCTCGGTCGCGCCACATCGCCCGGCACCGCCGAAGTGCTTGCCACCTGCTTCGGGCGTTACCGGCTCGGACTTGTCTGTGCCGGAGAGGGGATCTCGGCCGCGTCAGTGCGTGCCACGCTCGCGGTCCTCGACTGGGAAGGCTGGTTCGAGTCGGTGGTGGCACCCCATGATCTGGGATACGCGGCCTCCGACCCCAACCTGTTGCGGGCAGCCGCCTCCAGCATGGGCATCCTGCCCGGCAGGATCGTGGCGGTCAGCACTGACCCCGCGATGACGACCGCCGCGAATCGGGCCGGTTGCCGGTCCGTGCGTGTAGGTGGGCCCCAGCCCCAGGACCACGAGGGTCCCGGACAGCACACGTGGACTGCGCCCGCGCTCGGCGACATCCCGCGGATCCTCGGCGATCTGGAGAGAGCGGCGTGACGGACACACGAGACGCCACGCTCGCCGAGCCGGCCTCCTCACGCCCGCCAGACCCCGAATCGGACCCGATCCTCGTGCTGGAGGACGTGAGGAAGACCTACACCCCACCGATCGGCCCCCCCGTCGAGGCCGTCCGCGGGGTCGACCTCGTCGTGGGCCGGGGTGAGATCTTCGGTCTCGTCGGCCCGAATGGAGCCGGCAAGACCACGACGATCTCCATGATCACGACCCGGCACGAACCGACATCGGGCACGATCCGGGTGGATGGCGTCGACGTCGTGGGTGACCCCGCGAACGCGAAGCGACACGTCGGTGTGGCACCGCAGATGCCCAACCTCGATCACTCGCTCACTGTGTGGGAGATCCTCTACCTGCACGGGCGGTACTTCGGTCTCACGCGCCGCGATGCCGTGGAGCGCACGCGGAGCCTCCTCGACAGGTTCATGCTCGCCGAGAAGTCGGCGACGCGGCCGATCGACCTCTCGGGCGGGATGGTGCGGCGCCTCCTCCTCTGCCGCGCTCTCGTGCACAGACCGACCCTGCTCCTCCTCGACGAGGCGACTGTGGGCATCGACCCCCAGACGCGACGCGCGATGTGGGACGAGATAGAGCGGCTCCGCCAGGAGGGCACCACGGTCCTCCTCACGACGCACTACATCGAGGAAGCGGACGCTCTCTGTGACCGAGTGGCGATCATCGACCACGGCGTCCTCCTCGCCGTCGACACCCCGGCGGAGCTCAAACGCATGATCCCGGCCGGGACACGCATCGAGGTCGTCATCGACACCGACCTGCGCGCCGACGCGGGCGCGGCAGTCGCGGAACTGGCCGACGTCGGTGAAGTCGAGACCACGGAGACGGGTCTGCGGGTGTGGGTGACGGGCGGCGACAAGGTCGTGCCCGAGGTCGTGGCTGCGATCGTGGCAAGCGGTGCCCACCTCCACCATGTCTCCGTGCACGAGCCGTCGCTCGAGGACGTGTTCATCCACTTCACAGGACGGGAGCTCCGCGAATGACGGTGTCCGAGGCGATGGTCGAAGACACGGTCTCCGCCCCGGGCGGGCAGCGCACCAACGCGTGGTGGACCTTCGCCGGTCTCCTCGAACGCGATTGGCGTGTGATGCGGCGCGACTTCGTGACCGTCATCGCCCGTTCCGGCATGCAGCCACTGCTCTTCGTCCTCATCTTCGGCTACATCCTGCCCCGCATCGGAACCGTGGACGCGAGCCAGTTCGGCCCGATCCTCCTGCCAGGCATCCTCGCCATGTCCACGATCCTGTCCGGGATGCAGGCCGTGACGATGCCCCTCGCCTTCGACCTCGGCTTCGTGCGCGAGATCGACGACAGGTTGCTCTGCCCGATCCGGGTCGAATGGCTCGGGATCGAGAAGATCCTGTTCGGCGCGTTCCAGGGGCTGCTCTCCGCCGTCATCGTGCTCCCCCTCGCCCTCCTCGTGATGGGCGACATCGTGCACGTGAGCTGGAGCCAACTGCCCGCCCTGGCCGTCACCCTCGTGGTCGCGAGTGTGATGGCCGCGTCCTTGGGCCTCTTCCTCGGCGTGATCGTGCGCCCTCAGCAGCTCCCGCTCATGTTCAGCGTCATCGTGACACCACTCATCTTCTTCGGCTGCACGACGTACACGTGGCAACAGCTCGGTTCGGAGGCCCTCACGATCGAGGGTGTGCCGTGGCTCCAGGTCCTCGTCCTCATCAACCCTCTCGTCTATTCGAGCGAGGGTGTGCGGCGAGTCCTGACCCCGGGGATACCCCACATGCCCTTCTGGGGCATCTTCCTCGGCATGATCCTCTCGACGTGCGTGTTCGGCTGGGTGGGGCTGCGTCGCTTCAAGGCACGGGCACTCGAATAGCGCCGCTGCCCCAGCCCGAGGCGGACCGAACGGTCAGAAGTCCATGCCGCCCATACCGCCGCCCATGCCGCCCATGCCGCCACCGGGCATGGCAGGCGCGGCCTTCTTGTCCTCGGGTACGTCAGAGATGATCGCCTCGGTCGTGAGGAACAGGGCGGCGATCGACGCCGCGTTCTGGAGCGCCGATCGTGTCACCTTCGCGGCGTCGACAATGCCGGCCTTGAAGAGGTCCTGGTACTCGCCCGTCTGCGCGTTCAGGCCCTCAGTCGTCGGCAGATCCCGCACGCGCTGGACGACGACGCCCGGTTCGATGCATGCGTTGAAGGCGATCTGGCGGATCGGCTCCTCGAGGGAGCGCGCCACGATGTCGGCACCGGTGCGCTGGTCGTCCTTGAGGCCCTTCATCTTGGCCACGGCGTCCTGGGCCCGCAGAAGGGCGATTCCGCCGCCAGGGACGATCCCCTCCTCGACGGCCGCCTTCGTCGTGGACACCGCATCCTCGATGCGGTGCTTCTTCTCCTTCAGCTCGACCTCAGTCGCCGCCCCGACCTTGATGATCGCGACTCCGCCGGAGAGCTTGGCGAGGCGCTCCTGGAGCTTCTCGCGGTCGTAGTCGGAGTCGGTGTTCTCGATCTCGGCCTTGATCTGGTTGATGCGGCCCTCGATGTCGGCCTTCGCGCCGGCACCCTCGACGATGGTGGTCTCGTCCTTGGTGACGACGATCTTGCGTGCCTGGCCGAGGAGGTCGAGGTCGACGTTCTCGAGCTTGAGGCCGACCTCTTCGCTGATGATCTCGCCACCCGTGAGGATCGCCATGTCCTGGAGCATCGCCTTGCGGCGCTCACCGAAGCCAGGTGCCTTCACGGCGACGGAGCGGAAAGTCCCGCGGATCTTGTTCACGACGAGGGTTGCGAGAGCCTCACCCTCCACGTCCTCCGCGATGATGACGAGGGACTTGCCCGTCTGCATGACCTTTTCGAGCACGGGCAGGAGGTCCTGCACATTCGAGATCTTGCCCTGGTTGAGGAGGACGTAGGCGTCGTCGAAGACAGCTTCCATCGACTCGGGGTCGGTCACGAAGTAGGGCGAGATGAACCCCTTGTCGAAACGCATCCCCTCGGACAGCTCGAGGTCCATGCCGAAGGTCTGGCTCTCCTCGACCGTGATGACGCCGTCCTTGCCGACCTTGTCGATCGCCTCTGCGATGATGCCGCCGATCTCCTCGTCAGCAGCGGAGATGGACGCGACCTGGGCGATCTCGTCCTTGGACTCGACCTCCTTGGAGACCTTGCCGATCTCGGCCACAGCCGTCTCGATCGCCTTCTCGATCCCGATCTTGATCTCCATCGGGTTCGCGCCTGCCACGACGTTGCGCAGGCCCTCCTTCACCATCGCCTGCGCGAGCACGGTGGCAGTCGTCGTGCCGTCCCCGGCGACGTCGTCGGTCTTCTTGGCGACCTCCTTGACGAGCTCGGCCCCGACCCTCTCCTGGGGATCCTCGAGGTCGATCTCCTTGGCGATCGACACACCGTCATTGGTGATCGTGGGGGCTCCCCACTTCTTCTCGAGGACGACGTTGCGGCCCTTCGGGCCGAGGGTGACCCTCACCGTGTCGGCCAGCTTGTCCATTCCGGCCTCGAGTGCACGCCGCGCGGTCTCGTCGAACACGATCGACTTGGGCATTTCGGCAGCTCCTTGCGATATGGATGGGGACTCGGGAGAGTTCTTAGCACTCGACACCGGAGAGTGCCAGACGGCAGTGTAGTCTGGCACCTGGCCCCGCACAATGGAGAACGGCGAAACCCGGCGGCGCGAGGACGAGCAACTACGCTTGCGCCCGCGCCCGGTGCGACGAACACGAAAGGCACGTCGGTCCTCATGTCGATGGAGAAGCTGCTCGGCAAGGTCGTCCACACGACAGGATTCGGCCAGTTCGTGACGGACTTCCTCGAGTGGGCGGGGTCCAACACGGCCTGGGCGCGCCTCGTGCTCCCCGACAAGGACATCGAGATCGAGGTCGTCACCGAGCGCAACGCCGAGAGCCCCCGTGTCTCCGCCCGCGGGCTCCAGGGGGGCGGCAGTGCCGTGGCGGCGTGGGCGGAATCCCAGGGTTGGCTCGTCGTTTCCGAGGAGCCGGACCTCGTGGCGATCGAGACGGCTCCGAAGGAGTTCCCGGCCACGGCTCAGGACATCGCTGCCTTCCTCTCACCGCATGGCAACTGGACGATCGAGGAGATCACGGTCCGCCACAAGACCGGCTGAGACTCTCGGCTCTTTCGACCGGCCCCGCTACGACGTGACAGGTGGTGGAAAGACGCGATCCACGAAGCTGTTGCGCAAGACCCCTGCCGGGTCGCAACGCCTGCGCACGGCGTCGAACGCGTCGTACCCCGGGTAGAGGGCGCGGAGCTCCGCGGCCGTGCGCGTGAAGGTCTTCCCCCAGTGGGGGCGGCCCTCGTACTCGGCCATGAGCGCCTCGAAGTCGGCGAAGTAGAGGGGCGCCCACGGGAGACTGCTGATGTAGCCACCCAGGTAGCAGCTGTCCCGACCCGAGGCAGGGCTCATCGGGATGTCGTCTGCCGCCACGAAGCGGATCTCCTGCGTGAAGTTCACCTCGTACGAGTCGGCCCTGTGCACGAGACGCCGCCACCGCTCTATCGCCTCGACTGCACCGGCTCGCGGTATCGCGTACTCGGTCTCCTGGTGACGCGGGATCGCGCCGACGTACTTGATGATCCTGTCGCTCCTGTCGACGCGGGTGTGGGACTTGAACCCGACCCGGTCGATCGCCTTCAGGGTGAGGGGAATCAGGTCGGGGACGAGGCGGCCGAGTCGCAGGAGACCGCCGTAGGTGAGGCCCGAGAGGCCGCTCTTGTCGACTCGTTCCTGGAACGTGAGGCGCGTGTGGGGCCGAGAGGTCTTGTTGAAGGCATACACCTGCACGCGGTCGGTGTGGGGCAGCCACCACAGCTTGCAGTAGTCGTTGCCGTCCACATAGGAGTCGAGGTTCCTGAGCGCCTTGTCGAAGTCCATGATCTCGAGTCGCTCCTCGAGATCGAAGGACTCGGTGCAGCGGAACGTAATGTCGGTCACGACACCGAGGCAGCCGAGGTGGACGCGGGCAGCAGCAAAGATGTCCGGTTCCGAGTCCACCGCGAGACGGCGCACCTGGCCGCGGCCGTCGACGAGTGTCATCGCCTCGATGAACGAGGAGAGG
>JADZDR010000083.1 GCA_020850945.1 Acidimicrobiia bacterium | reverse complement strand
GGACAGAGGGTCTCACGACACGGCTCCGTGACTCTTGGGACCGATGGCTCATGCGACGGGGATACCGCGCGGCACACCGGACACACGGCGTGGACGTGCGGCCTGTCCGTGACGATGCCGGCGTCGGGGACTACGTGAGTAAGGTGGCACTCGAATTGGCCCGCTCGGACCGTAAGGCGGGGATCGGCGGACGGACGGTCTGGGAGCTCCTCGGTGACATTGTCGATGAGGGGCGGGAGTCCGATGTCGCGCTGTGGCGGGAATATGTGGCGGCATCCCACGGCCGGAGGGCGCTGACATGGTCACGGGGACTCCGAGCACGAGTGCTCGGAGTCCAGGACGAGGAGGTCCCCACGGACGACGAGATAGCAGCACACGAACAGGACGCTCCTACCGTCGCGCTGCTCGGCCCACGCCTGATGCGACTCTGCGGCGAGGACGTCGAGGTGCACATCGCCATCCTGGAAGGCGCAGAGGCTGCTGGGGCGGTCGGGATCCATGACCGATTACGGGGGTGCGGACTCGATGTGTCGGTGACCTGGGTAGTGCGCGATGGCGCCGAGATACCCGAGTTCGAGGTGCGTTAGGTCTTGCGCTGCTGTTCTGCGGCGACGAGGATCGTCTGTCGTGCGGTGAGGCCCTGTCGCAGGACGGCGATGGCACCGTCGATCCGGAGGGAGTCTGGGCCGTCTGTGGCTTCCAAGACGTCGAGTGCGGTGCGGATTGCTGAGCGCAGGACGCCAGCGACCTCCGGCCACGGGTTCGCCGGGTCGATGTGCGGGAGATAGTCGTCTGTCACGGTATGGCTCCTGATGTCGGGGCGGGGCGGTGCTCAGGGGCACCTGCAGGGACCGGCCGGACGCCGCACAGCACACAGGGCCCCAGCGTCAACGGGGATCGGCCGTAGGCCGAAGCGAGGACACGAAGCGAAGCGCAGTCCCGCAGCGACCCCTTGACGCAGGGCAGTGGGCTGTGCCAGGCCGCCGGCCCGCCCCGCTACGTGCGCCCGGACCAGCGTGCTGGCCGGGTGCATTATCGTGACACAGTAGGGGTCGGGCTGTGTCTGCGAGGGCTGGTTTGGCGATTGGTCCTCTCGAGCGGGCACAGTCCCGGCCCCCCAGTGCTAGTGGGAGGCCGGGACAGCGTCGGTCAGTGCGTCCAACACGTGGGGCAGCGCCACTCGCCGGAGTGGACGTCCACGGTAACGACCCGTGCCGGCCACCACGCCAGGCACGTCCCGCACCGCAGGCGCAAGTCGAGCAGCCGGAACAGGGGCAACAGGGCAACTCGGGTAGCGATCTCGCCAGTACTCATGGGTCCTCCGTCTCGTCGGCTGGTTTGGCACGGCTGAGATCGGCGCCGCCGCAGGCGGACCTTGAGTCAGCGCAGCGGCCCTAGCGAGCGCAGCGAGTGGGTGACTCACGGTCCGCCCGGCAAGCCGACGAAGCGACGGGACAAACCACCACGAGACGGCACACACGGGGCGAGGATCCACCACCCACGGCGAACACCGCGCTACCTTCGGCGCCAGCCAAACCAGCCTGATGAGAGGAGCAATCGCCATGCCGGAGAATCCGACACGCAGAGTCAGCGGCGTTGTCGCGTCACTGAGCGAACGGGCGTACACGGGGTTCGTGGCAGGTGACGGCCGCACGGTGGGTCCCGGCGTCACCCGGACGCTTTGGGTCGTCGAGGACCCCCAGGCCGATCCCGTCCCTATCCGCATCCGAGATGACGCCCTCTGGCGTCAGGTTGCAGTCTTGGAGCCATTCTCCACGATCACCATCGACTGCGTGCTCTACCCCAACGGCCGTAGCTACCGCACGGTCGGCCAGGAGCTCGTGCCCGTCCAGGTCGAGGTGTGAGCCCTGACCAGGCCACCGAACTGCTAGCGACCGTCGAAGTCGCAGCAGGACTGGCCATTTTCCTACTGGCCGTGATTACGGTCCTCCAGTTCCGGAGATGACGTGCAATGCCAGCACTCGCCGTAACAGTCCTAGCTGTATTCGCAGTAGTGCGCTGCTGGGATGCCGCCGTCGAACTGCTCACCCGGTCGTGAGATGGTCGGCGTTGAGTTCGTACTAGAGGCGCTCATGTACGGGATCCTGGTGGGACTTGTGATCGTCCTCATGAGGAGGTGACGGTCAATGGCAGTCGGGACAACGAGAGGAGGTGAAAGCAATGACAGCGACACTCACAAGCGCAGGACATCTGCGACGCATGATGTGGCTCGCCGCAGCGATGGGGCTGGGCGGACTGCTCTGGTTCGTCGTGTCCGGAGCGGGAGCGCACGCGCAAGCGATCGACCCGTCGACCGAGGTGGGCACCGGAGCGGCCACGATCAAGGACGAGGCCCTTCAGACGATCCAGACGGTCCTCCCCTATGCGGCGGTGCTCGTCGCCGCCTTCCTCGCATGGCGTCTCGCCAAGCGATTCGTCAAGGCCTGACGGGCCTCGCGGTGACGCTCATCCTGGGAGCCGCAGGGATCCTGGGATGGGCGTCCGCCGCGTCCGGAGCCGTTGTGGGCGATCCCGAATGGCTCGGATGCCCCCCGAACCCAGCCACCCCATACGACTTCGACACGTGTACGGGCATGGCCGCACTCGCCGACGACCTCAGCGCCGTCCGCGGCGAACTGCGCAACTACAACGGGCAGGCGCAGCCCTACGGGACGCAATACCTGTACTGGTACCAAACCGCGACGGGCACACAGATAAGCGGAGCCGACCGAGTCTGTCTACGCCGGGACTACCAGAGCCAGCCGAACTACGTCGTCGTGGCATACGGCGCCACCACGTACACGAGTGGCTACCTGTATGGGGCCATTACGACGCTCTGGACGAGCACAGGCGACCCGCCTAGCGGGTACAGCGATGCCAGCACGTGGTACCTCTACGCGATCACGGGCACGAACTGTGGGGGAGACGATCCCGGTGAGCCACAGCCGGACATAGACGACACAGTCCCGTCGGGTGGGTGGCCGAGCGGACATCCCGAACGCTTCGACCCGTGGGCCCGACAACTCGGCGTCTGCGGGAGCGTCCCGCCATCAGTGCTGATGGGCCTGGCGCAGATCGAGTCCGAGTTCGGCGTTACGGTCGAAGAGGCACCGGATAGCACTGGCCCGTACCTGATCCCCGCTGCCACGTGGAGCAGTTGGGGCGCCGACGCGAACGCGGACCAGGTCACCGACCCGTACCACGTCGGCGACTCTATGACCACAATCCGAGACCTCCTCGTGTACTTAATGGGCGAGTCCGGCGCCCTCCAGGCCGCGCTCCGAGAATGGGCTGGAGCAAGCGGCGACACCTATGACCGAGACGTGCTCGCCGCAGCTGCCGAGTGGTCGTCACTCGACGACGATGTATGCGGGGACGGCAACGGTGCTCCCGGCTCGGGCACGCCGGGCAGCGGCGGCACGCCAGGGAGCAACGGGCTCGGCGAATGCGCACCGACCGGATGGGGGCTGCTCAACCCGATCGAGTACGTGCGGGGACTCTGGTGCGTGCTAGAAGCCCTCTTCGTACCAGAGGACGATCTTGGTGCCCTGTGGGATGAGGTGACCGCCGCGGCAGGCACATCGTGGCCATGGGGACCGGTGCAATGGGTCGCGTCTGAAGGGGCCGAGATCATCGATGCGTACCGTGACGGGCTGGGCATGGGGGGCGTCGGCTGCGACTACGGCCCCACACTCAACATCGGCCAGACCTCAACGACCCTCGTCGTGGTCAACAACTGCAGCGGCGCCAACCAGCCATACGAAGGGCTCCGCACCGTCGTATATCTCCTCTCCAAAGTCGTCGCCGTTATGGGGCTCGTGTTCGGTCTATGGCGAATCGGCGCGTGGGTGATGGGCGGCGGCAGTAACCCGATTCCAGGAGAGGACACATGATCACAGACACAATCGTCGGATGGCTCTTCGACCTCCTCGAACTTATCCTCGGGCTCTTCCCAGCCTGGACCGCCCCCTCGTGGGCATCGGATGGGAGCATCAGTTGCAGTGACCACTACGCGTGCGTCGTGGGCGAGTGGCTGGGCCGCTTTGACCACTGGATCGACGTCGGCCTGCTGTCTACCGCCTTGGGCGTGTTGAGCGGGGCGCTCGTACTCGGGGCTGGCGTGCGGGTCGCCCTGTGGCTGTACGGGCTGATACCAGCAAAGGGCACTTGAGATGGTCTGGGTACTGCTCGCGGTGTTGACGGTGGTGGTGCTGTGGCGGTTGCGGCGGCGCAGACAGCGTCGCGTGGCACGTGCAGATCACACCGCGACTCTCCGGTGCCTGCTCGTGGCACCTAGCGACATCACGCGGCGTGACAGACCGCTCGGACGGCGGCGATGACAGCACCAATCACGGCCTACGTCGGACTGAATGGGCACGGCAAAACCCTGGCCATGGTCGTCGACCTCGTGCGTCTCGCCGAAGCGACGGACCGAGCGATCGTCAGCAACTTCCCGATCTACACGGGCGATGGGACACGCCGGCGCCATCCTCTGTGGGAGCCGCTGGCGACTTGGCGGCAGATCCCGGACCTGCACGACAGCGTCCTCCTCCTGGATGAGATCACCGCGTGCATCCCTTCTCGCCAGTCGATGAGCCTCCCGGCCGGACTGGCCCGAACCCTGAACCAGCTTCGCAAGGTCAACGTCACACTCGGATGGACGGCGCCCTCCTGGGCTCGAGCGGACGTAATCCTCCGGGAGGTGACCCAGGTGGTCGTCCATTGCCGTGGACTGGTCCCGGGCCGCTGGATTCAGGGCCTCGACGGCGAACGGCACCGGGCCGTGCCAGGGTGGGCACCCCGTCGGGTGTTCTGGTGGCGGGAATACGACGCCTACGAGTTCGAGGACTTCACGCGGCACGTGCGGGAACGGCTCCGACCACGGCGGCATCGGCTGTACGTGCGTCCGTGGCACCGAGACCACCTCATGTATGAGACGGGCGCCGAAGTCCACCTCCTCGATCATCTCGACGACGTCGGCGTCTGCGTGGTCTGCGGCGGCAGTCGTCGGCGTGCACGGTGCACGTGCGTACCCGCGACATCGGAGCCGGCCTCGGACGTGGGTGGGGCGGGCCCCCGGCCGAAGGCCGGGGAGGCCCCACCACGCCGTACACCGAGCCGAGGCCGCGGCCGTCACGATGCGCCGAGCATCCCCCCACGGCGCCGGTCGACGGAGCAAACTACGGGCGTGTAATTCGCCGTTGACAAAAAAGACCCGCCACGGACGCGGAATCCGGGCGGGTCCAGAACACTGCCCACGTCTGGGCATATACCGATGCAGACTGTACCAGGCCCCCCGAGTCGAAGTGACACTCTCACTCAGCGGTCACGACGTCGCGAGATTCACGGCCGTGCTGCCGACCGGGCCCGGCGTGCCCGGCAACGCCAACGGCGACGCGGTGGGTCTCTTGGTAACGATACGAAGAGCGTTTCCGGCCCAGGTCAGCGGCCTAGGGCCCGGTGGTATGCGGGCCGTAATCAGAGGCTGCGAGGTCGACGGGTCAATCATCGGCTCTTCGGTGTTGGGAATCGGCTGGGCCGCTGCGGCCGGATCCCGATCAGGGTGGCGCGGGGTGGCGCGGTGAAACTGACTGAGGAGCGGGTGTCACATGTCAGCGGTTTCCAGGTCTGTGGGTCGGTGCACGCCTGTCCGGTGTGCGCGAGCAAGATTCGGGCGGTCCGGGCTGATGAGATCGGCGAGGCGGCACGCAAGTGGCTTGGTGAGGGTCACGAGTTGATGATGGTCACGCTCACGATGCCCCATGACGTCGGTATGAGTCTGGCGGAGGTGTGGGATACGGTCGCTGAGGGATGGCGGGCGGTCCAGCAAGGTCGGGGGGGCCAGGAGCTCCGTCGGGGGATGGCGGGATTCATCCGTGCGGCCGATCTGACGCACGGCATGCACGGCTGGCACTTCCATCTGCATGTGCTCGTGTTTCTCGAGCGTCCGTGGACAGAGGGTCTCACGACACGGCTCCGTGACTCTTGGGACCGATGGCTCATGCGACGGGGATACCGCGCGGCACACCGGACACACGGCGTGGACGTGCGGCCTGTCCGTGACGATGCCGGCGTCGG
>JADZDR010000082.1 GCA_020850945.1 Acidimicrobiia bacterium | reverse complement strand
CGTGTAGTAGTAGACGTCCACGGACTGGACTATCGACTTGCGCAGATCGGTGCGGCCGTGGCCACCCTCCTTCCAGTCGCGGAACATGCGCTTGTCACGCCCCGCGATGAAGTACGGGCCCGCGTTCACGATCGTGTCCCGTGTGATGAACCCCCACTGCAGACCGGACATCGCCGTCACGACCTTGAACGTCGAGGCCGGGGCGTAGAGGCCTCCTATCGCCCGGTTGGTGAGTGGGTACTGGTTGAGGGGGTCGTTGAGCCACGTCCAGCGCTCCTGCGGGATCCCGTCGATGAACTCGGACGGGTCGTACGTGGGGTAGGAGGCCATCGCCCGGATGCTGCCGTCCCGCGGATCCATAACGACCACGGCTCCGCCTGTCGCCTCGAAGGGGACCTCGGTGTTGCCCCGGTCGATCCGTCCTTGGGCGGCCTGGACGCCCTCTTCGAGGGCGTCCTCCGCGATCTGCTGGATGCGGGGATCGATCGTGGAGACGATGTCGTGGCCTTGCACCGGCGGGGTCTCCGCCAGCGCCTCGCCGATCTGGCGACCCATGCTGTTGACGAGATACCGCCGCTCGCCGGACTCACCCCGCAGATCGGACTCGTAGGACGCCTCGAGCCCGTCACGCCCGATCGTGTCTCCCATGCGGTAGTCCTCGTACGCCTCGAGGTCCTCGGCGTTGGTCTCCCCGACGTACCCGAGGACGTGCGGCGCGAGGGGCCGGCACTGCTCGACGGCGGGGTCGCATTCGGCGAGCCGGTACACGCGCTTGGCACGTATGACGGGCACGACCCCCGGGAACTCCTCCTGGTGCTCCTTGATGCGCATCATCGTCTCGCGGTCCACCTCGGCGATGGGGAGTGCCGCCACGTTGGGGTCCTTGGGACGTTCGATCTTCTTGCGCACCTCCGCCTCGCTCATGCCGAGCAGCGCGGCAAGCCGCGAGATGAGGAGGTCGACTTCGTCGTTGGGCACCTGGGAGAGGTCGACACCGACCTGGAGGGCGAGGGTGTTGTCGACGAGGACGCTGCCGTCGCTGCCGAGGACGCGCCCCCGTGGTGCCTCCACGTGTGTGACACGGAGCTTGTTCTCCGTACTCGCTTCCTCGTAGCTCGTCTTGTCGAGGATCTGGAGGTACCAGAGCCGGATGAGGAGCAGAAGACCCATGATGACGCAGCCCGCCACGAAGATGCGGAGGCGTTGGCGGGGATCGCTGCCCGTGGGCCGCGCATCGTTCGATGAGAGCGTACGGCTGGCCGGTGAGCGGCGGATGCGGAAGTTCGCCTCGTTCTGCGAACGCGCCGACGCGGTTCGTGCCGTCCCCCCGCGTGCCGCACGCCCGTGCCGCAACCTCGGCTCGATCGTCTTGACCCGCGTCCTCACGTCGACCCCCGGGGACGGAGCACGACGTGCACGAGGGGAAGGACCACTATCGCGAGGACCGCGTTGTAGAGCGACGTGAGGACGACGGTGAGAGCACCGACCCCACGCGTGCCCTGGCCGAAGAGAGCGGCGAGGAGGAGCACGAGAGCCTGCCCGGCCGCGGTCGCAGCCGCCACCAACGCGATCGGAGCGAGCGGGGTGTCGGGCAGGTGGTCGCGGAACCACCCCACGAAATAGCCGACGAGGCAGTAGCTGAGGGCGGATATGCCCATGGGAAGGGCACCGATCAGGTCGATGAGAAGACCCGCCGCGAATCCGGCACCCGCACCCCACTCCGAGCCTTCCTCGAGCGCGACGGCGATCGCGACGAGCAGGGTCAGCTCCGGCAGCGCCCCGAAGAGGGGCACGTACGCGAACAGGGAAGTCTGCAGGACCAGTGCACCGAGAAGCAGGAGGGGTACTCCCACCCAGCGCTGGACGGCAGAGGAACCTGTCACCCGGATGGTGTCCACAGCAATACCGATACGAATTCGCGTTTCGTGGCGTCGACGAACGGTTCGACCTCGATCTTCAACGTGAGGCCCGAGTCGTCCGTGCGGACGTCGGCCACGGTCGCCACAGGGATGCCGGCGGGAAAGCTCGAACCCTCGAAGCCAGAGGTCGTGAGGAGGTCGCCCTCCTGCACGTCGGCGCTGGCAGCCACGAGCTCGAGCGTGGGTCTCTCCCCCGCCCGCCCGGTGACGACCCCGGTGACACCGGTCCGCTCGTCCCGCACGCCGACCGAGAACTGGGGATCGGTCACAAGGAGGACTTTGGCCCCGCCTGACGTGGCATCGGTGACTCGTCCCACGAGACCCTCACCCGCCACGACCGGGTTGCCGTCCGCGACGCCGTTCCCCGTGCCCGCGTCGATGTCGATCGACCAGTCCATGTTCGTGACGCGCACACTCGAGACGCGTGCCGTCACGTACTCGAACAGCTCGGCGTTCTGGAGTTTGGTGAGCTCGCGCAGCTCGGCGTTCTCGCGCTCGAGGCGGGCTGCGTCGGCCTCCTGCTTCTCGAGCTGCTCGAGCTGTTTGGTGAGGAGCTCGTTCTCGGCCTTCAGGTCGCCGGCGTGGATGATCCCCGAGACGAAACGCCCGATCGGACGCGTCACGGTGCCCACCACCGATTCGACGGGCTTCACGACCGTGAGGAGACCCTTGCGGAGGGCAGACGGCTCCCCGCCGCTGTTGAACTCCATCGAGATCAGGACAGCGGCGATCGCGACGAGCAGGATCAAGAGCATTCGCCTGCGCAGAACCGGTCTTCTTCGGAAGATAACCATGCGTACCGTTCAGTGGACGGGTCAGTCACGCCTGAGATCGTTGAGCTCGTGCCGCCTACGGCTGCGACGTGGATGAGATGAGCACCTGCTTGAGCGCCTCGAACTCCTCGAGGCACTGTCCCGATCCGATCGCGACCGCATGCAGCGGTGACTCCGAGATGCGGATCGGCATCGCGGTCTCGCTGTTGATGCGTTGCGTGAGCCCCTTGAGCAGGGCACCCCCACCCGTGAGGACGATGCCTTGCTCCATGATGTCGGCTGCGAGCTCCGGAGGAGTCCGGTCGAGCGTGATCTTCACGGCGTCGACTATCTGGGACACGGGCTCGTCGAGGGCCGCCCGGATCTCCTCGGTCGTGACCACGATCGTCTTCGGGAGTCCGGTCACGAGATCCCGCCCCCGAATCTCGGCACGGGGTTCCTCCTCGAGCTCGAACGCCGAACCTATCGCGATCTTGATCTCCTCAGCCGTGCGCTCGCCGAGTGCGAGGGAGTATTCCTTCTTCACGTAGTTGATGATCGCCTCGTCGAGCTCGTCGCCGCCGATGCGGATCGACTCGGACGTAACGATCCCACCGAGGGAGATGACAGCCACCTCCGTCGTGCCACCACCGATGTCGACGACCATGTTCCCGGTCGGCTCGTGCACGGGAAGGCCGGCACCGATTGCGGCCGCCATCGGCTCCTCGATGATGTAGGCCGCGCGGGCACCGGCCTGGATGGCGGACTCCTCCACGGCGCGTTGTTCCACCTGCGTGATCCCCGACGGCACGCAGATGACGATGCGGGGCTTCTGCCAGCGGCGCTGCTGCACCTTCTGGATGAAGTAGCGCAACATCTTCTCCGTGATGCCGAAGTCGGCGATGACGCCGTCGCGCAGCGGTCTGATCGCCTGGATGTGACTCGGGGTGCGGCCGATCATGCGTTTCGCCTCGGAGCCGACTGCCAGGGGGCGGCCGTCGCGGGTGTTAATCGCGACGACGGAGGGCTCGTTGAGGACGATTCCTCTGCCCCGCACATAGACGAGCGTGTTGGCCGTGCCGAGATCGACCGCCATGTCCCGCCCGAAGACTTGGCTGAATGTGGCCATGTTCGCCTCCCGGGTCGTACCGGCCCATCCCGCTTCTATGGGTCGAGACCTGTCTGGTCGGAGATCCGTCTCGTGCGTCCGGCCGGCCTGCCGCACACACACAATGACGTCGACGTTAGTCGCCGCCCCTATTGCTCTGCGCGAAATCTCGGACCGGATCAGTGGGTGGGAAAGAAGAGGGCAGTCTCTTTCGCTGCAGACGCGTTCGAGTCCGATCCATGTACGAGATTCTCGCCCACGAGCGTACAGAAATCCCCCCGCATGCTGCCAGGTGCGGCCTCGATCGGGTTCGTCACGCCCATGAGGGTGCGAACCCCCACCACGACCTCGTTGCCCTCGACGACCATCGCGACAAGGGGTCCACCCGTGATGAAGTCGACGAGCTCGGCGAAGAACGGCTTCTCCCGATGCTCTCCGTAGTGCTCCTCCGCCGTCGCCCTGTCGAGGGTGCGCATCTCCATGGCGGAGATGCGATAGCCCTTGCGTTCGATGCGTGAGATGACCTCGCCCACGAGACCGCGTGCGACTCCGTCCGGCTTCACGAGTACCAACGTCCGTTCCGTCACTTATCCTCCGTTTCGATGCCACTCCCCTGCACGTGGGTGGATTCAACTACCGCAGCGGTACTTCGATCCACCCGGGTCACTCGGGTGCCCCACGGGGTGTGACGAGGTGGGGACGAACGGAGCCGACGAGGTAGAGAGATCCGGCCACGAGGACGAGGTCGGCATCACCAGCAGTGGCAAGAGCCTTGAGAAGAGCCCCTTCGGGGCTCTTCTCACACGTGACGGCGGTGCCGGTTCTACGCACGAGGTCCGCGAGATCCTCCGGGTCGTGGAACGCGTCGCCGGCGGATGTCGTGACCACGTGGGACGCGGACGGTGCGATGGCCGCCACTATCCCCTCGGCATCCTTGTCCCCGAGGATCCCCGCGACCCATACGAGGCTCTCGTAGGTGAAGTTCTCCCGCAACGCCTCGGCGAGGACGCGGGCTCCCTCCGGGTTGTGGGCGCCATCGAGGACCACCGCCGGCCGATGCGCCATGACCTCGAGGCGCCCCGGTGATGTGACACCGAAGAGCGACTCCCGCAGGGTCTCCTCGTCGCAGGGCCGCCCGAAGAACTCCTCCACTGCAGCCACTGCCAGAGCGAGGTTCACGGCCTGATGGTGGCCGAGGAGGGGGACGTAGAGGTTCTCGTACGCCGCACCCCGCGAACGCAGGTCGGCTGCAACCCCGGCATGGGCAGGCCGTACGTTGTCGAGGACGATATCGTCCCCGAGGCGCCGCAGGGCGCGGGCACCGGCCACGGCACACGCGTCCTCCAGGATCGCGACGAGCGAGGCCTCACCCACGCCGGTCACGACACCACTTCCCGCCTTCACGATGCCCGCCTTCTCGCGGCAGATGTCGGCCACGTCGGTCCCCAGATACGCGGCGTGGTCCACGGACACGTTCGTGAGGACGGCGACGTCCGCGTCCGCGACGTTCGTGGCGTCGTAACGGCCCCCGAGTCCGACCTCGAGCACCTGCACGTCCACGGCGGCGTCGGCGCCGGCTGTGAACGCCAGGCAGGTCCCCAACTCGAAGTAGGTGGGGCGGGTCCCGACGCGACGTTCGACCTCGTCCGCAACCGGGAGCATGCGGCCCATGATGTCCGCAAAGGTCTCGGGGCTGATCGGCACGCCCGAGAGCTCGATCCGCTCGTACACCTCTGTGAGGTGCGGTGACGTGTACAGGAGCGTCGACAGCCCGTTGCCCTCGAGGATGCGGGCGACGATCCGTGCGACCGAGGTCTTGCCGTTCGTGCCGGTCACGTGGATCACCGGTGCCGCCGTCTGGGGGGAGCCGAGGAGGTCCATGGCCGCGGTCATGCGTTCGAGGCCGGGACCGACACCGAGGTTCGTGTGGGCGTCTAGCGCCGCCAAGGCTTCTTGCGGAGTCACGCCACAGCCTGCCACACGGGACAGCACGAGGAGGTAGGGCTAACGCGTCACCCGGTCACGCTCGGCTGGGCGACAGCAGGAGTGACCGGTGTCCCGGTGGGTACGTCAGACGTACCACCCGGCCCGACGGGCTCGTCGTTCACGTGGAGGATGGGATCCCAGAAGTGGGCGTAGTAGGCGGCGGTCGAGGTGGGTGTCGTGACCTTGAGCTCGTCGTCCGACATGGTCGCGTAGTCGCTCGCCTCATCCACGCCCCAGCAGGTCACGAAGCGGCCGTTCCAGTCCTCCTCGACGTACACCCTCCACGCGCCCGGGTTCTCGTACGTGAGGCCTTCCCAGAGGAGAGGCCATTCGATTCCCATGCGGTTGCCTGTGGCCGTCGGGGGCGAGGCCTGCGTGGGGAACTCGCCCTGGGTGAACTTGCCGTAGAGCGTGTGCGGAGCACCTGCCCCGTTCACGGTGGCGCGCAGTGCCCCCTGCACGTATGAGGTCTCCAGTGTGCACGAGGGGGCCTCTCCCGACGGGGACCAGCCGCCGTCTTCGTTCTGGGCGGCGGCGAGGGCGTCGAAGCCCGTGTCGATTGCCGTCGTGAGCGGGTCCTCATCGAGGCCGAGAAGCGCCATGATCGCCCGCGCCGTGAGGACCACGTCGAGATCCGTCCCGTTGCTGGACCAGCCGCCTCCCTCGAGCGTGTTCGTGCCCGAGACGAAGTCGCGGGTGAGCTCCTTGTCGGCGAACTCGGCCTGCTGGGCGACGATCAGGTTGATCGCCCAAATCGTCGAGTTGAGGTCGGGGCCGTAGGCGCCGTTCGCCGCGTTGAACGAACCCTCGACGATTCCGATGATGTCGCATCCCGGCAGAGCGAGGTCCTCACCCTGTGAGCTCAACGTGTAGCCGAGGCGGGCGATGAGCGCGATGTCGCCCGGCGTGGCTGCGCACGCCGCGGCTCCGGCTTCCTTCAGGTAGTCGACGGGTCCGCGGTCCGTGTCCGCGTCCTTCACGAGCCCGACGGTGTACTTGGCGCCCTTGACGCTCCAGGTCGAAGGCGGGTTGTTCATCGGCTGGCCGCGTCCCCCGATCGCCATGACCGCCATCATGGTCGCCTCGAGGCTTTCGTCGAAGGAGCCGTTGTCGTTGATGAGGGGGAAGAGGTACTTGCCGAAGTAGCCATCGCTCGTGGGACACGTGAAGGCCGGCATCGTCGCGGGAAGGAGGGCACCCGCGAGCGTGCACTGGATCGCGACGTTACCGTCCTTGGGCATGGCGCGGGCGGGCTCTTCCGGCGCGACACCGGCCACGACACCGGCCACGATCCCAGCCGCGACACAAGCCGCGACGGACCTGCGCCACCTCACGGCCTTCTGCCTCACACCCGTTGTCCAGCCCATCCAGCAGATCCTTCTCCTAGCCGCTCACCGTACGGCCTTCATTCCCGGGAGACCGATCCGAAGCGATCGTGCCTCCACCCACCCAGCGAATCGTCGGGTGAGGTCGGGGTCCGAGACGCAGCGCGAACTCGTTCCCCATGTCTGCTTGGACAGTTCGACCCCCGTATAAGCCGTTCCTGCCCGCCCACCTGCACCAATGTATTCGAACGAGAAGGTGGTCTCCGGGATCTTACAGACTGCACCCTGGCCGCGCCACCCTCGCGCGGCCTCCCCTCAGAGTGCTCTCAACGTGACCCTCACCACGGAGCGTGATTCACGGACGATCACGCAGACCGTTCAGCCGAGCGCTCTTCGTCGTCACCCGCGTCTTCGGCCGGTTCCACGCGTGGTACGAGGGTCGGGTTCACACGTTGCTCGACGACTTCCTTCGTGATGACGCACTGTGTCACGTCACGCCGTGACGGGATCTCGTACATCACGTTCATGAGGACCTCTTCGAGGATCGCGCGGAGTCCCCGCGCGCCTGTGGAGCGGGCGATCGCCTGCTCGGCGATCGCGTCGAGCGCATCGTCGGCGAACTGGAGCTCGACACCGTCGAACTCGAAGAACTTCTTGTACTGCTTCACGAGAGCATTGCGGGGCTCGACGAGAATCCGCACGAGCGCCTCGCTGTCGAGGCTGTGCACAGCCGAGATCACGGGCAGGCGCCCGATGAACTCGGGAATGAGGCCGAACTTGATCAGGTCTTCGGGCAGGACGTTCGCGAACACCTCGCCGAGATCCTTCTCCTCGAAACGGCGCACGTCGGAGCCGAAGCCGATCCCCTTGTTGCCGATGCGCCGCTCGATGATCTTCTCGAGCCCGGCGAAGGCACCCCCGCAGACGAAGAGGATGTTCGTCGTGTCGATCTGGATGAACTCCTGGTGCGGGTGCTTGCGACCTCCCTGGGGAGGCACGGACGCAGTCGTCCCCTCGAGGATCTTGAGAAGTGCCTGCTGCACGCCCTCACCGGAGACATCACGGGTGATCGACGGGTTCTCGCTCTTGCGGGCGATCTTGTCCACCTCGTCGATGTAGATGATCCCCGTCTCGGCCTTCTTCACGTCGTAGTCCGCGGCCTGTATGAGCTTCAGGAGGATGTTCTCGACGTCCTCGCCGACGTAGCCCGCCTCCGTGAGGGCGGTGGCATCGGCAATCGCGAACGGCACGTTGAGCATGCGCGCCAGCGTCTGGGCGAGGAGCGTCTTGCCACACCCCGTCGGACCGAGGAGCATGATGTTCGACTTCTGCAGCTCGACGTCGCCCTCACCCTGCGCGCCGACCTGGACGCGCTTGTAGTGGTTGTAGACGGCGACGGCGAGGGCCTTCTTCGCCTCGTCCTGACCGATGATGTAGTCGTCGAGGAACTCGAAGATCTCCCGCGGTGTGGGCAACTCCTCGAGGCCGAGTTCGTGCGCCTCGGAGAGCTCCTCCTCGATGATCTCGTTGCAGAGCTCGATGCACTCGTCGCAGATGTACACGCCGGGGCCGGCGATGAGCTTCTTCACCTGCTTCTGCGACTTGCCGCAGAAGCTGCACTTGAGGAGCTCTCCCCCGTCACCAAATTTCGCCACGTCCCGACTCCTTCGGCGGTCGCTTCTGCATCGGCCCCCCGCCGTCCCAGGTGAAACGCTTCTCCCGGGACGCCGCTTTCACCTTCTCGTCCGGCCCTGCGCCTCTCGTGGTCCGGTCAGGACGCGGCCCGCAGCTTGCGGGATTCGAACACCGCATCGATCATGCCGTACTCCTTGGCCTCCTCGGCGGTCATGATGAAATCGCGGTCCGTGTCCTTGGAGATCCGCTCGAGCGGCTGGCCCGTGTGGTTGGCGAGGATCTGGTTGAGCGTGTCCTTCATGCGGACGATCTCGCGGGCCTGGATCTCGATGTCTACCGCCTGACCCTGCGCGCCGCCGTGGGGCTGGTGGATGAGGATGCGCGAGTTGGGCAGGGCGTACCGCTTGCCGGGGGCGCCGGCAGCGAGGAGGACAGCGGCCGCAGATGCGGCCAGGCCCATGCAGATCGTCGAGACGTCGGGCTTGATGTACTGCATCGTGTCGTACATCGCCATGAGGCCGTCGATCTCGCCGCCGGGCGAGTTGATGTAGACGGCGATGTCCTTCTCGGGGTCCTCGCTCTCGAGGAACAGGAGTTGCGCCATGACGACGTTGGCGACCTCTGCGTTCACGGGCCAGCCGAGGAAGATGATGCGGTCCTTCAAGAGGCGGGAATAGATGTCGAACGCCCGCTCGCCGCGATTCGTCTGCTCGATGACAGTGGGTATGAGACCTTGCATCGTCTGCTCGCTCGTCCTTCGTGGGGTGAGATCCCCCCACCTTAGCCCCAACGTGAGGTGTCTGGCTCCGCTTGCAGTCCGAGCGCGGATCAGGTCGCGTCCGGCTCGCCGTCTTCGGGAACACCGACCTCGTCGTCCTCGGTCTCGAAGGAGACCGCTTCTCCGTCGGCGTCGAGGATGGTCACGCGGTCGAGGACCCACGCAAGCGCCTTGCCCCGCACGATCCCGGCCGCGATGACAGCGAGGCGGCCGGACTTGCGCAGATCCTTGAGGACCCTGTTCGGCTGCCGGTTCGACTGGGCGGCGAGGATCGCGACCTGCTCGCCGAGCTCGGCGTCGGTCACCTCGAGCTCGTTCTCCTCTGCGACAGCCTGGAGGACGAGAGTCGTCTCGATGCGCCGCCGTGACGAATCGCGCATCTGCGCCTTCAGGCCGTCGAGCGTCTCACCGGTCTGGCGCAACCAGTCTCCCAGGGACGCGCCCCTGTGCTCGAGGTCGTGTTCGAGCTCGTGGAGACGACCTTCGACCTCCTCGTCCACGAGGCTGTCGCTCACCTGCAGTCCCGTGGCCGTCACGATCGCCTCGATCGCCTTCTGCTGCGCCTGCGCACGGGCCTCTTGGCGCTTGAAGACGGTCATGGTGCGAGCGAGCTCCTCGCGCAGGTCCGCGACCGTGTCGAACTCCGAGGATTCGGCGACCCAGTCGTCCGTCACGTCCGGCAGGACCGTCTCGCGCACCTCCTTCACGAGCACCGAGAAGGTCGCCTCCTCGCCCGCCTGATCCCCGGCCGAGGCAGGCAGCGTGTCGTTGAACTTGACGATCTCGCCGGCGCGGGTGCCCTCGAGCTTCTCGTCGAGCTTGGGAACGAACGTGCCCGCGCCGACCTCGTACATGATGTCGTTCTTGCTGAGCGTCTCGACCTTCTCGCCGTGGATCGATGTCTCGAGGTTCATCACGACCCTGTCACCCCCACGGGCGGACCGGTGCACCTCCTCGGTCGTCGAGAACCGGCGCCGCAGCACGTCGACCTGGTCCGCCACCTCGTCGTCCGTGGGTGTGAGGGAGACGTCGAGCCTCACCTCCACTGCGTCGAGGTCACCGACTTCGATCTGGGGACGCGTGTCGACGGTCGCGACGAACGTGAGGGAGCCGTCCGTGCCGTCGTCGATCTCCTCCACCTCGGGCCGACCGATCACATCCAGCTCCTCGGCCTCTATCGCCTCGGCGAGGGCGCGGGGCAGAGCGATGCGCACCGCCTCCTGGCGGAGCATGTCGGTGCCGATGTGGCGTTCGAGGACGGGACGGGGCACCTTCCCCTTGCGGAAACCGTGGATGTCGACGTTGCGTGACAACTCGCGGGCGGCCTGGTCGAGGGAGGGCACTAGGTCCGTCTCGCTCACCTCCACCTCGAGGCGGACCTTGTTGTCCTCGAGCGGTGTGACTGTCGTCTTCAAGCGGACTCCGTGTGTGGGTGGTCCGGGCACCGATGCGGCGGATAGGGTGCGAGGCACCTCGATGCCGCGGGCGGGCCCGGACGGGACGTGGGGCGGGGCACGGGGAGTCTACCGAGCACACCATGCAGACACCTGATCGCACCCCCGAGCGCGTCGTCATGTACACCACTGTGTGGTGCGGGATCTGCAGGCGCCTGAAGCGGGCCCTCGGCCGCCACGGTGTCGAGGTGGAGGAGGTCGACATCGAGGCCTTCCCCGAACACGCCGAGACGATCGAGCGACTCACGGGTGGCTACCGCACGGTCCCGACCGTCCGCGTCGGCGACAGGTACCTCGTCAACCCGACGGCCGACGAGGTCCTCGCCGCCGCCAGGGGTATAGCTGATCCGCTATAGTGCTGCCATGGCGAGGACAGCGGGTGAAGTCCTGCGCCGTGCACGAACGATGCGCGGCGTCACACAGACAGAGCTCGCTCGCATCTCAGGAGTCCCGCAACCCGTGATCTCCGCGTACGAGACCGGCCGCCGCAACCCGACCGCGGCATCCCTGTCGACACTCCTCGATGCGCTCGACTGCGATCTGGCTGCGAGCCCGCGTCCCGGGATACGACCCGCCTCCTGGGACGTGGAGCGGAGCCTCACCGTCGACATAGAACGGGCCGGGCGCCTCCTCCCCGAACTCCTCACCCTTTCCGACTCGTTCCCGCGGCATCACCGCGGACCCCTCGCATACCCCAGACTGGTGCGACGGAGAGCGGTGGTGACGTGAACCTGCCCCGAAAGGTGGTGGAGCTCCATAGCGCCCTCGGGACCGCCGGAATCGAACACGCCTTCGGCGGTGCGCTCGCCCTCGCCTATTGCATCGGGGAGCCTCGTGGAACTGCCGACATCGACGTCAACGTCTTCGTGCCGGGCGACGAGGCGCGACGAGTCCTGGCTTCGCTCCCGGGCGGCGTGAAGCACACACCCCAGGACGCCGAACGCGCTCTCACCGACGGGCAGGTCAGGCTGCGATGGGACGACATCCCCATCGACCTCTTCTTCGCGTACGACGACTTCCACCACCAGGCAGCCGCACGGATTCGTCGTCACCCCTTCGGTGAGCACCGGCTTCCCTTCCTCGACTGCACGGACCTGGCCGTGTTCAAGGCGTTCTTCGACAGGCCCCGCGACTGGGTGGACATCGCCATGTCGATCCAAGCCGGGAGTGTCGACGTCGGCCGCGTGCGAAGCTGGTTGGTCGACTACCTGGGTCCCGACGACCACAGGGTCGAACGCCTCGACCGTGTCGGGGCCGGATCGGACGACATCGGCGACTTCGCCCTCTGACCTGACTTTGACGGGCGGCTGACGCCCATCGATCGCCACACGCCGGACCCGCCGACGACCGCACCAGCTATCGTGGGCCCGCCGGGCTGTGGCGCAGTTTGGTTAGCGCACCTGCTTTGGGAGCAGGGGGTCGCCGGTTCAAATCCGGCCAGCCCGACCAAGCGCATCCGACCGATTCGCGAGGGCCCGCCAGATGGCGGTGCCGATCTGGCTCGCGATGGCGGAGTCCGAAGCCCGCACGCGCCCGGAAAGCTGGAGGCGGGTGAGCTCGAACAACGGACCCATGAGGAGGGCACCCTGCAGATCACGCGGCAGCGGGCGGAGTGTCCCTGCCTCCACTTGCCGACCGAGCCAGCGGCGCACACCGACTCCGAGCTCGGTGAAGTGCGGCCGCAGGAGGGCGGACATCTCACCGGACTTCTCGGCTGAGTCACCGCGGCCCGCCAGACTCGCAGCAAGGATGATCTCGGACAGGAGTGGCGTCGCCCGCACGCGCTTCAGGTGGAAGCGCACGACCGTGACGATGCCGGCCTCCGGACCCTCCTCCGTTCCGAGCGCGTCGAGGAACCCGGCGACATATGTCTCGAGCGGTTCGGCGCACGCGGCCGCGACGACGCCGTCCCTCCCGCCGAAGTGGTGGTAGATGCTGCCCACGCTCGCCCCTGACCGGCGGCGGATGTCGTCGATCGTCGTGGCCGCGATCCCCTGCTCGCGGAAGCAGTCGAGGGCGGCATCGAGGATCCGGCGGCGGCGGTCAGGGGAAACGCCTCGCGCAACCTGGGCTCGACTGTGGTCCGACATGACTAGAACGCTATTCTAGAACATCGTTCTAGACCACTGGGGGAAGCATGCAGGACCCGACGCCGGACCATGCCACGCCGTTCACCGAGATGCCGTGGGTGAAGTTCCTGGGGCTCGAGATGACCCGGTCCGAGCCGGGTGAGGTCACCCTCGTGATCGATCCAGCGGCCGAGCACCTCAACCAGAACGGCACGGTGAACGCACCCGTCATGTTCGGCCTCGCCGAGGCGACAGGTGCCGCGGCCATCGTCATGGGCTTCCTCGATCGCCTCGGTACGACCTACAGCGTCGTGCGTCACGTCGAGATGGACTTCCTCGCCGCTGCCCGGGGACGCATCGCCGCCACGGCCACCGTGCCGGCGGACGAAGTCGAACGCGTGCGCGGCGAGGTCGAGGCAGGCCGTCCCGTCGACATCGAGGTGCCCGTCTCGGTCACGGATGCCTCGGACCGCACCGTGGCCACGATCTCGATGGTCCTCGCCGTGCGTCCGCCCCGCACACCGGACAACGCGACAGAGCCTGACTCGCCCTAGGTTGGGTCCACGAGCCGGCCCCGCACGAGCGATGACGCCCACGCGACACAAGCACGATCACACTGATCACAAGACCCCTTCCCTCCCGGCCGTGCGGCCGCGAGATGCCCCGTCCGACTTCCACGTTCTCGCCAAGCCGAGCGGCCCCATCTGCAATCTCGACTGCGAGTACTGCTTCTTCCTCTCCAAGGAGGCCCTCTACAGCGGGGACCGCTTCCGCATGTCCGAGGAAGTGCTAGATGCGTACCTGCGCCAGCTCGTCGAGTCCCAGACGGGACCCGAGGTCGAGATCGCGTGGCAGGGCGGTGAACCGACCCTCATGGGTGTCGAGTTCTTCCGCCACGCCCTCGACGTCGCCGCCGGACACCGCCGGGACGGCCAGATCCTGCGTCACACGATCCAGACCAACGGCACCCTCCTCACCGAGGAGTGGTGCGAGCTCTTCCGCGACCACGCGTTCCTCGTCGGGATCAGCGTGGACGGGCCGCGTGAGCTGCACGATGCCTTCAGGGTCGACAAGCACGCCGACCCGACGTTCGACCGCGTCATGCGCGGGGTCGAGCTCCTCCGCCGGAACGACGTCGACTTCAACGTCCTCTGCACGGTTAACGCCGCCAACCAGGACCGTCCCCTCGACGTCTACAGGTTCTTCCGGGACGAGCTCGATGTGCGCCATGTCCAGTTGATACCCATCGTCGAGCGGGACAACGACACGGGCTTCCAGGAGGGCGACACGGTCACGTCTCGCAGCGTCGACCCCGCACGCTGGGGGGACTTCCTCATCGCGATCTTCGACGAGTGGGTCCGACGGGACGTGGGCACGATGTTCGTCTCGATGTTCGACGCCGCCCTCGCATCGTGGCTCGGGCTGCCGGCCGGCATGTGCATCTTCGCCGAGACGTGCGGGGACGCCGTGGCCCTCGAACACAACGGTGATCTGCACGCCTGCGACCACTTCGTCGAGCCACGCTACCTGCTCGGCAACATCACCGACACGCACATGCTCGAGCTCCTCGCATCCCCTCGCCAGCGGGAGTTCGGCACCGCGAAGCGGGACACCCTGCCCCGCTATTGCCGGGAGTGCGCGGTTCGGTTCGCCTGCAACGGCGAATGCCCCAAGAACCGCTTCACACGCACTCCCGACGGGGAATTCGGCCTCAACTACCTCTGCGCCGGCTACAAGACGTTCTTCGAGCACGTCGACGGACCGATGCGCCTCATGGCAGACCTGCTGCGCCAGGGACACCACGCCGACGAGGTCATGCGGATCCTCACGAAGGCACCGCGCAACGGCCCCTGCCCGTGTGGGAGTGGCCGCAAGGCGAAGCTCTGCCACGCGACGTGAGACGCGAGGCAGAACCCCCTCGTCCTAGTCCGGGCCGACCTCGTTGGGCTCGTAGTCCTTGCCGCCGGGCTGTTCGGGGCAGAGGCCGGCCCGGGGGTTCTCGACCGACCCGTCGGGCATGACGGTGTTGCAGTAGACCGCGCCGGTGAGATCCGCTCCGTCGAGGTTCGCGCCGGCCAGGTTGGCGTTGCTCAGGTTTACGTCACGCATGTCAGCCCCGGAGAAGTTCGCGCCCATCCCGTCGAGAGAGGTGAAGTCGACACGGGAGAGGCCGGCTCCGGACAGGTTGATCCCGGTGATGTCTGCGAACGACAGGCTCGCGCCCGCCAAGTCGACTTCGGAGAAGTCGGCGTCTATCGCCGCGGCCAACGCCAAGTCCGCGGCCGGCATCCTCGCACCTCGGAGGTTGGCCTTCGAGAAATCGCTCTCGGCCAGCTCTGCTCTTGTGAGATCGGCGGATGCTGCCTCGACGAGATCGAGGTTCCCGGCGATGATCGTCGCATGCGAGAGGTCGGTACGCTCGAGCCTCGAGCCGGACATGACGGCACCCGAGATGTCGACACCGCGCATCGATTTGCCGGCGCAATTGGCCAACGGTTTGATCTGGCAGCCCTCGACCTCGGTTCCGAGGGCTTCGGCCTTGCCGTCCTGGTAGAACCGGGCGGCGGTGTACCAGGGGCTCGTCGGGGGCATCGAGACTCTTGCGTCTGCACTCACGAAGGGCGGGGGAGGCGGACATGACTCCTTCGGACGGCGCACCGTCCCGTCCGGCATGATCGTGTTGCAGAACGTGGCGTCTGTGAAGTCGGCGCCGTCGACGGTCGCGTTCACGAGGGCTGCACCCGTGAGGTCAGCCCCCGAGAAGTCCGCACCGCTCAGGTCACTGCCCACGAGATCTACGTCACGGAGATTCGCGCCCGAGAAGTTTGCGTTCTTGGCACTCACCTCCACCATCGACGCGGCATACAGAGAGGCATCGCTGAAGTCCGTGTCGTCGAGGATGGCGGCGGTCATGGATGCGACGAGGAGCTGCGCGTCCTTGAAAACCGCTCCCTGGAGGTTCGCGTTCGCGGTCGTCACGGCGGACATCTTCGTGCCTGTCCAGTTCGAGTTCGGCGCGTTCGCGTAGGCGATGACAGCGAGCTGGAAGTTCGCGCCGCTCAGGTTCGCGCCACTCAGATCGGAGTAGCTGAAGTACCCGCCCATGAGAGACGCACCCGAGAGGTCGGCCCCCGGACACTGTGCGTAGTCCCCGACCCGGCAGCCTCCGACTTCGGTTCCCGTCCGCACCTGTGGTCCGTCGAGTGCCTGTTCCAGCATGGTGTACGGATTCGTCGGGTCGAGCACGAACGCCTTCGGTGCGTCGCCGGCCTTCCCTTCGGCACTCCCCGGCGCGCACGCGGATGCACAGGCGGCCAGGAGGGCGATGCACGTCAACACGAGTCGGGACATGACGACGGTATCGGCGTGGCCCGGAGGGCGGTTGAACACGAGGCGACGGGACAACCTCCCGGCAGGAGCAGCTCGGACCTGATCCCGGGCAGCGGACTCACTACCCTTCGTACGCGTGACGCGAGGCGCAGCGGTCACACGCCGGGACTGGCCTCGGGCCTGTACGGACAGGGCCTTCGCGGGTGTAGCTCAATGGTAGAGCTCCAGCCTTCCAAGCTGGCTATGAGGGTTCGATTCCCTTCACCCGCTCCATGTGACGCCGCCGATCGCACTCGCGGGCCACGGACCCACCGTGGCCGGGCCGGGTGCCGGTCACCCCGCCGGCTCGGGCGGCTCGGCCCTGTCGACGGTGCCAACCCTGTCGATCGCCTTGTCGAACGACACGACCCTCCCCACACCGGTGCTCTCCGCGCAGGCGACGAGGTAGGCCTCTGCGAAGTCGATCCGGTCGATGTCGTAGACCTCGATCGCGCGAAGGAGCAGGGCAGGGTCAACCGTGACGATCGCGTCGAACGCGACAAGCGACCGCACCGCCTCGGCCACCTGGTGACGGGGGGCCTCGTAGTAGGACTCCAGCACGTAGACCGTCTCGGCGACGATCACGTCGGGAAGGAACAGCTCGTCCGCCGAGGCCAAGTAGGCCGTGGCCCGGGCCGCCATCGCCGGCGGGTCGCCCGTCAGGTGACGAACGAGGATGTTGGTGTCGACGAACGCGCTCACCGGCGCGTGGTCACGCGGGCGGAGCGGGTCTGGCGGATCACCTCGTCCCAGGCGACGTTGCGCTTCGCCGCGGGCACCGGTATCGAACCGGCGAGCGACAGGAAGTCCGGCGTCCGCGCCAGCACAGCCCGATTGCCCTCGACGTGGAAGACGACGTCGTCACCCTCCTCGAGTCCAAGTGCCTCACGCACCACCTTGGGCACCGTGACCTGACCCTTGGACGTCATCTTCGCGGAGACATCCATCTTGGCCTCCTTGCTCTGTTCCTTACTCTCTCCATGAGGTAAGGATAGCCTTTCGACCTCGTCCACCGGCATGACGGAACCACCCTCCATGCAGGCGTGGTAGACATCTGCGGGCACAGCAGTGAGTAGGTGAGACATGGACAAGCTCCTCGTATCGGCACGCCTCGCCGGGATCGCCCGGTGGGCGACGGAGTACCTGAACCCCGTGACGGCGAGTCCCGCCGCCCCCTTGGAGTCCGCGGCGTGGGTCGAGTCGTTCGGGCCGTCCCTCATGCCGCGGGCATCGACACACCAGGGGATGATGACAGGTATCAGTGTCCTCAGCGCGAGGAGCGCGGCCGGCATCCTGCACATCGCGACCGGTTCCCTCCTCGCCCCGGACGCCCCCCTCTCCCACCGCCTCCTCGTGCGCGGCGTCGCAGCCGGGGCCGGGGTCGCGGCATCACTCATCCCCGAGGACCCCGCCGAGACACTCTGGAAGGCCGGGGCACGCAGCGGTGGCCACCTGCTGTGGCAGACAGCGGTCGGCGGCGCCGTCTACGACATCGCCACAGGTATCCGTGACCACAGGGACAGCGACAGCCTCGTCCGCCCAATCGTCCTCACGATCGGCGTGTCGGCCGGGCTCGCCTACGCCGCGAACCGGCTCCGCGTGCGGCGCGGTCGCGAGATCCAGAACTGGCCTGTGCCCCAGCCGAACACGCTGCCCAAGACCGTCGCGATCGCCGCCGCCGTGACGGCGGTAGGTACGGGGATATCAAAGGCGTACGGCCTCACCCGCAAGGGACTGCACGTCTACCTCGGTGAAGGCAAGTCCAAGCGTGTGCTCTCGGGAATCGCCAACGCCGCTCTCTGGGCGGCAGGCACGTCCTTCGCCTACAACGCCGGCGTCGGTTACCTCGGGCGGGCGAACGAGAAGGTCGAGCCCGGCTATTCGACCCCACCCACGTCACCTCTGGTCTCGGGTTCCAAGGACAGCGTCTCACCGTTCGAGGACCTCGGTCAGCAGGGCCGCCGTTACGTCACCGACGTCGTCACACCCGCCCTGATCGAGGACGTGATGGGCGAGCCCGCCGTCGACAGCCCGATCCGCGTGTTCGTCGGCTACAACAGCGAACCCATCTACTCGATGGGCCGCGCCGAGATGGCCCTCGAGGAGCTCGACCGCACGTGTGCGTTCGACCGCTCGCATCTCCTCCTCGTCTCCCCCACCGGCACGGGTTGGGTCGACCACACGATGATCGAGGCCGTCGAGTTCCTCACGCGGGGCGACGTGGCGACGTGCTGCATCCAGTACGGCCGCTTCCCGTCCTTCCTCTCCCTGCAGAAGGTGCAGCTCGGCCGGCGCCAGTTCCGCAGCCTCCTCTGGGGAGTGAACCTGCGCCTCCAGGATCGGCCTCCCGAACGCCGCCCCAAGGTGTACCTCTTCGGGGAGAGCCTCGGTGCCTGGACGGCATCGGACGTCGTCATGTACCAGGGGATCGCGGGGTTCGACCACTACGGGATCGACCGCGCGCTCTGGTTCGGCCTCCCCGGGCTCGCCAAGTGGTCACGCAACGGGATGGCGGCCGGCAGCAGCGACCTCGTCCCCCCTGGCAGCGTGCACGTCTTCGACCGCCACGAGGAGTACGCATCCCTGACAGAAGAAGAGAGGGAACGACTCCGCGCCGTGATCGTGAGTCACGACAACGATCCGATCGCCGCCCTGTCGGCGGAGATGCTCGTGAAGGAGCCGGCGTGGCTCCGCGACGGGCGTGGCCGCAACGTTCCCGAGGACATGGACTGGGCGCCGGTGACGACGTTCTGGCAGACCGTCGTCGATGCCATGAACGCCATGGTCACCGTGCCGGGCGAGTTCCTCTCCTTCGGTCACGACTACCGGGCGGACACGGCCAGATTCGTGCGCGACGCCTACCGGCTCACGAACGTGACGGACGCGCAGATGGAACGGATCGAGGCCTCGCTGCGGGAGCTCGAGCTCGAGCGCGCCGATCGCATCAAGGCCGAGAACCTCGAGACGGCACCGCCCGCCCCCGCACAGCGAAAGGACGGCGAGCGGACGGAGGGTGGCATCCCGATGCGGGCCGAACGCACACGCGGCGCGAACTGGCGCATCCTCAAACGCCTCCGGCACGGCGACGTGCAGTGAGTCACCGTCCCGATCCGGTCGCTAGACCGGGGGACGCTCGAGTTGCGGCAACCGTGGTGCGCGCCGGTCGACGAGGCGGGCTGCGATCGGCCCAGCGATGCCGAGGAGAAGCACGTACGTCGCCGCCAGCGATCCCAGGGTCGCGTCGAGGCCGGCACCGATGCCGAGCTGGGCGATCACGATCGAGAACTCGCCCCGCACGATGAGGGCGGCGCCGGCCCGGCGGCGTCCGTACGGTCCGACTCCCATACGCCGCGACGCATACCAGCCCGTCACGTACTTGGTCAGAGCCGTGATCACGGCCAAGGCGACTGCGAGGGCGAGCACGGGGGGGATCTCGCCGGGATCGATCTCCAGGCCGAAGAACACGAAGAAGATGGCCGCGAAGAGGTCACGGATCGGGGCGAGGACTACCCGCGCCTGCCTCGCGACGTCGCCTGAGATCGCGATCCCGATGAGGAACGCGGCCACGGCCGCCGACAGGTTCACGTACTCACCCGCCGCCCCCACGACGAGGGCGATCCCGAGCACCGAGAGGAGGATGATCTCGGGGTCCCGTGTGCGGCCGAGCAGGAGCAGCGTGAAGCGAGTCCCGTGCCGCGTGGCGATGCCGATCACGACGATCACCGCCGCGACGGCGAGGACGATCGTGCCCGCAGTCTCGAATGGGGGTCCGCCTGCGACGAGACCCGTGACGACGGGGAGGTAGAGGGCCATGACCAGGTCCTCGGTGACGAGGATCGAGAGGATGGCCGGTGTCTCCCGGTTACCCATGCGACCGAGGTCCGAGAGGAGCTTGGCGATGATGCCGGAGGAGGACACGTACGTGACACCGCCCAGGAACACCGCCCTCACGAACGAGAACCCGAGTGCGAGCCCGAACACGAAGCCGGGCGTGAAGTTGAGTGCGGTGTCGACGGCGCCGCTCACCCAGTTCTCTCGCATGCTCTGCTGGAGTTCCCGGCCCGTGTACTCGAGGCCGAGGAGAAGGAGGAGGACGACGACTCCGATGTCGGCACCGATCTCGATGAACTCCGAGACCGTGGCAACGGGAACCAACCCGCCCCGGCCGAGGAGGAGACCGACGAGGAGGAACAGGGGGATGGGCGACATGCCGGCCCGCGCACTCAGGCGGGCGAGCAGGCCCATGCCGAGGAGGATCAGGCCGATCTCGAGGAGTGCGAGGGGAGCCTCGCCCGCGGCGAGCGTCATCAGGCCAGGAGTTCGGCGAGTGTGGCGACGGCATCGGGCATGCCGAGGGCCACGACCAGATCGCCGACTTCCAGCCTGAAGTCGGCACCGGGGGCGGCCTCGGCATCGCCGTCCCGGATGACGGCGATCACGGACGCCTGCGTGCGGCGCTGCACCTGCGATTCGGCGAGTGTCCGGCCCGCGAGCTCGGATCCCTCCCCCACCGTGAGCTGTTCGATCGCGAGTCCCTCGACGTGCGTCATGAGGTCCGCGAGGCGCTGACTCACCTGCGAACCGCCGAGGAGGTCGATCAGCGTGTGGGCGCTGTCCGAGTCGAGCTCGATCGACAGGACACAGCGGTCGGGATCCACGCTGTCGAAGACGAGGAGGTCGCGCTCACCCGTGAATCGCGAGATGACACCGATGCGTACGCCGGTGCCCGCGGTGAACTCGTAGCGCACGCCGACACCGGGCAGGAGGGTCTCCTGTACTTTCGCCACCCGCGGACGCTACCGCAGGCGGCGTCGAGGCGTCACCTACTCGATGCCGTGCTCGGCCGCGTACCTGATGAGCTCGGCCCGCTTCTCCAGGTGGAGTTTGTCGAGAATGTTGCGGACGTGGTTCTCGACGGTCTTGGGTGAGATGTGGAGCCGGGCGCCGATGTCCTTGTACGTGTACCCCCGCGCCACGTGCTGGAGGATCTCCCTCTCCCTCTCGGTGAGCACGTTCGGGCTGCCCGCCTGCCGGCTCAGCTTGCGGAACTCGCCGAGCACGAGGGCGGCGAGCGCGGGCGAGAACACCGGCTCGCCCGCGGCCGCGCGGCGCAGGGCCACGCGGAGATCTTCGCCGCACGTCGACTTCACGAGATAGCCGATCGCGCCGGCGCCAATGGCAGCGAGAAGATCCTGCTCCGCTTCCGAGACGGTGAGGATGACGATCGGGGTGTCGGCCCCGCACTCTCCCGCGACGCGCAGTCCGCCACCTCCCGGCATCTGCAGGTCCACCACGGCAACGTCGGGCCGGTGTTGCCGAATCGCCCGGATCGCCTCGTCGGCGTCGGCGGCCTCGGCCAGCACCCAGAAGTCGTCGCCGAGGTCGGCTCGCAGGCCACTTCGCCAGATCGAGTGGTCGTCGGCCACGACAACGGTGGTCGACGCCTCGCTCGCGGAGTCGCTCATCGGCCTCTCCGGACCGGAGCTCCGAGCCACATCCTCACCTCCGCCCCGCTGTCGGGGGAGCTGTCGACCTCCACGGTCCCGCCGAGGTCCGCCAGACGGCCTCGGATCGACGACGGGAGGCCGACACCTTCGACCACTGTCGAGGGATCGAAGCCGCTTCCGTCGTCACGAACGGAGCAGAAGACCCCGCCGTCGTTCGGCTCGGCGAAGACCGTCACGTGCTCTGCCGCCCCGTGCTTGCCCGCGTTGACCAGAGCCTCCCACACGGCGGCTGCCAGGGCCGCTGTCCTGTCGTCCCCCAGAACGGGCAGGTCGTCGGGCACGGAGACCACGGCCTCCCCGCCGAAGGCCGTCTCGAACCGGGCCGCGGCGCGGCGCAGCTCCGCCTCCAAGTCGTGACGGTGCTCGAGTCCTGCGAGGTAGACCCTCAGCCCCCGTTCCTGGTCTCTGGCGAGCCTCACCAGGTCGGGATCGTCGGATCGCCGTTCCACGACGGCAAGCGTCTGGAGGACGCCGTCGTGAAGCGTGCGGGCCACCTCCTCACGGGCCTTGACGGCGGTCACACGCTGCTCTGCGTCCACGAGGAGTTTCGAGATGTAGGCGGCCATCACTCCGGCGACCCCCGCGCCGACACCGCTCCCGAAGACCGCGAAGAGACGGATCGGGGTGAGCTCGGCGCCGTTGAGGACGACCGCTCCCAGATGCGCCCCTGTGACGAGGACCCCGGCTGCCACCCCTCCCAGGAAGCCGAGCGTGAGTCCCATGTCGAACACCGCTGCCAGAGGCCAGATCCCGTTGAGGGACTGGCTGCCTCCGAACGCGTGCCCGGGCGGGAAGACGACCCCGTCGAACACGATGAGGGAGAGGGCGACACCCACCTCCGCCCCGAGCGCCGGCCACGACGTCACACCGTCGGGCCTGCGCCTCACGTCGACCGTCGTCCACGCATTGACCACGCCCGCACATGCGACGAGCACCCAGGCCACCCCGGGCCGCACGAGGGACGTGTGGTTGACGGCGAGGACGACGGCCATCCACACCCAGGCGATCCAGCGGAAGAACGCCAGCCCACGGAACATGCTGTGTCGCATCCCTTTCAAGGTACGGCCCCTCCCTCGGATCCGACCAGTCACGGGCCCCGGCCTGCATGAGACACGCCGGGGCCCGTACCGATCAGGTTGCTGCGGCTGCGCCGGCTCCGCCTTCGGTGCAAGGGGCGCTCTTCTCACCTGCTGCATCTCCTCGCAGCCAGCCCCACAGCGACCAGCCGAGCCCGCCTGCGATGGCCACGGCGACGACGATCTGGGCCAGGTACCCGAACAGGACGGCTCCTGTCACGGCATCCGGAGAGAGGAGTCCGTGGTTGACGAGGTTCCAGATCGCCCAGAAGAGCCTGACGGACCCGATGGTGGCGCATGCGGCAAGCAGCATGTAGCCGAGGACCACACGGAAGCTACTCTCCCTCGCCTCGGGCTCCTCCTTCTCGATGCGTCTCACGAACCGGGCGGAGAGGACGAGGAAGGGCAGGGCGAAGAGGGCCACGGTGAGGCTGAGGGCGGCCCCCCCGCCGCCGAGGGGGACGTCCTGCGTGACCGACTCGATGAGCAGGTGCAGGAACGTGCCCGCCGAAAGGGCCTCGAAGCCGAGGCTGAACATGAGTGTCGAGTACGCGATCCAGTGTGGGTCCGGCTTCGTCGCCGTCTCCCGGATCCGGGGTCCCCCGGGAGGGGGGACCATCCCGGCCGGCGGGTTCGCGGGCTGGGGATACCAAGGTCCTCCCGCGTGTGGCTGCGGCTCGAAGGCGGGTGACTGCTCCATCATGTCCGACTCCCTGTCTCACGGCCCCGGTGTCTCCGGCGACCTGTCACCAGGGTCGGCGACTGCAGGGAGGACTTCCATGCGGGCCATCCCCCATTCCCGCGTGGGGGCCCCCAGCCGCAGTTGGGGGGCGACCCGGGTTCCGCACGGAGCCGGAGGGTGCGACCGTGGCCACACACCCATTCGAGGAGTTGGAATGACCGATTCGAAGCCATCCGGTTCACGGCATCAGGGACCCAACCCCGCGTTGGTCGCCTTCGGTGCCATAGCCGTCCTCGCCCTGGTCGTCGCCGCAGTCCTCGCAGTCACACCGAGGAGGGAACGAGGCGGGGCGGGTACGGGCGGCCTGATCGAGCTCGCCGCCCCGCCTCCCGGGGTCTCGGCCCACCTCGCCCACGAGGAGTCCCAGTCCGTACCGGGCGGCCGCACCCTCGTCGAACGCAGGTACGAGGTGTCGGGAGCGACTCACGTCGTGCTCTGGTTCGAGGACGCGCAGGCAAGGCTGCGCCAATCCGACTTCAGCGTGTCGACCGTCCCCGAGGGCTGCAATGGCTCCGAAGGCACACCCTGCGAGTTGCGCGCCTGGAGCGGAGACCACGAAGTCGTGCTCCGCACCGTGGACGGCGAGACGTCCCCTCGCACCGTCGTCGTGTCCGTCGTGGGCGCGGCCAAGTCGCTGCACACGCCGCCGATGGATCCGATCGGCGTCCTCGAGGACATCCCCCGCTGATCCCCCGCTGAGCGCGGGCGGGGGCATGTACCCTCTCCAGACCCGGCGCCTGTAGCTCAGTTGGATAGAGCAGGGGACTTCTAATCCTCAGGTCGGGGGTTCGAATCCTCCCAGGCGCGCTGCACGTCTCGCTCGAGCTGGCCCGCCGCGTCGTCCGCCTTGGAGGTGGTCACATCCTCTGCAGACTCCTCGACCGGTTGTGCAGTGCCGTCAGCGCTGTCGGTGTGAGCTCAGACGGGGAGGCCTTCGGGGAAGTAGGTGTCCATGTAGGTCTGGATGTTCTTGTTGTAGTCGCGGGGGAAGGCGACTTCGATGTCGTCGCAGACGGTGCGGGCGCCGATGTAGCCGGGGCCGCCGAGGATCATGCCGCCGGGGTAGGTGGATGCGCCGCAGACGTAGAGGCCTTCGACGGGTGTGCGGGTGGCGGAGCAGTCGGTGTTGGGGCGCATGTTGCCCATCTGGACCGGGTTGTAGTCGCCGTGTTTGATCGAGCCGCGCACCATGCAGGGGATGCGGCGTTCGATGTCGCGGGGGGTTTCGAGGACGGCCTGGACGACGCTGTCGCGGAAGCCTTCGAATTGGCTGTCGAGGAGGTCGGTGACCTCGCGGATGATCTCGGTTTCCTGTTCGGCCCAGGGGTAGTCGTAGGGGGCGGGCATCTGGAAGAAGCACGAGTGCTGACCCGCGACCTGGCTCAGGACCTTGTCGAAGGCGGACTCGCATGTGAAATGCCCGGCGAACTTGGGGATCCGGCCCGCTTCGACGGACTCGAGGAACGAGACGACGTCGGAGAAGTCCTCGAAACCGACGACGGTGGAGAAGGCGTCACCGGAGAGGTTGCCGTCGGCGTTGCGCAACTTCGGCTTGCCCTTCACGGCGAAGAACACCGTCATGAGAGACCACTTGTCCCACGTCCAGTTCTCGGCCTGGGTGCGCAGGTCCTTGGGTCCGGCGTCCTCGGGCAGCAACCTGAGGAACGTGGTCTGGGGGTCGAGGCTCGAGAGCACGGCCTTGCGGGCATGGATGCGGCGTCCGTCGGCGAGGCGCACACCCGCGGCACGTGAGCCGTCCATCTCGATCTTGGCGACCTCGGCGTTGTCGAGGATCAACCCGCCGTTCTCGAGGATGACACGCGCGAAGGAGCTCGCGAGGCGGTGCGAACCGCCGTAGCTGAACGCCTTTTGCAGTCCGCGGTCGACCATGAGGGGCACCATGAACCCCATGCCCGACTCCTGGGGTGAGATACCCCACTGGCACGACGCATACAGCAGGGTCGCCAGCACCGAGTCCGGCAGCGAGTACTCCTCGAGGATCTCGACTGCGGACTGCTCACTCAGGTGCAACATGTCCTGGCCGACAGGTGTGCGGTCCAGCGACTCCATCAGGTCCAGCGGCGCACCCGGCGGCAGGTACGTGGCAGGACCGAGGACACCGTCGACGATCTTGCGGAACCGCAACGCCATGTCACCGAACGTCGTCGCGTCCTTGATCGACGTACGCGCCATCGAGTCGCGGGAGTCCTCCAGCGAACGGCACAACAGGACGTCGTCACCGTTGACGCGGCCCCGCAACTGGATGTTCGGCTTGTGGAAACGCAACCCACGCGTGCCGAGATCGAAATCGCCCAACGCCGGCATGTAGTCGGTCATGTAGTGGTACGTGGCATGCGTGTTCACGTAGTGGCCGGGAAAGAGGATCTCCTCGGTCGCCAACCCGCCGCCGATCTCGTAACGCCGCTCCAAGACGACGACATCGAGACCCGCCGCCGCCAGGTACATGGCGGCGATGAGCCCGTTCGGACCGGCCCCGATGACGACACAGTCGGTCTCGTGCTCCTGGGGGAACTCGATCCCCTCGAGCGGATTCCCCGCCAGGTTCGGATAGACCGACGACAGGTCGTCGCGGCCGTCGGAGTCGCCGTTACCGATACTCATCGAGTGCCTCCCTCGGCGTCGGTGATGTGCCACTTCGACGGGTACCACCACTCAGGTGTGGTCGAACCGATCTTGTCGTAATCCTCGGCGAGGATGTGCATCAGGTTGTAAGGCACCGCGAGCAGGCACAGCCCCCCCGGATACGAGGTCTGATGGCACAGGTACATGCCCTCGACCGGCGTCCGATAGCGGGCGAGCTCGGGAAGCGGCTTGCGCGAGAACCACTCGTCCTCCGAACCCCGCATCCCCCACCAGTGCCCCCCCACGAAAGCCATGTTCCGGAACTCGGAATCCTGGGGAGTGTTCACCCACGTCTTCACGAACTTGTCCCGCGTCATGTTCGGCGCATACTGGCGGATCACGTCATAGATCGTCTCCATGATCTCGCCCGAGGCCTTGTTCACGGCATCCGGGCCGTCCCGATGGTCCTCCGGTGGCGGCACCTGCAGGTTCATCGTGATCACGTGATGGCCGTCAGGAGCCCGCGTCGAGTCATGCGCACTGTGCACGATCAGCCAGAGCTGATAGTGGTCCGGGTCCGTCGGATGCGTGTTGAACGAGTACACGTCCCGCATCAGATCCAGCATCTGGTCCTCGGACGAGTGCAACAGCATGCCGACGGGATAATCGGCGCCGTGCATCTCCCGGTCCGCCGACGAGTACTGGGGCAACTCGCTCACAGCCATGTTCGCGACGAACAGGCTCCCACCCTTCAAACTGATGTCGTCGACCCGCTGCACGAAGTCCTGGCTCAGGTGGTTGCCCGACACGAGCCTGGGAAGCTGCTTCACGTGCGTGTTCAGGATCACGCCCATGTTCGCCCGGATCGTCTTCTCCTCCAAAGCGCTGTCGTCGTCGACACGCACCCCCACAGCCCGGCCGTCCTCGACGAGGACCTCGGTCACCGGCGCATTCACATACATGCGGGCACCGTGCGCCAACCCGCAACGGATGATCGCATGCGCCAACGCATGCATCCCCCCGACCGGTGTGCAGTTCGAATAGAACATGAGCTGCTGCACGGCGAAACCGGGGATCGCCATTCCCTTGTGGAACGGATGCGGCCCATTCCCCCACGAACCCACCAGAAGACCCGTCTTGAACGGATCCGGCAGACCCATCGCGTTCATCATCTCGCACAACGACCACTCGAGCATGACCTCGTCGAAGAACGGCAACGCCTCCCGCAACACCTGCGCCCACGGCAGATCACTGCGCGTCATCCCCCACTTCTCGTCATACGGCGGCGTCCAATAGATGCTGCGGAAGAAGTCGGTCATGTGCGGCTCGAGGGCACCCATGAACTCGACGAAGACCTTGGACACGTCCAACGACACACCCATGATCTGGGCGAGCACCTCGGGGTCGCGTGCCTTGCCCTCGTGGAAGAAGTTCCCCGCCCCGAAGAAGCCCCGCCCGTCCGGCGACGCACACCCCCCGAAGTTCGTCACCGTCGACGCCCGCAACCCGTACCGGCCCAACTCGAGCTGCTCCAACGCCGGAGCCGAAGCCCCGTAGAAATACGAGGCGTGGGGATCGATCGAGAACCCCGGGGACGGCTCGTGGTTCTCCGCCCCCCCGCCGAGCTCGGGCCGCGCCTCCAAAATGCAGACCGAGAAACCCCACTTCGCAAGATACGCAGCCGCCGTCAGGCCGTTCGGGCCACCCCCCACGATCACGAAATCGTAACTGCTGCGCTTGGGCAACAGCTCACCATCACCTGCCGAACGGACACCGACCGTACCCGACGCAGCCGTCATGAGGACCCCCATCGCGTTGCGCGGCCCCGTGCCCACGTGTTCCCCGCGCACCGGACCACTCTTGAAACGCGTTCCCAACTAGAACGCGTTCTAATTATGGCTTCCATCGCGAGGAAATGCAAGCAAAGGTTGTGGGCGCTGCGGCGGCAACCGGCTCTCTGGGTACCTGAGCGGCGCGATCTCGCCGCTCAGGTACCCCGACGGGGGGGTCGGCCCGG
>JADZDR010000081.1 GCA_020850945.1 Acidimicrobiia bacterium | reverse complement strand
TCGGCCTTCGACTGGGGAGTGGCACTTGCGGAACATCGGTATCACGACGTTCGGCGCGACCTACGACATCCCAGTGCACAGCACGATGAACCTCGCTTGGCGGCAGCGCTTCTTGGCGCCGCTGGCGACGATCAGCCTGGCGCCGAACTACCTGGACGTGGCCTTCGACGGCTATGCCTCTCGTGACCGGTATGGCGCGTCACCTTCGAGCTACTTCTGGGACTTCGGCGACGGCGGGCAGGCGGCAGTGGTCAACCCGACACACTCCTATGCCGGTCCCGGGACCTACGCAGTCACGCTCACGGTCACGGACCCACTGGGGGTTGTTGGAACGGCCACACAGCCGGTCACCGTCAGCTCAGCACCGAACGAGCCCCCCAACGCGGCATTCACGATGAGTCCGCCGTCAGGCGCAGCACCGCTTCAGGTCGACCTCGACGCCTCGGCCTCCATTGACCCTGACGGCACCATCACGTCGTACGAGTGGGACTTCGGCGATGGTGAGACCTCGACGGGAGTATCGGCCACCCACATCTTCACAGCGCCGGGTGACTACACAGTGATTCTGACTGTGCAGGACGACGACGGCGCCACCGACATCGAGCAACAAGCCATCCAGGTGGTGGCAGCACCAGCGGACACGCTGTCGGTCGTGGTGTCGGGGGGCTACAGCTACGCCTACAGTGGCGCCATCGCGTCGGGCAACCTCGCTGTCGCACACAACGGTGACGGGACCGTTCGCTCGGTCTCGGGCTCGGCCACCTTCCCGGGGGAAAGATCGGGCAATGCGACGTTCGCGGTCAGCGCGCAACAGCTCTGGATCTTGCCCATCTACCTGGGCAACGTCACCGTCACGGACCTCTCCGCCGGCATCCGGTTGTCCACCCCGATCCTCTTGGGGCAAATCCGATCGGTCGGCCTGGCAGGCGCCACTGGGACCAACAGCTGGTTTGACCTGTCGAGATGGCCGTGGAAGTCCTACACGCTCACGTGGACTGTGAACGATCTCGCGTAGCACGCGATGCCCAATTGGGCCGGGGTGAGGGGTGGGTGTCAGTTCAGTCAACCCCTCGGTGTGGATCCGAAGCGCAGGTGCTCGGGGACGTCGTCTGGCGCCCAGCGTCTATGGCGGTTGGAGGTCGCCTCCTTGATGTCCTGCTCTTCGCGGAATCTCCCGTGCTGGCGGTCGAAGCTGATGGGGATGGGGTGCTGTCCGGTGATGCGGCCGTAGCGGTTCTTCACGAGGTGCAGTTCGAGGGGGATGGCGTGCCAGTCCTTCTCGGTCATGGCGGCTGCCTCCTCGTCGCTGGCGGCACGCACCCGGAGGAGGAGGGCGGTGTCGGCTTGGTACTCGAGGTCGCCTGAGCCCTTGAACGCCGCCAGGTTCGGGGTCGTCTGGTAGCTGACCCGGTTGATCGACGAGATGACGATCACGGGCACACCCATGTCGCGGGCGAGCTGGCGGAGCGTGAGCCCCGACCGTGCGATCTGGATGCGTTCGTCCTTGCTGCGCTCGCGGTCGGGCGGGCGCATCTCCTGGAGGTAGTCGATGATGACGAGCGGCCTCGCGCCGGTTTGGCGCTCGAGCGTCTCGGTCCATGCCCTGATCCTGCCTGCGGTGCCGACCGTGTCCCGGACGAGCGCCGGGTCCGTGACGATGTGGAGGTTGTGCAGCGGAAGGCCCGGAGCGCGCTGCCTGGCGAGCGCCAGGTAGCTGGGCTCGCGGTTCCAGTACCTGTCGATGCTCACCCCGAGCTCCTTGCAGAAGATCCGGCCGATGAGATCCTCGGGTGGCTGCTCGATGGACACGTAGAGGACTGGGTGATCGGCTCGGGCTGCGTGGAGGGCGCACTGCGTGGCGAAGGCCGACTTGCCGACGCCGGGGCAGCCCCCGAAGAGGTGGATGCCGGGTCGCCATCCGCCGTGGGCGAGATGCTCGTCGAGGGTGGGGAAGCTGGTCTGGATCGCGAGGACTCCGGCATGGTCGGCTAGGGTCGCGCACCAGCCTGGGAGTCTCGCGGTGACATGTGGGATGCCCCAGCCGAGCGGGCTGGCCCTCCTGACGGCAGCGGCGAGGTGGTCGGCGAAGTCGGAGTCCTGGAGGTGCCAGTCGTTGAGATCGTTGACGCCGGTCGGGAGGTGCAGGCGCCACGTGCGCTGATTGGCGCTGGCTTCGTGGAGGGCAGCGGCGAGCTTCGGCAGGGCCCTCTCGGCCGGGTCGTCGTTGTCGAGGGCGAGGACGAGCTTCTCGGTGACATGGCGCCGAACGATGGAGGCGGCCCCTTCGGTGTTGGCGCTGTGGCCTGTTCCCAGGAGTCCGACGGCCTTGAAGCCCGCTTGTGCTGCCGTGAGGGTGTCGGGCAGGCCTTCGCAGATCAGGACGACATCTGCCGTGTCCGCGCGCGTGGGCCCGGTGGTCTTGGGCCAGCAGGCTCGGGGACAGCGGCCGAACTCGTCTGCGCGGGGGTTGAGGTACTTGTTGCCGGCGCGGCTGCGTGGGCCGGTCTCTGTGATGCCGTTGCGGATCTGGAGGTAGATGGCGCGCCCGTGTGAGTCGAGGATGGGGAAGACGGCACCGGGGCCCTGCGGTCGGGGGATGCCGGGGACGCGTTCGGGCATTGGGCTTCCGAGGTCGGCGCCGAGGCGGTTCGTGCGGATCGTCTCGTCGGTGAGTCCACGACGGCGCAGCCACTCGAGGGCGGGCCGGCCGCCTTCGCTCCAGAGGATGTGTTGGCACGCGGTCACGTACGCGTCGATCGCTCCGAGTGCGGCCGCGGTCGGGTGAGGATCGTCCAACCTGTCTGGCTTAGCCTTTCTCCCTGGGGAGGGCGCCGCGTCCCGGGAGCGGGACTGCGGGGGGGTGGTGCTCGGACCCTGATAGAGGTCGGCCTCGAGGTCACGTTCGGTGCCCGCGGCGCGGGCGACGAGACGCAGTGCCTCCATGAAGTCGACGCGCTGGGTGCGCATGAACAGGTCGATGGCCGTGCCGCCCTCGCCGCAGGTCTGGCAGCGCCAGAGGCCGATGCCGTCCTTGATGTCCATCGACAGGGGCTGGGTCTTGCCCGTCTGGCCGTCGTGGAACGGGCAGCGCCAGTACTCGCGTGCTCCCTGTCTCTGCGGGGCGCTGTCCGTGAGCTCGGTGAGGACGGCGCGCAGATCCGCACGGCGCAGGATCTCGTCACGGATCCGGCGGATGTCTCGCTGCCCGTTCATGTGGCTCGGTGTAGGCGGGTCCGACCCTTCTGGGAGGGACCCGGTCCGAGCTGTCAGAACTCTCATGAGTTCAGACGGGAAAGGCGGCACCTGGCCTGCCCGAACTCGGGCGGGCCGCGCTTGGCCAGAGTCCGGAAACGTCTGGGAGGTCCCCATGCAGCGCAGGTGCCGTCTCCGCGGGCGCGCCGGATCCGACTCCGGGGCCGTGCCGAGGAATCGACTCCAATCTCGGAGGGCGCGTGCGTGCAGACCGCAGACTCGAGCGGGCTTCGCTCGGCGAGTGGACGCTGGCCTTGCGTGGCGGGACGCGCGGAGGGGGAAGGGAGGCGATCACTGGCCCTGTGGCCGGATCCACGCGTGTCCTGGCTCCAGCGCCGGGCGCGTGTCGAGAGCCGGGGCGGGACGTCTCAGGTGTGTGTGGTGATGCGCTTGCGGCGCTGCTTGCGCGGTCGGGGTGGTGGCCGCACTTGTGTGGGGGCGATGTACTGGCTGCCGTGCTCGGGCCAGGGGTGGGCGAGGGTGATCATCGTCTCGAGCGGCCGCAGAACGTCCGTGCCCGGCATGGCGTCGAGGCCGAGCCCGATGGAGGCGTAGAGGCGGCGCAGCATCGTCTGCACGCGCAGCCACCAGCGTCGTGCCGAGCGGCGCACCTCGATCCTTGTGATGTCGAGGCCGGCGAGTTCGACGAGCTGGCGCAGCCGGCCCGCGCGTGCGTGGTGCGTGTCGGTGCCGCCGAGCTGGTGCCGTTTCGCCTTGAAGAACGCGGCGAGGCGGATCCGGGCCAGGGCGGCGACGGACGGGCCGTAGCCGTGCGGGTTCGTCCAGCCGTCGGGCCGGTGGAGGTCGAAGAGGGCGAAGGCGGGGACCTTCGCGGAGTACTTGCAGAGCTCGGCGAGGAAGGTCGCGTCGAGGGTGAAGGTGGCGGACCTGCGGGAGTGCTGCGTCCACGTGGCGAAGACGTTGCCCGCCCATGACCTCTTCTCGCCGTCGTCGATCCACTCGACGTAGATGTCGGCGATCTGGAGGAGGCGCAGCCAGCCTCGGAAGCCGACGATCTCGCGTGCCCGGTTGGACCGGGCGCTGCGCCTGCCGTGGGCGAGCTCCACGGCGCGTTCGAGGCACCAGGCTCGCCGCTCGCCAGAATACTGGGTGAGGGCTGTGAGGAGGGCGGCGAGTTGGATGCCGGCTTGGGGACGCTCTGCGCCACGTTGAATCGCTCGTGAGGCTTCGGCTGCTTGAGGGTCGTCTGCCGGTATCGCGACACGCCAGCTGCTCTGACCGGCGAGCGTGCCCACCCCTGCGTACTGGAGCCAGCGCACACCCCTGCTGTCCACTGATGTCGTCGGCACGGCGGCTGGTCGCTGCCTGGCGAGGCCCAGGATCGCGAGCATCAGCTGCGATGTCGGAACGGCCACCACGGGACCCGGATCCCGGGAGGTCATCCGACCTCTCCCCGACTCACGGGACAGCCGGTCCGGACGGTCCAGCGCGACGAGGACGTGACGAGGGCCGGCGTTGCCGCTGCGTGCGCAGACGGCGGAGCTGGCGGCGCTCGCGTTCGCTCTTCCCGCCCCAGATCCCGTACTTCTCCCTGTTCTCGAGGGCGTACTCGAGGCATTCCGCCCGCACGGGGCACGAGGCGCAGATCGCCTTCGCAGGTGCCGTGGACATCCCACGCCCTGGGAAGAAGACGTCGGGGTCGCGATCGCGGCAGCGGGCAAGCCGGCGCCATTCCCCCGACCACGCCTCGGCAACCTCGTGGCCAAGCGCCGCGTCGACGAGGAGGGCCTCGTGCGCCAGCGAGAACGGCGCTTCGCCGAATGAGACGTACGAAGGAACCATGGTCTTACGGCCCTCCTCCTCTCGCGTGCCCGCAGGCGAGGACACGATCCACCGGTCCGACATATATAGCATCTGTAGTGTTATCAGGCAATAGAAGAATATATCGGGATTCGGCGAAAGGGAAGCAAGGGAATGCTGCATACCATATTGTTTCTGATGTTTTTCGCAGCATCACCGGGTCAGTATTGCTGCAACATATATCAGCTCTGGTATAGAATGCAGCATGCCCAGGATGTCGACGGCCGTCCGCCTCGGTCAGGTTGCCGAGGACCAGTGGGGTCTCATCACGCGCCGTCAGGCCGAGGACATCGCCAACATCCCCCCGGCCACGTTCGCGCGGCTCGCCGCTGATGGTTCGGTCCTCGAGCGCGTCGCACACGGCGTCTACCGCATGGTCGGGGCACCGATGCCCGATCACCTCGACCTCAGAGCGGCGTGGCTGCAGCTCGCGCCCGCAACGCCGGCCTGGGCGCGAACTCCTTCCCAGGGAGTCGTCTCGCACCGGTCCGCGGCAGAGCTCCACAGCATCGGGCATCTGCCGGCGGATCGCCACGACTTCACCCTGCCGGGGCGGCGGCAGAGCCGGCGATCGGACGTGCGACTCCACCGGCGGCCCGTCAGCGATGGCGAATGGGGTGACGTCCGGGGCCTACCCGTGACCCGCCCGAGCCGCATTGCATCGGATCTCCTCTATGACAGCGAGGATCCCGGCGCTGTCGCGCATCTGATAGCCGACGCGATCCGCGCCGGGTATGACCATCCGGCGGCATTTGTGGAGTCGCTCGGCCCGCATGCGGCCCGCTTCGGACTGCGAAGAGGTGACGGCCTCGCGCTGCTGTCCTGGCTGCTCGATCTCGTCGGAGATCCCGACGCGCCGAAGTGGGTGGACCAAGCCGCCACAGGATCGGCACGCGCCAGTGGCCCCGAGGCGCACTCATCGACAGGGGGGCGAGGCGAGTGACGCGCTACTCCAGTCCCAGGGCGTTCCGCCATGCCCTCACGGACAGGCGCCGCGCCCTCGCCACCGAAGGTCCCTGGACACTCGCACAGCTCCAGCGCCAGATCAGCTACGACCGCCTGCTCGAACGTCTCTACCTCGGGGACGAGGGCTGGGTCGTCAAGGGAGCCGCCGCCCTCCTCGCACGGGAGATCGGCGTTCGCGCCACCATCGACATCGACCTGCAACGCGGCATCCGAAGCGGCAGAAGCCGATCTGCGCGCGGCCGCCAGGCGAGACATCGGTGACTGGTTCCGTTTCGGGATCGGCGCCGCGCAACCCGTCGGCGATGCAGGCAGCGGCATCCGCCTACCAGTGGCGGCGTAGGTGGGACCGACGGAATGGGCCCGGGCCTTGAATCCATTCCAGATGTCGCTGGACACCAGTGTGGGCGACGCCGGCAGTGGAATCAGTCGACCCGAAGCCGCATACATCGGACCAACGCAGTGGGCATGACCGGGCCCGTCTCCACATCGACATCGTGAGGTCGGACCTCCGCATGACAGGTCAGCCGGATGCGGTTGGGCCCCTGGCAGGACACCGTCCACCGCAGGCCGTGAGCGTCGCCGCCTGCGTCGTATCCCTTGGTCATAATGGGTGTGTGGCGAAGAGATCGAAGAAGGGCAAACGGCGCAGAAGGCGTACGGGGCCGCCGCCGAATACGGCTGCGCCGAAGATTCATATCAAGGTCGCAGTTGCTGAGACGGATCTGCGGAACGCGACTCAGCTAGTCAAGTCGGCCATCCTGTACGCGGATCGTGTAACCGTCTATTCGCCGGTGGCATCCCTGGTTGGTGCGGTCGCGGATCTGGGCGACGTAACTGCTCCGCAGCAGCAAGTCGCACTGTTGCTGGACATTGTTAGGCAGGTACCCAGCCTCGCTGCGCGCCTCGATGCACCAGCAGACGAGCTCGCACAGCTGGAGGCGTTCTTGGCGGTGGACCCGAGGCTGATGCGCCAAGCTGCTGCAGCGCATGGCGGGCGAGGTCAGATCGACAAGGTCTACGAGCAGCTGCAAGACCTGAGTTCGGTCTGGGAAGACGAAATGCCAGAAGCGATCGAAAAGGCAAAGGAGACTGTAGGGGCAGAGGAACTCCTTGTTGCCGTAGAGGCTGGAGCAGTGAACATTGCAGACCTAGGTGCCATGCCGACGTCAGAGGTCATCATAGATTCCCTCTCTCGGGCAACGGGCGCCACGCCGGGGACCGTACTTGATGAGATGATCCTCGGATTCACTGCTCGGATCGTCGACATGCTCAGCGAACCCCGCGCTTTCCCGCTGCTCGATGCACAGTCGTCGGGCTTGGCCCGTGCCCTCGAGAGAGAGACAGTCGCGTCCCCGTCCTTACACGCCATGAGACGGGGATCGGAAGTTGCCTCTGCTGCATCGTTCATGGGATATCTGCCGTACTTCCCCGCCCTTCCCATGGACGAGGTCCTTGATTTGCGGAAGTCTCTAAGCAAGCCTCTCATCCGCTTTCGAGGAGCACTCGCCAAGCTGAGCCGCGAGTTCCAGTCTCGACCCATCGATGAGGCATTCGAGAGCGAGGTTGAGGAGGCGTGGCGAGCCCAGGTCGCCCCTGCTCTGGCAGATATTCGGGAAGGGCTTGCCGAGCATGGACTGCTCAGGGAGGCCGCTTCAATCGCGCAGGGCGATCTTCGACGGCTCCTGACGGAAGCTGGCGGCGTCTTGGCGGCGGGTAGTGCCGAGATCCTGCCACTGTCCGCTTTGCTGATGGCTGGTCTGGCCGCCAGCGTGCCGGTCGCGGACGTTGCTGGACGAGCCGTGCTTCGCAGACGGGAAGCACGGACGGAAGCCCGGAAGAACGCCTTCTACTTCCTTCACCGACTGGCCGAGGAATCGAACTGACGCCGCTCGTAACCCCCGTGGCGGCGGGTGGCGCATGTGCCCCAACGGCCGGGCACCGTGCCGAGATCCCGCCGCTCGGAGTGGTCGATCGTCGCCACCGTAACCCGGGTGACTCCGGTCAGTTCCTAACAGTCAGCTTGGTACTGAGAGACATTCAGGTGCACTGAGGTGCACTCGGGCAGGATCCGGGGTGGTACTGAAGTGCAGGTAGGGACACTGAGAAGCACTCAGGAGTACTGAGGTGCACGTCGTGGGCGCATCCCTGATAAGGATGAGGTCCGTGGTTCGAGTCCACGTAGCCCCACCGATTGCCGCCCTGCTCACGCGCTATTTCTCACGTGGCGTGAGCATGCAGGGATGCGCTCACGGGCCCAGATCCTC
>JADZDR010000080.1 GCA_020850945.1 Acidimicrobiia bacterium | reverse complement strand
GGAGATCCCGCCGTCTCCGCCGCAGACCGAGCAATCCGACTACGGGTTTGACATCCTTAACCTCACCATGAGTGTAAGGGGATCTGGGACTTTCTAACTGTCTGTGGAAACCATCGGTGGCGCCGCTACACTAGAGTTCGTGGCCCTCTCAACCGCACGACCGAGACTTGGTCGAGTGCGCCCGCGTCGGGTGAGAGTGGGGCGCTCGACCGCCATCTCGATCGATGGCGTCGGACTGCGCCTCCCGGATCCCACGCTCACGATCCGTCGGCGGGGCGAAAAGGGCCAAACCGCGTCGGCGTCTGTTTGTGAATCCACCGTCGCGGGAGCGCCGTGCACAATTCCACCGTGTGCGGCCGGCGCCCCAAACGACCCGTGCTACCGCGTCGAAGACCGCCGGAATCGGGCTGGGCGCGTAGTCGGAGAGACGTTGCGATTCACCATCGCGGTCCGGCGACGTGGGAGGTATGTTGTGACCTACGGACAGCCGGGGTTCGTGGCGAGGGCGCGGTTCGTGGTGGTGTGATGCACAAGTGCGTGAGTCCCCACAGCAGTTCCGGAGCAGGACGGTTATCGCGGCGGCCGATAGATGATGCGTACGATGTTGGTCGCAGGCCGAACGTCGGCGCATCGGATGCGCCCGCCCCACATGTAGACTGCGCGGCGTCCGTTCCACGCGATCTCGACGCTGTCGCTGCCGAACTCGACGCTCCCGGTCAACGACCACGTCACCGCACTCTTGACGTCCCTCACGTAGGTACCGCGGTTGAGGATCTCAGCGCTCGGCAGGAATTCGCGAGCATCGCTGTCGAACGTCACGAAGCGACCGGTCCGATCGATCGAGGGACCGGCAGACCATCGGTCCCCCGGGCGCCCGTCGGGCCGCGCGCTCACGAGAACCGTGCGACCCCGCTGTACGTCTCGGAGAAACACGTTCATCGTCCCGTCAAAGCCGCCTCCTCGAACGAGGTTCGTGGCCGTGCTCGCGAACGCCACGTATCGCCCATTCCGCGACACTGCCGCCGCCCCCGTAGCCATGATGTACGAATCGCCGTCCCCCGCCCCGCTTCCCGAGGCGTTAGCACTGACGAGAACCGTCCGACCGCGTCGGAGGTCGCGCAGGAACACGTCGGGCGCGCCGTTGCCGTCGTGAGCGACTAGATTCGTGGCGTGGCTGAAGAACGCCACCGATCGTCCATCCTCGGAGATCGACGGCGCGACGGACTGCCCGTCGCCTGCCCCGCTCCCGTCGAAAGCTACGCTGACCAGGGCCGTCGTGCCCGCCTCGAGGTCACGCACGAAGACATCGGGCACGCCACGAGGGTTCGCGGGAAAACCCTCCGCCGCGATGGTCGCGAACGCCACGTACCTGCCGTTCCGACTGAAGGAGACACGGAGCGTCCCCAACTCCTTCGAGGGCGGGTTCACGTCCGCATCGCCGAGGCGAGTCGTCCGTTGGCGACGCAGGTCGTGCAGGTAGAGCCCGACTGTCGCGTCGTCGAGATCGGCGACGAGATCGCGTGCCTCGCTGCGGAAGGCGACCGACCGACCGTCGGCGCTGATGCTCACTGGGCCGTACGACGGACCGTCGCCCGGACCGGTCCTCGCGGCGTTGAGGCTTACGAGCCGTACGTCACGCCCGTCAAGGTCGCTCACGAAGACGTCATCGGCGTCGTTCGTGTCCCCCTCGACGAGGTCGGACGCCTCGCTCATGAACGCGACCGCGCGGCCGTCCCGGCTGAGTACCTGCCCGAAGGAGTCCCCGTTGGCTGAGGCGTCGCCTGTGTGCGAACGGCTGATCAGGACTGTCGTGCGACGGCCAACGTCGCGGACGAACACGTCCGTGTTCGGTCGTTCGTCGAGAGGGGAGACGTCCGTCGCGGTCGTCGAGAACGCCACGAAGCGGGAGTTCCCGCTGATGCTGGGAGGGTTGAGTGCGGGTGAATTCGCCGGGAGGCCCTGCGAATTCACGTCGATCGGGTACACGGCGCGACGAGTCGCCGGCGCCACAGTTGCCGCGGCGAGCATCGGCGCAACCGCGAGGACAAAGATTCGGCACAATCGCGCGGGCGGGTAGTTCCACATCTCACGGAGAGCTTACCATGCCCCGTCGCGGGCGGGAGGTACGATCGGAAGTTCTGGACGGCGACCCCTGAGCGAAGCGCGGCGTACCCTTGGTGACTTGTGCTCAACGAGGACACCAACAGCCCCGACAAGGGGCGGGAGTACGCCGCATGGACAAGGGTGCGCAGCCGGGAGCTGGCGCGCCAGCGCCGCGGTGGGTTCGTGACGTGCTGGCGAAGATCGCGCGCGAGGGCGCGAGGAAGATGCTCGCGACGGCGCTCGAGAACGAAATGGCGGCGTACATCGCGTCTGCGGCCGAGGCGCGAAGCGAGGATGGCCGACGGCTCGTGGTGAAGAACGGGCACGCCGAGGCGCGCGAGGTCCAGACCGGGTTCGGAGCGGTCCCGGTGCGGGCGCCGCGCCTCCGCGACGGGCGCAAGGACGACGCCGGCGAGCCGGTGCGCTTCTAGAGCAAGATTCTGCCGCCGTACCTGCGCCGGACGCGCTCCGTCGAGGAGCTGCTGCCGTCGCGCTACCTCCACGGCATCTCCCCGAACGGCTTCGAGGACGCGCTGGCCGCGCTCTTCGGCGAGAACGCCCCGGGCATGCGCCGAGCACCATCGTGCGGCTGACGCCCGTGTGGGAGCCGGCGTACGAGGGGTGGACCAGGAGGTCACTCGGCGCGAAGAGGTTCGACGCCGTCGAACGCCTGGGCGACCTCGTCCTCGGCGTCCAGCTCAAGGAAGGCATCAAGGTCGCCGCGTGATCGATTCTCGAGAATGTCCGTCCACAACTCTTGACCGTACCTCTCACAGGGTCATCACCGTCGGATACGGGTACACGACGAACAAGAACGCGCTCGACATGGACGGGACCGACGGGATACTCGACGCGATACGCGAGGCAGGCAAGAGGCTCCCCTACCCGGACGGCAACGACTCCCCGTATCTGCCATCATCGACTAACATCATCATGATCAAGGGCGCGACCTACTTGGGGCCTATCATTATCGGAACATGGATTCACTTGGTGGCGGACGGGGATGTGACCATTCAGGGTGTGGACGCTGGGGGCCAAGTGATCAGCGTCTCGAAGGTTCCTTTGGACGCTCGGGCCCCCGACGTGGTACCTAAAGTCCAGATCGGCAAGAGGAGTACCATCGGCCCCCTGATGTCAGAGCCATCGACGTTTCGCATCCTGCCGAGCCAAGACGACCAGCGCGGACTAGTATCCATCCCAAATCAACTCCTCGACATCAATGACACCACGTTCGCGGGCTTCCGCGTGCACGGCTCGGGCGCGGCGATCTCGAACATCTTTGGGACACTGACGAATTGCACATTCGAGAACTGTCATGCGTTGACAGACTCCACTGGGTACGGCAGCGGGGGCGCGATCTCCGGTGGCATCTCAGTGAGCGCAATTGTGTTGCAGGGTGAGTCCAAACCCCGCGGTAATCGGTCGTCATTGAAGAACTGCCACTTCACGAACTGCACCGCGGAAGTCAATGGCGGCGCGGTCGAACAGCTTCAGGCTGTCGTTGACGGTTGCACGTTTACAGAGTGCGTGGCGGCCGGCAGCGGAGGCGCCTGCTTCCGAGCGGGGAAGATCGACAGTGCGACGTTTGCGAGATGCAGCGCCACGGGCGACGGCGGCGCGAGGTCCATGGCGACAGTCGGGACGAATGTGACATGCCCGACTTGTGCCGCGGTCGGCTCGCGC
>JADZDR010000079.1 GCA_020850945.1 Acidimicrobiia bacterium | reverse complement strand
CTGTCCTCTCTCATGTCGGGCTCAAAGCAGGAGTGCCAGGGCGTGTCCCGCAGGATTGGAGGTTCGCACGCGGGCACCGTGTCTGTCACGCCGGTTGCTCTCCGGTGACGGGGGGTGTGGTCGACCGCGCGTGCAGGATCGGACGGCATCCAGCGGGAATCTCATTCAGTGGCGTCGCGGGCACTCTGCGCGCCCAAGGTGTGAAGGGCACCGAGGTCACTTGCCCTTTCCGCGGGGCCGCGACTCGCGGTAGCGTTGGGCAGGGAGCTGCATGGCGAAGTGCATGCGCCACGGACGGAGGCGAGGAGGGAGATCAGCGTGACAGGCGTCGAGCACCCTCAGCAGACGGTAGTGCCGGATCAGGGCATACCCGGGTCGGCCCAGTACCCGGCGCAGCCCTTCGCGGGCACTGCCGTGGTCGCAGAACCCGCCGGCCTGAATCGTTTCGTACCGGACGCCGACGAGCTCTCACGGCGTCTCGCCGGTGTGTCGGACCGACCGGTTCGGACACGTCGCCGTCTCCGCGGCGATACCGGGGAGAGCTCGGCCGGGACGCCGGCTGGGCCGAGACCGATCCCCGTCAAGCAGATACTCGTCACGGCTCTCGTCGTCGGCCTCGTCGGAGGATTGCTCATCCTCGTCGTCGTTCTCTTCACGAGCGGCAACCTCGACTTCCGGGGACCGCAGGAGACGAGCCAGTCCGCACCGTCCACGGAGCCACCCGAGACGACTCCGGCCGAGGAGTCCGTGCCGTCGAGCACGTTGCCCTTCCTCCAGGCGGTGTCCACGGGCCAGTTGGCGGGGGAATCGCGGGCGCCGTATCCGGCAGTGACGTCCAAGGATGCGATGACGGCGCTCATCTCGGCCGTCGCCTACGAGAACCAGCCACTCATGGCGAGTCTGCTTCACCCCGAGGCGCGTCCTGTCGAGATCAGCGAGATCGTCACGGCTATGAACTCGCCGGGAACGGACATGAACGTTGCCGCCCAGACGGTGGCGTGCACGGAGTCCGGGGAGACAGCCGCCTGCACGGCGCAGGGTGCCGGCCTCACGCGCTCGGTTCAGTTCATCAAGAGCGCGGAGGTATGGCAGGTGGCCGGCTGGGCCTGACCGTACCCCCCGGGAGTGTCTGGCCTCAGGTACTCGTCTGGTAGCGGTCGAGCAGTTCGCGGATGTCGTTTTCGCGGAACCGCCGGTGACCACCCAACGTCCGTACCGAGGAGATCCGACCCTCCCTGGCCCAGCGTGAAACCGTCTTCCCGCTGACGCCGAAGAGGTCGGCTACTTCGGACACGGTCATGAGCTTGGTGCCGCGTTCGGATTGGTGCTTGGTTACCACGTGGCCAGCGTAACCTATTCGTCTCCGGAATTCCGAAGAAATCCCCAAGAAGCGCGGAGTCCCCGTTTCGCGCGGAATCGGGCCGGTCGATGTCAGCTTGTATACTCGGCCGCCCCACCTCCCCAGGAGACGTCGCCCGTGGCCACGCGCAAACCGAGCTTCAAGAAGGGTGACAGGATCGTTTACCCGCCGCACGGGCCTGTCACGGTCGACCAGGTCAAGACCGAGGTGGTCTTCGGCGAGAAGCGTCGCATGTTGATCGTGCGCGCGGACGAGAACGACCTCGTCCTCAAGGCGCCCGTCGACAGATGGGAGGAGATCGGTATCCGCCCCCCGATGTCGAAGGCCACGGCACGGGACGTGTTGCGCATCCTCTCGGAACCGGCCACGGCCCAGTCGGCTCAGTGGTCACGCCGGTTCAAGGCTCACAACGAGAAGCTGCATTCCGGCGATCCGATCCAGATCGCCGAGCTCATCCGCAACCTCGAGCTCGCGGATGCCAAGAAGCCTGTGTCGGCAGGGGAGAAGCGGCTCCTCAAGTCAGCTCGCCATTCGCTGGAGGGGGAGCTCGCGATCACCTACGACACCGACCGCGATGCGGCTGCGAAGAAGATCGACAAGGCCCTCGCGAGCAACCCGGAGATGGCCGCGGCGGACAACGCGCCCCTTCTCGAGGGCGACTTGGGGGCGGAGCTCGAGGGGTAGGTCGACCCGATGCTGACTCCCGCCTTCGCGGCGGCTGTTGCGATCACAGCGCTGTGCGCGTGTCTCGATTGGGTCGCCGTCGCCCGCGGGAGCAAACCACTCGAGTACGTGTTCAAGCCGGTGACGATGTGCGTCCTGTTCGCATCCGTCGTCCTCCTCGCAGCCACGGCCGAGGGACTCGACGGTTTCCAGGTCGCGTGCTGGCTCGTTGCGATCGCCCTCTCCCTTGCAGGTGACGTGTTCCTCATGCTGCCCCGCGATCTGTTCGTACCGGGCCTCGCGAGCTTCCTGCTCGGGCATGTTGCCTACATAGTGGGTCTGAGCGTGCCGCCGCTCCACCACTGGTGGCCGCTCGTCGTCGCGGCACTGGTCGTGGTCGCGGTTGCCCTGCCCTTGGCGCGGCGAATACTCGCGGGTGTCGCGGGACGTGAGCGCGGTCCTGTGGCCGCCTACATCACCGTGATCTCGCTCATGGTCGTGGTCGCTCTCACGCAGCCGTGGCGGCAGGGACCCCCGGTCTGGGCCGGCGTCGTGGCTGCGCTCGGTGCGCTTCTCTTCTACGCGTCCGACGCCATGATCGGCTGGCGACGCTTCGTTGGCCGATTCGGCGGCGTCGACCTCGCCATAATCGTCACGTACCACGTCGGCCAGGTGTGCCTCGTCGCCGCTCTCTTTCGATGACTCGGTGTGTGGGCGGACCCGGGGAACAGGCCGGGCCGATGCCCGTCACGTAGGATGCGGTACGCGATTGCCCCGGAGGCAGTCTGCCGCGGGAGTGGCCGAGACCAGCCGGAACGGGGACGACGGGGAAAGGCGCAGTTATGGGAGAGGCATACATCGTCGGGGCCGTACGCACGCCGAGTGGCCGCAAGAAGGGGCAGCTCTCGGGTTGGCATCCGATAGACCTCGGTGCATTCGTGTTGGACGCACTCGTCACGCGCACGGGCACCGATCCCGATCTCGTCGAGGACGTCGTCTTCGGCTGCATCGACCAGGTGGGCGCGCAGAGTGCCAACATCGCCCGCAACGCCGTGCTCGCAGCCGGATGGCCCGAGACCGTTCCGGCGACGACCGTCGACCGCCAGTGCGGCTCGTCGCAGCAGGCGATCCACTTCGCGGCGCAGGCCGTGATGAGCGGCGTGCACGACGTCGTGGTCGCGGCCGGAGTCGAGTCGATGAGCACGGTGCCTCTCGGCGGGAATGCCGTCGCCGGCCACAAAGCCGGGTTCGGCGTCCCCTACAGCCCGCGCATGAAGGAACGCTACCCGGGCGTGCGTTTCGACCAGTTCCAGGGCGCCGAGATGATCGCATCGAAGTGGGGCTTCACACGAGAGACGCTCGACGCCTTCGGCCTCGCCAGCCACGAGAAGGCCGCGGCCGCAACCGAAGCCGGTCTCTTCGAAGACGAGATCGAGCCGGTGCCCATCGAGCTCGATGGCGAGTCGATCCTGGCCACTCGCGACGAGGGGATCCGCTACGACGCGTCTCTCGAGGCGATGGCCCAGTTGCCTGCCCTGAGCGACACCGGTGTTCTCACTGCCGGGACGTCCAGCCAGATCGCCGACGGTGCCGCGGCAGTCCTCGTATGCAACGAGGTGGGCTTGGAACGCCTCGGGGCCACGCCGCGGGCGCGCATCCACGCCATGGCCCTGGCCGCGACGGACCCGGTAATCATGCTCACAGCGCCGATTCCCGCTACCGCACGCGTGCTGGAGCGGACGAACCTCACGATCGACGACGTCGACCTCTTCGAGGTCAACGAGGCGTTCGCCAGCGTGCCGCTCGCCTGGCTCAACGACACGCATGCCGATCCCGGCAAGCTCAACGTGAACGGGGGGGCTATCGCCCTCGGCCACGCCCTCGGCTGCACGGGGGTTCGCCTCATGACCACGCTTCTGCACGAGCTGGAGCGCCGCGGTGGGCGGTGGGGCCTCGAGACGATGTGCGAGGGTGGCGGCCTCGCGAACGCCACACTCATCGAGCGCCTGTGACTCCCGGCCCGCACGCGTGGCTCCGGGAGTCAACGTGTCGAGCGGACGCGCTCGTATCCTGAGACCGTGGCGAGCAACCTGACGAGGATCTGGGACGGTATCACGGCGTCGGGGCTCGAAGGACGCTCGCCCGAGGCGAGCGTCTTCGCACGCCAGCTCAACGGCTTCGTGGCGGCCGGGGGCCTCTTCGTCCTCCTCGCCTCGATTCCGATCGCCTTCGGTCGCGTCGGGGAGGCGGCTCCCGTCGCGGCGGGATTCGGCGTGTTCGCCCTGGCATTCGTGTTCCTCGTGCGGTTCGTTCCGGACAGGTATCTGCGGCTCTGCGGGCATGTGGCGGGGGGTGCCGGCGTCTGTGCCGTCGGCCTCGCCCTCTGGATCGAGAATCCCCACGCATTGTTGAACGGCTTCTGGTGGCTCGCCCTCGTGATCCTCCCCATCGTGCATCTGCTCGGCAGAGTCGCAGGGGTCGGTTGGACGACAGTGGCGGTGACGATTCTCGGTCTCGTCACGATCAAAGACGTGCGAGCCACTGACATCGCCAGCGGAGAGGCGGTCGCCGGTTACCTCTCCGAGGTCGCCTTCCTGATCGGGGTCCTCGCGGTCGGATCGTTCGTACGCACCCTCTCCGTGAGGCAGATCGCGGAGCTCGACCGTCAGCGCGGCACGATCCGCCGGCAGCGGGCCGAGCTCGATTCGATTCGAGTCCGCACCGATGCAGTCGGATCGAATGCACGCACAGCGGCCGCCCAGCTCGAGGCAGCTCTCGGGGATCGACGTGAGGCCGAGAACGCGAGGGCGAAGTTGCTCGCGGCCGTCGGGCACGAGATCCGCGACCCCGTCAATGCTGTCCTCGCCTCATGCGCGCACCTGCTCGAGGGGGATCTGACGGCCGAACAGCAGGAGCTGGCCTACGCGATCAGCGAGACGGTATCGGCTCTCCACGCATCGGTGGGCGGACTCGTCGATCTCGCCCGCCTCGCAGCCGAGACGAACGAGCTCGAGGCGCTCTCGTTCCGCGTCGACGAAGTCCTCCCCCAGGTCGCGGCACGGGTCGCGACACAGCGCGGCCTCGGACCCGGGGAGATCTCGACCTCCTGCGGGGAAGGCATCGATCTCGATGTCGTCGGGGACGCCACCCGCCTGGCCGGCGTGCTGGAGGCACTCGCGGCGTTCAGCATCGAGATGAATCCCGGCTGTGGTGTCCGCATCCACGCCGCCCGGGTGGCGGCCGACACCGTGCGATTCGAGGTTGCGAGCACTCCGCTGTTCCCTGTCCAAGCCGAGGCGATCGCCGCGGTCCTGTCGAAGATGGACGAGCCGGAGGCGGATCCCGGGTGGGCCGGCGTCACGATCGGGCTGACACGGGATCTCGTACGTCAGATGGGCGGACGGCTCACGACGAAGCTCGATGCCGAGGCGTTCCACACGTACTTCCGAGTACCGCTGGCCCCCCAGGGAGATCCATCGTCAGACCGGGAGAATGTCCTGCCTGATACCGAGATCCAACGGTAGGGATCACGGTGATCTTGCCGATCGCGGCATCTCCTCACTGGATGTCGTCGAAGCTTCCGCCGCGGCCCTTGCCGGCGGTGAAGCGACTCGCACCGGAGAACGTCTCGCCGCTCTCGATCACGGACCAGCCGTGTGTGTACTCGTTTGCAAGTGCGTCTTCCAGGGACAACGACCACTGTTCGAGTGATGACAGCCGGTCGTGGCGCACACAGGCCTGCGGGAAGGTGGCGATGGATCGCGCGAGGTCGAGTGCCGCCGCCAGCGCCCTGCCATCGGGCACGAGGCGGTTCACGAGGCCCATGTCGAAGGCTTCATGACCTGACACACCCCGGCCCGTGAGGATAAGGTCCGCCGCCCGGGATGCGCCGATGAGCCGGGGGAGGCGAATCGTGCCCCCGTCGAGGAGGGGCACACCCCAACGCCTGCAGTACACCCCGAACACGGCGGACGGTGTGCTCACGCGCAGGTCGCACCAGACGGCGAGCTCGAGCCCACCCGCGACTGCGTACCCTTCGACCGCGGCGATGACCGGTTTCGAGAGAGCGAGGCGGGTGGGACCCATCGGGCCCGGTCCGTCAGGCGTGACGCGGTTCGCTCGGGCGTGGTCGGACGCGATCGCCTTCAGGTCGGCACCGGCGCAGAACGTGCCATCCGCTCCCGTCAGCACGGCGACCGAGAGGGCGCTGTCTCGGTCGAACTCGGCGAACGCGGCCTCGAGGGCCGCGGCCGTCGGTCGATCCACGGCATTGCGCGCCTCTGGCCGGTCGATCGTGACGACGAGGATCTTGTCGTGCCGCTCGGTGCGGACCGTGTCGTGCATGTCGTGCCTCCGTCCCGGCTCAGGCGGCCGCCCAGAGGTTGGGGTGATCGTCGCTGCGCACGACAACTCCCTCATCGAAGAGGAGATCGAGGTGGCCCACGACCTCCGAGAGGCCGAGCATGACGCTCATCCCGTCGAGATCGGGGAAGAGCACGCGTGAGACGTCGTAGACGGAGGACGGACCGAGCCGCGTGACGACGTCGTGGATGTGGGCTGCCCGCTCGCGGTGGTGCTCGCGCATGCGTCTCACGAGGCCGGGTACGTCACGGAAGGCGGGGCCGTGCCCGGGCAGGACCGAGCCGGGATCAAGCTTCGTGAACCTGTCGAGCGTGGTGAGGTACTCGACGAGGCTGCGTCGGCGGCCGAGCTCCGACGTCTCGTCGAACTCGATCGAGGGATTCGGTGTGATGAGGGGCAGGAGGTGATCGCCCGAGAGGAGGAGGTCGTCCCGGGAGAGGGAGAGGTGGCCCTGCGCGTGGCCCGGTGTGACGTGCACGTCGAACATGCGTCCCCCCGCTTCGAGGCGTGTTCCGTCCTCGAGCGGCTCGAGGCGGTCCTCGGCCGGGTGCGTGATCATCGTCCGCATCAGCTCGAGGGCAGCCGGCAGCATGAGGAGGACGTCCTCGGGCAGGCCGAGATCACCCACGACACGTCGCGCATGATCGGCGTTCCAGGGTCGGTCGAGGATCTTGCCCTCCTCCCCCCGTCCGCACACGAGTGTCGCAGTGCTGTTCTCCGCGATCCAGCCGGCGAGGCCGAAGTGATCCGGGTGGCCGTGCGTCAGCACCACCTGGTCCAGATCCGAGACGCGGAGGCCGTTCGCAGCGAGGAAATCCTCGAGGAGACCGATCGACTCGGGGAAGTACATGCCGGGGTCGACGAGCGTGATGGGTCGTTCGGTGAGGAGCCAGGCGTTGACCGGTCCGACGGGAAAGGGTGTCGGCAACTCGACGTGGCGGATTCCGTCGGGTGGCGAGAGGAGCACTTCTGTGAGGGGGGGCTTGCCGGACATGCCGGCCAGTCTAGTTGACATTCATGTCAACTAGACCTCGTACGGTCACTCGTCCGACCCAACTGGGTACCTGAGCGGCGATATATCGCCGCTCAGGTACCCAGTGTCGCCACACCAACCCGATCGGTGTCAGGAGATGGGCGCAGCAGCGTCGCAGTACGCGCCCGGACCCATGAGCCGCAGGATCGTCGGGTTCTTCGTCATCCGGTGGCACGCCTGGATCGACCATGTGTAGTCGCCCTGGCTGTCGGGGAAGTTGCGGTACGTGACCGTGTTGCGATCCCCGAAGTGGCGGAGGATCTGTGTCCCCTCCTGCTCATCCGGTGGTGTCCCGGTGAGGATCACCTCGACCGGTTCGTTCCTGTCGACCCAGTAGTAGAAGCACTCGACTGGAAGCCGCTCGGCACCGACGAGGTCCTCGGTCTCGTGGAGGTGGGCGACACCGCAGAACGGCAGCGGACTGCGTCCCGAGACTGCAGCCGGGTACGGCGCCCGCCCGGCGAGTGGGGCACCTACAGGCGGCAGGCCACTCCCCGTTGCAGGCGGATTCACCGGGTTCGCGTCGCTGGGCGTGCCCGACCCGCGCCCATCCTGCGTCTCGTTGTCGGGGTCGGCGGAGTCCTGGCCCGGGGCGGGAGGAGCCTGCTCGCCTCCGACATCGCCGGGGGTGCCGGCATCAGCGGGGACCTGGCCGTGCTCTCCCTGCGGCCGCGTTGTGGTCGAGTCGACCCCGGTCGTGGTTGTGTCGGCGGGTTCGATCTCCGTCGCCTCCCGCGAGGTGATCGCGACGATCGCGGCGACGAGGAGTAGGGCGGCTGCCACGGCGGCGAACGTGGCGACGAGCGCGCGTCGCGGAGTCCTGCGGATCGGCACGGCTGCCGTGACCACCTGCGGAGTGCCGTCCTGCCTGCCCTCGGACTCGGCTTCGTGGCCGGTAGAAGAGCGGGTGAGGATGGTATGTGCCGTTGGGGAGGCTGCCAGTTCTCTGTCGATCTCCGCGGCAGGTGCGGGGTCCTCTGCGGCGAGGAGGCCGAACACGCGGTCGATGTCTACGTTCCTCATCGTCCCTCCTCCCGCGCCTGTGACGGACCAGCCGCATCGACGGCCCGGTAGGCCCGTACGAGACGCCGTTTCGCGCGGTGCAGCCTCACCGAGACACGAGCCGCCGGGATGCCGAGCACGGTCGCGATCTCCGAGGTGCTCAGGTCGTCCCATGCTGCGAGCTCGAGGAGCTCTCTGTCATCCGCCGACAGGCGGGTGAGGGCGAGGTGCAGTGCCTCCCGTTCGGCGGACCGGAGAGCCTGCTGTTCGGGGGTGGACGTCGGCACGCCGACGGGATCACGGGTCATCTTGTCGCGCAGAGAGCTCTGACGAACCGATGCGCGACGGAGGTTGGCAAGCGTGCGGCGTGCCGTGGCGATCAACCAAGCGCGTGGTTCGGTCGGGACGTCGTCGAGGCGCCGCCACGCGACGAGGAACGCTTCGGCCATGGCATCCCGGGCAGTGTCGGGATCCGACCTGCGCAGGCAGTACGCGAGCACGGCTCTCCTGTGTTCGGTGTAGATCGCCTCGAAGCGGGCCACGCGTTCGGCGTGGGTGCTGTCGACCGGCGTGGCGTCGGCACCGGTCTGGGTAGCGAGTTCACGTGGGGCATGTCCGCCAAGCTGGAGATCTTTCACCCGATCCTCCGCACCCGGGGCCGTCTGCCCGCGTCCGGGGACTCCGGACGGCCCGAAAGGCTCCTTCGGCACGAGACGTGTCTACACCTGCCTCGATCGAGACGCGTGGCTAGGATGGCGTAGCACCGCCACCTCGGGAGGTACCGTGACGGCAACTGTGAAAGAGACGTGGTCGCAGCATGCCGAGGTGCTCGAGCGAGTGCTGGGTCTCGAGATTCCGCCCATCGCCATCCGGTTCGAGACCGAACTGCGCGACGGGGCCGAGATGTTCGGCCGACCTGCACCGGAACCTGCCGCGGACGGACGAACGGGCGCCGTAGCCGCCGGATGTGTGTTCTGGATGCATGCGACCGGTAGGACGTTCACGACCGCACCGCAGGATCATGCGAATTGCTCCGTGGGCTCGTTCACGCACGGCCTCATCGGCCCAGACGAGGTTCTTGCGGGCGGAGATGTCGAGACCCTGCTGAAAGTCGGCTGGATGACCCCGGAGGCAGCCGCCGCGATCCCCCGAGTTCCGGATCGGCCTGCAGGCATCACCTACGGTCCCCTCACCTCGCTCTCAGAGGACCCCGACGTGATCTTCCTCCGCGTGAACGCGCAGCAGCTCATGGAGCTCACCGACGCCCTACCGGAATTGCTGATCGAAGGCAAGCCACAGTGCCACATCATTGCTCTCGCATACGGCGGTCGCCCTGCGGCCAGTATCGGTTGTGCGGTGAGCCGAGTACGCACGGGCATGGCACCGACGGAGATGACTGTCGCTCTGCCCGCCGCACGTATCGAGGAGATCCTCGAACGAGTAGAGACCGCAGAGGACATCCTCGACACAGTGTCGCAATACGCGACCGAGGACGCGCATCGCTTCGACACGTAGAGAGCTGCCGGGTCGCCGCCTGCGAGATGAGACGTGCTTGAATGCGTGATGCTCACCCGGGTCGATCGCGTGCAGCTCGCCGTCCCCGACGCGACTGCCGCCGCGCATGCCTGGGGAGAGCTGCTCGGTGCAGAGACCGCCGGTGTCGACCGTGTCGAAACGCTGCATGCCCACCGCACGTCGTGTCGTCTCGGCAACGGCTGGGTGGAGTTCCTCGAGCCCGACGGGGCGGGGCCGGTCGACGCGGCCGTTTCTGAGCGCGGCGCCCACCTGTTCGCGGCAGGTGTCAGCACACCCGCGCTCGGGGCGCTGTGCGAAAGGCTCCGCGCTCACGGCGTCGATGCGGCTGTCGAAGCGGACCAGGTCTTCCTCGGGACGGATGCGACGGGCGGACACGGCCTGCGACTCGTCGTGAGTGAGGACAACGGAGAGCTCGGGCACGTGGGTGCGATCGAGCATCTGTACGAGGTCACGAACCTGGTCGAGGACACCTCTGTGGCGGTCGCGTGCTTCGCGGACCTCTTCGGCCTCGACTCGTCCGCGTTCGTGCCGATCGAATCGGAGTTCTACGGGTATCGCGGGACGCTCACCCTCTTCTCACCCGCGCGACTCGACCGCATCGAGATGATCACACCGAGCGCCGGGGGGAACACGATGGGCAGGTTCTATGCGCGCTTCCACGAGTCGCTCTACATGGCCTTTGCCGAGGCAGACGACCTCGCGGCGCTCGAAGCCCGTTTCGAGGCGCACGGCGTACCTCACACGTCCGTTCCGAGGCGGGACCGGCGAGCGGACGTCACGGACGGGCCCGACACCATCTTCGTGCACCCCCCGGCCTTGGCGGGCATGATGCTCGGCCTCTCCCGTCCCGGCCATGCCTGGGTCTGGTCGGGCCGGCCGCAGGCTGCCGGTGGTGACGAGGTGCCCCGTGGGTGAAGCGGTGGACACACGAGGGGTCCTGCGGATCGCCGACGAGTCGCGGATCCGCCTCATGACCCTCGACAGACCCGGCGCCCTCAACGCGTTCAACGACGCGCTCTATGACGCCGTCAGGGACGGGCTGATGGATGCCGCGGCCAGGCCGGACATCGCCGTCGTTGTGATCACGGGTGCAGGTCGGGCGTTCACGGCCGGCCAGGATCTCGGTGAGTTGGCGAAGCGCCCGTCTTACGACGACGGCGCCCGCCACGGATTCCTGCCGTTCATCGAGATCGTCGAGTCCTTCCCGAAGCCCCTGATGGCAGCCGTGAACGGCATCGGGGTCGGCATCGGCCTCACGCTCCTCCTGCACTGCGATCAGGTCCTCATCGCAGAGGAGGCCCGGCTGCGTGTGCCCTTCGTGAGCCTCGGGGTCACGGCCGAGGCGGGCAGTTCGGTCCTCCTGCCCGAACGCATCGGCCGGCAGGAGGCAGCTCACCTCCTCTTCACTTCGAACTGGCTGCCGGCCGATCGGGCCGTCGCCCTCGGTCTCGCGTTGCGGGCAGTGCCCGCGGTGTCTCTTCTCGAGGCGGCAATGGAGCTCGCACGTGAGATGGCAGCGATGCCCATCGCATCACTCGTGGCGACCAAGGAGCTGCTGCGTGACGCTCACCTCGACGCGGTGCGGGCGGCTCGTGCGCGGGAAGGTACAGCGTGGGCGTCACTCGAGGGCGGTCCAGCCGTGCGTGAAGCCCTCGCCGCGTTCCGCGAGCGCCGCCCCCCGGATTTCACGAACCTGCCCGAGGCGTGACGCGCAGTCACGGGGCAAGCGGGATGCGCAACGTCACGCGAAAGCCGAGACCGGGTTCGGTCTCCACGGCGACGTCGCCGCCGTGTGCTGCGACTATCGACTGCACGATGGAGAGGCCGAGGCCGGAGCCGGAGCCGGCGCGTGCCCTGCCGGGCTCGGCTCGCCAGAAGCGATCGAACACGTGCTCTGCGTGGGCGGCGTCGAGGCCAGGGCCTGTGTCCGAGACGGACACGGCCGCGTTGTCTGCATCGGCGTCGACGTACACCTCGACCGCGGTACCCTCCGGTGTGTGGGTCCGAGTGTTCGCGAGGAGGTTGGCGACGACCTGATGGAGCCGCTCCGGATCCCCCCTGACCACAGCCGGGCCGTCAGCCAGGAGGGACACGGGCCGGGTGGCGTCGGTGGCCTCGCTGTCTCGCACGGCGTCGGCGCACACCTCGGCGAGGTCCACCCGCTCGGCCTGGAGGGGCCTGCCCTGGTCGAGGCGGGCGAGGAGGAGCAGGTCCTCGACGAGGCCCCCCATGCGCCGCGACTCGGAACCGATCCGGCCCATCGCGTCCCCGACCTTGCCGTCCTCGTGCAGGGCGCCCGCCTCGTAGAGCTCCGCATATCCGCGGATCGCCGTGAGGGGTGTACGCAACTCGTGTGAGGCGTCGGCGACGAACTGACGCAGTCGGTCCTCGCTCTCGACCTGTGCCGCGAAGGCGGCCTCGATGCGGGAGAGCATCGTGTTCAGCGCCGCACCGAGTCGCCCGACCTCAGTGCGCGGGTCGGTGTGGTCGACACGCTGCGTGAGGTCCCCGCCCGCGATGGCTCCCGCCGTGTCGATCATGCTGTCCACAGGCCGCATGCCGGCGCGGATTGCCCACCAGCCCACGCCGACGAGGACGGCGAGCACCACGGCCCCCGTGATGCTCCACACGACCGCGAGTCCCCGCACCGTGGCTTGCACGTCGGTGAGGGGACTCGCGTACACGACGACCCGGCCGTCCCGCTGCCGTGTGGCGTATGCCCTGTATGTGAGGTCCGAGTCCCCTTGTGCCGTCACCTCGAAGACCGAGCCGAGTGGTACGCCGGAAGTGCTTGCAGGTAGGTCGGGTGGACGGTCCTGCTCCGCTCCGAAGCCTGACGGGAAGACCTCGACGAGACGACCGGACTCGTCGTACACGGTGACGGCGAGTGAGCGGCGGACATCGCCTTCGACCGGAACCGGGCTCACCTGGGGGAGACCGGGGATCTGGCCGGGCGGGGGCACCCTCCCGCCCGGTGGAGGATTGCGGCTCGCACTGAGCAGCGTGTCGTCGAGGCGGGCGATCATGTCGCGGCGCACCGCCGTGATCGTCGCCAACGCCGTGACGGCGAGACCGACGGCGAAGAGGCCGCTCACGATGAGTAGAAGGCGTGTCCGGATCGACACTCACGGCTCCCGCAGGCTGTACCCGACGCTGCGAACCGTGTGGATCAGCGGCTTCCGGCCCGTGTCCACCTTCTTGCGCAGATAGCTCACATAGGTCTCGACGACCCCAACGTCCCCGTCGAAGTCGATTCCCCACACATCCACGAGGATCGCGTGCTTCGGCACCGCCCGGCCCACGTTGCGGAGCAGGTACTCGAGGAGGCGGAACTCGGTCACCGAGAGCTGGATCTCCGTACCGCTCCGGGTCACGCGATGCGCGTCGAGGTCGAGGCGGAGGTCGTCGCACGAGAGGACCGGACGTGCATCCGGATCATTACCGGCCCGCCGGAGGACGGCCTTGATGCGGGCGACGAGCTCGTGCAGGCTGAAGGGCTTCGTCAGGTAGTCGTCACCACCCTCGTCGAAGCCGGAGATCTTGTCGTCGTCCGCGTCGCGGGCTGTGAGGAAGATGACAGGCACGTCGTCACCACGGCGACGCAGGTGGGCGCACACGGCGAACCCGTCGAGATCCGGCAACATGACGTCGAGGACGACGAGGTCGGGCCGGAAGGACTGCGCCGCCGACAGGGCATCGTTCCCCGTCGGCGCCGTGCGCACGTCGAATCCCGCGAAGTCGAGGGCGGTCGAGACCACGTCACGGATCGGTTCCTCGTCGTCTACCACGAGGATGCGTGCACGTGTCGCGGCCTGGGCCTCAGGCATGTCTTCTCGCTCAACTGCAGTCGTAGAGGCGGGCGCCGTTCGAGGCACCTCCGTATTCCGTACTGTCGACCAGGCTGCAGTTGTCCTGGACCCAGGACGTGTGGTCCGAGGTCTGGCCGCGTGCGCCGGGACCGGGTCCGCCGGGGCGGTTCCCGCCCGGCCCGTTCCCGCCCACGAGGACGAAACGGAGCTCACCCGACTCCACATACTGTGCCAGCTCGGCAGTCGTGAGCGCGGGATCGTTGCCGCTGAAGCCGCCCATGGCCATGACGGGGAGGCCGCCCGTGGCGAGGATGATGGGGGAGGCCTCGTGCGAGCCGGCCGTGGCCACGAGCCAGCCGGTGCCCTTCCAGTTCTCTTGTAGGAATGAGACGAGTCCTGCGTCCGCCTCCCGGTACTCCCGTCCCTGCCGGCCCGGGGCCACCCCGCCGTCCGTGCCGTTCCCCGGTGCGGCGCCGTCCCTGCCTGCCGGCCCGGGTTGCATACGACCAGACAGGGGAGGAGCGGTGTTTCCGGGATTCCCCGGCGGCATGTCGCCAGGTTGGCCCTGCGTGCTCGCGGGGCCGGCGACGGGATCACCGCCCTGGTAGGCGATCGAGAGGGGAGTGGTGGCATACGCAGCCCCTCCGAGCAGGGCTCCGGCGAAGGCGACGCCGCAGATCACGACACCGACCCGCAGTGCCCGACCCGCCTGCATGCGCCAGACGACGAGGCCGATCCCGCCTGCGACGCCCAAGAGGAGGACGAAGGGTACGAGCCAGGGGTTCCAACCCGGCGCGCGACCGAGCAGGACCGCCGACCAGGCTGACGTGGCAATGATCCCGCCGGCCAGGACCCAGGCGGGCCAGACCGTATCCTGCATGCGCCGCCACAGGAGCACGACACCACCGCCGACGAGAGCACCGATCGCCGGCCCCATCACGTTCGTGTAATAGGGATGGAAGCCACCCTCGGCCAGGCTGAAGACGACGCCGTGCACCACCACCCAAACACCCCACAGGATCAGCGACGCACGTGCGAGGTCCGTGCGGGGACTGCGGCGTGTGAGGTACAGGCCCACAGCCAGACAGAGGAGGGCAAGAGGGATGAGCCAGGAGATCTGGTCGCCTATCTGCTCGTTGAACAGGCGTAGCCATCCGCTCTGGCCGCCGAAGCCGGCTCGACCGCCGCCGGGTGCGCCGGGACCCCCGGCGGTGCCGTCACCCGCACCGATCCGGCCGGATCCAGCCTGGTTCCCTTGGGGCCGTTGTGCACCTGCAGCGGGTGGTTGCCCGTTCACCTGTGCCGGGGCGCCGGGTGGCGCCTGGGCAGATGCTGTTCCACCGGGAGGTCCACCGCGTCCGAAGATGCGGCCGAGGCCGTTGTAGCCGAGGACCAGATCCCACACCGTGCCGTCCTGCGAGCCACCGATGTAAGGCCGTGAGTCGGCGGGGATCGAGTCGACTACCACCATCCAGGTGGCCGACACTGCGACGGCAACCAGGCCGGCGGCTCCGAGTTGGAGGATGCGGGTGCGCAGACGCGGCTTCGCGGCGACGAGGTAGGCGAGCCCCAATGCAGGAACAACCATCCAAGCCTGGAGCATCTTCGTGTTGAACCCGAGCCCGACGAACACCATGGCGAGGAGGAGCCAGGTCGTGCGGCCCGACTGGATCGCCCGGACGGTCGCCCATGCCGCGAGCACGAGCAGGAACATGAGCAGCGCATCGGGGTTGTTGTAGCGGTTCATGACGACGACGACGGGAGTGAGGGTGAGGACGAGCCCGGCGAGGAGGCCTGCCGATGCACCGAACGCGCGTCGGACCGTGGCGTAGAGAACCCCGACGGAGGCGACACCCATGAGGGCCTGGGGGAGCAGCAGTGACCAGGTCGAGAACCCGAACACGCGCGCCGATAGTCCCATGACCCAGAGCGCGAGCGGCGGTTTGTCCACTGTGATGAAGCTCGAGCTGTCCAGCGCGCCGTAGAAGAACGCCTTCCAGCTCTTCGTTCCCGAGAGGATCGCAGCCGCGTAGTACTCGTTGCCGGTGCCGTTTACGTCCAGGGCCCAGATGTTGAGCGCGGCACTGAGCCCGAGGAGAAGGAGGAGACAGGGCCGCACCCACGGTGGGTCCTCGATCTGGCCGAGGAACAGCCTCGCGAGCAGACCCCGCTTCGGCTTGTAGCCGGACGGGGGCACCGGCGGCGTGGGTGGAGCCGGTACGGGTGTGAGCTCCTCGACCGATGCGGACATCGCGGGCGAGGGGGGTGGGACGAGGGTCACGAACGCTCCTTCTCAGTATGACTCGGTCCGGCGGATCTGCGGGCCGGGTTGAAGACCCACCAGCGCATGCCTGCGAACCTCGCCAGTGACGCGACGAGGTTCGCCGTGCCGAGCGCTACGAGGCGAAGGGCAAGGTCGGGGTCGGGCCAGAGGAGCTCCGTGACACCGAGGGCTGCCGAGGTGAGAGCGAAGAAGAGGAGGAACACCACGGCTGCTTCGGCGTGGTCGCGGACGAGCCGCTCTCGTCCGCGGATCGAGAAGGTGAACCCGCGATGAAGGGCCGTGTTCACGACGGTCATGATCGCCAACGCGAAGGCGTTCGCGGCCATGGACGGGAGCAGTCGAGCCAAGCCCGCGTACAGGACGAGATAACCGAAGGTGCACAGCGCGCCCACACCCAGGAAGCGGACGAGCTGGCGCCGCGGCCGATCGTGGCGCGGATCGTGCCCGCTCGTGTGAAACGTACCCGTCGCGATGCGGCACCGCACCCGCATGATGCCGCGTAGATCTTCGAGGATCGCGCGAGGCACGTCGACACGGCTGTCCGGATCATCGGTCCAGTCGACCGGGACCTCCATGATCCGCAGGCCTGAGCGCTCCGCCAGGAGCAACAGCTCCGTGTCGAAGAACCAGTTGTCGTTCTCGACATGGGGCAGGAGCCGGGCCGCTGTCTCCCGGCGGAGCGCCTTGAAGCCGCACTGGGCGTCCGTGAAGCCGGCACGGCACGTTGCCCGGAGCAGCGAGTTGTACACGCGCGAGATCACCTCGCGTTTCACGCCGCGTTCGGTGTGGGCGCCGCGTGCGAGCCTGGTGCCGATCGCCACGTCACTGTGTCCGGCAGCGAGGGGGGCGAGGAGCGGCCACAGGGCATTGAGATCGGTCGAGAGGTCGACGTCCATGTACGCGACGATGTCCGCGTGACTCGTCGCCCAGACCGCGCGCAGGGCCCGGCCTCGTCCCCGCTCGGGGACGTGGACCACGGACACGCGACCCAACTCGCGTTCAAGGCCGCGGGCGATCTCGAAGGTGGTGTCGGTTGATGCGCTGTCGACGATCACGATCTCGACCTCGAAGGGGAACGGCGTGGCCCGCGGGCTCGTGGCGGGGCCCTCTTCGAGGTAGGCATCCAGTGCGCGCACGCTGCGGGCGAGTGTCGCCGCCTCGTTGTGCACCGGAAGGGCGATCTCCACGCGGGTGCAGGTCCGGGGGATCCCGTCCGCAGGAGTGTGTTCCTGGCGCACCTGATCGTCGTGGGGACGGGTCGGGGTGTGTGTCGTCATGCGAACACACTGGCGGGGATGTGTCAGGTGAGGCTGGGAGGAGGCTCAGAGTTTCCTGTGAACGCGGTTTGCCGGTACCGTCAGCCTCGTGTCGACACAGGACATCGCCGACGAGCTCGGACTCGACGATCACGAGGCGCCCCTTCTCGCGCACTGGTTCGACACCCTCGACGCCGCCTTGGGTGCAGGTGCAGTGCGCGACGAGAGCTGGGCACTCCTCCTCGCCGGCTTCTGGTCGGATCATCTCGGGCTCGACCCCACGAAGAGGGGAGTGCTCGCCGCTCACGTCGCGGAGCACGTCCTGCAACGGGCTTCCGCCTCGGGTCTCGAGCCACGTTTGGACGCGCTCGGGCAGTCACTGGATCCGGTGACGGCCGGGGCCGTCTTCGACGCGTGTATCGACGTACTGGCCGACTGTGCCGATGTCGACGAGACGCTCGAAGGTCAGACGGCCCTCGAGGTCGCCGCACAGGAGCTCATGCGCCTGCGCGATCGCACTGTGGGTGAAGCCTGATACCGGAACGGGGCGATCACCCGCCGTCGATCACGCGCCATTGGAGCCTGTAGGTCTTGAAGGGCCAGCGGAAGCTGATCCACGACGCGGAACCACCCACGTCACCGCCCGAGCCCGTCAGGCTCGTCGTGATGATCGGCGTCGTGAGCGAGACGTGCTCGAGGGCGTTGACGACTGTGACCGACCCGATCCAGACGGGGAGCACGAAGAGGCGGTTCACGGAGACCGTGACGCGCGTCTGACCCCCGGCGGGATCGTTCACGGTCGCATTCGCCGTGACCGATCCTGCCTTGCCGTCAGAGGACGGCGTGACCTTCACCGCCGACGATGGGAGCTGGCCGACGCTCTCGAACGACACGTTGCCGCTGAAGCGGACGGACAGGGCGTCCGCCACCACGGGAGGGGGAGCTTCCCCCCGATCACGTATGAACGCGTCGGAGAAGCCGTTCGTGTCGCCGGTGACGAGCGTCGTGGCGTCGGAGCGGAACGCCGCGTATCTGCCTGTCGGGGACAGGGATGCATGTGCGCTCCAGCCGTTCGACTCGGCACCGGTCGTGGACACGCTGAGCCGCTCGGTCATGCCGAGGCCGCGGTCACGCACGAACGCGTCCCATATCGCGTTCGTGTCCCCGGCAACGAGGTTCGCCGCCAGGGACTCGAACGCCACGTAGCGACCGTCCGCCGACATCGAGCCGCCGTCGGTGGCCGGGTACGGCCAGGAGCTCGGCATGTACGCCGGGATCTCCGAAGACGAGACGCTGATCAGTTCCGTCGCGCCGCCGATGCGGTCGCGGACGTACACGTCGTAGCGGGTGTTGGTGTCGACCCGGACGAGTCCCGAATCGGAGACGAAGGACACGACACCGCCGTCGGCGCTGACACCTCGGGCGAAGCTCGACCCTGTATCTGCGCCGAGGGGATCGGGAACGCTCACGAGCTCCGTGAGACCCGTCCCGCGGTCGTGCAGGAACGCGTCCGCCGAGCTGTCGGCATCTCCGGGGTCGAGGTCCACTGAGGTCGAGGTGAAGACGACGAAGTCGCCTCCGGCCGAGATGTGCGGGGAATGGCTCGCGTCGCTCACCTCGGACCCGGTGCTGTCGAGGCTGACCCGTTCCGTCGTCGCCGCGCTGCGGTCGCGCACGAAGACGTCAGCGACCCCGTTCGTGTCGGCGGCGACGAGGCTCGCCGACGTCGAGGTGAAGGCGACCGTTCTGCCGTCGGCCGAGACGGCAGGTGAGCTGCTTTCCCCACCGGCGTCGCCGCCTGCGACGCCGACGCTGACCCGCTCGGTCGTACCTGCCACGCGGTCGCGGACGTAGACGTCGCTGTCCGAGCCACCGGGCGTCTCCCCGGGAGCGATGTCGTCTGCCGTCGAGACGAACGCCACGAACCTGCCGTCGGCGGAGATCGCGGGGGAGTGGCCTCCGCCCGTTGCCTGCGTACCGGCACTGCTCACGCTGACCCGCTCCGTCGCACCCGTGCCGCGGTCGCGAATGAACACGTCCGTGCTGCTGTTCGTGTCTGCCGGGACGAGGTTCCTCGCTTCCGACTCGAACGCGACGAAGCGTCCGTCGGCTGAGACGAGTGCACCACCGGGCGGCGCCTCGCTGAAGAGGTCACCTTCCGTGCCGTCGCTCGCGATGCTCACTCGTTCGGTAAGGGCCCCGCCGCCGTCTCCGGCCGCGGGCGACGGCGATTGACTCGAGCAGAACAGGACCACGGCGCCAGAGACGGCCGCCACCCGGAAGACCCACCACTTACAGACCACTTCTCGTTCCTCCAGTCCCGCCCCACCCGTGCCGGTCGGGGCTCCACCTTGTCTTCGTACGGCGGACACGAGGAAACACACCTGTCGGGCGAACCCACTGAAGCCACCACACACCACGGCGATGGTAACAGGATGAATGGAGCGAAAACCTACCCGACCGCCCGACCCGTCCAGCCGCTCCGGGGTGGGCGACGGACCGTCACCGTCACGTGCGGGGTGTGAGCGATTCGACCGTGAGCTCCATCTCCTCGGTGTGCACGGCACTGCCGATCACCGGGGCCGAGCTGACAGCGCGGATCTGGGTGCGGATCTTCAAAGGGAGGCCGTTCGCCTGGGAGATCCAGAGATTCTGCTCGGTCGAGCCGGTTGCACTGCCGCTCGACTGCGTGATGCTACGCAAGTGCCACGTAGGGGTACCGAGGACGGTCTCGGTCGCCACGTATGTCCAGGTCTCGTCCAGGGTCGAGTTCCCAGTTGTGCCGCCCGACGTTGCCAGTGCGCACGCCCCCTTCCACGCTGCACCCGGCGCCATGCCGGGCGTGATCAGAGCAACGGCGGGATTGCAGCGGACGGAATTCCGGAATCCCTTTCCGAATGTCACCATCTCGGACTCGCTGCCCGGCGTCGTGAGCGATCCCTCTCCGGCGCAATAGGTGTTGACGAGGGAATGCTTCGTGTGGAGTTTGAGTTCGAGGGTCCAACAATCTGCTCCGGCGTGTCTGACGACAGCGGCGACTGTGGGGCCGATAGCGCTTGTTTCGGCGGGTAACCCTCCGGGTTTCGTCGACTCGCTGCCTTTGCCCGAGAATGAATAGACACCTTGGGGTGGACGCAGCACAGCAGCCGCGCCGGGTGCAGCCGACTGGTTCTCGGTGCCGGACTCAGGGCCCGCCACATCGGTGCTGCTCTCGAGTGACGAGGGATCCTGCCCGGGAACGCCGACCGCGTCCCCCGTCAGGGTGGGATCGGTCTCAGGGGCAGCCGCGCTGCCGCCGGAGTCCGCACCGCCTCCACGGAACTCCTCGAGCGCGTCGTCCAGGCCTACGGGCTCAGCCGGATCTCCTCGCAACAGCCTCGGGACGACGAGGAAGTTCGCAAGTGCGAAGAGGATGCCACCTATGAGGGCACCCACACCGAGGAGCAGGAATGTGCGCAACTTCGAGGCCTTGGTGCGAACGGGGCCTGCCCGGGCAGCGTCACTGAACAGATCGCGCACGAGACCGGCGGGCATGATGACCACCCCACTCGGAGCGGGGGGATTCGGAGGAACCGGAGGATCGAAGTCCTGTCGGGGTTCCGTCCCGACTTCCACTACGGGCCCGACGGTCACGCCCTGGGGTGAAACCTCCCGGGCGAGACCCCGACGCGTGGTTCTCATCGTCCCCATACCTCCCCCGACGGTCGAGACACCGCGATACCCTAGCAGTCATCGCAGTTATAGGGAGGAATCGAGCGGGTTGCGCTCACCGACAGTAGAAGTGGGTGGGCCGGTTCTACGGGGCTCATCAAGAGGGGACTGCCGTCGCCGTGCCCCACGCCACCGCCGGCCAAGGTCCCGGACGCGGTCGGGGATGGTCGGGCGGGGGTCGTTGCGGGTGTATACCGAGCGGTGACTCGACGGGCCGCCGGTGCCCGCAATCGTGGAGGAGAGACATGATTCACGGACAACTCGAGGGCTTCAAGGAGTCCAGCGCGGCCGATCCGTTCACGCTCCAGAACAAGAAGTTGCTCAAGGTTTTCCTGCACTACGGACCCGTCATAACACGCCGTGGCGCCATGGTGGCCTATCAGGGTGACGCCCAGTTCGAGCACGGCGGCTCGGGCGGGGCCGCCCGCTGGATGAAGAAGGTGGCGACGGGCGAGGGCTTGCCGATCATGAACGTGCAGGGGACAGGCGAGCTGTTCCTCGCGGACTTCGCCAAGGACATCCAGGTGCTCTACCTCGAGAACGACATGCTCACGTGCAACGGCGCGAACGTGCTCGCCTTCCACGCGGCCTCGATCCAGTGGGACATCCAGCGCGTGTCGGGCGGTATCGCCGGCATGATGGCAGGCGGTCTCTACAACGTGACCCTGCAGGGCACCGGATACGTGGCGCTCACGACGAACGGCGAACCGGTCATCCTCGACGTGGCGGCGGCCCCCACCTTCGCCGACGCACAGGCTGTCGTGGCCTGGACGAGCGGAGTGCAGACGGGCATCAAGACCGACGTGAGCGCCAAGACGCTGATCGGGCGCGGCTCGGGTGAATCGATCCAGGTCGCCTTCGGTGGGCAGGGCTGGGTCATGGTGCAACCGTCGGAGAACATCGTGCTCGGCTCCGGCACGGTGTGAGCGAGGGGGCGGACACACTCCGAGTCGGCCATCCACCCCCTCCCAATCCGTAATAAGACGGATTATCTAGGATTCCTGGTTTGTGCGGCTGGGCAGGGGCGGCCGCTGCCCCGCTTGCGGCGACAGGCGTCGTGCAACCACCATGCGGGCCGTGGTCGTCTACAAGATCCTCCTTCCGGGCGAGTGGGCGGAGTTCCAGGCGAACGGTGCGTTCCGAGGTTCGGAGCTCGATCGGGCCGACGGGTTCGTGCACTGCTCCTCGCGCGAGCAAGTCGCCGCCACGGCCCGCCGCGTGTTCCCGGCCGAGGCCGGGCTCGTGATCGTCGCGCTCGACGCGGCGGTGCTCGGCGAGGCCCTGCTCTGGGAACCCGCTGCGGACGGGACGCCCTTCCCCCACGTCCACGCTCCCCTGTCACTCGACGCGGTGGTGGCCGTACACCACGTGGCAGGGAGCGCTGATGTCGATGCACACCTCCCGCCGCCGCACTCAGCCTGAAAGGGATCACCCTCCTCCCTAATCGAAGTGCAGTGCTATACAATGCTATATATGCTAGAGCACTCTAGAGTTGCTACCGGGCAGTGACCCGGCCCACGAATCCGTTTCGGCCCGGGTTCAACCAGGAACCCCCCCTCCTTGCCGGACGGGCGGCGGTGCTCGGCGCCGTAGATGATGCTCTCGAGACGGCAGACGTCGGCGGTGTGACACCCCGTCCCCTCGTCCTCGTGGGCCCCCGCGGTGTCGGCAAGACCGTGCTCTTGGTCGAGATCGCCCATGCCGCAGCCAGATGGGGATGGCCGACGGCAACCGTGGAGGTTGTCGAGGACGGCGCTCTGGTCAGCCGCCTCGTCGGGCGTCTGACGCAGATCCGGGGCGCAGTTCATGAGACACCCCGCGGCAGGGCTCTCGCTCTCGACTCGATCACGGCAAAGGCAGGGATCCCCGGTGTCGCCGACTTCAGTGTTGCTGCCTCGCGGCGGGAGCGGCCCGAGCCCCCCGCCGAGGCCGAGTTCGCCCTCGAGAACTCACTCCTCGCCGCGATGGAGGCCCTCGCCGCGCGGCAGGCGGGTCTCGTCGTGACCGTCGACGAGGCGCACAACGCGTCCCGCGTGGAGATGGGCGGGTTCACATCGGTGCTCCAGCAGCACGTGCCCCAGAACCTCCCCCTGCTCGTGGCATTTGCCGGCCTTCCCTCGATGCGCGAGGAGCATCGCAAGGTCACCTATCTGGAGCGGGCCGAGTGGCACGAGATCGGATTCCTCGACAGGGCTTCCACGCAGCGGGCTCTTGCCGAGCCTGCTCGGAATGCGGGCAGGCCGATGGACGACGCGGCGGTGGAGATCCTCGCGGACGCGACGGGCGGCTATCCGTACGCGATCCAGGTCTTCGGCCGGTGGGCTTGGCGCGTCTCGTTGCAACAGCCCAGCATCACCGAGGGCCACGCCCTCGAAGCAGTTGCCAAAGCGAACGAGGAGCTCGGCGCCGGCCTCTATTCGGCGCGTTGGGGCGAGACCGAGCCCCTCGGACGCCGCTACCTGCACGCTCTCGCCGAGTTGCTGGCCGAGCAGCGAACCGCATCGGGCGCCGAGATCGCAGCCCGCCTCGACAGGAAACCCGGCCAGCTCTCGTATCTGCGCGACCGTCTCCTACGCCAGGGCACCTTGTACGCGCAGGGAAGGCAATTGCGCTTCGCCGTTCCGGGGATGGCGGACTGGATACTCGACCGCCATCCGGAGGACCTCTAGATCTCGGGTGCGGGCGGTCGCTTGTGCTCGGGTGGCACCGCTCGGGAGAATGCGGTCACGGCAGGGAGGTTCGCAGGATGCAGGGCATGGTGGAAGGGCCAGGGGGGAGCGCGCCTGCCTCGAGTTACGCCAGTATCCGCTCGCGTGGTGTCTCGACGCTGACGGTCATCGCCTTATTCGCTGCAGGGCTCGTGGGACTCCCGGCCAGCGGCGAGGATCCCCCCCGACAGGCGGGGGTCGCAGGCGCCGGACTCCCGCCCGTGACGCGGGTCACGGGTTCGGGAACCGTCCCGAACAGCGCGGGTGGCGAGGCGATCGCAACAGTCCATGTGTCCCGTGTCGTGTGGTTCGGCGGATCTTTCCATGCCGGCGTACTGACCATCCGGGATTCGTCGAGTGGACGGACGACGCACGCTCGGGTGCTCCAGACCCGCCTCGCAGACGCGCCCGAGGGCGGAGTGCGCCTGCCCGCCGCGGGCGTGGACGTGTCACGCAGCCCCTGGTGGACCGGCCGGTTCGATCTCGTCGTGACCGACGGAGGCCCAGGTGGCGTCGATCATCTCGCGACTCGACACGGCCCCCGCGACCTCGACTTGGATGCCGACGTGATCCGGGGAGACCTCGTGATCGAACGCGAGGGTATAGAGCAGACCGGTATCCCCGGAACCCAGGTGAGGATGCGGTTCGCCAGGGACCGGGGCTTCTACAGCGCCCCGTTCCCGAGCGACGACCTGCAAAGCGAGGATGGCTCGATCCCACTGAGCGGATTCCCGAATCCCGACCACGTCCTCTTCGTAGACAAGACCCTCACCGAGATACGCGAACACGCGGACGGCTTCGGTGTCAGTTCCGGTGTCTTCTTCCAGACCACCGGTGCCATCGACCCCGATCAGCTGCCGGATGTGCACGAGAGCGTCTCGAGCGGCGCGCGGGTCTTCCTTGTCGGGGTCGACCCCCTGCGACCCGACTATCTGCGCCGGTATCCCGTCGACGCGAGCTTCACGACCGATGGTGGACCCTTCGGGGCTGCGAACCTTCTGTCCCTCCTACCCCTCCAAGGCGTTCCCCTGCTCGAAGGCACGCGCTACGCCGCAGTGGTGCTTCGGGACGTGGTGGACGCGTACGGGCAGCCGCTCGGCGTCTCCGACTCCATGCTCAGCCTGGTGAACGGAGAGAGACCGGAAGGGCTCCCGGAAGGCAGCTTCCGGGAGTACCTCGAGGCGCTCGGCGCCCTCGAGGAGAGCGGTGTTCCCAGAGAGCGTGTCGCGGCACTCGCCGTATTCACGACGGGACCACCCACGAGACAACTGGGAGTCTTCCGTGAGGACGTGCTGAGCCGGCCCCTCCCCTCCCTCCGAGAACCGCTCCGACGAGAAGAGGTGTTCCCGGAGTTCTGCGTATACGAGAGCACGATCCCGATGCCGGTGTACCAGAAGGGTCGGCCCCCCTTCTTCACAGGCGGCGGCGAATGGCAGACGGACGAGGACGGCACTCCCCTTCTGCAGACGTACGAGCTCGCCAACTTCGTCCTGACGCTGCCGAGGAAGCCGATGCCCGAGTCGGGCTTCCCGCTCGTGGTCTTTTCGAGAACCGGTGGCGGAGGTGAGCGGCCGTTGGTCGACCACGGTCCCAAGTCCCGCAGGGGAGGCTCAATCGAGGCCGGTACGGGACCCGCGCTCAATTTGGCCAGAGCCGGATTCGCAGGCGTGAGCGTGGACGGCCCGCACGGAGGACGTCGCAACGTCACGGGCCTCGACGAGCAACTCCTCATGTTCAACTTCCTCAATCCGGCAGCGATGCGTCACAACGTGCGCCAGTCCGCACTCGAGCTGATCCTCCTCGCCCATGTCATGGAACAGATCAGCGTGGACCCTGCGGACTGCCCCGACCTCTTCACGACCGGAGGCGCCGCAGTGCGGTTCGACATGGAGAGGCTCGGATTGATGGGGCACTCGATGGGGGCCACCATCGCCCAACCCGTCCTTGCTCTCGAGCCGCGCTACGGTGCTGCCGTTCTCAGTGGCGCTGGTGCCAGCTGGCTGGAGAACATCGTCCACAAGGAGAGCCCGCTCGACGTGAAGCCGCTCGCCGAGTGGATCCTGCTGTACCCCTTGAGGAGCCTGGAGCTGACCGAGCACGATCCGGCCCTGAGTCTCGTGCAGTGGGCCGGGGAGCCATCAGACGCACCTGCCTACAACCGACTGCTTTCACTGCGTCCTGCAGGAGTACCGGCGGCGCACGTCCTCATGCTGCAAGGCATCGTCGACACGTATATCCTGCCGCCCATTGCCAACACGACGAGCCTGTCGATGGGCCTCGACCTCGCCGGAGAACCCCTGGACACCGGGCATCCCGGGCTGCTGCGGTTCCGCCCGCTCGAGGAGCTTCTCCACCTCGCCGGCGGCCGTCGGATCCCACTGCCCGCGAGCGGGAACAAGGTCGATGACGGCGCGTTGCGAACCGCAGTCGTGGTGCAGCATCCCGAGGACGGCATCGAAGACGGCCACGAGATCATCTTCCAGACCGAAGCGCCGAAACAGCAGTACGAATGCTTCCTCGAGACCTTTGCCGAGGGGGTCCCCGAGGTGTGCGCCGTTGACTGACTCGGGGTCGAACGCCGCCGCGAAATCTCTCGATGCAAGCGAGACGGGGGTGCCCCCACCGTGCCTACAGCGAGTCGGTGACGGTCCCCGGCTCCCACGCCACAAGACGTGGGATCCAGCGCGGAACAGCCTGGGCATACGCCTCGTACGCGGGTCCGAAGCGGTCTCGGAGGACAGGTTCCTCGAAGCGTGGGATCCATACCGCGTTCGTGGCTCCGAACACCCCAGCCCAGATGGCGAGGCCGGCTGACCCGAACATGAGGGCTTCGGCGGCGATCATGCAGGACACGGCCGAGATCATCGGATTGCGCACACGCCGATAGACCCCCACGACGACGAGCCGCTGCGTCGGATCCCACGGGGCGAGTGTCCCCCCACCCACCGAACAGAAGAGGCGGATGGTGGCGACGAAGAGGCCGACACCGAAACCGAACAGGGCGAGGGCGGCCCAGAACCGGACGGTCTTCGGTCCGGCCATGCACCATCTGAGGCGAGTCCGGCGGGTCGTGGCGAGGATGACGAGCGGCACCGTCACGACGGTGTTGAACGGGAGTTGCAGGATCGCCCTCAGGGAACGGCCACGCATGCCGAGGAGTCTGCCACAGACGCGAGTCGGCATGGGCCGGGCCGGAGGCAGGGCTCCCCTCGAGTGGGACCGCCTATGTCGCGTCCGGTGGCTCGAGAGCGAGGGGACGACCTGCCACGAGGAACCAGGCGTGGTCCGACGCCTCTACCCACGCCATGTTCACGGTTCCGAGGAGATCCCGATATCGGCGCACGTCGGGGTCCGCGGGGACGATGCCCGAACCCACCTCGTTCGAGATCACGACCACCGGTGAGGTGTGCGAAGCGGCGGCTGCCGCGGCCGAGATCGCCAATGCCCGGATATCGTCGTCCTCCAGACCCGCCGCGACCAGGTTCGCGACCCAGAGCGTGAGGCAGTCGACGATCACGAGCGTCCCCGCCGGGGTGGAGGCGATCGCCCCCCCGACGTCGCGTGGCGACTCGACGGTCTCCCATGCCGGGGGCCTGTCGGCACGATGACGCTCGATGCGGGCAGCCATCTCCTCGTCATGTGCCTCGGCGGTCGCGACGAAGCGGACGGGTCCCCCCCACGCCTGGCCGGCTCGCACCGCGTACGCGGACTTGCCGCTGCGGGCACCGCCCAGGACGACCGTGAGCGGCATCAGTAGTCGATCCCCCTCCGGGCCCGCACCCCGCGGTCGAAGGCATGCCTCACGTTGCGCATCTCCGTGACAGTGTCGGCAATCCCGAGGAGGGACTCAGGTGCGTCGCGTCCGGTCATCACTACCGAAACGTGCTCGGGCCGTGCCGCGACCGCGGCCACGAGTTCGTCCGCGTCGATCCACCCCCAGTTGACCGGGTACGTCACCTCGTCGAGGACGAGGAGGTCGTAGCTGCCGGAGGCGAGTGCCTCCTTCGCGAACTCCCAGCCGGCCATAGCCACGGCCTCGGTCTCTTCCATGTCGTCGGCGTCCCACGTGAAGCCCGTTCCGACTGTCCACCAGTCGACGCCGAGATCTCGCGCCACCTTCTCCTCCCCCACCTGCCAGGCCCCGGACTTGACGAACTGGATCACCGCGACCCGCCATCCGCGGGCGACCGCCCGCATGAGGATTCCCATGGCCGCCGTCGACTTGCCCTTCCCCTCCCCCGTGTTCACGATTACCAGTGAAGGTGCCGTATGCGTCGCAGCCGCGGGCTGCTCGTGCGGCGGATCCGCGGAGGGGCTGGCGCTCATCGCTCGGGCCGGCGCCGTGTCTTCGCAGGCGCGACGACGACGCCGAGGTCGGGGTCGTGGAACACGTGCACCGTGGCACCGTAGTACTCGCCGATGACATCGGCCGTGAGGACCGCTTCCGGTGGACCTACGGCGACAGTGCGGCCCTCGTTGAGCAGAACGAGTGCGTCCGCGAACTGCCCGGCGAGGGAGAGGTCGTGCATCGCAGCCAGGACGGTCAGGCCGCGCTCACGGCGGATGCGGTCCACGAGCTCGAGCACGCGCTGTGCCTGGCCGATGTCGAGAGCGCTCGTGGGTTCGTCGAGGAGAAGGACGCTCGGTTCCTGGGCGAGAGCGCGGGCAAGCACCGCCCGCTGCAACTGACCCCCCGACAGGGACCCGAGGTGGCGATCCGCGAAGCGTCCCAGGTCGAGCAACTCGAGCGCCTCCGCCGTGACCTCGAGGTCCGCCGCTCGCTCACGACCCAGATAACCGATGTACGGTGTGCGACCCAGCAGCACATAGTCGAAGACCGCCATCCCCTCGGGGATGACGGGCCGCTGCGCCACGAACGCGACGAGGCGGGCGAGCTCACGGCGACCCCCGCCTGCCGGGGAGAGACCGGGCAGCTCGATCTCGCCCTCGTAGGGCACGAGGCCGAGGACGGCCCGCAGCAACGTGGTCTTGCCGGCGCCGTTCGGCCCGATCAGCACCGAGAGATGGCCGCCGGTGACAGTGAGGTCGAGGTCGTCGATGACGCATGTGCCGCCGAGTCGCACACTCAGGTTCCGGATCACGATCTCGGCTGTCACGTCCCCTCCCCGCTCGAACGCAGGACCACAGCGAAGAAGGGGGCGCCGATGAGAGCCGTGACGACACCGATCGGCAACTCGGCGGGTGACACGACCGTGCGTGCGGCCAGATCCGTGAGGATCAGGAAGGCCGCCCCGAACAGCACCGAGAGAGGCAGGATCGACCTGTAGCTCGATCCCGCGACGAGACGGATCGTGTGCGGGACGATGATGCCGACGAAGCCGATGAGGCCGCTCACCGCCACAGCCGCTGCCGTACCCAGTGACGCGAGGCCTACGATCACGAGCCGCACGCGCTTCGTGTTCACGCCCAGGGTCTCGGCCTCCTCGTCGCCCACGCTGATGACGTCGAGGAGGTGCCCTGCCAGGAGAAGGGCGGCGAGGCTGACCGCCACATACGGCAGGACTTGGAGCACCTCACTCCAGCCAGCGGTCGTGAGGCGCCCCAGGATCCAGCCGTACACCTGCCGCAGAGTGTCGGAATGCTGCTGTTGCACGAAGATCTGCAGGGCCGTCATGAAGGACGCGACGGCGACACCGGAGAGGATCAGGCTGGTCGCGGCCCGCCGCGGATCACGCGAGCGGCCGAGCGCATATGCGATCCCGACACCGAGAAGCGCGCCGAGGAAGGCGGCGACCGGAACGAGACCTGTGACCCCCGGCACGTAGGCGAACGCGAGTGTTGCTCCGAGACCGGCCCCGGCCGCGACACCGAGCAGGTACGGGTCGGCGAGAGGGTTGCGGAAGGCACCCTGGTACGAAGCGCCCGCCACGGCGAGCATCGCCCCGACCATGCCGCCGAGGACCACGCGTGGCACACGCAGGTTCCAGAGGATCGCCGCCTGCCGTTCGCTCAGGCCCGACTCGACGTGCGTGAAGGGGACGAGCCTGTCCACGAGCTCCGCCATGATGTCGACGGGGTGCATGGCAGCGGGGCCGACGAGCACCCCGACGAGAGCGGCTCCGCACATCGCGCCCACGCCGGCGGCCATCCAAATGCGGCGCCGCCGGGACACGCGTGACCGCACCCCGACACGTCCTCCGACGCGAGGCGCAGAGACACGGGCCGGCGCCGACATCATCGGCCTTCTTCCGGGGCCTCTTCTTCCGGGGTGCCTGCTTCCGGAACGCTGCTCTGGGGGGCGCTGCTACCTGCGGCAGCCGTCACTTCGTCGGACACCACCTGCAGGAAGTCGACGATCCGGGGCCCCCATCGTGATGCGATGTCGTCGTCGAGCTCGACGACCCTCCCGTTCGTGACGGCCTGCATCTGATCCCAACCCGCCCGTCCCGCGACGGTCTCGGCGTTCTGGCCGCAGCATTGGGTGTCCGCGAGGAAGATGAACGACGGATCGGCGTCGATGACGAACTCCCCGCTGAGCTGCGGGTAGCCGGTCCCGGCAGGATCGGCGGCGTCAGCGATGTTCTCGAGTCCGAGTAGCCCGTAGATCTGCCCGATGAAGGTGGTGGATGTCACCGAGAACAGTTGGGGGTCGAGCTCGTGGTAGAAGGTGAGTCCCTCTGCCGGCGGAGTGGCATCGACTATCGCCTCGATCTTCGCCCGCATGTGGTCGGTCAGCTCGGCCGCCTCCTCGGGATGGCCTGTCGCGTCACCGAGCTGGTCGATCTGCTCGTACGTGTCCTCGAGCTTCTCGGCGGTGGGCATCTCGAGAACCGCCGTCCCCGTCTGCTCCAGGGAAGCGATCACGTCGCCGGCATCACTGGCGACGACCACGAGGTCAGGCTCGTAGGCGGCGATCGCCTCTACGTTCGGCTCGAATCCCGACAGATCCGTGACCGGCGCATCGGCTGGGTAGTCGGACTCGTCATCCACCGCCACGACCTGGGGGCCGGCGTCGATCGCGAAGAGCATCTCGGTTGCCGTCGGTGACAGCGACACGATGCGCTCAGGCTCGGACTCGATCTCGACGTCACCGTTCGCGGCCGCGATCGTCACGGGGAACCCGCCCTCACGGGTGACTGCAGCCTTGTCGCCCGAGCCGTTGTCAGCGCAGCCGATCAAGGTGAGTGTGGCGAGTACCGCGCCCGCCAAGACACGCTTGAACATCGACATCCTCCAGTTGGTCGGAGGATGAAAAGCGAGCTCGTGGGCGCTGCGCTGCCCCACGGACTTGCCCTTCCTCCGAGGACTCGTTCGTGGCCACAGACGCGGGCGACCTGGCTCGCTTCGGTCCCGAAGGACGAAAGCATGACAGTTGCGGGACAGCGCCGGACTCACACCGGACTTCGCCGCCGCCTGTGACACCGGCACGCAGAATGCCGGGTGGGCGGAGTATACGTCCGCGGCCGCGGGGAATCATGTGAACCGGAACACAGGCGCCTTCGCTACCTGGACTTCTCGGCGTTCCCGTTCGGCTTCGTCCCCGTATCGTTCTCCGTGTCAGACAGGAGATGACCACGGGGAAAGGCCGGACCTCGACTGCCGTGAGGCCATGGCCGGCAGTGATCGTGCTAGCCGGCACGGTGCCGGTCGTAGCCGGGGCGGCCTGGGTGCTGCGGCGGTGGTCGCTGTCGGCCGGCATCCCGTGCACCGAGCAGGGTCCCTACGACTGCGCGATCGACGGCGGTGTCTATGCGGCGATCCTCGTGATCCTCGGTCTCGCGATCACGGCCGTGACGGCTCTGTCCACGTGGGTTGCGCTCCGCTTCGTGCGTGATCAGCGGCTTGCATGGGTGCCTGTCGGCCTCGGCTGGGCAGGTTGGATCGCTCTGTCCGTCACCCTTCTGATCGGCGCCGCCCGGGGGTGAGGTCGGCGCGGCACAGCCACGTGGTGCTCAGCCCACGACCACCTGCTCGGACGTGAAGGTGACCCCTTGGGCCAGGGTCTTGTGGACGGGGCAGCGGCGCGCGACCTGCTGCAGCCGTGCGCTCTGGTCGGCATCGAAGGATCCCTCGACGAAGACCTGTGAGCGGATCGTGTCGATGTAGCCCGCGGCGTCGTCCTCGCATGCGTCGCAGTCGTCGGCGTGGATGCGTTCGTGCGTGAACCGGGCGGACACGCTGTCGAGGTTCCACTGCTTGCGTCTGCAGTAGAGCTCGATCGTCAGGCACGTGCACGAGGCGAGAGCGCTGAGCAGGAGCGAATACGGGTCCGGGCCGAGCCCCCCGCCCCCCGCGTCGATCGGCTCGTCGGCGAGCCACATGCGTTCACCGGACCGGATCTCCACGGTCGTCTTGCCGCCCGTCAGGTTCGCCGTGATCGTCGACCCCACATCGCGCTCCTCTCGTGATCAGCCGTCATCGGTAGACGCCGTCCCGGTGGGTTGTAGCCCACCCTATCGGTCCCCTGTGCAGGCTGTGACCCGTCACGACAACGGCTGTCCGCATGCACACCGGACAATCCTGCCGGACATGTGCGAGACTGGGCAGCGCAGCGGACACGAAGCGGGAGACGGTGGAGGACGAATCGATGACCGACATCACGTCACAGCTCGAAGGGATTGTCGGTGCCGCGAACGTTCTCACTGGCTCCGCCATCGCCGCCAACTACCAGCGTGACGAGGCCCTCACGGCAGAGTCCGCGGTCCCGGCATACGTCGTCCACCCCCGCTCCACCGAGGAGGTCTCCGCCCTCCTGCGTCTCGCCGACACCGAGCGCATCCCCGTGACGGCTCGGGGCAGCGGTACGGGGCTGTCCGGCGCCGCCGTGCCGACCCCCGGGGGCATGGTCGTCTGCTTCGAGCACATGAACCGTGTCCTCGAGATCGACACCGACAACTACGTCGCCGTCGTGCAGCCCGGCGTGACCCTAGATGCCCTCGACACGGAACTCGAACCGCAGCACCTCGTATACCCCGTCTACCCCGGTGAGTACTCGGCCTCGATCGGCGGGAACGTCAACACCAACGCCGGGGGGATGCGCGCCGTGAAGTACGGCGTGACGCGACACCAGGTCCTCGGCCTCGAGGCCGTCCTCGCGAGCGGCGACGTGATCCGCACGGGCGGCAAGTACGTGAAGGCGACCTCCGGGTACGACCTCACCCAGCTCGTCATCGGATCTGAGGGCACCCTCGCCCTCGTCACCGAGGCGACCCTCCGCCTCCACCCCCGCTACCCGGCACAGGCCACGATCCTCGCGCCCTTCCCGACACTGCAGGGTGTGACGGGGGCGATTCCCCGTATCGTCGGCGCCGGAGTCGAACCGCTGATCCTCGAGTACATAGACATGCTCACGATGGCCGCCCTCCGAGCCACCCTCGGGCTCGAGCTCGGCATCCCCGACGACGTGAAGCAGGAAGCGCTCGCATATCTCGTCGTGATGCTCGAGGACACACACGAGTCACGCCTCGAGGAGGACGTCGGCGAGCTGGCCGGGCTCCTCGGGAACCTCGGCGCGATCGACGTCTACGTCCTGCCCCCGAAGGCGGCACAGGACCTCATCGACGCACGCGAGAAGGCCTTCTGGGTCGCCAAGGGTGCCAACGCAGACGACATCGTCGACATCGTCGTCCCGCGGGCGGCGATCCCGGAATACATGGCGAAGGTCGCCGAGCTCCAACAGAGGTACGAGACCCTCATCGCCGGGTGCGGCCACGCAGGCGACGGGAACGTGCACCTGTCGGTCTTCCAGCCGGACGCCGACAAGCGTCACAAGGTCATGCGGGAGATGTTCGAGATCGGCCTCGACCTCGGCGGGGCGATCTCGGCCGAGCACGGTATCGGTACGGAGAAGAAGCGCTACTTCGCCGAACTCGAGGATCCGGTCAAGATCGAGCTCCTGCGGGGTATCAAGCGCACGTTCGACCCGCACGGCATCCTCAACCCCGGAACCGTCTTCGACTGAGCGTGGAGGGACAATGAACGGTGCCCAGGCACTGATACGGACACTCGTCGCGTCCGGTGTGGACACGTGCTTCACGAATCCGGGTACCTCCGAGATGCACTTCGTGGCGGCGCTCGACACGGTCCCGGAGATGCGGGCGATCCTCGGTCTCTTCGAGGGAGTCGTGAGCGGGGCCGCGGACGGCTATGCCCGTATGTCGGACACGCCGGCGGCCACACTCCTGCATCTCGGTTCTGGGCTCGGCAACGGCCTCGCGAACCTGCACAACGCACGCCGCGCCCGCGTACCCGTCGTGAACATCGTCGGAGACCATGCCACATACCACCTGCCACTCGACGCCCCCCTCACGTCCGACATCCCGGCGATCGCGCGCGGTGTGTCGAGCTGGGTTTGGACATCGGAGAGCCCGGCCGAGATCGGCGGCGACGCCGCCGCGGCCGTGGCCGCGGCGCACGGACCGCCCGCCCAGGTGGCCACGCTCATCCTCCCCGCCGACGTCTCGTGGGGGGACGGCGCCGAGCCGGCTCCCCCCGCCAAGGTCGAGTCCCCGACAGCGGTCTCCGAGTCCACCGTGGCCGAGATCGCGAAGATCCTGCGCACGTCCGAGCCTGCCGCCCTCCTCCTCGGCGGGAGGGTGCTGCGACGCCCCGGTCTGGAGGCGGCGGGACGCGTCGCGCATGTGACGGGCGCGCAGATGCTCGCCGAGACGTTCCCCACGCGCCTCGAACGCGGGGCCGGCCTTCCGGCCGTGAGTCGGCTCGGCTATCTCGCCGAGTTCGTCGAGATGCAACTTGCCGGCGTGCGGCACCTGGTCCTCGTCGACGCCAAGGCGCCGGTGTCGTTCTTCGCCTATCCCGGCAAGGCGAGCGACCTCGTGCCCGAGCACTGCACCGTCCACGTCCTCTCCGGTGCTGCCGAGGACGGTGTGGCTGCTCTCGAGGCACTCGCCGAAACCGTCGGGGCAGGGCCCGAGGGAGCCACCGGTTCCGCTGCTCCCCGCCCCGAGATACCGCCCGGACCTCTCACGGCCGACAGCGTGGCCGCAGTCCTCGGTGCCCTGCTCCCGGACGACGCGATCGTGTCGGACGAGTCGAACACCTCTTCGCTGTCCCTCGGTGCGATGACGGCAGGCGCTCCACCTCACGACTGGCTCGCCCTCACGGGCGGGGCAATCGGGCAGGGCATGCCCGTCGCGACCGGTGCCGCCGTGGCCAGCCCCGGCAGACCCGTGGTCAACCTCGAGTCCGACGGAAGTGCCATGTACACGCTTCAGTCGCTGTGGACGCAGGCCCGGGAGGGCCTCGACGTCACGACGATCATCTACAACAACCGGTCCTATGCGATCCTCAACCTCGAGCTCTCCCGCGTCGGTGCGGAATCGGGCGAGAAGGCGAGGGCCCTCTTCGACCTGTCCTCTCCCCCACTCGACTTCGTCGCCCTCGCCCAGGGCATGGGGGTGCCCGCAACCCGGGCCCAGACCACCGACGAGCTCACGACCCAACTGAGACAGGCATTCGCGGAGGACGGCCCACACCTCGTCGAGGCGCTCGTTCCGTCTATCGTCTGACGGTCATGACACCCGAAGAGTGCGTCCTCGCCACGAAGGCAGCGGTCAAACACGTCGGCGGGGCGTTCATGCTCGACGCTCACACCTACCAACGTGGGGCCGAGCTCGGGTTCCCCGGTCTGTCGTTCTACATCGCGGGGCGCTGTGGCGTGCTGGGCCGCACACCGGCGAACGTCGTCCGTGCCGCGATGTTCTGGTTCGAACCCGACGCAGTCGAGACGTTCTGGACCCAGGGGCTCGAGGTCATGGAACCGGGGCGTGCAGCCGAGCACTTCGCGTCCTGCGGGCATGACTGGGCCCGCTCGCACCTGTCGCAGGATCCGGACCTCGAGGTCGCAGCCGACCTCGTGGCCCGTGTCAATGCCGCTGCCGACCCGGCGGGGCTCTCGCTCTTCGCAGCCTGGCAGGTGACTCCCCGCCCGGGCGATGCCCAGGCCCGGCTCCTCCACGAAATCCACGTACTCCGCGAGCTGCGTGGCGCTGCGCACGGCATCGCGGTCGCATGCGCCGGCGTGCGGCCCCTCGACGCCGTGCTCGTGAGCGGAGGCGAGCCCAACGCGCAGCTCTTCGGTTGGAAGCCTCCTTTCGACGAACCGTCCGCCTATGCCCGGCAGGTGTGGGAGACGGCTGAACGCGTGACGGACGAGGTCGTCGCCGTCGCCTATTCCGCACTGGACGCCGGCGAGTTGGACTCG
>JADZDR010000078.1 GCA_020850945.1 Acidimicrobiia bacterium | reverse complement strand
GCGGCCCGGATCTCCTCGGAGAGGACGTCGGCCCGTCCCGCCCCGTCTTCGTCCTCGTGGTCTTCGTCGTGGTAGTCGCTGTGGGCTGCGACCATCCGTCCTGCCCTCCGCCAGTCGAACACCGATCACATCACTCGAACATCTGTTCGAGTCTAACACACGACTGCGACAAACCCGGGCCAACTCGGGACGAAACCCGGAAGAATCATGCGCCTTCCCCCACGTCAGTCCCGTGGGCATCTGAGCGGGCCTGACGTGCCGTCATCCCACGCGGGGATCGCGTCGGAAGAACCACCGGGGCGGACCACACGCCGGGATGTCGTACTGGTCGATCAGGTCGAAGCCGAGATGGCGGTAGAAGCCGATGTTGGCCGGGTTGGACGTCTCGAGGATCACGGGTACACCGTCCTCCTCCGCGCCTTGGAGGCCGTCGGCGACGAGGAGCGCCCCGAGGTGCCCGCCCTGCCTCTCGGGTGTGACCGCGAGGCCCATGAGGAACCAGTAGGGCTCGGCGGGGAGGTGGCGACGCAACTCCCTCCCGGCACGCAGATTCCGCGGTGCATCCCGGCCGAACACGAGTGCAGCGTGCGGTGCGAGGCGCAGGGGCAGACCGGGCCCCGGCGAGTCCGGCGGAATCCAGATCGCGACTGCCGAGCAGTCCTCGACCGTGCGCAGGACGCGGTGCTTCAGGAACGCCCCCCGCAACTGGATCTTCTCGAAACGGTGGAGCCTTCGCGCCCGGTTCCCCCGCCGGTCCGTGAACGCCCAACTCCAGTACGGCGCATCGACGAATGCCCTGGTGAGGACATCGGCCAGGACATCGAGGTCGTCCTCGCGCGCGTCCCGGATGCGGGGTATCGCGCCGGCGCCACCGGCGGGATGGTCGCGGGTCTCGTTCACGGCTGACAGCATGGCCGCGTACTGCGATCCCAGCCAAACAAGTGGACCGACCCCGGCCCCTGAATGGTCAGAGGATCGCGCGCGCGATGCGCTCCCTGTGCATGCGGGCATCGCCGTAGGCGGCCGCCAGCGCCCACACCCGCTTCATCCAGAGGTGGAGGTCGTGTTCGAACGAGTATCCGATCGCGCCGTGGCACTGCAGGGCATGCCGGGCGGCGAGCTCGGCCGCGTCGCCGGCTGCAGCCTTGGCCATCGACACGTGCACGGCGGTGGTCTCGCGTGCCGATTCGTCGACGAGGGCGGGGCCCCGCGCAAGCGAGTAGGCCGCCCTGTGCACGAGCGGCTCCGCGAACGCGAGGGCGACGGCGACATCGGCGAGCTTGTGCTTGATCGCCTGCTGGCTGCCGATCGGCACGCCGAACTGGTGACGGTCGGTCGCGTATGTCACCGTCACGTCGAGGAGGTGCCGGCCGAGTCCGAGGAGCATCGCCGCCGTACCAAGCGCCGCCCGTTCCAGGGCCGCGTCCAGGAGGCGTCGCCCCTCCTCGCCCACGGCGAGGGGTTGGGGGCCGGGTTCCCAGGCGACGCGCCCCCCGCGGCGCGACCTGTCCACGGAGGTCTCGACCGTGATCGAGACCTCGGCTGGATCCACGGCATGGAGCGCATCCCCGTGCCAGAGGAGCAGGAGGTCCGCACCGGATGCGTCGAGCACGAGCGACTCCCCCGGCAGGCCGACGGCAACACGCGACTCACCCTGCGCTACGCGCGGCACCCACGTCTCGGCAACGCTGCCACCGATCTTCTCGAGGAGAGGTACGGCCACGACGGCTGTTTCGACGAGGGGGCCGGGTGCGGCGGCCCGACCCACCTCCGTGAGAATGAGGGTCAGGTCGAGATCGCTCAGGCCGAGGCCCCCGTGTGCCTCCGTGGCCATCAACCCCACCACACCCATGTCGCACAAGCCGGCCCACACCTTGTCGGGACCCGACATGTCCCCCTCCCACGCCGCCCGCACGACCGATGCCGGGCATTCGTTCGCGAGGAGGTCACGGACGGCATCACGGAGCTCGAGCTGTTCATCGGTGAAGCGGAAGCGCATCGCGTCGCTCTACTTCCTCGGCAGGCCGAGCACGCGCTCAGCCACCACGTTGCGTTGGATCTCGTTCGTGCCGGCGTAGATCGGGCCGGCCAGGGCGAACTGATATCCCTTCATCCAGGCGCCTCCGTCACTCGCATGCGGGGAACCTGCGTCGAGCTCGGCATCCGCCCCGAGCAGCGCGAGGGCGGTCTCGTGGAGCGCCACGTCCATCTCGGACCAGAAGATCTTGTTCAGCGACGACTCGACACCCATGGGGCGAGCGGTCGCGACCATGTCGGACACCGTCGCGTATGTGAACAGCCGGTAGGCCTGGGCGTCGATCCAGCCTCGCACGAGGTCGTCGCGCAGCCCCGGTTCAGCGGTCTCGCCGCTCCGGCGCCAGAGATCGACGAGGCGTGTCGCAGTGGCGATGAACCTGCCGGGTGACCGCAGCGTGAGGCCGCGTTCGGACCCGGTCGTGGACATCGCAACCTTCCAGCCGTCGCCGATACCACCCAGTACGGCGTCGTCGGGCACGAAGGCCGCGTCGAAGAAGACCTCGGCGAATCCCTCGTCGCCGTCGAGGCGGTCGACCCCGTGCACAGTCACCCCGTCTGCGTCGAGCGGCACGAGGAAGTAGGTGAGGCCGCGGTGACGCTCGGCCTCCGGATCCGATCTGAAGAGGCCGAAGAGGTGGGTGGAGAAGGCGCCTCGTGTCGTCCAGGTCTTCTGGCCGTCGAGGACCCAGCCGCCGTCGACCTTCGTGGCCCGCGCCTTGATGCCCGCGAGATCGCTACCGGCATCGGGCTCGCTCCAGCCCTGGCACCAGAGGTCCTCGGCCGCCGCCATACGCGGGAGAAGCGTGTCCTTCTGTATCTGGGTTCCGAACTCGAACACCGTCGGCGCGAGCAGGAAGATCCCGTTCTGCGTGACCCGGCTCGGCGCTCCCGCCCGGTAGTACTCCTCCTCGAAGATGAGCCATTCGAAGAGCGTGGCCTCGCGTCCACCGTATTCCCGCGGCCAGGAGACAACGGCCCACTGCGCGTCGAAGAGCCGTCTCTCCCATTCGAGGTGGGCGGCGAACCCCTCGCGGGTGTCGCCGGAAGGGAGGGGCTCGCCCGGTACGTTCGCCTCGAGCCACGCGCGGGCCTCGGCGCGGAACTCGGTCTCCACCGGCGTGAATTCGAGGTCCATCGCGATCAGCTCGTGAGGATGACGGACGAGCCGTGGCCGAAGAGGCCCTGGTTGATCGTGAGGCCGCACGTAGCGCCATCGACCTGGCGTTCCCCCGCCTGCCCGCGGAGGTGCCACGTCACCTCGCAGACCTGCGCGATCGCCTGGGCGGGGACTGCTTCGCCGAAGCATGCGAGCCCCCCGGACGGGTTCACCACGCACCTTCCGCCGTGGGTCGTCTCGCCGTCCCGGATGAGGCGCTCGGCTTCCCCCTCCTTGCAGAGACCGATGTTCTCGTACCAGTCGAGCTCCAACGCGGAAGAGAGGTCGTAGACCTCGGCGAGGTCGAGGTCTTCGGGCCCGACGCCTGCTTCCTCGTAGGCCGCGGCGGCGATCGAATCACGGAAGGAGAGTGTCGGTGCACTCGAGCCGGCCGCCGAGTCCGTTGCGAAGTTCGGCATCTCGATGACCGTGTTCGGGTAGCGAGGTGTCACGGTCGACACAGCGCGGATCCGTACAGGTGATTCGATGCCGTGGCGGGCGGCGTACTCGGGCGTGGACAGGACGAGGGCGGCGGCACCGTCGGAGGTGGCGCAGATCTCGAGGAGACGGAGCGGATCCGAGACGACAGGCGAGTTACGCACGTCGTCGAGCGTGAATGCCTTGCGGTAGCGGGCATACGGGTTCGTGAGACCATGCGTCGAGTTCTTGACCTTGACTGCCGCGAAGTCGTCGGTGGTCGCGCCGTAGAGGTCGAGCCGACGCCGCGCGTAGAGGGCGAAGTAGGTCGGGTTGGTCGCACCGAGGAGGCGGAAGCGGAGCCAGTCCGGGTCGTCGGGCCGCTCGCCGGAGGTCGGGGCGAGGAAGCCCTTCGGGGTCGTGTCCGCTCCCACGACGAGAGCGACATCGGCGAGACCGGCCAGGATCTGCGCCCGGGCGGTCGACAGCGCCGTCACGCCGGACGCGCAGGCGGCGTAGCTGCTCGCCACACGCGCCCCGTTCCAGCCGAGTGCCTGCGCGAACGTCGACGCGGCCACGAAACCCGGGTAGCCGTTTCGCACCGTCTCGCCACCGGCTACGAACTCGATGTCCTTCCAGGCGACGCCCGCGTCGTCGAGGGCGGCGCGGGCCGCCGCCACGCCGTACTCCACGAAGTTGCGTCCCCACTTCCCCCATGCGTGCATCCCGACCCCGAGCACGGCAACATCCCGATCGTGCGAGCTCACGCGGACACCTTCCGCCACTTCCACACGACGTACTCGGCCGTGTCGTCCGCCGAGAGCGTGCCGAGCACGAGTTCGACTTCGTCCCCCACGGCCAGGCCGTCCGCAACCGCGTCCCCCTCGTACTGGCCGAGGACGACCATCTTCTCGCGTGCGAGCTCGACCGCGACGACGGTGTAGGGCTCGAACGGGTCGGGGGCCACGTAGGGTGCAGGCGGTTCGTAGTGGTTCGTCGTGTACGACCAGACGGTGCCCGTCCGGCTCAGCTCCACGTTCTCGTACTCCTCCCCGACGGCCGACGGGTCACGTGAGACCGCGAGGTCGGGCGGGAAGAAGTAGCTGCCCGACTCCTTGCCCCTCGTACCGACGAGCGCCGGTTCCCCGCCCATGCTGAACCAGCCCTCGATGGCCGGGACCCGTTCCTTGGGCATGCGCACTCCTGGACATTCGCCTAGATCTGACGGTCCGTCAGATTGTATGCGGGGTGGTGTGACCGCCTCCAACCCCCGGCTCAGGGGACCGACGGAATCACCTCTGAGTCCGCGGTGCCGCTGAGACGGCCCAGTGTGTCCTCCGCCTCCCGCATGATCCCCCGCACGAGCTCTCCCACGCTCGGGAGGGCGTCGATGGCACCCACGACCTGCCCGGTCGGCAGGATGCCGACCTCCGTGTGCCCCTCGACCATGCTCTCTCTCGTGAGCATGGGGGCGTTGGCCGCGAGCGCGACCTGACTCCAGGTGAGGTCCTGGTCCCGGCGCATGGCGAGACCCGAGCGTACGAGCGGGCCGAGACCGGTGCCGGTCTGGCGACGGAAGCGCAGGGCGTTGGCAGCCGCCCGCGGCAGGCGCGTGACCACGGAGGCACGTTCGAGTGACTCGATCAGCCGCGTCCGGATCACGCGTTGCGGTGCCCCGTCGATCGCCTCCGTGACGACGGTTCCGGCGAGCCCAGTCCCGAGGTAGACGTCCTTCACGTTGTCGGGCACGCGACTCTCCCGCGTGAGCAGGAACCGCGTCCCCATCGCGATTCCGTCGGCCCCGTACGCGAGGGCGGCCACGAGCCCGCGGCCGTCGAAGAAGCCGCCGGCGGCGACGATCGGGATGTCCACCGTGTCGGCGACGAGCGGGACGAGCAGGGACGTGGGGACGGTGCCGGTGTGACCGCCACCCTCGGCACCCTGGGCGATGACGGCATCCACGCCCCAGGCGGCGACCTTCTCGGCGTGGCGGGGAGCGCCGATCGTCGGAATGCAGACGACACCGGCATCCTTGAGCGTCTTCACGAGGGCCTCCCCCGGAGCCTGCGCGAAGCTCGCGACCTCGACGCCGTGGCGGAGCATCACCTCGACTCTCGCATCCGTGTCGGGCTGGCCCGGCAACAGGTTGACGCCGAAGGGTCTTTCCGTCCGGTCCCGGATCTCACCGATCGCCCGGTCGAGCTCCTCAGGGGTCATCGTCGCCGACGCGAGGATCCCGAGGGCTCCCGCCTGCGCCGTCGCCGACGTGAGGCTCACCCCCGAGACCCAACCCATGCCGGTCTGGACGATCGGGAGCTCGCAACCGACGAGGTCGCAGAACCGCGTGTGCAGCGCCGCATGTGCCATCCCGGTACCGTACCGGTGGCCCTGACGCTCTGTCAGATCCCCCGGTCGGGCCGCGTCCAGGCAGAACGGCTGCCCGGAGAACACCGTACTAAGCTCGGAGAATGACGTTCTCCCGGACGGACGCAGACGCTCCACCGCTGTGGCGGGAACGCATGCTCGACAGATCGCTCGGGCCGGCCCGCGACAAGTCCGAAGAACAGGCCTTCGCCCTCGTCGAGTCCGCCCGCTCCCTGATCGCCGAGCACGGCTCACCCCAGTTCACCGTGCGCCAGGTCCTCGAACGCTCCGGCCTCGCCGCCAAGACCTTCTACAGGCACTTCGAGAGCAAGGACGACCTCCTGCTCGCCGTGATGGAAGAGGACGTGCGCCAGGGGGCAGAGGTGCTCGCGTCGATGCTCGACGCGAGCACTGATCCCAGAGAACGCCTGCGCACCTACGTGACCGGCCTCGTCGGCTTCCTCACGGTCGATGTCGCCCGCCCCTACATGTCGGTGATGGCGCACGAGCAACTCCGCCTCGCCGACCGCGATCCGGGTACCGTCGGCACCGTCCTCTCTCCCCTCACCGATCTCCTGCGTGAGGAGCTCGAGGCGGCAGCAGCCGCGGGTGTCGTGCGGGGCGGGTCGATCGAGCTCGACACCGTCACCGTGTTCCACCTCGTGATCGCTCTCATCCAAGCTCTCCTCCTCGGCCAGATCGAAGGCGATCCGGTCGAGTTGGGCGACTACACATGGGCGTTCGTCGATGCGGCGCTCGGCAACCACAGGAGCAGACCCGACACCTGACCGGGGGGACACATGAGCCAGTACGACGCCAAGGCAGAATCGAAGGCCGGTTTCAATCCGTTCGACACCGCCGTGGCCCAGAACCCGCACGCCCACTTCAAGCGCCTCCGCGACGAGGCTCCGGTGTCGGGCAGTCCCCCGCCCTTCCAGAACTTCGTCCTGTCCCGCTACGAGGACGTGCGCTGGGCGCTCAAGCATCCCGAGCTGTTCTCGTCGAGTGCCGACGCCGTGCCCATCGGCCAGGATCGCCCCCTCATCCCCCTCCAGATCGATCCCCCCGAGCATGCCAAGTACAGGCGTCTCCTCGACCCGCTCTTCTCACCCAAGGCGCTGTCCGTGATGGAGGACGATGCCCGCAAGCTCGTGAACGAGATCATCGACCGCTTCGTCGACGACGAGACCGTCGACTTCCACGCCGCGTTCGCCGTGCCCGTGCCGTGCACGCTCTTCCTCCGGCTCATGGGCCTCCCCCAGGACCACCTCGAGCAGTTCCTCACCTGGAAGGACCAGATCCTGCGCGCCGACGCCGGCCTCGACGATCCGATCGAAAACCACAAGGCCTCCGCCGCGATCCGGCGTGACACGGGCAAGGCGATCTACGAGTACTTCGCGGCGGCGATCGCGGCGCGGCGTCAGGACCCGACCGACGACATGCTCACGTATCTGGTGAACGCCGAGATCGAAGGACGGCGCCTCACCGACGAGGAGGTGCTCGACGTCTGCTTCCTCTTCATCCTCGCCGGCCTCGACACGGTGACCGCCTCCCTCGACTGCATGATGGCCCGCCTTGCCGGACACGCAGAGGAGCGCCGCGCGCTCGTCGAAGACCCCTCGCTCACCGTCGGCGCCGTCGAGGAGCTCCTGCGCCACGAAACCCCCGTGACGGGCATCCTGCGGGTGACCACGGAGCCCGTCGTCCGCCACGACGTCGAGATGAAGGAACACGCCATCGTGACATGTCTCCTGCACGCCGCGAACATGGACGAACGCGAGTTCCCCGATCCCGAGACGGTCGACTTCAGGCGGGAACCGAACCGGCACATCGCCCTCGGGGCAGGACCGCACCGCTGCCTCGGATCGCACCTCGCCCGCCTCGAGCTGCGCGTCGCCCTCGAGGAGTTCCACCGCCGCATCCCCGACTACGCGCTCGTCCCCGGTGTCACCCTCGAGTACACAGCCGGCATCCGGCAGGTGAGCCCCCTGCCCCTCGTGATCCGGCCTGCCGGCACGGTGGGGGGTGGCAACTGATGGGGCTGCGCGTCTCGGTCGACCCGGACGAGTGCGTCGGTCACGGCCGCTGCTACGAGATCGCTCCCGACGTCTTCCGTGCCGACGACCACGGCCACAGCGTCGTGATCTCGGCTCACGTCGCTGATGCCCTCGCGGATGTGGCGCGCCAGGCCGCCGCGGCGTGCCCCGAGGAGGCGATCGCGATCAGCGAACGCTGACCGTGGAGTCGTGCTCGAGGATGTGGTCGAGGAACCCGCAGATGACCGCCGAGGCGTGCGCGTAGCCGGTCGGGCTGGGGTGGAAGCCGTCGTCGCAGAACATGCCACGATCGGCGGCGAATGCAGGTCCGCAGATCTCGGCTATGGAGAGGTAGAAGCCGCCGGCACCCTCCATCGCGCCTGCGATGGCCCGGTTGACCCGCCGGCACTGCAAACCGGCGACTGTGCGCAGGGGTTCGGGGATGCGGGGGACTGCCGAGAGCGCGGGCGATCCCGTGCACACGACGATGCAGCCGTCACGCGCTTCACGCAGCGAGCTCACGATCGTTTCGATACCCGCCTCCACGTCCCGCTGCCTCGTACCGTGCGTGGCGTCGTTCGCCCCGATGCTCATGACGACGACATGGGGGCGAAGGCGCACGGCTTCCTCGAGCTGGCCGTCACGCACATCCGCCGTGCGGGCGCCGCTCACGGCCAGGTTCACGAGTCGGACCGGTTGGCGCAGAGAGAGGTGGCGGGCGACTGTCACGGCCACCCCGCTCTCGTAGGGTCCGCCGACGCCTGACGCGGCGCTGTCACCGAGGACGACGAGGTCGAGGAGCTCCCCCCCACCCGTACCGAACCTCATCGGCCGGCGGGGCGGCGGCCGATCCTCGACCTGTGGGCCACGGAGGGCAAGGAGTGCCTGGACGGGGAAGACGGCGGCAGCCCCCGCCCCGACACCGAGCGCGAGCACGATCCGTCGGTGGCGTCGCGAGTCGACCCAACCACGCTCGAGCAGGGGTACACGTCTCACGGCTCGAGAGGTTACCCGCGAAGCCGCGGCCTGTCGTCCTGTCGAAGGGGCTGCCTCAGACCTCTCGCCCGCAGAGACCGTCCGGGTCGATCTGCGTGCGCAGGAGCCCGATCTCCTCGGCAGTGGGGTCTCGGGTGACGGGGACCGACTCGGGAACGGCAAGATCGAACCCGGTCGCGTCGACGACCTCTCCCACCGTCACACCGGGGTGGACCGACCGGAGCCGCATCGTGTGGTCCGCTGTCTCGAAGTCGAGGACCCCGAGGTTCGTGACGACACGGCGGATCTCGTGGAAACGGGCGACCTCGCCGAGGGCCGCGGCCCGGTCGTAGCCGACGCCCGACACGACGTCGACCTCCCGGACGAACACGCGGGGCGAGTGGTTGGGGATCCAGTAGCTCGTCGTGTGGTTGACCGTGTTGCCCGGCGCCCCCCGCATGCCCAGCAGCATCGCCTTCGGCTTCTCCCACGGCCCGATGCACGACAGGTTCTGGTTTCCGAACCGGTCGATCTGGGACGCCCCCATGATCACGTGACGCCTGCCCCACCAGAGCGTGTCGAACACCTTGCGGAACGGCATCCAGCCTTCGGGCACGGTCCCGTTCGCACCCACCCCGGCACCGAGGGGCAGCACGCCCTGGACAGCGGTTGCGATCCCGTCGGTGAGCAGGAGTCCCGGTTCGAACGTCGCGCGGGCGAGCCGTCCCGCCGCCATCGGCACGTTCCCCATCGGGGACGCGAATATCTCGCCGTCTCCCCGGAATGCCTCGGCGAGCGCGACCACACAGTGGTCTGCCCGCACTATCTCGGTGTCCGGGCTCATGCCGACCCCCGGGCGACGGCTTCCTGGTAGGCCGCCTCGTCCTCGACGTCGAGGTACGTGCCGGCGAACTCAGCCCAGAGGTCGGGGTCCTTGGCCGAGGCGGCATAGAGCCGCTGGAAGGACTCGTCCCGGCCGTAGTCCGGCTCGCATTCGGTGAAGTGCGCCCCGTGCGGCGCCTCGACCACGCCTGTCACCATCGTGCGATCGATCGTGAGGTTGCGCGTCGTCCCCTCGTCGAGCAGGTGATCCGTGGCGACGATGCGTTCGGTCGAGACGAAGGCGTGCCGGGCAGCCTTGCACCAGAGGTCGTCGAAGTAGGGATCGACGCCGAGCACGGCCCCGTTGCCGGCCGGATCGGCACGGTGCACGTGCACGAAGGCGACGTCGACCTCGAGTGCGGGGACGGCAACGAGCTCCTCCCCTGTATACGGCGAGGCGACCGTACGCAGGTCGGGATTGATGCGCAGCACGTCCGACCCGAGCCCCGCCCGTGTCGGGAAGAACGGCAGACGGAGCGAGGCGGCGAGGAGCCCGGCGTAGAACATGCCCTCGTCCCACTCCGTCGCCTCCACGGCGGCGGCCTCCCGTGCCCTGCGGAAGTGGGGCTCGAGGGGGATCGAATCGAGGGTGGCGAACGCGTACACAGCTCGGCGTACGCGCCCGGCAGCGCAGAGGATGCCGAGGTCGGGACCGCCCCAGCTCACGACAGTCAGGTCCTTGACGGGTGTGCGCAGGATCGCACGCACGAACGCCATCGGCTTGCGGCGCGAACCCCACCCGCCGATACCGACGGTCATACCGTCCTCGAGCGTGGCGACAGCGTCTTCGACGGAGACGACTTTGTCGGACATCAGTCCCCGTCTTCCCCGCGTGGCCGGTCCTGGCCCACGAAGTCGTCGCGGAGGGTGTCGCTCACGCCTGTGAGGTTGAGCTCGAAGGTGAACCCCTGCTCGAAGCGGTAGCTGCGGTTCACGTCGACGAGGTCGATCCCGTTGAGGGACTCCTTGGCGGCGCGGATCACGGTCGGGTTCTTGGCGGCGATCGCGTCCGCCACCTCCCTCGCCCGCGGGACGAGCTGCTCCCGCGTCGTGACCTCGAGCACGGAGCCGTACGCATGGAGCTCGGCGGCCGTCGCCCGTTCGCACGTGTACACCATGTGGCGCATGCGTTGCTGGGGGACGAGCCGGGCGAGATGCGTGGCGGCGCCGAGCGCGCCGCGGTCGACCTCGGGCAGGCCGAAGGTGGCGTCGTCGCTCGCGATCACGATGTCGGCGTTGCCGACGAGGCCGATGCCGCCTCCGAGGCAGAAGCCGTGCACGGCGGCGACCACGGGAACGGCGCACTCGTAGACGGCTTTGAACGCCGCGAAGCAGCCCCGATTCGCACCCAGGAGGTGGTCGAAGCCTTCGAAGGACTGCATCTCCTTGATGTCGACGCCCGCGTTGAACCCGCGCCCCTCCGCTCGCAGGATGACGGCGCGCACGTCGGGATCCTCGCCTGCCCGCGCGATCGCGGCTGCCAACTCGAACCAGCCCGCGACCATGAGAGCGTTGACGGGAGGCTCGTCCATCACGATGTCAGCCACGTGCTCGGTGGTCTCGACGCGGATCGGCACTCTCGGCTCCAGCACCTCGTGGGGATCTGACGACGCGTCAGATCCTAGGATCTGCAGAGATGACCGACCAACCAGTCACCCGAGGGGGCATCGCCCTCGTTCTCGGCGGCGGCGGACCCGTGGGGCACGCGTTCCACTGCGGTGTTCTCGCCGCGATCGAGGCTGCGACCGGCTGGGATCCACGCCACGCGGACCTCGTCCTCGGCACGTCCGCGGGTGCCCAGGTCGCGGCGCTGCTCCGGGCCGGCATGTCGACCTCCGATCTCACCACGCGACTGTCGGGTGCAGAGCTCAGCCCGGAGGGTGCCCGCATAGCCTCGCTCTACGTGCGCCCGGACCAACCGGAGGGTCACTTCCTGCCCATCCCGCAGGCTCCGGAGATCCTCCTGCACGCCCTCAGGCATCCACGACACCTCAGCCTCATCGACATCGGCGTCGGCCTCGCGCCGAAGGGCCGGGTCTCCATGCAGCCCATGATCGAGGGCGTGAACGCGATGTTCGACGCGGCTTGGCCCGACCGCACCTGGATCACGGCCCGTGACCTCAACACCGGGGACCTCGTCGTGTTCAAGGGCCGCGGGGACAAGCCGACGGCACGCTTCGGCGAGGCCGTCGCCGCGTCCGGCGCGGTCCCGGGCCGCTCCGTCCCCGTGCGCATCGACGGCCGCAGCTTCGTCGACGGCGGCACGCACTCCCCCACGAACGCCGACCTCGTGGGGCCGGCCCAGCCTCGCGTCGTCATCGTGAGCTCGCCCCTCACGCTGCCACCGGAAGACAGGGCGGGCGCAGGCGACGTCCTGAAGCGCCTCCTCCGCAGACGGCTGCGCGAGGAGCTGTCGCGGCTGCCGGCCGACACGCGGACGGTCGTCTTCGAACCGCCGGCGTCTCTACGCCAGGTGATGGGCTGGAATCCGATGAAGACCGACCTCATGGGTCCCGTCGCCGAGGCCACGGCGGAGACCTTCTCGGCCCACGAGGCGACCGACCGCCTCGGGAAGCTCCTCACCGCCGCATGACGAGTAGTGCTCCGCCGTGACCGACCCACTCGACTTCAGCGGACGTGTCGTCCTCGTGACGGGTGGCTCCCGGGGCGTGGGACTCGGGATCGCCGAACGGTTCCTCGGGCTCGGTGCCGACGTGGTCATCTGCGGCAGGAACGCCCCTGACGACCTGCCGCAGCACGGTGGACGTGCGGCCCGGTTCGTCGCCGGCGATGTGCGCGAGCCCGACGCATGCGAGAACATCGTCTCCCACACGGTCAGTACGGGACGCCGCCTCGACGTGCTGGTCAACAATGCAGGCGGTTCGCCCTTCGCCCTTGCCGCCGACGCATCCCCCCGCTTCTCACAGAAGATCATCGACCTGAACCTGACCGGCCCGCTCCACATGTCACGCTGCGCGAACGCCGTCATGCAGGACCAGGCCGAGGGCGGGGCGATCGTGAACATCGCGAGCGTGAGCGGCATTCGCCCCTCACCAGGCACGGCCGCGTACGGTGCCGCCAAAGCCGGTCTCCTCAACCTCACGCAGACCCTCGCCATCGAATGGGCACCCAAGGTGCGGGTGAACGCCGTCACGGCCGGACTCATCCGCACGGAGCAAGCCCACCTCCACTACGGGGACGAGGCAGGCGTGGGCGCCGCCTCCGCCACCGTCCCGCTCGGCCGCCTCGCCACACCCCGCGAGATAGCCGACGTCTGCGTGTTCCTCGCATCGCCGCTTGCGTCCTACGTGACCGGCTCCTCGGTCCTCGTCCACGGCGGCGGCGAACGACCCGCCTACCTCACCGCCGTGCAGGACGTGATGCGCCCGGACTGACCAGTGGGCGGTCACCCGGGTCGGGTTCCGTGGATCCCTCCAAGACCTGCCAAGCCGCGGTCTGCACGTCGCAGAGTACGGGGGCGAGGCCCGAATCCTCGCCTTGTCTCGAGGTCTTCTGTGCCAGCAACCGCTTTGCCTCATCTACCAAGGCGTCCTCCAATGCCGGCATGCCCTTTCCGTCCCGCGACGCCCACGGCGGCAATTCCTCCAGTATCGGGCTCTCGCGCCGCCAGTGCCTCACCTTCCCGAGCCGCCAAGTCACATCGTGCAGACAGCCCACCAATCGGGCAAGGGAGATGACCTCTGGTGCCGCCGGAGAAGGCCCCAGTCCCACCAGGTGCTTCATCCCCGAGCCCAGAAGAAGGCCCGCCTGATTCATGAGCAGGGCAACGACCGCCTTCGCGTCACTCGTCTGCCTCAACTTGATTCCCATGATCGCCTGCGATCGCCCGAACTCGATCAAGAGAGACCTGGCAGCCTCCGTCCGAACCCCAATCCGTTGCACTTGCACGAGGATCATGTCCGCGAGGAGAAGAGGAAGCCCATTGCTGAGCACCGTGTCATGGCTCCCGTTGGGCTGGACATCGAGCATGAGCTGAGCCTGCAAGTCGAGCAGCTCCAGGGCTGTCGTGACATCCCTCCCCTCCTGTGACAATACACTGCCTGGAGCGACAAGTGACTGGACGACTCGCCCGATCGGGCTGTCCCTATCCTTCCTCAGTTCGATCAATGCCCGTTCGAGCAACGGCGATCGAACCGTCGCAAGTGCGGATCCAACCGCGTCGTTCGGAGTGTCTTCCGCCTTGATCCCGAGTTCAGGGTTCACGAACTCCTTGACCCACGTGCGCCGCAAGGCGCGAAATGTCGGGCGCTGCGTGTTCATCATGACTCCGCAGAGCTCCCACCCCGCCGGCTCGGACGCATGTGGCCAGACCATCTTGAAGAGAGACTCGTTCACATGGCCCATACCTGCCACGTAGGCGGACGTGACACTCGCGCAATCCGGATACTCCTCTCCGAGAGCCGCGGCTCTGGACCCTGCCATCTCTCCACTGGCAAGGGCGGCTGCGATACCTTCGCCTGTAACAGGATTCACGAGGCCTGCAGCATCGCCCACGAACAGAACATTTGAGTAGCTGGATAGTTGGATGTGGGGTGATGATCGAAGGAGCCCAGCCGCAGGCTGATCCAGGGGCTCTACGCGGGTGAATTCGTCGATTTCTCGGAGGCGCGCATATGTCTCTGATAACAATGCCCGAGCTGATACGCTCGCGTAGTGCGCTGACATGATTCCCACACCTACATTCACGCGAAGCTCACCTTCGGATGTCTTTATGGGAAAGGCCCAGCCATATCCTGGAATGAGTTGCCCACTATGAGCGATAGGAAAGATGAAGTCCAAGCAGCTTGCCGCCTCAGGATCCATACCCGTGGCATAGCTTCGTATAGCCAGCCCGGACATGACAATACTGTCTGGATTTCCTCCGAATATCGGGTGTAACGGCGACGCCGTCCCGAAAGCTCCGATGAAGATGTCAGCATCGAATGAGCGCCCGCTGTTCGTCACGACGGACCGCATGGATCCTGCATCACCGACCACGTCAGTCACCCTGTCACCCTGAATGAGAGTGGTGCCTGACTCGACTGCAAGTTCCACGAGGTAGGCGTCGAGGTCATGGCGGGGAATGGTGATCCCCAGCGGGTGGTCGAGGCGGTACGCGCGACCCGACATGTTGCCGTGCCGGAACCGCGCGCCTTCGATTGCCCATCCACGCTCGACCACGGCACTGGCACCCAGGCGATGCAGGGTCTCCATCCCTGTCGGAGTTATCGCGTCCCCACACGCCTTGTTCCGCGGGAAGATGGCACGATCGATCAGGACGACATCCGCGCCACGGCGTGAGGCTGCAATCGCGGCTGCCGAGCCAGCCGGACCGCCTCCCACGATTACGACCTTCCTCACTCCCATTGCAGCCCCACCTCGATGTGAGCGCGAATGCTCGACGCGAAGCGGGACAAGGCGGGCCTCAGTGGGCTTGCGTCAGCGTCGGTGAGGGCATCGGCGATGATGGCCTCGGCCACTTCGAGGGCCGAGACATCTGCGTGTGTCCGCCGAACTACGGCCAGGATGCTCGTCGCCAATTCGGGATCCTTGCCAACGGCAGTGAGGAGGTCGCCAACCGAATCATCGCGATCCCGGGCAAGGAGGACGGGAAGAGTGATCACCCCAGCCCTCACATCGGCACCAGCGGGCTTTCCCCGGGACTCGGTTCCCTTCGGGTCGAGATCGAAGACGTCGTCCACGATCTGATATGCGACACCGAGGGCCGTCGCCGCGCTGAGGCCCTGCTCCGCATGCCCGATGTCATCACAGCACAGGCGCGCACCAACGTATGAGGAGAGGCCGAAGAGTGAACCCGTCTTGCCCTCGATGGCCGTGAGGTACTCGTCCACGGACCGGTCTGCGTTTCCCAAGGCCATGGCCTCTGCGAACTGCCCGTCGCACATCGCCTTCAACGTCTCCTCGGCTCTCCCGTAGATGTACTCCGGGAGTTGCTCCATGGCCGCCATCGCGGCCGACAGAGTCCAAAGGCCGACATATCCGGCGACCGAGTCACCTTGCATTGCGTTGACCGTGGGGACTCCACGCCGCGTGAGCGACGCGTCCATCACGTCATCATGAATCAGGGTGCCGAGGTGAAGTAGCTCGATCGTCGCCGCTGCGGTCACGACATCCGAACTCGTAGTCGTACCTCCGACCTGCCTGGCACAGTCGAGAAGCAAGGCTGCGCGAAGACGCTTACCCCCATGCAAGAGACTCCTGAGTAGGTCCAGGTCGAACCCGGGACCGGCCTGAAGCAAGTCCACCAAACACTGCTCCACGGCACTCAGGCCCACTTCCACCCCATCTCGGCCCTCGCAGACTCCAACCGGCTTCTCGCTCACATCAACCCGCATGTCGTCGCCCGCCCCTCACCACATCGACTTCAACTCTGCCGAGTCCCAGACACCACCCTCATATCGGCTGATATCTCGGCCGAGATCACGTCCGTCCTGTGCAACCACATCTCGAGGAGCGTCCAGCCGAAGACAGCGGCGATCCCGGATGCCCCGCTGACCAAGAGCGCACCTCCGAGCCCCATACCCCTGGTGAGCAAGGAAGCGCCCAACACGACACAGACAGTCATGTTCATTGCCGACGTCAGAGGCACCTGTGCCGACACCTCACATCGCCGATATCCAACCAGTATGCCGGCGAACATCGGCATGGACAGCAGAGCAGAAGGCGGTAGGACATCCATCAGCGCACAACCCAGTACCGCAACACCGCCGATCACGACAAAGACGATCTTCGTCATCTCCGCACTTCGGGGGAAGCGAACCGGAACAGTCATCTTGCTGACCTGAACATCGCTCTGGCCATCAACCTGATGGCACGCCATCACCGTCGCTGCGACCAGGGCCCCGGGAATCACGCCTATGGCCAGGGGTTGCCACGTGAGGGTATTCGCAATTGCCATGTAGCCGGCAGCCACAGGAACAACTCCCATCCCTGCAAAGACAGCCAGTTGGGCCCAGCCCCGCTCGGTCAGGCGGAGTCCATATGAATATGCGACCATGAGCAATGCCCCCACGGCTCCCACGGGAAGCATCAACCAAGTGACCCCGAGCAGGAGCAAACCCAGAGCAACCATGATGGTCGTGACACCAGCCCAGGCTATGAGGGTCTTCAGCTCACCTCTCTCCGCAACTCCGTCCTGCATCAGCCGGCTCCCACCCGAGAGATGACGGATTGCAGTTTCACTGGTGTCGTCGTATGCCGAGTCAGACAGATCGTTCAGGCCCATGGTTGCGACGGAAATCGAAATCGATGCCACCATGAGAAGCAGAACCACCGGAGTCGCCCACTGGTGCCCCATACCCACCGCCAGCATGACACCCAGCAGGATCGGTGGTATCCCCGCAGGGACAGTGCCTACGCGGGGTGCCAGCGTGTAGCGGGCAACTGCCACCTGCAGCCATTCACTCCCACCGTGAGCACGTAGCTGCACCGAGCGCTGCGACGTAGCCATCACACCCCTTCCTCTATTCGGTTGTAGCCCATTGCCATGTTCCGATCCAGGCTCCCTGCCGCGCGAATTGGATATGCAAGGCCCAGGGCAGCGGCAGCAGCAGCTGAAAGGATCCCCAGAACGAGAGTCGAGGGGGTGAGCGCCCACTCCACCTGGGACGCGAGGAGTGCGGGGCTACCCAAACTGACGAAAAGGACGAACAAGGCCACGCCGACAACGCCGTAGACCAGTCCAACCCCGGTCAGGACCAGGCCTTCATATACGAGTGTGCGCCGTTCGAGCTGTGCAGTGTAACCGATGTACCTGAGGACCACTCGAAGCTCATTGCGCTGCAACAGTGTGAGGGCGAGGAAGACGGTCACTGCGAGCGCGGATATCAACAGCATCGTCCAGCCGACACGTTCCAAGGGCCCCAGGAATCTGGTGCCGTTCTCCATCGCTTGTGACTGCGCTTGTGAGAAGTCCACGACGCCGAGTCGTACAGAGTTGACTTCTCGCTGGATCCTGCCTGCCAGATCGTGAGGTGAGACGGTGGGCTCCGGCTCTACCATAAGGAAGTCCAGGCCTGCCTGCCACTGCTCCAGAGCCAGCTCATCGGAAACGACGACCCAATTGGACAGTCCGTTGTCCTGGAAGAATCCGGCGGTGGCTATGGCAGCTACGCGGACTTCGAACGGACCGTCCCGTCCCGGAAGCTCGAAGGTGTCTCCCGGGCGGATACCACGCTTGGCTGCATATGTACGGCCGACGATGGCCTCACCCTGGGCAACCTTCTGCCATGCTGCCGTCGGCGAGATACCGTCGGACTGGATCGTCAGATTGTTCCTGGGGAACTCCGGATCGGTACCTGCGATGTTTATGCCGGACATGCCGTCATCGACAGTGACACGGTACTGGGGATGAACCGCCGCCACACCGTCGACGGACGCAACGGCCTCGGCTGTGTTCGTCTGCAGGTAGACGGTCGACTGGTCCCCCGACTCACGCGGCCCGACGTACACGAGGTCTGCTATCTCCGATTCGACGTGGCCCGCCATCGAATCCACAGTGAGAACACGCACGGTGTACATACCGAGGCTGATCATGAGACCCAAGGCGATGACTGTTGTCACCGACGCCCAACGGAACGGGTCACGGATCATGTCGGCACTGGTGAGCAAACCGGCAGCACGGCCTCTGGCGCATACGTTCCCGAGCCAGGATGTGAGGAGTGGCGTGAAGAAGAGCGCGAAGATGGTGACGCCGAACACCATGAGCCCTGCACCGAGGATCCCGACAGCCAGATTGACACGTCCGGTACCGAGCAGGTGCCCCAGCCACAGACCCAGACCTATGGGGACGGGGGCGATGATCCAGAGCCATCGGGGCGCCTTCTCGATGGCGGTGACACTGGCGTCGTTTCGGACCGTCACGATGGCGTCGACCCGGGCTGTTCGCAGCGCAACAGGCAGGGCGGCTGCGACACCAACGGCGATTCCCCCCAGCACTATCACGACAACGAGGCGGAGCGGCAACGCCGTCTTGACAGCAGCCCCGGTACCTGCGAGCAACGTGCTCCCCCACGAGCGCGTGAAGACCGATCCCATCAACCACGCGATCGGCAGGGCAACAAGGCCAGCGGTCGCGCCGATCGCAGCGCCTTCACCACAGATGTGAACGATCATCCGCTTCGGGGTGACCCCGAGAACACCCGCAATCGCGAACGTGCGACGTCGGTCGTCGAGCATGAGCAGATAACTGGTCCCGGCTATGAGGACACCGCCCGCCAGCACAACGGCAGCCGCAAGGAGGATGAGTGCCCGTGTCATCTCGAGGAAGACCTTGGCCGGAACCGACGGCTCCTGGATCCGCCCGACATCTCCGAGTTGCGCCCGCACCCTGCCCGCTGCTGCTCCGTCGCCGTCGAAGAGGACCGACGAGAGATGCGGACCTGCGTCGATCAGAGTCTGCACGTCGGTGACTGCACCCAGCACCCACTTGCCGTCGTTGACATGCATGAGCTCTGGCACACCCTCGATCCGGTCGATGACCACGGCATCCCCCAGCAGCCCGCCGGACAACCCCACCGGGACAGGCTCCGACGATCCTGTGGCGAGGGGGCCGGACAGTCCCGGACCGGCGAGGAGCGGGATCCCGCCGGTAGCCTCCGCTGCCTCCTCGAGCTCGGCGACACGGGCGTCGCAGTCGAAGTCGCCGACGAGGTCCTCGAACCGGCAGTCCGTGCCGACGACCAGAACACCCTGACTGTCCCCGTCGCTGGTTCCGAGCATCGAGAACTCGGTGATGATCGGGGCCGCGGCGGTGACACCCGGCGTGTCCGCCACGTCTCGCAACGCACCCTCGGGAAGGCGCCCCGTGACGTACGGCTGCACCTGCCAGTCGGCGGCACCCGCGAGCCCGTCGGCGAGGGACGCAAAGGGCTGCCCGGTCGACACGTACATGACGAGCATCGCGCCGCAGAGGCCCACACCGAGCACGAGACCCACGAGCACCAGCGCCGCAGACCGCCACCGCGTGCGGATCCAGCGCAGATGCAAGAGGGACCAGACGGTGAGAGCGGCACCACCTCGCCGCTTCGGCCGGGGTGTCCGCCTGCGGAGGGGGGCGGGTTCCGTAGCCGTCAGCAAAGCCGGCTCCTCCGCGACGGCATCTCACCCATCGCCGTGAGCTGGCCGTCGCGCAACACGAGCCAGCGGTCGTCAAGGGACGCGATCCCGGAAGAGCGTGTGAGCCAGACGCAACCGAGGTGTGCCTCGACGCACACCACGTGCACGAAGCCGCAGAGCATCTCGCTCTGCGCGCTGCCCAGCTTCAACTCGGGCTCGTCCAGGACGAGCCAGCTCGGCATCGACGTCAGGGCACCGGCGACGGCGAGCCGCACACGGTCGAGGTGATCCACGTCCCACGGTCCCTGGTCCGCGAGGTCGGCCAGGCCGAGGGCGTCCAGCGCTTCGCCCGCCACCGCCCCGGCGGCCTTGGACGGGAAGCCCTGCTTCGCGAACGCCGCGGCAAGGTAGCCGTGGGCGTCGACGCTGTCGGACCAGTCGCTCGCAGGCGGATGCGAGATCGTCGCCACGAGGCCGTGCGATCGCAGATGGCCGTCGACGGCGACGACTCCACCGTCGGGCTCGAGGCTGCCGTCGAGGACATGCGCAAGGGTCGATTTGCCCGCCTGGGTCTGGCCCTGCACGACGACCACTTCTCCACGTCCCACGACGAGGTCGGCCCCGCTGAGCACCTTGCGCAAGCCACATCGCGTGAGGTGTGAGAGCTCGACGTCCTCTAGGCACAACTCCTTCACGTCGAGGTCCCGCGGCCCGAACAGCTTGCGAAGCCGGTCGATCCTGATCTCGGTCACGGGTGGCCTCCTCCGCCAACAGCCGATGTCGCAGTGGTGTCGATCTCCATGAGGTGGGCGTGGACGTCCACGAGCCAGTCGAGCTGTGTCTCGAGGTGCCGCACCACTCCGTCGTATGCGAGCGACGCGAGCGTCGAGTCCGCCTTGTCACGCAGGCGTCGGATCTCACGCAACTTCGCCCTCGTCTCGGCGATCTTGCCCTCGACACCGAACGTGAGATCGGGGACTGGTGACCCGTAGAGCAGGCGCACATACATGTCGTCACGGAGAGGGGGGACGTCGAACTCTGCCTGCTCCCGCCATCGGGCCAGCATCTTGGCCCCACTGGGTGTGATGGCGTAGACGTCCCGGCCGTCCTCACCCGGCGCGACCGAGACCCAGCCCTTCGCCTTCGCCGATCGCAACGCGGCATGCACACCGCCGTCGTTCACCTGCCAGAAGGACCCGATGCTCGACTCGAGACGCTGGAAGATCGGCCAGAAGCGACTCGGCTCGCTCTCGACCTCGGCGAGGGCGGCCACGGTCAGGGGGCTCACGGTCCGGGCCATCTACACCGCCCCTCCTGCCCGACCTGCCCCGCGCCGGGCGGAGAGCCACTGGCGCGTGCCTCTTGAAATAGGTCCGGCACAACGAACGCCGAGCTGTTCAGCCACGAGATCCATCCCCCCAGCTCGTTCTCCTCGCGTCGATACTTGCAGGCCACATGTCCCCGGGCAAGTCGGCAGGTCCGACCGGCCGACCCCATACACTCCACCTCCGAACACGCACTCGCAACCTACCGAGGCCGTCACATGTCACCCAGCGCCTCCACCGAGGCAGGAACCGACGTAGATGCCACATGGGACCTCGATCCGCTTGTCGCCACATGGGGTGAGGGCCGCGAAGGAGTCGTCGCCCTCCTCGACGCGGCGGACGAGACCGCCGCCGAGCTCGAACGGGCAAGGGGCACGATCGCCTCTATGTCGGCGCGCGCGCTGGCCACGCACATGCACCGTACGGCACAGCTCGCCGAGCTCGTCGGACGCGCCCACTCGTATGCGGGCCTGCGCTTCGCCGAGTGCATGACGGACGAGGCGCGCGGGGCGCTCGAGCAGATGGTGCAGGAGCGGGCGACGGCGGTCGAGACCCGCCTCATCTTCTTCGACCTCGAGTGGGCGGAACTCGACGACGCACAGGTCGAAGCCCTGCTCGCCGCTCCCGAACTCGACTTCTGCGCCCATCACCTGCGGGCGGCGCGCCGCTACCGCCCACATCTCCTCACGGAGCCGGAAGAGAAGATCCTCGCCGAGAAGCAGGTGACGGGTGCCTCGGCCTGGACTCGGCTCTTCGACGAGCTCACATCTGCCATCACCGTGGAGCTCCCCGAGGCCGCGGCCGGCCCGGACACGACCACGGTCGGTCTCGAGCAGGGACTCGCCCTCCTCGCCCACCCCGACAGGGAGGTGCGCCGCGGAGCAGCGCGGGCGGTGACCGCGGGACTCGCGCCGGGCCTGCGCACACGGGCGTACGTCTTCAACACTCTCCTCGCCGACAAGGCGACGGACGACAGACTGCGCGGGCATGCCACGTGGCTCTCGAGCCGGAACCTGGCGAACGAGGCGTCGGACGAGTCCGTGGACGCTCTCGTCACCGCCGTCGTCCGCCGCTACGACATCCCGCAGCGGTGGTACGCGCTCAAGGCGGACCTCCTCGGCCTCGACCACCTCGCCGACTACGACCGCATCGCCTCGGTGGCCGATGTCGACGTCGAAGTGACCTGGGACGACGCCAAGGTCGTCGTGCACGAGGCGTACGCCTCTTTCTCCCCCGATCTCGCCCGCATCGTCTCGCGGTTCTTCGACGAGGCCTGGATCGACGCACCCGTGCGTCCCGGTAAACGCCCCGGTGCCTTCTGCGCGTACACGGTGCCGTCCCACCATCCCTACGTCCTCCTCAACTGGACGGGCAGGCAACGCGATGCCCTCACCCTCGCCCACGAGCTCGGCCACGGCCTCCACGCCTACCTCGCACGGGAGCAAGGCGTCTTCCACCAGTCGACACCGCTCACCCTCGCAGAGACGGCATCCGTGTTCGGCGAGACAGTCACGTTCGGCCGGCTCCTCGACGAGACCTCCGATCCGCATGCCCGTCTCGCTCTTCTCGCCGAGAGCCTCGAAGGCTCGATCGCGACGGTGTTCCGCCAGACGGCCATGAACCGCTTCGAGGCGGCGGTGCACACGTGGCGGCGGGAGGAGGGGGAGCTCTCCGTCGATGACTTCGGGAGGCTCTGGACCGAGACGCAGGCGGAGATGCTCGGCGATGCGGTCGAGCTGACCGACGACTACGGCACGTGGTGGTCGTACATCCCGCACTTCATCGGCTCACCCGGCTACGTCTACGCCTATGCCTTCGGCCAGCTTCTCGCCCTGTCCGTGTACGGCCGCTACGTGGCCGAGGGCGCGGATTTCGTCCCCCGCTACCTCGATCTCCTCGCGGCCGGTGGCTCGCGCTCGCCCGAGGATCTCGGGTCCCTCGTCGGCGTGGATCTCGCCGATCCGTCGTTCTGGGACGGTGGTCTCGACATCGTCGAGGAGCAACTCACCGCCGCCGAGGCGGCCGCCCGCGAGGTGGGGTGATCGCCTCCCCCGGCCGGATCAGGTGTGGTGGCCGCAGGACTGTGCGCGCATGGCGTTCACGGCGAGGTCGTCCACGAGGTCGTTCATCGGGTCACCCGAATGCCCCTTCACCCACGCGAACGTGATCTCCGCCTCGCGACGGCGGTAGGCAGCGATGACCGGCTCCCAGAGATCGCGGTTCGCGACCTCCTGCCTCTTCGAGTTGCGCCAGCCGCGGCGCAGCCAACCCTTCCACCACCCGTCCCGGAAGCAGTTCACGACGTAGGTCGAATCGCTCACGACATGGAGCGGCCCGGCGTGGCTGCGCACGGCATCCAGGACGGCGGTCAACTCCATCCGCTGGTTCGTCGTGGAGGGCTCGCTCCCGTAGGCGTACTCGGTGGATCCCGAGACCGCCCACGCCCAGCCGCCCGGGCCGGGGTTCCCGCTGCACGCCCCGTCCGTGTAGACGGTCGTCACGGCACTCACGGATGCTGGCCGCTCACGGACACGACCTCGCCCGTCATGTACGACGCGAGGTCGCTCGCGAGGAAGACCATGACGTTGGCTATCTCCCATGTCTCGGCGGAACGTCCGAAGGCCTCCTGTGCACGCAGCTCCTCGAGCAGATCCTCCGTCGTCACCTTCGCCAGGAACGGGTGCAGGGCGAGGCTCGGCGCGACCGCGTTCACGCGCACACCGAACTCGGCGCCATCGATTGCAGCGCAGCGGGTGAGGGCCATGACGCCGGCCTTCGCCGCCGCATAGTGCGCCTGGCCGGCCTGGGCCCGCCAGCCGAGGACCGAGGCGTTGTTCACGATCGCACCACGACCTCGTTCAGTCATGTGGCGCAGCGCGGCCCGAGTCATGCGGAACGTGCCGTTCAGCGTCACGTCGATGACGCAGTTCCACTGCTCGTCGGTCATCTCCATCAGACTCGCCGTCCCCCCGAGCCCGGCGTTGTTGATGACGACGTCCACGTCCCCGAACGCATCCTCCGCCGTACGCCACAGGGCCTGCACCTGGTCCTCGTCGGTGACGTCGCAGACCCAGGTGACGGGGCGGCGGCCCGTCTCGCGGGCGAGGTTGTCCGCTGCCTCCGCCAAGCGGCGTTCGTGCAGATCACTGATCAGGACACGTGCGCCCTCCTCCGTGCAGCGCCGTGCCGCCGCGTACCCGATGCCGGTCCCGGCCGCAGCCGTGACGACGACGGTCTTGGCCGACAGGAGGTCGTGGCCGGCCGGGTAGTCCGGTGCGATCTTGCTCATTCGTCACTCCCTCGGCAGGCCGAGTGCCCTCTCACCGATGATGTTGCGCTGGATCTGGTTCGTACCCCCGTAGATGGTGTCCGAGCGCGTCCAGAGGAACAGGCGCTGGGCCGGGCCGAGCTCGCAGGTGGGTACGGCACCCTGATCATGGCGCATCCCGTCCGCTTCGTCGGAGATCTGTCCCGCCGGACCGAGCACGTCGACGGCCAGGGCCCCCAGGTTCCGGTGCCACGTCGCCCAGTACAGCTTCGCGATCATCGCCTCGCGGGACAGTGTCGCCCCCTGCATCCCCGACAGCATTCGGAGAGTGTTGAAGCGCATGATGCGCAGGCCCGCCCACGCCGCGGTGAGCCGCTGGCGGACGGAGGGATCGTCGATGCGGCCGCTCTGCCGGGCGGCGTCGACGACAGCGTCGAGCTCGTTCGCGAAGTTGAGCTGCTGGCCGAGTGTCGAGGCGCCGCGCTCGAACGCGAGTGTGCCCATCGCCACCTTCCAGCCACCGTCGACCTCGCCGACGACGTTCGCGGCGTCCGTGCGTGCGCCGTCGAAGAACACCTCGTTGAACTCCGACGTCCCCGTGAGCTGCACGATCGGCCGGATCGTGATGCTGTCCTGGCGCATCGGCACGAGGAGGTAGCTGATCCCCCTGTGGCGCGGTGCCGCGGGATCCGTCCGGCAGAGGACGAACGCCCAGTCCGCCCAGTGGGCTCCGCTCGTCCAGACCTTCTGGCCCGAGATCACCCAGGCGTCGCCGTCGAGAACCGCGCGTGCCTGCACGTTGGCGAGGTCGGACCCGGCATCGGGTTCGGAATACCCCTGTGCCCAGAGCTCCTCGCCCCGCACGATCGGTGGCAGGAAGCGCTCCTTTTGGGCGTCGGTTCCGAAGGCGATGATCGTGGGGCCCGCCAGGCCCTCGCCGATGTGGCCGAGGCGACCCGGTGCCCTCGCCCGGGCATACTCCTCGTACCAGATGACCTGTCTGTTCAGGTCGGCATCGGCCCCCCCGTACTCCTCGGGCCAGGCGAGGCAGTTCCAGCCGCTCGCGCCGAGGTGGCGTTCCCAGGCGAGACGCTCCTCGAACAGGGCGTCCTCGTCGCCGGGTCCGCCCCTGCCCCTCACCACGGCGAAGTCACCGCCGAGGCTCGTCTCGAGGAAATCGCGGGCTTCTGCCCTGAACGCCTCCTCTGCGGGGCTGAACGAAAGATCCACGGTCGGGCACCGTATCACAGCATCTGACGGGGTGTCAGATCTCGGTTGGGGCCGGGCGGTGCTCGCTGAACACCCGGATGAACTGCAACTTCGGGGATGTGGCAACTAGAGTGCACGGAGATGTCTGCCTTCGGCCGACGGCCGGGCGCACCCCCCGCCTCGGACTCCCCGAGTCGTGCCGTCCGCCTCCTCCTCCTTCTCGTCGGGCTCCTGCTCGTCCACGCCTTCACCGTGCCCCCCGTGGTTGCGGACACGGCGAGCGAGCTCGAGGCCGCCCGCAGTGAGCTCGCCTCGCTCGAACGCGAGGCGGACGGCCTTGCCGCCGAGTTCGAACGCGGGCGGGCCGAGCTCGACCGCATCCAGCGGGCCATCCGGGCGGGGGAGCAGCGCCTGCGGGAGCTCGAGGCGGAGTTGGACCGGCATCGCACGATCTTCGAGTCCCGCGCCCGCGAGTTCTACAAGCACGGCAGCACGCGGTCGGCCGCGGGCTTGTCGGCGATCATGTCGTTCCAGGATCCGTCTGAGTACAGCCGGGCGATCAAGTACCTCTCGGACGTGCAGAGCGACACGCGCCATGCCCTGGAGCAGTTCACGGCATCCAAGGCGGACGTGGACGCCGAGGTCGCCGCCCTGCGGGACAACGAGGCCACCCAGACTCGCCTCCTCACCGAGCTCGAGGAGAAGAAGGAGCGCGTCGAGGCGTCGACGGCCCGCCAGCAGGAGCTGGTCAAGAAGTTCGAGCTCCAGCTCTCGGCCGAGCGTTCAGCGGCGCGGGCCGCACCAGGCGGCCGGCGCGGCACACCCGGGGAGCTCGCCGGATACGGCAACGGGCGGCTGCCCGACTCCGTGCTCGACTCCATCGGTATCGGCGATCACCGCCTCTGGACACCGGCTGCCGCCGCGTTCCGCAACCTGTACGCGGCAGCCCAGGCCGACGGCATCGACATCGGCATCTCCGACTCGTACCGCAGCTACGAGGCACAGGTCGACGTCGCCCGACGCAAGGGCCTCTACGGGTCCGGCGGTCTTGCCGCCCGCCCCGGTACCTCGAACCACGGCTGGGGTCTCGCCCTCGATCTCCAGTTGAGCGGGTCCGCCCTCGCCTGGATGCGGGTCAACGCCCGCACGTACGGCTTCTACGAGGACGTGCCCCGCGAGACGTGGCACTGGACCTACTACGGCTGACCGGCCTCGCTGTCGGCCCCGACCGGATCGAACGCGGTGAGGATCTCGGGCAACGCCTTCTCCTCCGGCTTGCCGCCGTCCGGACCGGCACCCTGCGGCTCGGCCGCGAGTTGCGACACGCGCCACGTGCCGTCGGCGTGGAGCAGTGAGAACGTGTAGACGACCCAGCCTGATCGGGGGGCGAGGACACCGTCCACGGCGAGGACCGTGAGCGCCCACACGCGCACGGTCGCGGCCACGTCCGTGAGGCTGTCCACATGCGTGGCGAGGGGATACGAACGGAGGACGAGTTGGTCGCCCGCCTCGACTCCGATCGATTCCTTCTCCGTCTCGAGCGCCTCGAGCGCACGGCGGGCGGACTCGGCGAGAGCCGTCCTGGCCCCCGGGGCGGCGATCGCCTCGTACAACGAGACGTACCTGTCGGGGTCGTCGAGCCAGGGGGTGCCCAGGAGGGACACGTAGCTCGTCGCGGCGGCAACGGCACCGGGTGCGTCTCGGCTGAACCCCTCCGGGACGCCGTCGACGTAGAGGTGCGGTCCCGGCCCCTGTCGCGCCTCGCCGTCGCCCCGGCCGACGCCTGCGCCCACGAGCACGCCCACCACCAGTGACAGGAGGCCTGTCGCGACGACGAGCCACGGCCGTGCTCGGGGACGCTCCTCGAACAGCTCCGGGATGTCGGCGGTGCGGCCGGCGCCCCGTCGCGGGATCCCGTTCCAGCCCGAATCCGGAGGGGTACCGATCCCGACTCCCGTGCCGTCGCCGATCTCGCGAGGATCGTGGCGGCCGTCGGGCGGCAGACTCGCGTCGGGTGTCGTGAAGATCGGGATGTACTCGTCCTCCGTGCCTCGCCCCACACGCATGACCACTCCTCGGTTGGCGACCTGTCACCCTTGTCCCGGCCCGAAGGGCATATTACTATGCCTATCGATATGTACAAGAGTGGGGCACGCCGAGACGAGTGTGGGTCACCTCAAACCACGTGTGGGCAGCCTCCGCCCTCACCATTGAGGGTGGAGGCTGCCCAGTTGGGCCGAAACCGCGACGTGGGCTTGGGTCACCCTCACAGGCGAGGGTTGATCCTGCCCACATGTATCCGTGAGTCAGGAGGGGGTTGGCGACGATGAGCAAGAGGCTGAACTGGAAGAGGCTACGGCGACTCCTCGTGGCGGCAGCAGCAGGTGGAAGCCTGGCCGTGGCGGCAACCTCGCCTGCAGCACACGCGGCAGACCCGCATCCGAGGACCCCGACCTCGCGCACGGGACATCCCCGCGCCACGCCTCCGGCTGCAGGCACCCCCACCCCCCGCGGTGGGCAT
>JADZDR010000077.1 GCA_020850945.1 Acidimicrobiia bacterium | reverse complement strand
GCGCATCCCTGATAAGGATGAGGTCCGTGGTTCGAGTCCACGTAGCCCCACCGATTGCCGCCCTGCTCACGCGCTATTTCTCACGTGGCGTGAGCATGCAGGGATGCGCTCACGGGCCCAGATCCTCACATGTTCTTCGCAGACGCCAGACCCTGATCCATTGGTATCACTCTGCGTGGCTTCCGGTGCCTATCGAGGTCCTCGGCCTGCTCAAGGAGGCCGCCGAGCTCGACCGCGCCGCCGTCATCCTCGTCACGCACGACCCGGCCGCTGCCGACATCGGCGACCGCCACGTCACCATCCACGACGGCCGCCTCCTCGCCGAGGTCACGTGATCCGCTTTGATCGCATCCCGCCGGGTCTCGACCGGTTCGGGCAACGTGTCCGGCTGGGCGTCAGATCAGTCAGTGATCCTCGACGTCGACGGAGCCATACACTGCCTCGTAGATGCGGGGTGCTTCGTAGACCCGTCGGCGCTCGCGCCCGGTGACCTCGACGAGATCGCCGCGTTCGACGAGGGCGTCGATCGCTGCGTGGGCGGTGGGTCGGGTCACGCCGATCATCGCTTCCACTCGGGCGGCGGTCACGACGGGGGCGGAGAAGAGCTGCTCGGCCAGACGGATCACCGAGTTGGGTCGACCTTCGTCGAGGAGTTCGTTGCGGAGCTGGTGTTGGAGGTCGACGAGGCGGACTGTCCGCTCCTCGGAGTCGCGGGCCTGGCGTCGGACGCCTCGAAGGAAGAACGCGATCCAGGGCATGAGGTCGCCGTTCTGACTGGTGATGAGCAGGTGGTCGTGGTACTCGCCGCGGTACTGCTCGAAGTAGGCCGAGAGATAGAGGAGGGGTTGGGGGAGAGCGTCGCGGAGCACGAGCATGAGTGGGATGAGCAGGCGACCGATCCGGCCGTTGCCGTCGAGGAACGGGTGGATGACCTCGAACTGGTAGTGCGCGATGGCGAGCTGGATGAGCAGCGGGAGGTCACGCTCGTGGAGGAAGCGTTCGAGGTCGCTCAGCGCCCCCTTCATCTCGTCAGGCGGGGGAGGTACGAACACGGCGTTGTCGAGCGTGCTGCCGCCGATCCAGACCGGGCTCGATCGCAACTCGCCCGGGCGGTGATGCTGCCCGCGTACTCCCTGGAGGAGTCGCTCGTGCATCTCGCGGAGGAGTCGGACGGAGATGGGGAAACCGCCACGGACGCGTTCGAGCCCGTGCTCCATGGCGAGGACGTAGTTGTTGACCTCTGCGGCATCCTGGGCGGCGTCAGGGGACGGGACCTGGCCGACCTCGAAGAGCAGGAGCTGGCCGACGTCGGTCTTGGTGCCCTCGATGCGCGAGCTGAGCACGGCCTCGAGGCGGAGGTGGGGGCCGATGAGCAGGTGGGGGTTCGGGACGAGGCGGCCCACACCGCCGAGGCGGTGCACGGCGCCGGTCGCCTCGTCGAGGAGCTTGACCACGTCATCGGAGAGCGGCACACGTCGGGGGACCTCGGCGGGGAAGAAGGCCCAGTAACCGGCCTGGGTCTTGCGCACTTCACCTCGAGCGCTGGATGTGAAGGCGTCAGGTTGCACCGGGGACTCCAAGGAAGGCGGACTTCCCGTAGCCCCAGCATAGCTAAAACAAACCGGCGATCCCTTTACTTACGGCCCAGGCAATGCAAGCGGCCCTTGGTTGAGGTCCGACACGGCAGAATCGTCAAGAGCATCGGTGTGATCTCCTTGGTATGTACTTGCCTGTACACACCGAGCATCACGCCCGTGGCTCACCTCGCGGTGGACCCCCAAACCCCACCACCCCAGGGGACTCATACTTGGTACGGAGAGACACTCACGTGCGAAGCACTCGAGCCGCCGGAGCGGGGACTAAACGGGGGCCAGTCCAGATTTCCGGGGGGTTGACGGACTGGTCGCGGGAACGTATGTTCGACTCTCGTGCGGGTTGCTTGGTGAGTTGTGAGGTCGAGGGGCGATGACGGCGGAACTCCTGTGCGAGGGCGTGTGGTGGACCGACGAGGCCGATGCCTCCGTGGTCGCAGTGGAGGACGAGGGGCGTCGTGAGCCGCGGCTGCGCGTGTCGCGGGCGGGGGCACGGGTCCGGGCCGAGCTCCTCTTCCTCTCGGGCAAGCGCGCGGTCGACCTGTCCACGCGGCCTGCGGCCGTCCTCGACGTCCTCGCCGCTGCGGCCGGCGGGTTCGGGCCGGACGGAGGGGACCGACCGGTGTTGGCGGAGAGGCTGCACCGCCGCAGCCGCGAATGGCAGACGTGGGCACCCGGCGCCGGCACGGATACCGGTGCCCTGGCGGCCCTGGGTGGGATGACCCATCCTGTGCTCGGTTTCGCGTACGACGCCGGTGTGCGCCCCGCAGGCGAGATCCCACTCTGGGCATCTCCGGCGCTCGGGCAGGAGTCGGCTGTGGACGCAGCCCGCATGGCGTTCGGACCCAAGGCGACCCGGCCGGTCATGCGGGCGTTCGTGGGCTGCATGGCACCGAGCCCGGACGCCTCGGAGGCGGAGCGACCCGAAGTGCAGTGGTGGCAGGTCGGCGTCGCTCTCGCCGGGGCGCGTGTCCTCGAACCCGACCACCTCGCCGCGGTCATGTCCACCCCTGCACGCCCCGTGGGCACGGTCCCCACGAACGACGACGTCGCCGACATGCGGCGCGCCCTCGAACTGCTCGGCCCGTCCGTGGCGGCCCGGCTTGCCGTCGACGCGCTCGGCCGTGACACGGGCCGCCACCTCCTCGGGATCCTGCGGCTCTTCCTCACGGTTCATCGCGACCTCGAGCGGCAGCCGCCGAGCCGACTCGACCGCCTCGAACGAGACTGCCTCGCAGTCGCACGTGTCGACCCGGGACCGCGACGGCCCTATCCGCAGTGCGGCACGGCTCCGCCACCTCGCCCCCGGGCCAACGCGGAGGCGGCGCCGGACCCCGAAACGGCGGCACTCGCGATCCCCCGCCTCGCACCGCCCGTGCGCAGGCGTGTGCTGCCGCCGCGCTTCGAGTACCCGCCTCGGATCGCCGACCTGCACGGCACGGCGATCGGTGAACTCACCCTCGTCCTCCCGTGGAGCGCCCACGAGCTCACGGTCTGGGGCAGGTCGCAGCAGAACTGCCTCGGCGGCTTCGGCCTGGCCGTGGCCGCGGGAATGTCTGTCGTGGTCGGTGTGCGGCGTGGCCGCCAACTCGTGGCGGCACTCGAGCTTCGTCCCGAATCGAGGACGATCATGCAGTTCCTCGGCCCCCACAACAGGCCGGTGCCGGCGGGGATGGCGAGGCCGGTGATCACGTACCTGCGGCTGTGCGGGCTCGTGGACAGCCCCGTGGGCAGCGTGGGCTGACTCGGCCTGCCCGGACGCTTCACCGGTCCGGGGCAGGCGCCGATGAGAAGCTGTGATGCCATCCACAGACACCGGTCTCGCAACCCGCGACGACATGCCGAGTCTCGCTCCGCAGGGGACGGAGCGAGCGACGCCGGATGTGCCCGTCTCGGGGGAGTTCTCGGATGCGGCGCTGAGGTGCGTGCGCCTGGCCCTCGAGGGTGCGACGGACGGGCTCACGCAGTTCGTGGCGAGCATGACACCCGCCGGTCCCGCGGACCGCTGCCTGCAGGCCTTCGCGCTCGCCGTCGCCGGTGTCACGCCGCCGGCCGAGGACGGCGCCACGGCCGACACGGCAGGGAATCCGGTGGTCGCACCGCTCGACGTGTTGACGAAAGCCCTGCAGGGACGCTTCGGGGCGGCTGCCGCGGCGCTGCGGGAACGTGTAGGTGAGGACTGGACCCGCGCGACTCCGCTCTACCGCCTCCTCGGACTCCTCGTCGCGTCCGGCCACGACATCGCACGTGCGCAGGAGCTGGAAGCGGTCACACCCCTCCCGCCCCCCGACAGGACCGCTTCGCTGATCACCGCCCTGATCGCGGCGCGAGTGGATCTCGTCCTCGGACGCCGAGACAGCGCCGCCGCCCGCTACGCAGCCCTCGTGGGGGACTGCGAGGAAGCGGGTCTGTTCGGAGCCGTCTCGCTCGTGGCGTTCGACGCCCTCGAGGCGACGCGGGCCTCGTCGGAGCTGCCGCAGATCCGGTTCCCCGACGTCCCGCTGCTCGGACCCGTGCGGGACCTCGCCGACGCGCTGAGGCGAGGCGACCTGGAAGCGGCTGCGGCCGCGGCGCAGCTCCAGCCTCCCGGCACCTACCGGCAGGCGCGCGCCCTCTTCCTCGTCGGCAGAGAAGGCGCCGTCGCGTCAGCGCCCACGGATGCCCACGTCCATCTCGCCCGTGCCGTCGAGGTCTTCGAGGCAGTCGGGGCACCCGTCGATGCCGATCGGACGCGCCAAATCATCCGCGGCCTACCTCGCTGACCGCCCCCGGACTCCCTTCTCTCCTCGGGGTACGTGGCGGCACCGTTGCTACCTTCCGGTGGAATCCCGACCACGCGTCGGTGGGTCGGCAGAGCGGGAAGCGAGGGCGATGAACAGGCTGGACTTGACGGAACGGCGCGACCGAGTCCTGGGGCGACTCCTCACGCGCCAGGCCGAGCACGACCCCGACGCCGCGTTCATGATCGACGACGTCGACACGTACTCCTTCGGTCGAGTCGACGCGCTCGCCGACGCATACGCGGCCGGCCTCGCCGACCTCGGTGTCCGCCAGGGCGACACGGTTGCGCTGTTCATGGACGGCGGGCCCGAGGTCGTCATCGCCACCTTCGCCCTGAACCGGCTCGGCGCGATCTGGGTGCCGACGAACAGCGACTACAAGGGCGACTGGCTTCGCGAGAGCTTCGAGGAATCGCGGGCCCGCGTGCTCCTTACCGACGGAGACCTCCTCGACCGCGTGGCACAACTCGGCCCGGCACGGCTCTTCGACCACGTGGTCGTGAGAGGCGAGGCGGGAGCCGTGCTGCCCGGCACCACACTCCATCCCCTCGACGGGCTGCCGGTGGAGGGTGCGACCCCGCCCGCGGTCGACATCCACCACGGCGACACGGCGGCTGTCATGTGGACGTCGGGGACGACAGGACGCTCGAAGGGGGTCGAGCAGAGCCACAACTGCTGGGTCTTCGGGTCCGAGGAGGGGATCCGCACAGCCGACATCCGGGAGGGTGACGTCCTCTACTCGTGCATGCCGCTCTACAACACGGGTGCGTGGGTCACCGTCATCTACAGATCCCTCATCTGCGGCGTTCCCTTCGGCCTCGACCGCCACTTCTCCCCGGCCGAGTTCTGGAACCGCACCCGGCACTACGGCGCCACCCACACGATCACGCTCGGCGCGATGCACATCTACCTCTGGCAGGCACCCGAGAAGCCCGACGACGCCGAGAACCCGGTCCGGGTGGCCTCGGCGATCCCGATGCCCGAGAACCTGATCGAGCCGTTCAAGGCCCGGTTCGGCATCGAGCAGATATTCCAGGGTTACGGGCAGAGCGAGATGCTCGGCGTCCTCTCGCGTGTGGACGACGGCAAGACCGAATGGGGCGCGAACTCGTCGGGGAAGCCGAACGACAGCATCGAGCTCGCCCTCCTCGACGACGACGACAACCCCGTGCAGACGGGTGAGGTCGGAGAGATGTGCGTGCGCACGAAGGAGCCCTTCGGGATCTTCAACGGCTACTTCCACAACCCCGAGGCGACACTCGCCGCGTTCCGCAACCTCTGGTACCACACGGGGGACCTCGCCCGATGCGACGAGAACGGCCACTACTACTTCGTCGACCGCAAGGCCGACTACATCCGCCACAAGGGCCGCAGCGTGAGCTCCTTCGCAGTCGAGGCCACCGTCAACTCGCATCCGGCCGTGCTGCAGAGCGCCGCGTTCGGCGTCACGGCCGAGCTCGACTCCGAAGCCGAGATCAAGCTCGACGTCGTCCTCCAGCCGGATGCCGAACTCACGGCGGAGGACCTGTGCCGCTGGGTGAACGACAACGCCCCCTACTTCGCGGTGCCCCGATACGTCGAGTTCGTGAGCGAGCTGCCCACGACACCCAACGGGCGTGTCCGCAAGTTCGAGCTGCGCGAGCGGGGTGTCACGGGAGCGACCTGGGATCGCGTCGCGTCCGGCTTCGAGATCGAGCGCTAGGCCGAGGCCGGGGAGAGGCCTTGTCGGGGACACGGGTCAGGGGCGTAGTCTCGGTCCATGCGCCTCCAAGTCACGCCGAAACACGCCCGCGACGACGATCCGGGTGTCGTGGCCGCCCTCCTCGAATGCCACGCCCGGATCCGCTCGTTCATGGAAGTGGCGGCACGGCTCGCCGCCCTCCCGGACGGGACTCGACACGAGGACATCGTCGAGGCCGCAACAGGTGTCGCCAGCTACTTCGGAGAGGCGCTGCCCCACCACGAGGCGGACGAGGAGGAGTCCCTCCGGCCCCGCGTCGCCGGCCGTGACGCCGACGTCGATGTCATGCTCGACGAGATGACACGCCAGCACGAGAAGTTGCACGGGCCGACCGCGACCCTCGTCGCGCTGACCGGCGGTGTCGCCACGGCTCCCGAGACCCTCACGGGAGAGACAGCGACGCGTCTCGGCGAGACCGTGGCAGTGCTCGAACCCCTCTGGCGGGAACACCTCGACCTCGAGGAGAACGACCTCTTCCCCGCCCTGGAGCGGATGCTCGGTGAGCGTGAGCTGGCCGACATCCGGGCCGAGATGCGAGGCCGCAGGTGAGCCCGCCGGGCGAGATCCTCGACGGGGTCGACAAGGCGCGCCTCAAGGACCTCCTCGTCAAGAACTGGATGACGCATGACGCCATGTGGTTCGGAACCGCCGTGGCCGAGCTCGGCATCGAGACCGCGAACACCCTTAACCGGCAGGCAGTGAGGTCGATGGCGGCGATCGAGGCGCGCCGCCTCCTGCGCGTGCTCGACATGGAGGCCGTCACCACGCTCGCGGAGATGCGGCGCTTCTTCGAAGGGGCGGCCGACCTCGTGATGGGCGACTTCATGGACTTCGAGTGGACGTGGTTTCCCGAGACGGACTCCGTCCGCTTCGAATGGAGGTCCTGCTTCGCGTTCGACGGTGTCACGATGCTGGGCGTGGCCGACCGCTACGAATGCGGGATCTTCGAACGCATCTACGGCTGGATGGACACCCTCGACGTCGCGTGGGAGATCACACCCGACACGCTCGGCTGCCTCATGCACGACACGGGCGCATGCGTACGCACGATGCAGTTCCGCTTCCCGCCCTCGGCGGGTCGTGAGGACTTGACCGTGTGAGAGCGGGTCAGATCCTCACAACCATCCGGCCCGACCCGGCGCGACCTGGCCCGACTCGTCTGACCCGCCTCGTCGACTCAGCCGGCCACTCTCCGTTCCCCACCCCAGATCTCGGAGCCGAGCCCCACGCGGGGACCGGCGTGACGCTTCGAGGCGGCGAGGCGAAGACGACACAAGTCGGCGGACAGAGGCTCTGCCAGCGGGTAGTGGCGCGGGTAGAGCCGCTCTGTGAGGAGGCCGAGCGCCTCGGTGTCCGTCGGCTGCCCGCGGAGAGCGGCGAGATCGACGATTTCGATCGCGCATGCGATGAAGTCGCGTTCGTGCACAGGTTCGGCTGCGAGGAGGTCGTGGGCGCTGGGGATCACCGCGTGCAGTGACGTCTGATGTGCCTGCCAGAAGATCGTCTGCGCGTGGTCGGTGCCCGCGGGGCCCGCCGCGGCCGCATAGTCGAGCCAGGCCGCGGATCCGGTGCCGGAGCCGATTCCCACGAGGGCATCCGCGAGGTCGAGGACGAGGGCGCCGTTGAGGGTCCGCCACCACGGAGACCCACACGAATCGTCGAGACGGCCGCTCTGCCCGAGCCAGGCGACGAAGTCGAGGGCCGCGGCGCCGAGGCCGGGCGGTCCGCCTGGCGTTCCCGGGTGAGCCGAGAAGAACCGCCCCAGGATCTCGAGCCTCTCGGCGTGGGGCAGGTCGCAGGCGGCGGCCGTCCGTTTGTCAGGCATGCGTGGCCTCCGCGCCCGCGAGTGCCGTCGAGACGATGCGAGCCACGTTGAAACCCGAATCGACGGCCTGGTGTGTGCCACAGCCGTAGCCCCCGGCGTCGCAGCCGCAGAAGTAGAGGCCGGGGACGGGTGCGGTCACGGCGGGTTTCGTGGCGCCGCACTGGCCGATGACCTGGGCGAGGCCGATGCACTCGCCGCCCTGGCCGGGGACGACGGCTGCGCGGCTCGCCACGGACGCATGCCGGGCCGTGAACGGCTCCGCCTTCACGAGGTGTTGGGTCACGTCGGGCCAGTTCGCGCGGACGAGGCGATCGACCTGGGCGATCGCCGCTTCGTTCATGGGCGAGTCGGGGTCGGGAGAGCACATGGTTCCGGCGAGGAGCATCTGCTGTCCCGCGGGCGCGAGGTCCGGGTCGTAGCAGGCGGGTGTCGTGATGAAGAGAAGGGGGTCCTCCGGCCAGTCGCCGCTCTCAGCCCGCGCGAAGCGCTCGGTGTCCCACCAAGAGTCGTCCGAGAAGCGCAGGATCATGGGGGCGTCGATCACGCAGGTGTCGAGCGTGTACCGCTGGCCGACGAACGCCCACGACGGTTCGAGAGAGCGCACGCGGTCCACGTAGTCCGGGGGAAATGTGCCGTCCGGCGCAAGGTGCAGAACCGTCGGCTGGATTCCCGCGTTCGAGACGACCACCCGGGCCCGGAGCTCGCCGGTGGGCGTGGACACACCCACGACGCGCCCGTCCTCGACGAGCAGGGTCGTGACAGTCGTGCCCGGCCGGTACTCGCCGCCTCGGCTCACGACGTGGTCGGCGGCGGCCTCGGCAAGCCGCGCGAAGCCACCCCGGTGGTAGCGACCGCCGCCTCCGGCGAAGAAGTCGCGCAGCGTGCGGACCGCCTCGGAGGCAGGCAACCGGTCGACGGCCACGACGAAGAGGAGGTTGAAGAGCATGAACATGTAGGACTCGAGGGGGCGGCCGATCCCGAGGTCACGCACCCACGTGGCGGCATCCTGCGTGTCGAGGGCGGCGATCTCGTCCTCGGGCATGGAGAAGACGCCGGCGACGAGCCGCATCATGCCCGCCGTCTCCTCCTCTGTGGCGCCGAGGTCCTGCGGCAGCCGCACGGCGGCGGCCGGGTCGGCCGCGGGCCGGGCGGAGAACGGCACGACAGCCGTCGTCCCGTCGGGGCGGATGTAGCGGAACTCGCCCGCTTCCGCGGGGAGGAGGATCACGTCGTCTGGATCGAGACCCACGACACGGGCGAGGTCGGCGAACTTCGATCCGTCGGCCGGCCCGCCTGCGATCGGCCAGAGTTCGTAGCCGAAGCCGGCCGCTCTCACGGTCATGGCCTTGCCGCCGGGCTGTTCGTTCTTGTCGAGGAGAAGGACACGGTGGCCCTCCTCGGCGAGCAAGGCAGCGCATGTCACGCCCCCGTAGCCGGCTCCGATCACGATGACGTCGTACACGCGACGGCCCCCTCGACTCGATAATAACGGTTATGATATCGGGCCATTACGGTGGATGAGGAGCCCGCGCCCGACCTTGGCGGCCCACGTGCTCACAGCCTCGGGCGGGCCCGCGGCCGACGCGCCACCCACACGTCTTCGGCGGGCCAGCGGGCCGCCCATTCGGGCGTGACGATCTCGTAGGGTTCCCGGACTGTCGCCCCGGCGGGCGGGTACAACTCGTGGAGGGCCTCGATCTCGAGACCGGCCCCGCGGATGGCACGGATCCACTCCCCGTGACCCGGATGGTGTTCGGTCCCACCACCCGGCCACGTGATGCGACGGATGTCGCGCATGCCACGGAGGAGGCGATCCCCCGCGAATCCGCCTTCGCTAGGCACGCACAGGGCGGCAAGGACGCTGTTCGTGAGGAAGACCAGCCTCCCCCCCGGCCGTAGCACCCGGGCCGCCTCACCCAGCCACCGATCCGGCTCGCACCACGGTGCAGCCCCGTATTCGCTCACGACGAGATCGAAGGCGGACGAGGCGAGAGGTATCTCCTCCGCGCTCGCCTCGACGAGGGGGAAGTCGATCCCGAACTCCCGCCCGCACCGACGCGCCGTCTCGAGTTGCGGTCTGCTCACGTCGAGACCGACCGGAACCGCGCCCCGCCGCGCGAGCCAGGCGCACAGCCAACCTGTGCCGCAGCCGAGATCGAGCACGTCGATGCCCGACACGTCACCGAGGACTCCGAGCTCGCGCTCCGGTACGGCGAACAGCCCCCACGTGACCTCGTCGGCAGCCCACATCGCGGTGGCCCCGCGGTCCGTGAGCTCACGGTTCAGGTGTGACCAGAGGTCGATGTTGTCGATCACGCGTCCTTCCGGATTCCATTAGGCTCGGCCAGGCACTCGTGGAAACCTGACCGCGAGCTCCGAACCGCCGAGACAACAGGGGGGATCAGAGAGAGATGTCAGACAACAACGTATCCGGCCCGATCGACTTCGTCCTGATCGAGTTCAGCGGAGGCAAGCCTCTCGACGGGGTCGCCGCGGCACTCGTCGACCTCGTCGAGCGGGGGCTCGTCTGCGTGTACGACCTCGTCGCAGTCCGCAAGGAAGACGACGGGACGTTCTCGGGGATCGCGTTCGACGCTGCCGAGGCGGCCGAGTTCGGGGACTTCTTGGCGTTCACCGGCGCCCGTTCGGGCCTCCTCGGCGACGACGACCTCGCGTCCGCGGCCGACGCGATGGAACCCGGCACGAAAGCCCTTCTCGTCATGTTCGAGAACGCGTGGGCACGGCCTTTCGTCGCCGCCGCGAGGGATGCCGGTGGCGAGATGATCGCGAGCAGCCGGATCCCCGCCGGCGACGTGATCGAGCTGCTCGACGCCCTCGAGACGGCGAACTGACCTGCAGAGCGTGACAGATCCGGAAAGGAGACCGAGATGCCAGGACTGTTGAGAGGTGTCGCCCGCACCGCTGTGATCGCCGGGACCGCGTCAGCCGTGTCGGGGCGTGTGCAACGCCGCCAGGCGGAGAAGTTCGCCGACCGTGACGCCCAGATCTACGCCGACCGCCAGCAGGCAGACCAACAGCAGGTTGCCGCACAGGCACCACCTCCGGCCGCGGCGCCTGCAGCGGCACCCGCGGCGAGCATGACCGACGAGCTCGCCCGCCTCGCCGACATGAAGGCGCAGGGGCTCCTCACCGACGAGGAGTTCGCCGCCGCCAAGGCGCAGCTCCTCGGCGGCTGAGTAGGGCTCGCTCCGGTACGAGGCACGGGGAACAGTGCGTGTGTGCGAGCGCATGCCGGGTGTGGGCGCGAGCGACTGTGAGAGGCTTCGTGCCGGGCCGGTCGCGCAACCCGTCAACACCCTCACGAGCCTCGCATACGTGGCTGCCGGCCTGTGGATCGGGCGGCGGCGTGGAAGCGGCGCCGGGTCGGGACTGCCGCAGCGGATTTTCGGCGCCACCGTCGTCGGGGTGGGCCTCGGGAGCGTCGCGTTCCACGGGGCGGCCACGGCGTGGGGCAAGTGGCTGCACGACAAGGCGATCCTCGCGGTCGTGCTGTTCGTCCTCGCCTGGAACGGGCAGAGGATCATCGCGGCCCGGCGGCGCGGTAGGTCGCTGCGAGAGATCGGACGGGATCTCGCCTCGACACACGCCGGATTGGCCGTACTGCTCGGCGTGGGTGGTGCGATCGCCCTCGCGAGCCGCACGGGTGCGCCGCTCTGCCGGCCGGGGAGTCGCCTGCAGGGTCACGGCGTCTGGCATGTCTTGACGGCGATCGCCCTTGTCGTCTGGGCCGAGGCTCGCCTCGGGAGCGACGAGGCGATCAGTCCGGGAGGTCGATGCGGTGGAAGCCGTGCTCCCGCGCCCACGCGATGAGGTCGGGGAGGCGGATGGCCGGGCGACCCTCGTGCTCGGCTACGTGCTTGCGGATGCGCCGCACGTAGGTGTTGATCGTCTCCGAGCTGTAGTAGGTGGCGCCGGCAGCTTCCGCCTTGTTGCCGTGCTTGGCGAGGGCGCAGACGACGCGCAGCTCACCGCGTGAGAAGAGACCCCGTACCGCCTGAGCGGTGCCTGCCACGATCTCGACCTCGGGCGAGAACCTGTCCTGGCCCTCCCCGACCTGGCGTACCGCCTTCACGAGCTCTTCGAGGCCTTCGGACGTGGCGAAGAAGCCGTCGGGCTCACAGGCGAGCGCCTCACCGATCAGGGCTGTGCCCGCGGCCTGCAGGTCGACGACGACGAGACGACCCACCGCCGTGCTGGCAGTCGCCACGTCGCGTAGCGCGCGCAGGCCGTCGTGTCCGTCTCCGGCGAGGAGGTCGATGAGGCAGACATCGGGACGCAGGCGGCGCACCGTGTCGATCGTGGCGTGGGGATTCGTTAGCACGCCGAGGAAGACGAGGTCGTCTTCGTCGTGGAGCCTCCGCCCGAACGCCTCGGCCACGCTCACCTGGCGGTCGATGGCGAGCACCCGCACCTCACGCACGGGCTCGCCGACAGCGGGCTGCGATGCTGTGCCGGCGATGGTGGCCGCCACCTCCGCCGACGCCATGGTCAACATTCGAATCTCGCACCTTCGGCGGACGCGGGCCTCAGGCGCCCGGGACAGTCCGCGCTGGCGGTGCGGGGAGGAAACGAAGACCGAGTCCTCCCCGAGTTGCACGCCCCAACGACACCCGGATGACTTCATGCCGGGTACACCCTGGATATTCGGCCCGCCCCACCTCCAGCCCTGCTCGCGATCGCGTGTAAGGTGCGGCGCATGGCAGCGCAGGAGCCGGCACGAGACGTCCTCCGGGACGTGCGACGCGGCGGCATCGTCGTTCTCGCCGCCCTCGTCGTGGCCACCCTCGTGGCGCTGGCCCGTACCCAACTCCGGCACCGGCCTGGCCGCTCACGCGACGAGTGGAGACGGATCCGCTGAGGGCCGATCACACCCGGCTGGTACGCTCCGGACTCACACGGGTGGTCACGGAGGCGAACGGCGGGAAGCCGCTCCGCTCTCCAAGCCGACAAATGGGGCTATAGCTCAGTTGGTAGAGCACCGGCTTTGCAAGCCGGGGGTCACCGGTTCGAGTCCGGTTAGCTCCACCAAGCACCGCGAGTCCCGCATGCGGGTCCCGCATGTCAGCGGGGCCCGCGGTCGAGGACGGGACGGAGGAGCCCGCGGCTAAAGTCGATACTCGTTTGCCCAGGTCAACAGGTTAGAAGCAGCCCACCATCGAGATGCACGCAGACCACGCCCCTCCCGACCCGCTCGACCGCGCGCTGGGCGCGCTTGCCGAGGCGCTCGCGCCTGTGGCGGGGTCCGATCCCGCGATCGTGCGGGAGTCGCTCGCCCCCCCGCCCAAGCACGGTCACGCCGACATCGCCCTCGCCGCGCATCGCTTCGCGAAGCAGGCCGGAACGACTCCACCCGAGCTCGCGGCCCGGCTCGCCGCGGCCGCCCGGGAGCTCGACTTCGTGGCGGAAGCCGAGGCGGCGGGACCGTTCTGCAACATCACCTGGGCTGCAGGCCGTCTCGCGGCCGACGTGATCGAGGCCGTGCGAGTGTCGCGGACGCAGGGGGGTCTCGTCGCAGGGAGCGAAGGCGAAGGGGCGACGGTCGTCCTCGACTTCTCGTCACCGAACGCGGCCCGCAAGCTCGCGTTCCACCACCTGCGGGGGACTGTCGTGGGTGCGTCCCTCGCCCGTCTCTGGGAGGCCCGTGGCTGGTCCGTCGTCCGCCTCAACTTCCTCGGGGACTGGGGCCACAACATCGGCCAGCTCCTCCACAAGCTGTCCGAAATCCCCGCAGGCGACGCAGACCACATCGACCCGTCCCGCCTCCAACAGCTCTACGTCGAGGTGAACGAGGAGGAAGCCGCCGACCCCGACCGCATCAAGGCGGCGTCGGGCGAGTGGCTGCGCCGGTTCGAGGAGCAGGACCCTGTCGCCGTGCGCAGGTGGCAGCTTATCGTGGACAGCACGACGGAAGCACTCGACGCCACGTACGCCCGCCTCGGCATCCGCTTCGACGAGTACCGGGGGGAGAGCAACTACGTGAAGACGGCAGTCGGCGTCGCCGAGGAGCTCGTCGAGGCCGCCGTTGCCCGTGTCGATCCCGAATCAGGCGCGGTCTACGTGCCCGAGACCGACGGCCTGCAAGCCGTGGTGCTCGTGAACAGCCGGGGCATCAGCACGTACGAGGGTCGTGACTGCGCCGCCGCCGTCGACCGCCACCTGTCCTTCCGCTTCGACCGCTCCGTGTACCTCACCGACGTCGGCCAGGGCGGGCGATTCGCGGCGGTCTTCGCCGCTCTCGACCGGGCCGGCTTCGAGTGGGCGCAGGCACTCGTGCACCTCGGTTTCGGCCAGATGCGCCTCGGCGGCCGCAAGGCCAAGACACGGCAGGGGACCGCGGTCCCGCTCGACGACGTCCTCGACGAGGCGGTCGCCCGCGCCGAGACGGAGATCGCCACACGCGAGATGGACCTCGACGATCCGGCGGAGACGGCGCGCATCGTCGGCATCGGCGCCGTCGTCTTCTCACAGGTGCGGATGCGGCGCACGTCGGACTTCGACTTCGACCTCGACTCCGCCGTCGCGTTCCGGGGTGAGACCGGCCCTCGCATCCAGTACACGCACGCCCGGATCATGTCGATCCTGCGCAGGGCCGACGTGGGGGTCGAGGCGGCACTCTCGGCATGCGACGCGAGCAGGCTCACGGATCCCCTCGAGAGAGACGTCGTGTTGGCCGTCGCCGCCGTGCCCGGCGCGACCCGCAAGGCGGTCGAGACCGACGATCCCTCCCACCTCGCCGATGCGGCGGTCGGCCTTGCCGACGCGTGGGGTGCCTACCAGACGGCCGGCGCGCGGGAGCGGCCGGACCTGCGCGTGCTCGCCACCGACGCCGATCTGCGACGGTCGCGCCTCGGCCTCGCCGCGGCGACGGCGTGCGGCATCCGTGACATCTTCGGGGTCCTCGGCGTGGAGTGCCCCGACCGCATGTGAAGGCGAAATACCTCTTCCCGGGGCATAACGTCCCGATGAGAAGCCCCGACACACACGACGACGGAGCCGTGTTGACACAACCAGAGGCAACGAACCGCGAGGGTGCCTTTCCCTCCTGCGCGTGGCATCCCGACGTGGAGATGGCCGTGCGCTGCAGCCGCTGTGGCCGCCCCATCTGCGCGGACTGCGCTATCAGCGCTTCCGTCGGTTTCCAGTGCCCGGCCTGCGTGAGGGAGGGGAACACTCCGGGTGCCCGCCGGATCCGCTGGCAGGGACAGTCGACACAGGCGGGGCGAAACGGGCGTGCGCCCGTCACGATGATCCTGATCGGGATCAACGTCGTCGCGTTCGTCCTCACGCTGACCGCAGGGAACTCGATCGACGACGGGGCACTCGTCCCGGCCGCGGTCACCGAGGGCGGGCAGTGGTGGCGACTCCTCACGTCGATGTTCCTCCACGCCGGCCTCATGCACATCGCCTTCAACATGTTCGCCCTCTGGGTCCTCGGTTCGCAGCTCGAGGTCGCGATCGGCCCGTGGTGGTACCTCGCCGTGTTCTTCGTGGCCGGCCTCGCCGGGGGTGTCGTCTACGTGGCGCTCGCGGCACCGTTTGCGCCCGCAGTCGGTGCGTCCGGCGCGGTCTTCGGCCTCTTCGGCGCGGTCGGGGTCCTCGCCTGGCGGCGCCGGCACACACCCCAGGGCCGAGCCCTCTGGCGGAACATCGCGGTCTTGCTCGTGATCAACCTCGTGTTCACGTTCGCCTTTCCCGGCATCGCCTGGCAGGCACACGTCGGGGGCCTCGTGGCGGGTGGTGCCCTCATGGCGATACTCGACCTCGTACGCCACCCCCCGGCCTGAAGGCCTCCCCCGCTGTTCTCACGTCCTCACGCGACGTCGAAGTCGCGCAGGGCAGCGACGGTCGCGGCGTCCACGCTCGGCGTGATCCTCGATGCCGCAGCCTCGAGATCGGCCGCGGTTATGAGGGCCGTCTGCGGGTCGCGCCGCATCGCCGTGAGGCCCGCTTCGCGGGCGAGGGCGGCGAGGTCGGCGGCCGAGAAGCCCGCGGCGCCCCGCGCAACCGCCGCCAGATCCACGTCCGGATCCATCGGCATCTTGCGGGCCGCAGCGAGGAGGATCTCGACACGGGCCGCGGCATCGGGTGGCTCCACGAAGACGTGCCGTTCGAGGCGTCCCGGCCGGAGGAGGGCGGGGTCGATCAGATCGGGCCGGTTCGTCGCGCCGATGACGGCCACTCCGCGCATGGGCTCGATCCCGTCGAGCTCGGTGAGGAGCTGGGCGACTACACGGTCGGTCACGCCCGAGTCGGTCGACGACCCGCGTCGCGGGGCGAGGGCATCGATCTCGTCGAGGAAGACGACGGCCGGCGCGGCGCCACGTGCGCGACGGAACACGTCGCGCACGCCTGACTCGGACTCTCCCACCCACTTCGAGAGGAGCTCGGCGCCTTTCACCGAGATGAGGTGGGCGGCGGCCTCGTTCGCGAGGGCGCGGACCAGGAACGTCTTCCCGCAGCCGGGTGGTCCGTAGAGGAGGACGCCGCGGGGAGGGTCGAGACCGAGGCGGCTGAACGTGTCGGGGAACTTGATGGGCCAGATCACGGCCTCGGTCAGGGCCTCCTTCGTGGCTTCGGCGTCACCGACGTCGAGCCACGTCACATCACCCGTGTCGACTCGTGTGCCGCCGAGAGCCGACGGGGACACGGCTTCGAGCGCACCGGCGAAGTCGGCGGCGGTGACCTGGATCTGGGACTCGGGTGAACCAGGCTGCGTGCGGAGACGGGCGGCGGCGGCCCGGGCGGCATGGCTGCAGAGGCGGGCTATGTCGGCCCCCACGAACCCGTGGGTCTTGTCGGCGAGCTCCTGGAGGTTGACGTCCGCGGCCAAGGGGAGGGGCCGCGTGTGGATGCCGAGGATCTCGAGGCGCTGCGCCCCGTTGGGAAGGGGGAAGTCGATGCGGCGGTCGATGCGGCCCGGTTGGAAGAGGGCGGCGCTGCATCCGTCCGGATTCGGGGTCGTGGCGACGACCATCACGTCTTCGCGGTCGCGCACCTCGTCCATGCAGTGGAGGAGGGCCGCACCACCTGCCGCGCGCTCGTCCGGTTTGGCCGAGGCGAGGCGGTCGACATCCTCGATGAGGATGACGACGGGGGTACCGCCGGCGTGCGTGGAGAACGTGGTCTTGAGGCGGTCGGCCACGACGTTTGGGTCGACGAACTCGAGGTCGACGCCGCTGATGCGCACGACCGTGGCACCGAACTCCGCGGCGATCGCGTAGGTCAGCTCCGCCTTGCCGCTGCCCACGGGACCTTGGAGGAGGATGCCGTGACAGGGTGTGCTGCCCAGCTTGGTGAGGAGGCTTCGCTGGCGGAACGCGAGGTCGAACAGCTCGGTGATCTGCGCGATCTGCGCGTCGAGCCCGCCGATGTTCTCGAGGGAGACCGAGGTGTCGGGACCGGAGGAGACCGTCACCTCGCCTTCCCAGTGCACGCGTGTGGTCGCGGCGACGAGGACGACCCCACCCGGCTGCGTGCGCGTGATCGTGACCTCGCGGCTGAGGGCATTCTCGCCGTACGTGTCGCGCAGGCTCTTGAGGTTCCCGGCCGCATCGGCCGTGAACGCCCGGTTGTAGTCCTGGGGGAGGAGGGTCTCGTTCGTTCCGGCGAGGACCGCCTTGCCGAGCAGGAGAGCGCGCAGCATGTCGGCAGGGAGTGCGCCGGCGTGATCGCCCGCTGCGGCCCACACGTCCTGGGCGACGATGGGTGCAACCGGAGCGGCGATGATGCGTGAGCCCTGCATGACACCGAGAGTCGCGGCTGTGAACGAGTCGATGATGCAGATGTCGTGGGGGTCGGCCCAGTCGGCGAAGCCGACGAGCGCAGCCGCGGAGCGAGTCGGCAGTCCCGTCGTCTCAGTCGTGAGGAGGATCGGGTCCCACACGTTCATGCCGAGCGCCCGTACCGCCTCGGTGTGGAGGCGGCACACGTCGCGGCCGGCGTCAATGCCGTCTCTCACGTGCACGCGGAGGGCGAAGCCCTGGATCCGTGGGGTCGTCTCCGGTTGGGCGGGGATCATCGCCGCATTTCTACACCGGGCCGCAGGCGCCGGGTGCACGCGGTACCACCGCGGTTGCGCATTGACCCTGGTCCGAGTGCGGCCGTACCATCGCCCTGGGCCCAAACTGATTCAGGAGTCAGGAAGAACCATGCGCGAAGCTGTCATCATCGATGCCGTACGCACACCGCTCGGCCGGGGCAAGCCGGGCTCGGGCCAACTCTCCGGATGGCATGCCGCAGACCTCGGTGCCGTCCCGCTGCGTGCCCTCGTGGAGCGGACCGGGATCGACCCCGAGATCATCGAGGACGTGATCATGGGGTGTGTCATGCAGGTCGGCGAGCAGGCGGGCAACATCGCGCGCGCGTCCGCCCTCATCGCCGGCTATCCCGAGAGCGTGCCGGGCACATCTGTCGACCGCCAGTGCGGTTCCTCACAGCAGTCCGCCCATTTCGCAGCGCAGGGTGTGATCGCGGGTGCATACGACGTCGTCGTCGCGTCCGGTGTCGAGGTGATGAGCCGCGTGCCGATGGGCGCGTCGATGATGAACGGGCCCGGCTTCCCCATGGGCTCGATGGTCAAGCTGTACATGGAGAAGAACCTCTACGGCAAGGGTGGCCTCGTGCAGCAGGGCACGTCGGCCGAGATCATCGCCGAGAAGTGGGGCATCAGCCGTGAGGAGCTCGACACGCTCAGCGTCGAATCGCACAAGCGGGCTGCCCGCGCCACGGACGAAGGCCGCTACGAGAACGAGATCGTGCCCGTCGAGATACGTGACCAGGACGGCAAGGCGACCGGTGAGATGATGACGCGGGACGAGGGCATCCGGCCCGACTCGACACTCGAGAAGCTCGCGAGCCTCAAACCGTCCTTCGACCCCAACGGCGTGATCACGGCCGGGAACTCCTCACAGATCACCGACGGTGCGTCTGCCCTCCTCATCATGGAGAAGACCAAGGCGGAAGAGCTCGGTCTGCGACCCAGGGCCCGCTTCCACACGTTCGCGCTCGCCGGGGTCGATCCCGTGATCATGTTGAGTGGCCCCATCCCCGCGACGACGAAGGTCCTCGAGCGAGCCGGCATGAAGATGGACGAGATCGACCTCTTCGAGGTGAACGAGGCGTTCGCGCCGGTAGTGGCTGCGTGGGCTCGGGAACACAACGCCGACATGGAGAAGGTGAACGTGAACGGGGGCGCGATCGCGCTCGGACACCCACTCGGCGCATCCGGCGCCCGCCTCATGACGACCCTCCTCAACGAGCTCGAGCGTACGGATGGCCGCTTCGGCCTCCAGACGATGTGCGAGGGTGGCGGCATGGCCAACGCCACCATCATCGAGCGCCTCTGAAGGGCCGGTCCGTCCGGGCGAGACGCCCCGCCACACGCCGCGTTCACTGCCCGTGCACAGGCTTTTGCCCAGTACACCACGCCACGCGCGCGTATTGGAGTCCCACCTCGGGAATCTCATCCGTGGCATTACCCACAGAGTTGTCCACACCTGTGGACAACGCGCAAAGTGGTCGGACCACTGTACAGAGCGCGCGAATTGGCCACGCCGTGTCAGGCGTCGCCCGCCTCCACGACGAGTTGCATGTCCTCCCGGCAATGCCGGGGTGGCTCGAAGTCGTCGTCGGCGATCTTCGTCATGCGCACCTCGGTCGCGCACACGATGCAGCGGTAGCGCACGTCGTCACCTTCGACGTCCTTCGTGAGAGGTGGATCGGAGGTGGGTCGCTCCATCTCGGTCCCGAGCATGTGGAGCGCGGCGAAGCCGAGGCGGATGACGATGTACGCGACGAGGACGGCGAGGGGTACGAGAAGCCAGGGATGATCACCGAGCCAGGTCACGCGATGCAGTGTATGGACTCGGGCAGGGTCAGCGCAGGCGCATCGCGAGGAGGAATCCGACGAGGATGAGGATGAGGCCGATGATCAGGAGGAGGTTGTTGGCATCTCCGCTCACGTAGTTGCCGATTATGATGGCGACGCCGACTACGAAGCAGCCGAGCACGATTCCCACGTACCAGCGTGGACTCGGCAGCGCCTTGCGCGACGACGGCGGCGTGTATCGTGACCGTTTCGCCTGGGGTTCCTGAGACACATGCGGAATGTAGCGCACACAGCCTTATGACTACGACACTGGACCGCCCCGACACCGAGATCCCCGAAGAAGAGCCGGCCGCCCGCCCCACCCCGCAGCGGGCCAAGTCGAAGACCGTCTGGCGCGTGGTCGTCTGGGCGGGTTGGACGCTGATCTGTCTCGGCCTCGTCCTCCTCCTCTTCGTTGTGTATCTGCTCTGGGGCACGCGGGCCGAGACCGCCCGTGCGCAGGCCGAGATGCGCAAGCAGTTCGAGGCGCAGGCCGCGGAGTTCATGGATGAGGTCGCTGCTCTCGAGAGCGAGCAGGGCAGGCAGGCGCTCCTCGACACCCTCTACGCCGAACGCGACGCTGCCGCGACGACCGGCGCCCCGATCGCCCGCATCACGATCCCCAAGCTCGGCTTGAACGCGATGGTCGTAGCGGGGACGGACACCGAGGCCCTCAAGCGCGGGCCGGGGAACATGCTCGTCACGGCACCGCCCGGCACGCCCGGGAACTCGGTTGTGTCCGCCCACCGCGTCACGTACGGAGCGGACTTCAATCGCCTCGACGAGCTCGTCCCCGGCGACCGGATAGTGATCGAGACCATGGCAGGCAAGACGGTCTACCGCGTGCACAGCAACACGGACCCGATCCGCGTCACCGTGCCGGGCGCGGCGGGCGACCAGACCGTCGACCTCTTCGGCTCTCAGGTTGTGGCGCACGACTCACTGGAGAGCAAGGAATCGGCCGCGCGCACGTTCACGTCGCAGGGCGGTCCGAGCCGGCTGACCCTCACGACATGCAACCCGAAGTTCTCCGCCCGCGAGCGCCTCATCGTCGTCGCCGACATGGAGTCGGGACCGTTCCTCGGGATGGAGGGGCGGAAATGAGCGAGGCGGACGTGAAGAACGCGGACGTGAGCGACGAGGACGAGGAGATCGAGGAAGCAACGCCGGTCACGAGCGAAGGCGATGTCGGCGATGCGGACGTGGGGGGGACGAACGCACGCAAGGGCCTCGCCCGACCCCTCAAGCTCGCCATCGGCGCAGCCGTGGTCGTGGGCGTCATCATCCTCCTCTGGTTCGTGGTCTTCCCCTGGGTCGAGGGTCTTCTACCCGCCGAGTTCTGAGCGGGGTGCGCCGATGCCGCGGGTCCTGATCGTCGACAACTACGACTCGTTCACCTACAACCTCGTGCAGGAGCTCGGTGAGCTCGGGGCCGAGCTCGAGGTCGTCCGCAACGACACGGCAGGGGTCGAAGACCTCGCCGCCCTCGCCCCCGACGGGCTCATCATCTCACCGGGACCGTGCACCCCCGCCGAGGCAGGCATCTCGAAAGATGCGATCGCCCACTTCTCGGGGCGTGTCCCCGTCCTCGGGGTCTGCCTCGGCCACCAGTGCATCGCCGAGGTCTTCGGCGGCACCGTGGTCCGGGCGTCGGCGGTCGTGCACGGCAAGACCTCCCCCATCTTCCACCGCCGCGAAGGTGTTCTCGCCGGCCTCGACATCCCCTTCGAGGCGACGCGCTATCACAGTCTCGTCGTGGACCGGGCCTCCCTCCCCGCCGTCCTGCGCGTCACGGCAGAGACCGACGACGAGGTCGTGATGGGTGTGCGCCACCGTGAGCTCGCCGTCGAGGGAGTCCAGTTCCATCCCGAGTCGATTCTCACCGAAGCCGGGATGACCATCCTCGGCAACTTCCTCGCGACGCTCTGACGACGGCCCGCGTCAGGGGGCAGTGGTCGTGGTCGAGCTCGACGGTGTGACCTCGCCGATGTAGATCGTGACGACGGTGTCCTTCTTCACAGTGGTGCCTGCGTCAGGGTCCTGGGCGCAGACGTTTCCCGGCGTGCAGGACGGATCCGTCGAGGGGAAGGGCTGGGCCTTCACCTGCAGGCCGGCGTCACGCAAGAGGTTCGTCGCGGCCACGGGCGACTTGCCCACGACCTCGGGCACGGTCACGTTCCGACCTTCCGACACGGTGATCGTCACGGTCGAGCCCTTGTCGGCCAGCGTGCTCGGCCCCGGGACCTGGCTGATGACCGTTCCCTCGGCCTCGTCGGACTGCTGGCGCACCACGGTCACAGCGAACCCGGCCGCCCGCAGCTCCTCGATCGCATCCGCCTCGCTCGTCCCCTGCACGTCGGGGACGCGAGCCTGACCGGGACCGTCCGAAACCGTGAGCGTCACCTGCGACCCCGCGGCCACCTCGGCGCCGGGCGCGGGATCCTGCGCCACGACGGTGCCTCGCGCTGCCTCGTTCGTGGCCGTCTCGACCACGACATCGAAACCGACGTCCTCCAAGGCGGCCTTCGCCTCCTCGAGCGAGAGACCGACGACGTCGGGCACGGCGACATCGGCCGGGCCGGCGGAGACGAACATCTTGACGGTCGAACCGACGTCGGCCTTCTCGCCTGCGGCCGGATCAGTCCGGATCACGTGGTCCTTCTCGATGTCGTTCGAGGGCACGGTCTCGACCTCGACTTCGAAACCGGCCTGGCGCAACTCGGCCTGAGCCTCCTCCGACGGCTTGCCGACGACATTGGGGATCTCGGTGCTGCCCGAGCTCGCGAGGAACGAGCGCACGAGGAGGAACGTGCCGACCCCGACGGCGATCAGGGCGAGGATCACGCCGATCACGGCCCATGCCCGCTTGCGCTTGTCCGGCACCGGCTCGCCCGCGGACACCGGGTAGGCCGACGAGGCCGGAAACGAGCCGCCTACGGCGGGCGGGGCCTGTTGCGTGGCCTGCACGGATGTCGCCTGTGACGCCATGACAGACGTCTGCGCGGCCGCGGCCGCGGCAGCTCCACCCGCGGCGAGCCCGACGAGCCCGAGAGCAGCGCGGGGACGTTCCCCTCGCAAGCAGCGCACGAGGTCCTCACGCATCTCGGCCGCCGACTGGTAGCGGCGCGCGGGATCCTTCTGCATGGCGACGCCGACCACGGCTTCGAGGTCCGGCGGGACGGATGGGTTGAGAGCCGAGGGGGGGACGGCGTTCTCGTTCACGTGCTTGTAGGCGATCGCCCAGGGGGTCTCGCCGTTGTACGGCGGCTGGCCGCTCAGGAGCTCGTAGAGGACGCAACCCATGGCGTACACGTCGGAACGGGCGTCGGCGAGATGTCCCTGTGCCTGCTCGGGGGAGAAGTATGCGGCAGTTCCGACCACCGCACCGACCTGGGTGAGCTGGTTGTCCTCGTCGGCTCCCTGCGCGATTCCGAAGTCCGCGACCTTCACGGCCCCCTCGACGTCGATCATGATGTTCGCCGGCTTCACGTCGCGATGCACGATCCCGTGATCATGCGCGTACTGGAGGGCCCCGGCCACGTCGGCCATGACTTCGGCGGCCCGCTCCGGGGGCGGCGTGTTCTGCTCGCGCAGGAGGTCACGCATCGTCTTACCACGCACGTATTCCATGACGATGTAGGGCGAGCCGTTCTCCTGGCCGTAGTCGTAGACCTGACCCATGGTCGGATGGTTGAGGCCGGCCATCGCCCGCGCCTCCCGTTCGAAGCGGGCGAGGAAGGCGGAGTTGGCGGTGAACTCGTCGTGGAGGACCTTGACTGCCACGGGACGGTCGAGGCGCAGATCCGTGGCGAGGAAGACCTCCGCCATACCCCCGCGGGCGATCGGCCTCGAGACCGCGTACCTGTCACCGAACTGCGAGGGGGCTGGCATGACTCGTTCAATCGGGTGAGATGGGGGAAGCCCCCGTCTCGTTCGTCGGTATTCCTCGGTGGAACTCTACGTGGTCACACTCGCATACGGGCACATCGTGAGCGGTGCAAGCGATGCCGTCCGTCACTGCAGCGCCGCCTCCATGACGGCACGCGCGACGGGGGCGGCGACGCCACCCCCCGAGCCGCCACCCACGACGACCACGGCGACGGCGACGCGGGGGTCCTCGGCGGGCGCGAAGCCCGTGAACCAGGCGTCCGTGCGTTCCCCCGCCTCGGCCGTGCCGGTCTTGCCGGCCACTGTCACCCCGTCGATCTGCGCGCCCCGGCCCGTGCCGGACTCCACCACGTCGATCATCATGTCACGCAGCGTCGCCGCGGTCCCGGGCGTGATCGCAGTGCGCCACTCCCGCGGTTCGACCGCACGGATCAGGTTGCCCTTCTCGTCCCGCGCCTCGGAGAAGACCTGGGGTTGCATGATGCGTCCCGCGTTGGCGACGCCAGCCGCGACAAGTGCCATCTGCATGGGTGTCGCCCGCACGTCCTGCTGGCCGATTCCACTCTTCATCAGTCCCGGAATGTCGGTCGCGAAGGTGGAGGCGGACGGGATCGTGGATTCGACGGCGCCGAGCTCGAAGGGCGGCCGCGAGTTGAAGCCGAACGCCTCGGCCGTCGCCACGAGCCGGGCCGCCCCGACGTCGCGTGCGAGCTGGGCGAAGACCGTGTTACAGGAGCGCGCGAACGATTCGACGAGGCTGCCGCCGCACGACGCTCCGTCGAAGTTCTCGAGGACCAGCCCGTTCGTGTTCGGCAGCTCGATCTCGCTCAGGACCGGGTATTCGGTCTCGGGGGTTGCGACCCCCGACTCGAGCGCCGCCGCGGCCGTCACGATCTTGAACGTCGAGCCGGGCGGATAGACCTCCCGGAACGCGCGGGGAAGTTGCGGGTTGGCCGGATCCGCCTGGAGGGCTGTCGCCGCCTCGGCGAGCCCGGCCGTGCTCTGCGTCGTGAGCAGGTTCGGGTCGTAGGTCGGATCGGAATACGAGGCGAGGACCGCGCCTGTCTTGGGGTCGAGGGCGAAGACGGCACCCGTGCGGCCGTCGAGCGCGTCCGCGGCGGCACGCTGCACGTCGGGCCGGATGGAGACCTGCACCGTGTTCCCCGTCACGTCTCCCTCGAGACGTTCGAGGACGGATGACTGCGTGACCGGTTTGTCCGACCCCTGCAACAGCCTGTCGAAGGCGTTCTCGCTGAGGAACGTGCGCGTGAGGGACTGGAAGCCGACCACGGATGCCATGAGACCCGGTTCGGGGTAGTTGCGCCGGTAGGCGAACGGTCCGGCCGGATTCGGGACACTGCGGGCGAGGACCGTGCCGTCCGCCGCGAGGATCGGTCCCCGCTCCACGGAGAACTGCTGCTCGAGCCGACGGCTCGTGTTCGCGTCGTTGGCGGAGATGTTCTCGGCATCGACGATCTGGATCCAGACGAGATTCGCGATGAGTACGACGAACAGCACCACGATCACGTAGCCGATCTGGCGGAGCTGGCGGTTCATGTCGCGCCCTCGGGCAGCGGTGTGCCGACTGCGAGGGGCTTGCGGCGCACGAGCCCGTGGCCACGCGGACCACTGACCGTCTGGTCGCTGATCGCGAGGAGGATTGCGAGGATCGCCATGTTCGCGAGGATGGAGCTGCCCCCGTATGAGACGAACGGCAGCGTGATCCCGGTGAGGGGGATGACCCGTGTGACGCCCCCGATGATGATGAAGGACTGCACGCCCAGCGTGATGGAGAGACCGGCGGCGAGGAGCTTGCCGAAGGGCTCGGCACAGCGCAGGGCGACACGCATGCCACTCACGACGAGTGTGAGGTAGGCGAGGAGCATGGCGACGGCACCGACGAACCCGAGCTCGTAGGCGTAGGCGACGAAGATCGAGTCGGTGGTCCGCTCGGGTAGGAGCACGGGCTTGTCCGGTCCGAGGCCGTAGCCGAGGCCGAGGCCGGTGCCCCAGAGGCCCCCGGCGGCCAGCGCGAACAGAGACTGGGCGATCTGGAACGTGCCGGCGCCGACGGTCTCGGGATCGAACGGATCGAGCCAGCCGGCCACCCGCGTCTGGACGTGTCCGAAGAGCTCGTAGGCGATGAGGGCGCCGATCGCGAAGAGGACGAGTCCGACGAGGACGTAGGCCGCGCGGGCAGTGGCCGTGTAGAGCATGGCGAGGAACACGGCGAAGATGAGGAGGCTCGAACCGAGGTCCTTCTCGAAGATCATGACCACCATCGTGAGGCCCCACACGGCGAGGACGGGTCCGAAGTGCTTGAGGTCCGGGATGCCGACGCCTGCGACTTTGCGGGGTGCGATGGCGATCAGCTCGCGGCGTTCCCCCAGGTAGGACGCGAAGAAGGCGACGAGGAGGACCTTCGCGAACTCGGCCGGCTGGAAGCCGAGGCCGAGGCCGGGGACCTCGACCCAGAGGCGTGACCCGTTGCGGGTCTGGCCGATCACGGGGACGAGGGGGAGGAGGAGCAGGACGACCCCGAGTGCAAGCAACGTGTACCTGTAGCGATCGAGAACCCTGTAGTCGCGCAACAGGGCGAGGACGCCCACGAACACGGCGATGCCGATCACGATCCACGTCCCCTGGTCGGTCGCGCGGCCCGGGTCGAGGCGGGCGACGACCGCCCAGCCGATCCCGGCGAGAAGGCCTGCGAGGGGGAGGAGGACAGGTGAGGCGTTGGGGGCGAGGCGGCGCACGGCCAGGTGCGAGGCGAGGAAGAGGGCGCCTATGAGAGCCGCCATGACGAGCGTGTCGTCCGGGATCGTGTCGCTCGACGCGAGCTGGGTGAGAAGGCGGGCGCCGATCGACAGGAACCACGCGAGGACGAGGAGGGCGGCCTCTGTGCGTCTGCGCCTGCGGGCGGTGTGCCGTACGGTGAGCGCAGCGTCAGCCGTCATGGAGGCGGTGCCCCGGGGGTGGGTGGCAGGGGGGCCATCGTCGGGGTCGTCGTGGTCGTCGTCGGGGTTGTCGTCGTGGTCGTGGTCGGCATCGCCTGTTCTCGCAGGTTGGCGACGATCTCCTCTGCGTCCTCACGGCTGTCGGCGGCGATACCTGCCTCGACCTTCTCGCGTGTCGTCGTCGGCAGGAGGGTCACGGGAAGCGACGTGCGGTCCCAGACGCGACCCGTCGACATGCCGAGCACTCCCTCCGGTACTCCCTGGAAGACCGTCACGTTCCCGTCGTGGACTCCCACGTACCACGACGACGAGATGTACCAGTTGAGGCCGATCCAGCCACCGAGCACGATCACGAGCGTGAGTGCTGCCCACATGCCGAAGCGGATCCAGAAACGGCGGCCACCGGGGACCCCGGCGGATTCGTCGGCGCCCCGCGCCTCGCCCCGCCCTTCCGCCCGCCCTTCCGAAGGGAGGTCGCGCACGACGAGCCCGGGGCTGCCCTCGGCCCGAGGCGGGGACGCGACGGGCTCTGTCGCCGTGGCGGGCGCGGTCTCGTCTTCTGCTGGGGATGGGGCCGCCTGGGGTTCGGGCCGAATACCTGGCGTTGCCGGCAGCGGGTCGTCGAGGAAGTCGATGACGACGACGGTGATGTTGTCCTCGCCCCCGTGGTCGTTCGCGGTGTCGACGAGCACCTGTGCCGCCGTCTCCGGCTCCACTTCCTCGCGGAGGATCCCGCAGATCTCGGCGTCGGAGAGCTCCCCTGTGAGCCCGTCCGAGCAGAGGAGGATACGGTCACCCTGCTGGGGCGTGATCCGGCTCACATCGATCTGCACGTCGGGTTCGATGCCAAGCGCCCGGGTTATCACGGAACGCTGCGGGTGGAGGGCGGCCTCCTCTGCCGTGAGGCGTCCGTCCCGCACCCATTCGGCGACGAGGGAGTGGTCGTCCGTGAGTTGGCGCAGTTCGGTGTCGCGGAGCAGGTAGGCACGCGAGTCTCCTACGTGCCCCAGCCACACGGAGTCTGCTGTGACGTAGGCGGCGGTGAGTGTGGTGCCCATGCGCAGCATGCCACCCGTGTGGGTTCCGGCCTCGTACACAGCCGCGTTCGCCCGTTCGAGGATCTCGGTCATCCAGTTCGCGGGCGCGGTCTCGTCCGGGACCGCGTCCTCGAACACGGAGAGGGAGACGGAGGATGCGACCTCACCCGCTTCGTGGCCCCCCATGCCGTCGGCGACGGCGAAGACCGGAGCCCGCACGAGGTAGGAGTCCTCGTTGTGCTCGCGCACCTTGCCGGTGTCGCTGCGCGCGGCCTGGCGCATCCTCATTTCACGACCTCGAGGACGGTGCGGCCTATCTGGACCGTGTCGCCCCTGCGCAGTAGCGTCGCCCCGCCGATGCGCCGCCGGTTCACGTACGTACCGTTGCTCGAGCTTTCGTCCGTGACGAAGAAGTCGTCTCCACGGGCCGTGATCACAGCATGCGTTCCGCTCACGTACGCATCGTCGAGCTGGAGGTTGGCCGCGTCCGATCTGCCGATCGTGAGCCCGTGAACGAGGGGTATGCGGGTGCCGCGATGCTCCGGCGGCTCCTTGACCTCGAGCTCGGCGGGGCGGGCGAGGGTGAGATCGGGTGCGGCGCCTGCGCCCTCGGCGCTCTCGCGCAGTTCCCGGATCACGACGCGCAGGCTCCACGCGATGAAGGCGAAAAGGACCACGAGAAACGCGACCTTCGCGAGAGTGAGGACTGCTGCAGGCACCTCAAGTCCTGAAGACCACTGTGTTCCTACCGACGGAGAGCTGGTCACCGTCCTGTAACGGTGTCTCCCCGCCGATACGGATTCCGTTGACGTACGTTCCGTTGGTCGAGCCGAGGTCGGTCACCACCCAAGCACCGGACGCGTCCACGGTGACCTCGGCGTGGTGGCGGGACACGTTGGGGTCGTCGAGTTGGATCGCGCAGTCCTCGAGCCGCCCCACCCAGATCCTGTCCTTGAGAAGGACGAGGGTCTCGCCCGAGGCCGATTCGAGGCGGGGGCCCGTCCCCCCAGCAGGCGGAGGTGGAGGCGGGGTGCGTGCCGCCGGGGTTGGCGCGGCAGGCGGCGGATCCGGCTCGGGCCGTGCGCTCTGTGACGCGGCGAACGAGCCCTCGATGATGCGACTCTCGATGACGTAACGACCGAGCTTGAGGTCGGCGTCCGTCACGAACTCGACCTGGATCGGTCCCAGGGTGCGCCAGCTCTCCTTGCGGCACTCGTCTGTGAGGCCGTCGGCGAGCTCCTGGCGGAGTGAGCTCTCGAAGTGGCCGAAGCGCACCGTGTCCTCGGGGGAGAGGAACACGCGAAAGTGGTTGGCGACCACGACGCCGTTCTGGGTGACGGTCTTGCCGCGCTCCATCTCCCGCGCGATCTTGCGGCCGAGCTCGACGGGTTGCAGGCCGCTCCTGAAAGTGCGCGCGAAGAACCCCTCGACGAACTGTTCGAGGCGTCGCTCGAAGGATTGGGCGATGCCCAAGTCCGAACCTCCATGTGATGGGCGTGACGACCTCGGGCATTGTACTGCCAGCCTGCTTCCAGACCCCGGTGCGAGCCCTGGGCGGGGATTCCCGCGGGTCGCCTACCAGGGCTGCTGGTACACTGCCGCGCCCACGCGCGAGTGGCGGAATTCGGCAGACGCGCAGGATTCAGGTTCCTGTGTCCGCGAGGACGTGGGGGTTCAAGTCCCCCCTCGCGCACCCATGTGAAGTCGCGATGTCTTCTCGGGCGGGGTTGTGAGGACTCGACATCGCTCCGGCGGGTGAGATCCTCACAACCCCGGGCCGGTGCCGTTGGGGCTGCGTCCGCGAGACGCAGGGGAAGGCAGGCAAGTCGTACAGAAGTCCTCTCCGAACGGGGTGAGGTGGATGCTGCGCCGCACGATCTTGGGCGAGCGGCCCGCCCGCCTGAGGACGTCAACCACGTCCGGCTGGACCTCGACGACCTGGTAGCGGGTGGGGTCCTCGACCTCCTCCCGCGAGAACCAGACCAGGCCCAAGCGGTACAGGTTGTTCAGGTCGGCCCGGGTCCGGTCTACGCGCCGGACGCCCGCTTGGAGCCCGATCATCGAGAGGCCGCCGGCGACGAGCTCGGAGCCGACCCCGAGCGGCCGGTTCGTTCTCACGTCGATCGCGGGCTGGGCGCCGTCGGTCGACAGGAGACAGAGGATGCGGGCTTCGTCGGGCGAGAGCTCGTCGAGGATCCTCGCGTATGCCGGGTGGGCGTCGGCCTCGTACCAGACGTCGGCGGCGTCGTGCAGGAGTTCGGCGCCGCGTGCCTGCAGCTCGGCGGCAGTCACGGTGCGGCGGGGCGCGACTGCACGCCCGGATCGACTGCGGAGGCCGTTCGAGCGGGACTGCGTGCCGGGCGCGACCGCCGAATTGCCCAGGCCGAGGAGGTCGAGGACGGCAGCACGCACGTCGGACCCGATCTCGGCCGCGACCTGGGTCGGCGACATGCCCGCCGCCACTGCCCGTCCTATGCGACGTGAGTTCTCCGAGGTCACAGACGCCACCCAGCGCAGGGCACTCCACCACGACGATGCGGCGAGGCGGGCAAACTCGGGTGCTGCCTGCAGCCACATCAAGTACGACGACTCAGTCGGGTCGTCGGTGGAGTCGACGTCGTCACCGATGCCGTCGTCGAGGTAGTCGTCGAAGCCGTCCACGTCGGTCACACCCCGAATACTGCTAGGTGCAGGAGTCCGGCGCCGAAACCGAGCACTGCGCCGTGGACGAAGAGGAGCCATTCGTCGGACTTGATCGCCGAGCGGAGGAGCTCTGAGAACTCCTCCGGCGACAGCTTGCGCATCTGCCTCGCGACGAAGGTCCGGATCTTCTCGGCCTGTTCGCTGCTGAACTCCGGATCGAAGAGCGCAGTCGTGAACCCGGCGGCTTCGATCGCGACGGAGTCGCGAATGCGTTCGTACTCGCGGCTGCCGATCGCCGCTCGCACCGTGGACTGGGCACGCCCGAGCGCCTTGTCGACGGTCGGGCGGAGGACATCTTCGAGCATCTGGTGTGTCCGGTCCGAGCGCGGGCCGTAGAGGATCTCGTCGGCGATGTTCTCGATCGTGATGACGTTCTCGGCGATGATCGCGGCGAACACGTCGCTCGCCTCGGGCTGTCGTTTGAGGAACAGCCCCTGGACCGTGAACGGACCGAGCTTGTGGGGGAGCACAGGCTCGAAGATCATCTGGATGCCGAGGTAGTTGACGACGTAACCGATGATCACGCCGCCCACGGGGAGCACCCACCAATGGGGGATGGTGCGCACGAGCCAGACGAGCAGGAAGCCCATCGGGACACCGAAGTAGAAGCCGAAGTTCTGCATGAAGCGCAGTTCCTTGCGGCCGATGTCGCGAAAGACCGAGTTCATGAGCTCGGGGTGCTTGCGGAAATAGCGGATGACCATGAGCTTGGCGTCGATGAGCTGGTCGAGGTGATTGCCGATCTCGTCTGTGACCTGTGTCACGACGGTCGGGAGCTGCGCGTCGACGCGGGCGAAGAGGGCATCCTTCAGGGCAGGTGGCATGTCGTGCCACAGCTTGGGGTGTTCGCGCTCCATGAGGTCCTCTACGAGGCCACGCACCTCTCCCCGCGCGGTGTCGAGGAGTCGCTCGGCGATGCGGTTGGGTTCGAGCTCCCGGTAGAAGTCCGAGATGCTGCCGACCTTGGACAGCGCCTTGTCGGTGGCGATGCTCGCCATCTTGTCGACCCGCGACGGGACGATGCCCTGCCAGCCGAGCCGGCCGTCCTTGGAGAAGACCGGGACGATCTGCAGGCGCCGCGGCAGGAACGGGAAGAGGAGCTTGAGTCCGGGCACGGCCACTCCGTGGTAGCGGAGTGGCTCGAAGAGCATCAGAACCCCCGTCCAGTTCGTGATGTAGCCGATCACACCCGTGAAGAGCGGGATCGAGATCAGCTCGAACCAGAGCCTGTTCGCCTCGTCGACGTGGATCAGTTGTGCGAGCAACGTGACGGCTCCCAACGCACGACCGGACGTATCGCGCTCCCGCTCCCCTGCAGAGCCCAACCCGGGACTCCAGCCGAATCGTACCCGTCCGGCGCAGCGCCGGATCAGGCCGGCCGGTGCGACAGCGCCACCTCGGCCGCAGCGCGCCCGGCGTTGCGGCCGCTGAAGATGGCGTCCGCAACGGAGAGGCCACTCACGTAGGACCGCGACGACACGCCCGCCGCCGCCCGGCCCGCCGCGAAGAGGCCGGGGATCGTCCCGCCGTCGCGCCGGCACACCGCACCGGCGATCCCCTCGACGGCGAGACCACCGAGACTGAGGAACGGGGCGGGGAACAGCAGGGCTCCCAGACTGGCGTCGATCGCGTAGTACGGAGGGGTTGTGAGCGCGCTCACGTACTTGGGGTCCTTTCCCTGGCCGTCCGGCCTGCCCGCCTGGGCATCTTCGTTGTAGACCGCGACCGTGGCAGCGAGCCCGTCGGGGTCGATGCCGCGGCGCCGGCCGAGGTCCGCGAGCGTCGACGCCTTCTTGCGGTTCACGTGACGGTTCACCCAGGCCGTGCCCTTGCGGAACACGACATGGTTCTGGCCGCCCGCGAGCACGATACGCATCGGGAAGTCCCGCAGCCGCTCGTCCTCCTGCATCTCCCGGCGTGCCCGTTCCCACAGGGGCTGGTCGATGACGAGGAACGCGTCGCCGCCGCCCTTCTCGGCGATGTGCACGCTCAGAGACGCGCCGTAGAGCGTCTCGTCGCAGATCCGCTCACCCGCGGCGTTCACGAGGACCCCGCAGACGAACGCGTCCGGCGGACAGATGAACCGAGACGCGGCGAAGCGGTCGAGATTGCCCGTCGCCGCACCGACGGCCGTCCCAAGGCGGATCGCAGCCCCGTCGTCGGCCGGGGTCCCGAGCGGCGTGGCGTCACGGTAAGGCCCTCCGTGGCGGGCCATGAGCTCGGACGAAAACCCGAAACCACCGCTCGCGAGCACGACCGACGAGGCACGAACCGTCACTTTGCGGCCATGACGCTCCTCGAAGTTGACCAGGGCACGTTGCGCGGCCGCAGCACCCGGCAGGTTCCCCTGCACGAGGCGCTGATGGAGCTGGGCGAGGGCGGAGTGGCGTCGCTGCAGCCACTTGCCGTCGAGCACTCTCAACTCGAGGCCGGTGACGGCCCCGGCCTCGTCGGTGACGAGGCGAACCGCTTCGCTGTGCCGCCACACGGTGACCCCGGCCGCGAGCACCGCCGCCGAGAGCGACTCGTACAGGTACTTGCCCGACAGGCCGTCACCTGCGACACGGTGGCCACGCGGGACCGGTGGGGTCACGGCGGCGCGCTGACGTTCGTTGCCCGAGTAGTAGAGCCCGTATCTGTCGCCGGGTACTGTCGTCTTGGGCTCGTAGAAGTCCTCGGGAAAGCCGACGCCCTTGGCCTGGAGCCATTCGTAGTTCTCGAGGCTCTGTCGGCAGAAGGCACGCACGAGATCGGGGTCGACCGCATCCTCCGTCTCGGTGCGCAGGTAAGCCTCCATCCCCCCGGGCGTGTCGGCGAAACCGGCGAGACGCTGCTGTTTCGTGCCACCACCCAGGTAGACGATGCCGGCGCAGAGGCGCGTCGCACCCCCACCGGCGAAGCGATCCACGACCAGGACCTGCGCGCCCGCCCCGGCGGCTTCGAGGGCCGCGGCGGACCCGGCGCCACCGAAGCCAACGATGACGACGTCGAACTCGGATTCGTCCATCAGACCTCTCGAATCAGACGGCCCCCGTTCCCCGGCGGAAATCCTGCCACGCGAATCCGGCGGGGGCGAGTCGAGGAGGTGTGATCGGTCTGCTCAGGGGACGTATCCGGACAGGAAGACGACCGTGGGACGGTAGGGCTCCATGACCGGTTCTGCCGCTGCGATCGCAGCCGCGCGGACCCGCGCCCGTTCCTGCTCGCCGAGTCCCGTGTACCACGATGACGCGTGCGCCTGTCCGAGGCGGTAGTCCACGAGAGAAGCGGCGTCCGTCACACCCACGTCGACGTCCTCCTCGCGCACCTCGGATACTGCGAGTCCGGCCGTCGAGGCGGCTCGTGCCATCGCTTCGGCTGTCCCGAGGAGGGGGGTCACGGCCGCCTTCAGGTGCGCGAACCAGGCGGGTGCGACCCAGCCGTGGGCACGGACGGCGCCATCGATCCGCTCGCGGGCGTCACTCCTGCTCGAGCTCGCATACACCGTCGCAAGGACGGCCCCGCCCTCCCGCGTCACGCGGATGAGCTCCCCTAGCGCCCGCACGGGCGCGTCGACATGGTTGAGAACGAATGCAGCGACCGCGTCGTCGACCGCATCATCGTGTATGGGGAGTGCGAGTATGTCGCAGACCACAGCCGGGGGACGCCTCGGCCTGTTCCATGCGAGCATGTCGAACGAGAGGTCGGCTCCCACTGTGGATGCACCTACGGCAGTCAGGGCGTCGCTCGCGACGCCCGTCCCCGCGCCGGCGTCGAGCACGGTGCGGCCTCGCAACGGATGCGGCGCGTGGCGCAGGAGCTCCTCCGCGATCGGTCGGTACACACGGGACGCACCCTCCGCCCATGCGGCCACAGCCCCCGCATAGTGATCTCGGCTCATGGCGCCCGAGCGCCTTCGAGACGGCGGATCCCGACCGCTGCCCTCTCAGCCCACCAGCCGAGCTCGTCTTCGTCGCCCAGAGCCTTCTCCCAACCGAAGCACACCGCCATTCCCAGGAGGGAGAGCTCGAGCTGCTCGCTCCACCAGCCCGAGGTCGGGATGCCGTAGCGCTCCAACGAGTCCCGGAATCGTGCGATGGCGTCCTCCTTCGCCTCGGGGAGCCGGACGCGGTTGAGGGCGAGATACCACGCGAGATCCCAGCAGGCAGGCCCCTCACCCGGGTAGGCCCAATCGACGAGGATCGTGCGACCGTCCGGGAAATTGCCCAGATTCCCTGCCTTCCAGTCCCCGTGGAGGAAGGTCTGCGGCGTACGTCTCAGAGCGGCCACGAGTGGCTGCGGATCGGCGTGGATCAGGGCGGCGGTCCTCGCAAGGTCGGGTGCCTTCTCCGCCAACAGGCGCCAACCCGCGTCCGAGGCGGCGATCGGGCCGGGAACGTCCGAGGCCTCCAGTTCGGGGGCGATGTTGTCCGGCGCGAAGAACCGGACACGTTGCCCGAGTGTCGCGAGTCCGAGATTGTCGTTCCAGCCCCAGAAGGTGGCGCACAACTCGGCCATGTGATCGAGGAAGCCGGCGTGCTGATCTGATGTGAGGGGAGCGTCCCCTTCGGGGACGAGATACTCGGCGACGTCCCGCATGAGGATCCCGAGCACGGCTTCGGGGCCCTCCCCCTCCAAGGCCATGCCGACGACGGTGTGGTCGATGCTGTCCGGGGCCGCGGACATGATTCCGGCCGTCCAGATGCGGAACGTGCGGTGGTTTCGGTCGCCGGTCACGCGCATGAGCCAGTCCGTTGCGGGGCTGACCGTCTTCAGGAAGTATCGCTCATCGGCGATGGTCATCTTTTCGAAGCCCGAGCCGGACCTGGCATCGCCGGGCGTGACCTCTACGCGATTGTCCGCCCCCTCGGTCAGCTCGGCCAGGTCGGCTGCGATCCACGTCCCCTCCGGCGGCACAGGTGGTCTCCTCTCGATGCCCACAGCTCCCCCTGGCCTGCGGAACACGGGGCAGGTTAGTTGTCACCTGCAACGATCGACCCGGAAGGGCTACCTGCGTGCCTCTTCGGGGATCTCGGCTGGGTCCCTCACGTCGATGCCCTCGTGCTCTCCCTCCTCGGCTTCCTCGGCCTCGATGCGCAGGGTCGGGAGGAGCCGGTCGAGCCAGCGGGGCAGCCACCAGTTGGCATCCCCGAGCAGCTCCATCGTCGACGGCACGAGCACGACCCGCACGAGCGTCACGTCGATGAGCACGGCGACGGCGAGGCCGATGCCGAACAGCTTGACCTGGCGCAGGTCCCCGCTCAGCACGAACGACAGGAAGACCGTGACCATGATCAGGGCCGCAGCCGTGATGACACGCGCGGTCTTGGCGAGGCCGTTGGCGACGGCGAGGGCGTTGTCGTTCGTGCGCAGGTACTCCTCGCGGACCCGCGAGAGGAGGAACACCTCGTAGTCCATGGAGAGCCCGAAGAGGATCGCGAAGAGCATCATCGGTATCCAGGCTTCGATGGGCCCCGGCCTTCCCACGCCGATCTCGTCGGCGAACCAGCCCCACTGGAAGATGGCGACGATAACGCCGTACGCGGCCCCGATCGAGAGGAGGTTCATGACCGCCGCCTTGAGGGGCACGAGGACCGATCGGAACACGACCATGAGGAGAAGGAAGGAGAGGGCAAGCACGACACCGATGAGGACGGGAAGGCGTTGCGCGATCTGCCGGCTGAAGTCGTCGATGATCGCCGTGAAACCACCGACGCGCACGACGGCGCCAGATCCCGCGAGCGCGCGGGGGACGATTTCGGTGCGGATCTCGTCGACGAGCTCACTCGTCTCCACATCCTGGGGGGCGAACGCGGGCGTGACGTTGACCACGGCGGCGTCGCCGGCCTCGTTGGGGACCGCAGGTCCGACCGCGACTATCCCCTCCGTCCCCTCGAGGTCTCCCCGCAGTCCTTCGAGCGCGTCGAGATCCTCCGAGGACTCGAGACTCGCCACGAGGATTATGTGACCGTTGGAACCGGGTCCGAAGCCCTCGCTCAGGAGGTCGTAGGCGCGGCGGGTCGAGTGCGACTTGGGGTCGTTGCCGGCATCGGCGACGCCGAGCCGCATCGAGAAGACAGGTGTGGCGAGGAGGACGAGCACGAGGAAGCTCATGGTCGCGAAGAGGCCGGGGTGGCGCTGGATGCGCCGGCTCCAGCGGAACCATATCGAGGTCTCGTCGGTCGACTGGCGCTTCGCGAAGAACGGGATGTGGAACTTGTCGATGTTGCGGCCCGTGAAACCGAGCAGGGCGGGCAGCAGCGTCGCCGACGCGACCATCGTCACGAACACGACGGTTGCGGCCCCCACGGCAAGGCCCTCGACGAACTGGAAGCGCATGAGGAGCATGCCCAGCATCGAGATGACGACGATGACGCCGGCGAACACGACGGCACGGCCAGCCGTTCCCGACGAACGCGCGATCGCCTCCTCCGGTTCCATGCCGTGCTCCAGCCCTTCCCGGTAACGGGTCACGATGAAGAGCGCGTAGTCGATACCGACGGCGATCCCGATCATCGACGCGAGCTGGGGGGCGAACTGGGGAGTCTTGAGGACGTGGGTAAGTACCGTCATGATCGTGAGCCCGACACCGATCCCGAACATGGCGATGACGAGGGGAAGGACCATGGCGAGCAGTGACCCGAACGCGATGAGGAGGATGATCATGGCGGCGAAGAAGCCGATCGCCTCGCCGAGCCCGGGCGGCTCCTGCTCCGCAGCCGCCACGACGAAGCCCCCCACCTCGACCGTGAGACCGTCACCGGCCGCACTCTCGGCGATCTCCTTGATCTCCTTCACCTTGTCGATGTCTATGTCGCCCGCCTGGCCCTCGAACTGCACGACGGCGAACGCGATCGTGCCCTCCGGCGACATCTGACCCGTTCCCCCCTCGCCGTACGGGCTGAGGACCGCAACGACCTCGTCGTAGTCCTCGATGCGACCGAACGCATCCTCCATGCGACTCCGTACGCCCGCGTCTTCGATCCCCCCTTCGGCCTTGAAGACGATCTCGGCCGTGTCACCCGATCTCTCCGGGAAGCGCTCCTCGAGGATGTCGAACGCCTCCTGGGACTCCGTTCCCGGGAGCGAGAAGGCGTTCGTGAACTGGCTGCCGATGGATGCGGCGACGGCGTTGAACGCGACGAGAACGACCACCCAGAGGACGATCACACGGCGGCGTCGCCGCACGGACCACGCCGACATCCTTTCCACGAGGGAGAGCTTCTGTGGGGACTGCGTTCGCCCGTGCACGCGGACCTCCGGCTGGATTGGGGAGCGATGGTGCCGATCTCGGCGAGGATACGCAATGGTCCCCGATCAACGCACAGGCGCCGAATCGGCGCCTGATCCATCTGGACCAGCCCGGCGCCTCCTCCTTCCCGTTCCTTGTCCTTGCCCGAGCGCGTCGAAGATCCGGCTCGACCGGGCTCGCCACGCATATACGACACAGCTCCCCGCCATCGCGTCGTGCCACGCCCGCCGTCGCGGGCTGAGTGCCACCCACCAGTAGCCCATCCCGAAGAGAAGGGCGGAGACCACGTAGCCGAAGATGCGGATGATGCAGCGCAGGGCCGGCAGCTTCGAGCCGTCGGCTCGCAGGACCTCGAGGCCGAGGACGGCCTTGCCGATGGTCTTGCCCCACACCGACCAGCCCACGAACAGGTAGACGAACGCGCCGGCTCCGAACGTGACGATGAAGGCGACACGGCTGATCTGGGGGACGGAAGGAGGTTCGAGCGAGAAGATGCTCTGCACGGTCGAGGCGACGAGGATGGACCCGTAGAGTCCGGCGAGAAGCACGAAGAGGTCGAGCATCCAGGCCGCCGCCCTGCTTACGAGGCCGGCATAGTGGCCGTACTCGGTCCCTCCTTCGGGCCGGTCCGCCTGTGGCTCGGTCACGGCTGCACGACGGATCCGTTGTCGCCTGCGGTGCCTGTGGCGCCTGGGTCGCCGACGAGCAAGGCGGGACCCTTCGGGGCGTCCCGGGTCCGTCGCCGCAGGGTGCGCCCCACGAGGCGATCCACGAGCCCGTCGGCTCCGACCGCCTGTGAGCGCACGGACTCGAGCGTCCGTTCCGTCACACCACCGGTCGATTCCACGATGATGTCCGTGAGCTCGAGGTCGGCGAGGATCCGGTTCAGGTCGAGGTTCTTGATGATGAGGTCGAGGTTGAGGTTGTCGACGATCCAGTCCATGCCGAGGCGGGCGCCGGCGTCGAGCACGGCCGCGGCATACTGCCGGTTCGCCTCCATCTCTCTGCTGCCCACGGTGTGCCAGCGGTCGAGGACCGCCTGCGTGCGCTCGACGCGGGCGGCGACGGGACCGAACGCCGCGGCCCGGGCGGCGAGGCCGAATACGGGTGCAGCCCGCCTGCGCGTGCCGGTGCGGAGGCGGCTCGCCATGCCGGGCAGATCGAGCGCGAATCCTGCGAGGACGTTGCGCCGTGGCGCCGAGCTGTCCGCTGGGCTTCGGACGAGGCCGAGGAGACCGTGGACCGCGAGCCGAACCGCATCCGTGGCGGTCGGGTCGCCGTCGGCCAGGGCAGGCGGCGGAGGACCTCCGTCGGGGTGGAGCTCTGCCTCGGGGATGCCGTAGCGCTCGAGGAGAGCGACGAAGCCGGATCCGACGAGTGCCGCGAGGCCGATCACGAGACGGGCGGACTCGACGGCGATCTCGGCCGGGGAGAGAGTCCGGTCCCGTGCCGGCGGCGCGACGGAGGTGGGGATGCCGGCATCCGCCTCCGGAGTGTCCGCGGCGTCCGCGGGGTTCGTCTCCCCCATCTTCGTCCCTTTCACAGCCGAGCCCTCCGCCAGAAGCTACTCGTGCACGGTGGAAGCCCGTGCGCACGGGCTTCACGATGGGAGAACCACCGGCCGGTCTGCGATAATGGTCGTTCACCCTCGATCGTCCGTGTCGAGCTTTTCCACGGGCCCTGACAGGAACGACCCCCTGTGACCACAACCGGACGAGTTGCCGCCGCGAACGCGAACGCGCCCCGCCCTCCCCCGGGCCGCCGGCGCGGGGCGAACTGGCCGCTCATCGGCCTGATCGTGCTCTTCAGCGTGTTCGTCGTGCTCGGGGCGCGCGCTTTCTTCGGTGGGCCGAAGCCAGCGGCCTTCGTCGAGAAGGACCTCACACCGCTGGCCGAACGCTCGACGGCGGTGGGTGAGGTCCTCCGCCAGTTCTACGCCGAACCGTCGGGTAGCGCGATCCTCGTCGGTGACGAGCAGAAGCCCGCCACCGAGGTCCTCGAGGCGTGGGCGGCCGACGCCACGCGTATCGCGGAGGAAGCCGAGCAACTCGACGCCCCCGCAGAGCTCGAGGGGGCTTTCAGGCAGTTCGTCGTGGCGATGCAGGCCCGAGCCGGCGGCATCTCGCGGCTCGCGTCCCTCATCAACCGGATCGTGACCGAGGGAGGGGATCCGAACGAGGTGACGTCGGAGATGATGGACATCGAGCGTGACTTCGTGACGGGCGACCGGGCGTACGCGTACGCGCAGGCCGCCGTGAAGGCGCACTTCGAAGGTGAGGCGGCGCCGCCGCACCTGCCCGACTCGTACTGGTTTCCCGAGCCGGCCGAGACCGAGCGACCCGCGATTGCCCTGTTCGTCCGCAAGCTCCTCGGCGCACCCGATGTGAGCGGGACGGTTGACGTCGCCCTCCTCACCCTCGCGACGCAACCGGTGCCCTCCGGCGTGCAGGACGGAGTCGTGCAAGTCGTCGCGTCCGGCAAGTTCGAGGTGCAGGTCACGATCAAGAACGTGGGTGACCAGTCGATCGACATGCTCGCCGTGAAGGCGAGTCTCCGGCCACAGGGAGCGACGGACACGCAGAAGGCGAGCGTCGATGTCACGGCACTCGCGCCGGGGGCCTCCAAGAACGTGACCGTCGCCGGCTTGAGTCCGGCACCGGGCCGGAACAGGGTCACCGTCTCGCTCGGGCCTCTCCCCGGGGAACAGAATGTGCAGGACAACATCCGCTCGCTGGAGCTCGACTACTCCTCCTGAGCCCGGCTCGCAGAGGTAACTTTCCCCCGTGGACCAATCCGTGACCATCGCCCTCGTCGTCATCGGCCTCGTCGGCGCCGCCGCTCTCGCCGTGGCCGCCTTCGCCCTCGTGCGATTGAGTCGCCTGCAACGCCGACTCACGATCCTCTCCGGCGGTCGTGACGAGTCCGATTTCGTGGAGGCCGTGGCGTTCCAGGTCGAGACGACGCAGAACCTCGGCCAGATCGTCGCCGCCCTCGACACGAGGGTCGGCCAGCTCCGCAACGCGCTCGCGGCCGCGGTGCAGCGCGTTGGAGTGGTGCGTTACGACGCCTTCGCGGACATGGGTGGCCACCTGTCCTTCTCCGCCGCCTTCCTCGACGAGAACGGGACGGGCCTCGTCCTCACGTGCATCAACGGCCGCACGGATGCCCGCGTGTACGCCAAGGGAGTGAAGGCGGGGAGGGGTGAGGACGGGCCGCTGTCGGAGGAGGAGAGCGCGGCCATTGCCCTCGCCATGGACCCCGACCATGTCCACCACGAGATGGTGTGACGATGACGGTCCGCATCGGCTACCTCGGCCCGCCGGGCACGAACACGGAAGCCGCCCTGCGGACGCAGGAGGATTTCGCCGACGCCGAGATGACTCCCATGTCGACGATCGCGGACGTCGTGGAAGGAGTCGCGAGTCGCAAGGTGGATCTGGGCCTCGTCCCGATCGAGAACCAGGTCGAGGGATCCGTGAACATCACGCTCGACGTCCTCGCCCAGAGGCCCGATCTGCTCATCCGCCGCGAGATCGTCTCCGTCGTGGACAACAACCTCATCGGGCTGTCCGGCACCGATCTGGGTGAGGTGCGGGAGATCCTCTCCCATCCGCATGCGACGGCACAGTGCCGCCACACCGTCGAGGGGCTCCTGCCCCAGGCCGTGTTCGTCGCCACGAACAGCACGGCCGAAGCCGTGCAGGAGGTTGCCGGATCCGAGCGGCGTGACCGGGTCGCGATCGGCCCCCGCATCGCGGCGGGCCTCTACGGGGCCACGGTCCTGCGCGACGACGTCTCGGACCACCCGGGTGCGGAGACGCGTTTCGTCCTCCTCGGCCACGGTGTGCCGCCCCGTACGGGGGCGGACAAGACGAGCATCGTCTGCCATCTGGGTGTCGACCGGCCGGGGTCGCTGCTCGCGATCCTCCAGGAGTTCGCCGCCCGCGGGCTCAACCTCACGAAGATCGAATCCCGCCCCACGAAGGGTGGTCTCGGCGAGTACTGGTTCTTCATCGACATCGAGGGCCACCTCGCCGATGCCCTCGTGCAGGACGCCTTGCGGGGGCTGCGATTCAGGTTCGGATCCGTGCACTTCCTCGGTTCGTACCCGCGGGCGCGCCGCCGCGGCATCTTCCACGAGGAAGAGGAGGAGGCCGCGTGGGCGCAGGCCGGCGAGTGGGTGACCGGCCTCGTCGCCGAGATGGAGGGCGACTAGGTGATCGACCTGAAGGCGGCGCGGGACGATCCCGACGCGTTCAAGCGGGGTCTCGCCCGGAAGGGAGCGGACACCTCTCTCATCGACCGCCTCCTTGACGCCGACCGGCGCCGCCGCGACCTCCAGACAGAGGCGGATGAGCTGCGCAGCAGGCAGAAGACGGCCGGTCGGGACATCGCGACCGCAGATGGCGCGAGCCGGGACGAGATGGTCGCGGCCATGGCGGCGCTCAAGGCCGAACGCGAGAGAGTCGACACGGACCTCGACGCAGCCGCGGCCACGGTCGACGCCCTCCTCGCCGAGATCCCCAACCCCGCCCACACATCGGTGCCCGAAGGCGCCGACGACCTCGACAATGTCGCCGTCGTGACGGTCGGCGCGACCGAGACGCCGCCTTGGTTGCGTGATCACTACGACATGGGGGTTGCCCTCGGGATCATCGACATCGAACGGGCTGCCGTCGTGAGCGGGTCGCGATTCACCTATCTCAGTGGTGACGCGGTGCGCATCCAACTCGCCCTCGAGCGACTCGTCCTCGACCTCCTCACACCGTCGGGCTTCGTCCCGGTCGTCCCGCCCGTTCTCGTGCGGGAGGCCGCCATGTACGGGACGGGCTTCTTCCCCACCGACCGCCACCAGATCTATGCGACGGACCAGGACGACCTGTTCCTCGCCGGGACGTCCGAGGTGCCGCTCGCTGCCATGCACATGGACGAGATCCTCGACGCCGCCCGGCTCCCCCTCAGGTACCTCGGCTTCTCGACCTGCTTCCGGCGTGAGGCGGGCACGCATGGCAAGGACACGCGGGGCATCTTCCGTGTCCACCAGTTCGACAAGGTCGAGATGTTCTCGTTCACGCATCCCGACTCGAGCTGGGAGGAGCACGAGTTCCTCCTCGCGTGCGAGCGCCGGATCTTCGACGCGCTCGAGCTCTCGTACCGCGTGGTCGACGTCTGCGGGGGTGATCTCGGCGCGCCTGCGGCCAAGAAGTACGACATCGAGGCGTGGTTGCCGTCCGAGGGTCGGTACCGGGAGGCGACCTCGGCCTCGAACACGACCGACTACCAGGCGCGTCGCCTCAGGGTCCGCACGAAGCTCGACGCCGGCAACGTACCCGTCCACACCCTGAACGGCACGGCTGTCGCGATCGGTCGCGCCCTCACGTTCCTCCTCGAGCAGCACCAGCGGGAGGACGGTTCCGTCGCCCTGCCCGCCGCCCTCGTCGAGCGTGGCGCCCCCGCCCTGATGCGACCCGAGTGAAGCACTGACGCGGGGTTGGTTGCTTCTTGCGGAGGGAGAGGGATTCGAACCCCCGGAGGCTCACACCTCAGTGGTTTTCAAGACCACCGCCTTCGTCCACTCGGCCATCCCTCCGGGAGCGGATTCTATGGGGAGACGAGACGCGCGTCCTCGCCCGTATCGTCCACCGGGACACCGCTCAGGATGAAGGTCGTGACCACGATCAGGAGCGTGACGGGGGGCTCGACGACGACATCGGATGCGAGGATGGCCACGAACTCGCCGCCACTGCCGGTGTGGAGGGCGTGGGCCAGCGCTTCGAAGCCCGTCTCCACGAGCTCGCCGAACGTGAGGCCGCCGAGCACGACGACGGCGACACGGGAGAAGTTGCCCCGCACGAGGCGGTAGCTGCGTCGCAGGGACCACGCCACGCTCCGGCGCTCCATGTTGATGATCGGCGGCGTGAGCGAGAAGAGCACGAGCACGACCAGCCCGGGCACCACGAAGAAGAGAGCACCGACGAGGGTGGCGGCAGTCAGGAGGACGTCGGCGACGAGGAGACGACCGTAGGGCAGGTCTGCGAGGATTTCGACGGGACGGGCGTGAGGGTGCCCACGGTGCTCTACGGCCGCGATCCGTTCGACGACACCCTCGTAGAAGAGAATGACCAGCAAGGACACGACGATCCCCGTGATCACGCCGGCGAGGGACACGAGGACTTCGAGATCGAGGAGGTCGCGCGTGCGGGCCTCCACGGATTCGTCGAAGAACGCCTCGAAGGCGGCGACGGGTGCGAAGACGATCACCGCCGTGCCGAGGATGAGGGCGGCATTGCGTCTGTACACGTGGACCGACCCGCGGATCAGGGGCCGGGCGCGCAGCTTCACGCGCCCGCGTGACCGGTCAGACTTCGATCGCGAGGATCTCGACACTGAGCTTCCCGACCGGCGCCTCGTACACGACGACGTCGCCGACTGCATGTCCCTGGAGGGCGAGGCCGAGCGGGCTCTCGGGCGAGATGACCGGCAGCTCGGACTCGTTGTGGGTCGACGTGAATACGTACAGGTCCTCGTCGCCGTCCGCGTCGCGAAGCGTCACCCGCACACCCTGTTCGACGACGTCACCCCCTCCCGTCGCGTGGCCGACCTCGGCCGTCTCGAGGAGGGAGCGGAGCTCGGCGATCCGGCCCTCGAGGAACGCCTGGTCCTCCTTCGCCTGGTGGTACTCGGCGTTCTCGCGGAGGTCGCCCTCCTCCCGTGCGGCCTGGATGCGCTGTTGGACTCGGAGGCGGCCCTCGGTCTCGAGCTCGTGCAACTCCGCCGTGAGACGGTCGAACGCCTCCTGGCTGAGCAGGGTCCCCTTCTCCATGTTCGCTCCGGTCGGTTCGGTGTGGGTCTGAGTGCGAGCAGACGAGAATACCTGCACACACGGGGCGGAGCGCCGGGTATGCAACCCTTGCCTCTCCACGGCACCGGGCACCTATCCTCTCGATGCACACAGAGGAGGGTTCGCCTAGTCCGGTCTATGGCGCGGGATTGCTAATCCCGTTGGGTCGCAAGGCCCTCGAGGGTTCGAATCCCTCACCCTCCGCGGATACCGAGGCGGATCGCAGACCTCCTGGCGCTGCTGTTACGCTTCGGAATCGGAATGCGCCCGTAGCTCAGCTGGATAGAGCGTCTGACTACGGATCAGAAGGTCGGGAGTTCGAATCTCTCCGGGCGTACCACGAGAAGCCGACTTCCACCTGGGCGTACTCAACTACACCTGACGTGGTTGAGTACGCCCACGTGGCAGGCTCTTTACCGGCTGCCGGCGGAGCCGGAAGGCGAAGGCGTTCAGGCGTCGCTCGTCGATGGGGGAGCCGTCCACGTAGACGAGCAGCATGGGGATCTCGTGTCGGTGGCGCAGGAGGCTCTCGGCGATCAGGGCGGGGCCGCATCCCCACGGACTCACGACGACGACACCGTCGCAGAGCCCGCTGTTCCAGTGGTGGAGGACCGAGCCGACGGTGACCGGCGCCTCACCCTGCGGATGGCGGTCGAGGACCTGCGCTGATTCGGCGAGCAGGGCGGCGATGTCCGGCGCGGGAAGCCAGGCGTGGTGCCGCCGCACCCTCGAGTAGAGGAGGCCGCGGAGTCGAGCCATCCCGTCAGCGACGAGGTTCGGACCGCGTCGCCCCCCTTTCGGCAGGCGCACGAGCTCCCGCGCGCCTTGGCGCCGATCGCGAGGCACGAGGAGATGTCGTTGTTGCGGTACACTCACAGAAGGCGTCCATGGGGCGGCCGCTGTGGACGACGGTCTCCACCGACTCGAACTCGAGGCTCCCCGCTCCGATGTCCGCGACGACGAACGTGGCGGTTGCCTTCCCCAGGTCACAACCGGCGACCCGCTCGCTCCCCGCACCGCCTGGCGTTTGTGCGACTGGCACAGCCACGACCCCCTGATAACGCGCGTTATCCGAGAGCATACCGTCTCGACCCTCGAATCCCTCAGAGGCGAGGCTGCGCAGGCGTCCAGCCGGGGTCACGGCCGAGGGCGGTGAGAAGCCGGTCCTGGGCGGGCGCGTCAGGTGACGGTTCGAGGGCGGTGCCGAACGCGCCACTCGCCTCCAGCTCGGGCAGCTGGGGTTCCACGACCTCCCAGCATGCCGTGACGAGGCCCGGCGGGAGCGTCTGCGGGCCGGACGTGGAGACGGCGAGATCCCAGCCGTGCACGAGGACGTCGACGAAGCGGTGCTCGCAGAAGACAGCGCCCGGTACCGGACCGTACGACACATCGCAGGGAGCAGAGAGCGCGCCCGGGACCCGGAACGCAGCGTCGGCGAGGGCGGCCGACTCGGTGTAGGAGTGCGTGACGTCCTCGCCCAGTACGTCGCCGTCGAGGCGATCGCCTACGTCGGCGATCGTCCTCCCCGAGGCGAGCTCGGCCGCCCAGAGGTTGCCCGCGACGACGTGTTGGAGCAGCTCGGCAACCGTCCACTCGTCACACGGTGTCGGTGCTTCGAGCCGGGAGCGGGGAATCCGCCCCACGACTGTACCCGTCCAGTCGAGGGCACGGGCATGGCTGTCGAGCAACTCCTCAGGCGACATCGGCTACCCCCCGACAAGGTGCGGTATGAACGGTTGAGTGCGACGTGCACAAGATGGCCGCGTCGGCGTGCCGTGTCAACGCGACGGCGGCCGCCCGGTCGGGACCGGGCGGCCGCACGCGTGGCCTGGTTCGGTTGTGCCGATCAGCCGGGTGTGATGATGAACGAGTCGAACACGATGCTCGCGAGGCTCTCGGCGGCGTCACGGTTGCCGCTGCCGTCGAAGCCGTAGCTCTTGTTGAACGACGTGCCGAAGAAGCCCGTGCCCGTGATCCGGATCGAGAACTCGTCCTGGGTCAGGAAGTCGGTGTCGTCCTGGATCATGGCCGTGAAGTTGCAGAAGCCGAGGTCGGATCCGAAGAACGTCGTGGCGTCGGGATCCGTGCAGAAGCCGAGTCCCCTCACGACTGCCTCGACGGTGCCGTCGGCGTTGTGCGAGACGACTCCGTTCTGGGTGAGGAGGCTCGCCATGGCGAGCTCGACCGAACCCGACGTGACCGTCACGTCAGCCCAGGCGAATCCGCCCGTGAAGTAGGTGAAGACCGGGTTGCCGAGGATGGAGACCGTCTTCTTGCAGAAGTTGTTCACGGCCGCACCCGAGAAGTCGCCGAAGAGGCCCATCTCGAGGTCGACGGCGGGAATGCCGGCGACGTCGGCGTCGACGCAGGCAAGCGCGCTGCGCTGGTAGACGGCGTCGTTGTCACGGTCGTCGTCGTTCGTGATCACCTCGCCGCCGGGGAACTCGAACTCGCACGCCACGCCGTCGGCGTCGTTGTCCTTGCCCGGGGCGCACTTGACGTCGTAGTCGGTGTCGATGCCGGCGAGTGACCAGCGTTCCCAGCCCGAGCACGGTGAGCCACCGAGACCGCAGATGCGGGCGCGGAGGTCCCAGCCATCGGCCGGTGAAGGCTTGAAGAAGTTGGCGGGATGGGAGATCTCGAGATTGCAGAAGGTCGTCAGGTACCAGCTCGTCCCCGCGGGACAGGAGCCGTCGACGGTTCCCGCGCCGAAGCCCGGTCCGCCGTTGTTGTCGATCGAGTTCACGACCCCGTCGCCTTCCATGTCCCACTGCACCTCGATCGCGTCCGGCCCGTCGAGCGAGACGGAGCCGATCGTGCCGTCGCCGCAGAGGTCGAAGAAACCGTCGTCGCGGCACACGGCTGCTTCGAGCGTGATCGTGGCGTCCTGGCGGGCGTCGTAGGCGGTCTGGACTGTGCCGCCGATGCACGCCCCGAGGAGTTCCGTACAGGGACTCGGGTCGTTGGTGATGAGAGCCCATTCCTCGTATGCCGACGCCGAGTTGGCGGATCCCAGCAGGAAGAACAGGCCTCCCCCGGCGACGAGCAGGCCGATCAATATCGAGCGACGGAATCGCCCGAAGACGGTCTTCATGTGCTTTCCTCCCGGTTGCGCACCGCCCGGTGTGGTTCGAACTGCCGGTAGGCGGTTGCCCCACGGAACCGAGACGGCTCTCTGTCGTTTTTCCCGACCGAATGCCGAGGCCGGAAGGAACGTCACGTGTCTCCGGCGGCGGTGTCACGACACCGCCACCGCACCACTCAGGCCTCCCAGCCCGGAATGTCGGCATCGCCAACCTACCCGAAGCTGTCAGGTATTGCCACTGTCGCGAACCCCTCTGGTTTCCACATCTCCACCTGGTATCCCTTGGGGGTGGAACGAACCCGGGACCCTGGGCGGGCTGCCGCCGTTCTCGCAGCCGGAGGCCTCGTCGCCGTGCCGACGGAGACCGTCTACGGTCTCGCGGCCGATGTCACGGACGGGGCGGCCCTCACGCGGGTCTTCGCGGTCAAGGGCAGGCCGGCAGCGCACCCGCTCATCGTCCACGTGTCGGGCGAGGCGATGCTCGGGACCTGCGTCACCGGCGTGCCGGACGGGGCGCGGCGCCTCGTGCGCGCCTTCTGGCCGGGACCTCTCACACTCGTCCTGCGGCGCTCGCGTCTCGTGCCGGATGCCGTCACGGGCGGTCGCGACACTGTGGCCGTGCGTGCGCCCGACCATCCCCTCACGCGCGAAGTGATCGAACGACTCGATCGCCCCGTGGCGGCGCCTTCGGCGAACAGGTTCGGTCGTGTGAGCCCGACGACCGCCGCGGACGTGGAGGAATCCCTCGGGGAGGGTGTCGACCTCGTCCTCGACGGCGGCCCGTGCCGCCTCGGCGTCGAATCCACGATCGTCGACCTCACGCGGGACACGCCGCTGCTCCTGCGTCCGGGCGGAGTGCCCGTCGAGGCCGTCGAGGCGATCCTCGGCGCCCCCCTGCCCGCCGACTCGGGTCCGCCTCGCGCGCCGGGAATGCTCGCCACGCACTACGCACCGCAGGCCCGCGTCGTGGCTGTCGAGGCCGGGGACGTCGGCCGCCTATTCGCCGCGATGCGCCCGTCCGTCGAGGCATGCGCCGTCCTCTGCCCGACAGACATCCCCGTGCCAGAGGGACTGGCGCGTCTCGACGCCGGCCCGAACGACGTCTCGTACGGGCAGCGCCTCTACACCCTCCTGCGTGAAGCGGACCGCCGAGGCATCCGTCACGTGATCGCCGTCCTCCCTCCCGCAACGGGAATCGGCACCGCGGTGCGTGACCGCCTCCTCAAGGCAGCCGCCGACGTGCCCTGAGCGGCCGAAACCAGTGGTACCGTCTCGGCGTGCATCCAGGTGACGACGCCGGGGGAACGCCACCCTCGATCTCGGACTACGCCCTCCTCTCCAACTGTCGAGGCGCCGTCCTCGTGAGCCGAGACGGTTCGATCGACTGGGCGTGCCTGCCGAGCTTCGAGTCACCCGCCACGTTCGCCCGCATCCTCGGCCCCGACGCCGGCCACTGGTCGATCCGGCCCGCGTTCGACTTCGACGTCGTTCGTGCGTACGTACCCGGCACCATGGTCCTGCGCACCGAGTTCCGGCTGAGCGGTGCGACGGTCACGCTCACGGACGCGCTCGTGCTCCGGGCAGAGGGCGAGGACTCCGAGATCGGCGCCGACTCACCCCCCACGATCCTCCGCGTGCTCGAGGCAGTCGAGGGGAGCGCCGTCTTCCACGTCGAGCTCGCGCCCCGCCCCGAGTACGGTCTCACACGTCCGTTCCTGATCCCCGTCGACGGGGGCCTGCAGTCGTTCGGGGGTTCGACCGCGTTCACGATCACCTGGCCCGTCGCCGCCGACGCCGTGCAGAGCACGGCCGAGACCCGCTTCACGATCGCCGAGGGCCAGAAGATCGCCTTCGCCCTGCAGGAGTTCACGCCGTGGGAGATCCGCCCTGCCCCGATGCCGGAGGAGGAGATCCACGCCGCCCTCGACGGCACGATCGGTCTCTGGCAGGCGTGGTCCCACAACCACGAGACGGACTACGACGGGCCTTACAGGGACGAGGTGAACAGGTCGGCCCTCGTCCTCCAAGCCCTCCAGTACGCACGCACGAAGGCGATCGTGGCTGCGCCGACGATGGCGTTGCCGGAGGCGATCGGTGGTGAGAGGAACTGGGATTACCGCTACGCCTGGGTCCGCGACGCGAGCATGGCGGTTTCGGCTCTGGTCGAGGCATCGCACGACTTCAAGGCCCTCGGCTTCTTCAACTTCTTCGTGACCGCGGCTGCCGGGCGTGTCACGGAGGGCCACGATCTCCAGATCCTCTACGGCATCCACGGCCAGCGCTACCTGCCCGAGACGGTCCTCGACCACCTGCCCGGCTACCGGGGCAGCCAACCCGTCCGCGTCGGCAACGGCGCATACGACCAGATCCAACTCGACATCTTCGGCCATCTCCTCCAGGCGGCGTGGGCACTCTGGCGGGCGGACCGCGACTTCAACCCCACCATCGCCCGCTTCCTGCGTGACCTCGCCGACTGCGCGGCCGCGAGATGGCACGAGAAGGACTACGGCATCTGGGAGCAGCGGGCGGGGCTCCAGCACACGCTCTTCTCGAAGCTCATGTGTTGGGTGGCGCTCGACCGGGCGGTTCACATGTGCGACGCGATCGGTGCCACGCAACACGCTGTCGATCGGTGGAGCGAGGCACGAGACGCCGTGCGGAATGCCATCGAGACGGACGGCTGGAGTGAGAAGCTCGGGGCGTACACGCAGGCGTTCGGCGTCGACGCTCTCGACGCGTCGACGCTCATGATGCCGCTCACCGGGTTCGTGGACGCGCAGGACACGCGCATGCGAGCCACGATCGAGGCGATCGAGGCCGAGCTCTGCGACGACAACGGTTTCGTCTTCCGGTACCGCGACGAGGACGGGCTGAAAGGCACCGAGGGCACCTTCGCGATCTGCACCTTCTGGCTCGTAGGTTGCCTCGCCCTCCTCGGCCGCCACGACGACGCGCATGCCCTCTTCAGCCGCGTCCTCGACTGCGCGAACGACGTCGGTCTCCTGTCCGAGGAGCTCGGCCCCGACGGGGCGATGCTCGGCAACTTCCCGCAGGCGCTCACGCACATCGGTCTCCTCATGGCGGCGTTCGCCCTCGAAGACCGCTTCACTCTCATGTACCCGTCGGACGAGGATCCGGCCGGATCGACCGACTCCTGACACACGTGAGATCGACGCGAGGACGTTGGAGTGGGTCAGCCCCTCAAGTTCCAGTGGCGCGCGACCGGCACCTCGCGTTCGTAGCCGAGGGCCGAGACCGCTGCCGTATCGAGGGTGAAGAGACGCCCGTCGGTTCCCCCGAGCCCCAGCCAGCGGGCGCAGAGCACCCGTAGAAGGTGGCTGTGCGAGAAGGCGACGACGTCCCCGTCGACACGGCGGGCACGGGCGATGAACCGATCGACCCGCACGCCCACGTCGGCAGCCGTCTCACCGCCGGGGCAGCCGCCGTGGAAGACGGTCCAACCCGGCCGCTCGACACGGATGTCGACGGTCGTGCGCCCCTCGTACTCGCCGTAGTCCCACTCGAGCAGGTCGTCGTCCGGCTCGGCCGCCTCGAAGCCGGCGAGACGGGCCGTGTCGAGGGCACGGGACAGGGGGGAGCTGAAGACCCCCGCGAAGTCGTGCCCGGCGAGCAGGGTCGCCACGGCCCGCGCCTCCTGCCTTCCCGCTTCGGTGAGGGGGATGTCCGTGCGCCCTGTGTGCCTGCGGTTCTCGCTCCACTCTGTCTCACCGTGGCGCACGATCCACAGGCAGGTGGGGCTGCCCGAACCGGCCTGATCGCGGACCCCGCTCATGCGGCATCCCGCGGATCGTGCCAGCCACCGTACTCGGCGAGCATGTAGAAGGACGCCTCGGGACCCCAGCCTCCCCTGTCGTACACGTGGACGGGCTGGGGACGGTCGAGGACGGGCTGGATCACACGCCACGACTCGTTCACGCTGTCCGCGCGGGCGAAGAGGGTCTGGCGCCCCGCCATCGCGTCACCGAGGAGGCGCTCGTACGGCTCCTGGGCGGCGCCGAGCACCTCGTGGAAGTCGACGTCGAGGTCCACTGGCCGCGAGACCATCTCCGCGCCCGGCTTCTTCGCCTGCACCTGCAGCGTCACACCGTCGCTGCGCCCGATTCGGAAGTAGAGAGCATTTCGTTGGGGCATGGGGGCGTCCTTCCCCGCGAAGAGGAGGCGAGGCGGGTGGTGGAAGCGGATGACGGCCTCCGTCGCGTTGACGGGCAGGGCCTTGCCGGCCCGGACGAAGAACGGCACGCCCGCCCACCGCCACGAGTCGATCTCGAAGCGGGCCGCCACGTACGTCTCCGTGTCCGAGCCGACTGCGACACCGGGCTCCTCGCTGTACCCGCGGTACTGGCCCCGCACTGTGGCGAGTGGATCGAGCGAGCGCATCGCCTGGAGGACTTTGAGCTTCTCGTCGCGGACGGCCTCGGGTCCCGAGCTCGACGGTGGTTCCATGGCGAGGAGGAGCAGGATCTGCAGGACGTGGTTCTGCACGACGTCGCGCAATGCCCCGACGCCGTCGTAGAAGCGCCCCCGGCTCTCGACGCCGAACTCCTCGGCCATGGTGACCTGCACGCTCGAGACATAACGTCGGTTCCAAATCGGTTCGAAGATCGCGTTCGCGAAGCGGAAGACCATGATGTCCTGGACAGCCTCCTTGCCGAGATAGTGGTCGATGCGGAAGGTCCGCTCCTCCGGGAACGCGGCGGCGATGACACGGCCGAGGCGCTCCGACGATCCGAGGTCACGTCCGAACGGCTTCTCGACGACGACGCGGGCGTTCCTGTTGAGCCCCACCGCCGCCAGGTTCTCGACGACCACCTCGAAGAGAGCCGGTGGGATCGCGAGGTAGAAGAGGGGACGCTCCCGGCCCCGCAACGTGGCGCAGAGGGGATCGAGAGTCGCCGCGTCCCGGTAGTCACCCCGCACGTAGGTGAGCAGCGACGCGAGTCGCGACCACACGTTCCCTTCGACTTCGATGCCGTCGGCTTCGAGCGACTCCCGCGCACGGCGGCGCAAGTGGTCGGTGTTCCAGTCCGAAGACGCGAAGCCGACGATCGGGATCTCCGAGCCGTGCTCCACCAAGCGGTAGAGCGCCGGGAAGAGCTTGCGTCTCGCGAGATCGCCCGTGATCCCGAACAGGACGAGTGCGTCGGATGCAGCAGTGGCATCGGCCACGACCCGATCCTACGCGCCACGGACGAGGGCGGTCGCCTGCGCGGCGACAGCGGGCGCCGTGAAGCCGAACTTCTCCGCGAGGACCGAGGCGGGCGCGGACGCGCCGAAGCGGTCGAGGCCGACGACGGCATCCACATTCCACCTCTCCCAGCCGAACGTGGCAGCCGCTTCGACCGCGAGTGTCGGCATGTCGGGGGGGAGGACGGCATGCTGCTCTGCCACGGGCCTCTCGGCGAAGCGCTCCCAGCACGGGAGGGAGACCACGCGGGCGGCGATCCCCTCCGCCGCGAGGAGATCGCGGGCGTCGAGGGCGACGGACACCTCGGACCCGGTGGCGACGAGGCAGACGTCGTCGCCGTCCGCGTACACGTAGCCCCCCTCGTCGGCCCGCACCCTGTCGGGGTCGAGGACGGGGACGCTCTGGCGTGAGAGCACGAGTGCGGTCGGCCCCTCGGTGCGCGCGAGGGCCACGCGCCACGCCTGCGCGGTCTCGTTCGGATCGGCCGGTCGAAAGACCCAGAGGTTCGGCATCGCCCGCAGGCTCGCGAGATGCTCGACGGGCTGGTGCGTCGGGCCGTCCTGGCCGAGGAAGACCGAGTCGTGCGTGTAGACGAAGATGCCGTCGAGGTGGCTGAGGGCGGCGAGGCGCACGGCTGGACGCATGTAGTCGCTGAAGACGAAGAAGGTGGCACAGAACGGCCGGAACAGGCCGTGAGCCGCGATCCCGTTCGTGATGGCGCCCATGCCGTGCTCGCGCACGCCGAACTCGATGTTGCGAGCCGCCCAGTCGCGCCGCACCTCGATACCCGGTCCGGGCTGGGCGTCGTCGTGCTGCGCCCCGAAGTGGCCCGAGTCGTTCAGGTACGTGTACGTCGACGGATCGAGGTCGGCGGAGCCGCCGATCAGCTCGGGCAGCGTCGGGGCGAGGGCGTTCATGACAAGACCACCCGCTTTGCGTGTCGGGATCGCGTCCTCGCCCGGCTGCCAGGACGGCAGGTCGGCATCCCAGCCGTCGGGCAGCTTGCCGGTGAGGCGCCGCTCGAACTCGGCCGCCAGATCCGAGTCCTTCGACTGCCATGCCGCGAACGCCGCGTTCCATGTGTCGTGGCTGTTCGCGCGCTGCGCGACGAGCTCACCCACGTGGGCGTAGACCTCCGCGGGGATCTCGAACGGAGGATGCGTCCAGCCGAGTGCCTCCCGTGTGGACTCCACGCCCTCGTTGCCGAGGGGACTGCCGTGTGCGTGGAAGGTGTCCTCCACGGGCGAGCCATAGCCGATGTGGCTACGGGTGATCACAAGGCTGGGGCGGCTCGGCTCCTCGAGGCACTCGGCGATCGCGCGGTCGATCTCCTCGAGGTCGTTCACATTCGACACGTACGTGACGTGCCAGCCATAGCCGGCGAACCTGTGGCGCACGTCCTCGTGGAACGACATCGAAGTCGGGCCCGACAGGGTCACGAAGTTGTCGTCGTAGAAGACGGTGAGCTTGCCGAGACCGAGGAATCCGGCGAGGGAGGCCGCCTCGGACTGCACACCTTCCATGAGGCAGCCGTCACCGGCGATGCACCAAGTCCTGTGGTCGACGACCTCCGGCGAAGTCGTGTTGAACCGGGCTGCGGCCGCCCGTTCGGCGACAGCGAGGCCCACCGCGTTGCCGAAACCTTGGCCGAGCGGTCCCGTCGTGACCTCGACACCCGGCGTGTCCACGTGGCCGCGTTCGGGATGTCCAGGCGTGATCGAGCCCCACTGGCGGAAGTTGCGGATCTGGTCCAGGGGGATGTCGTATCCGGCGAGGTGGAGGGTCGCGTACAGGAGCATCGACGCATGCCCGTTCGAGAGGACGAATCGGTCACGGTCGGGCCAGGCCGGATCGGACGGGTCATGGCGCATGTGGCGTGTGTAGAGCGAGTATGCGAGGGGTGCGAGCCCGAGGGGGGCGCCCGGATGACCGGAGTTCGCCTCCTCGATCGCATCGACGGCGAGGAAGCGGATGGCGTTAATCGTCTCCGTGACGATGTCGGTGGTGGCGGCTGCTGTCATCGACACTCCTTCTCGAATCCCCTCGGCGGTACACGCCTTGCCCGCAGGGGGGAGTCTGGCACACGTGGGGGTACGTCACAGGACGACGTGTTCCGGTCCGTCACGCCTCCCCGAGGGGAGACGGAACACGGGCCAGCGTCTCGGGATAGTGGCACGCGACAGGATGGCCGAGACCGCGATCGGACAG
>JADZDR010000076.1 GCA_020850945.1 Acidimicrobiia bacterium | reverse complement strand
GGAGGACCGCACGGAAGCAGCCGTCACCTACGCCCTCGCGGGCGTGGATCTCGACGTCGCCGCGGGGGAGTACGTGGCCGTCATGGGGCCGTCCGGATCGGGCAAGTCGACCCTCCTCCACATCATGGGTGGGCTCGACAAGCCCACCTCCGGCGCCGTGTACATCGGCGGCCGTGACATCGCGACGCTCTCGGACCGGCGCCTCACGCGCATGCGGCGCCGTGAGCTCGGCTTCGTGTTCCAGTTCTTCAACCTCGTGCCGGTCCTCACGGCACGGGAGAACGTCGCCTTGCCCCTCGTCGTCGACGGTGTCCCGAAACGGAGATACCGGAGACGGGTCGACGAGCTCCTCGGGACGGTGGGCCTCGCGGACCGGGCAGATCACCTGCCTGCCCAGCTCTCGGGGGGCCAGCAGCAGCGCGTCGCCATCGCCCGCGCCCTCGTCGCCGCCCCTGATGTTCTCTTGGCCGACGAGCCGACAGGGAACCTCGACTCGCGTTCCGGCGCCGACGTGCTCGGCCTCCTCCGGCGTCTCGTGGACGAGCACGGTCAGACCGTCGTGATCATCACACACGACCCGAGAGCGGCATCCGGCTGTGACCGAATCGTCTTCATCAGGGACGGGCTGATCGTCGACGAGCTTGTGCTGGCGGGTACCGGAGGTGACCGTGCGAAGTCTGTCTTCGCTTGGCTTCAAGCACTTGAGGCATCGTAAGGGCCGCTCGGCCCTCACGGGGCTCGGTGTCGCATTCGGTGTCGCGATCTTCTTCGCGACGATGATCTCGAACGCCACGACGGAGGCGAGCCTGCGCACGATCATCGACGACCTCGTCGGGCGTGCCGACGTCTGGATCGCCTCGCCGGGATTCGAGAAGTACGACGAGAGCGACATCGCCGGTGTCGAGGACCTGCCCGACGTGAGGGCAGTCGTGCCCCGCACCGGGCACGCCGCGACCCTGGCCCGCGACGACAGGGGGTTCACGCTCGTCGGCACCGACATCGCGAGCGACCGCGAGATCGTCGACTACGAGCTCGAACGGGGCGGACGCCTCCCCAAGCCCGGCTCGGACGAGCTCACGCTGCCCCGCAGGCTCGCCGACGAGCTCGACGTCGAGGCGGGCCGCGCGATCAGGATCGAGGCGAACGGGAGGACGAGCCGGTGGCACGTCGTCGGGATACTCGAGAACCGCGGGGCGGGTCGTGTCTTCGAGGGACGGTTCATGGTCGGCTGGCTCGAGCAGGTGCAGCGAGCGACGGGGTCCGGCGAGCAGGTCGACACGACGCTGCTTGTTCTCGAACCGGCGACGGATGCCGCGCAGTGGATCGACTTGTACGAGGGCGAGCTCGACGAAAACCTCGCGGCCACGGAACCGGGCACGCAGGGCGGAACCTTCTTCCAGATCCTCGCGGCCACGCAGACCGCTCTCCTCGCCGTCTCGATGGTCGCCGTCGTCGTGTCGGTCTTCCTCGTCTACAACTCGCTCTCCATGGCGCTGGCCGAACGCGTGCAGCTCTACGGAACCCTCCGGGCCCTGGGCGCCGAACGCCGCCAGATCACCCGCACCGTCGTCGTCGAGGCGCTCACGCTCGGGACCGTGTCGACGGCCTTCGGCCTCGGCCTCGGGCTCGTCCTCGCCCGCCTCCTCATCACGACGATGGAAGGGATCTTCGAGGGGGACCTCTCACTCGACACGTTCACGATCCCCACCTTCGCCATCCTCCTCGCCGCAGCCGTGGGAATCGGGGTCACGCTTCTCGCCTCGCTCATCCCCGCCCGCCGCGCGGCGCGTGTCGACCCCATTGTCGCGATGCGCAACACGCAGGCGCTCGCCTCGGAGCGCCGCCTCGGGCGGGCCTGGATCCTGGGTGTCGCCCTCATCGCCTCCTCGATCGCTCTGAGCCTTGCCGGAGACGTCGCCTTCCCCTTCGCGATGGCGATCCTCCTCTTTCCCCTCGTGGGAGCGATCCTCCTGGTGCCACTCGTGCTGCGACCCCTCGGAACGACGGTGGGCACGGCGATCGCACCCATCGCCCGCGGTGTGGGCAAGGTCTCCGTCGGCCACCTCACGAAGGCACGCACACGTTCCGCCCTCACGCTGGGCATCCTCATGGCCGTGCTCGGCATGATCCTCACGATCGGGACGATCAACCGCTCGCTGGGCGACGCGATCATCGAGTCGATCGACCGCGAGTTCGGCGCCGACTTCGTCGTGTCGAACGAGCTCGGCTCTCAGGACTACCAGCCCCTCGATGCCCGCACCCTGCGCAGGCTGCGTAACGTCGAATCGTTCGAAACCGTCTCCCCCCTCACCTTCCACACCGCGCAGAGCGAGACCGAGGACGGCGACGATGCCGACATCTTCGTCGACGGGGCGGACGTCGACGCGTTCTTCTCCGTGCGCGGGTTCGACCTCGTGTCCGGGGAGGAGGATCAGGTGCGCGAGGGGCTGCGGGACGGAGAGATCCTCCTGACCGAGCGGACCGCGATCGCGCTCGACGCCGAACGTGGCGACGTCGTCGTCCTCTCGACCGTGAACGGACGTGAGGAGCTCAGGGTCACGGGCGTGTATCGCTCCGCCAACTTCATCAACCTCGCGTACGTGGACGAGCGCGTCGCCCGCCGAATCTGGGGGCGGACAGACCCCGCCTTCATCGAGATAGACCTGAGGCCAGGCGTGTCCCTCGCGGCAGGCAAGACCGCCATCGAGGCCGCGCTCGCGGGGCTCGCATTCGACCTACAGACGCAAGCGGACTTCGAGGCCGAGATCCGCAAGGAGTTCAACGGCTTCTTCGCGCCATTCTGGGCGGTGCTGGCCATATCGGTCCTCGTCGGACTCCTCGGCATCGCGAACACGCTCGCGATGGCGGTCCTACAGCGCTTCCGCGAGTTCGGCGTCCTCCGCGCGATCGGTGTCGGCCGGGGCGGAGTTCGGCGCATGGTCCTCGTCGAGTCGCTCACGATGGCGGGAGTCGCGTTCATCCTCGCCCTCCCTCTCGGGATCTACCTGTCGAGCCAGACGATCGGAGGGGTCGGCGCCATGACCGGCTACGAAGCCACATGGCGCTTCCCGCTCAACTGGGCGTGGTACGTGCTCGCCGTCGCCGCCGCCGTGGGCGCGATCGGCGCCGCCCTGCCCGGCCGGCGTGCCGCCCGCATCGAGATCGTCGAGGCCCTCGCCTACGAGTGACAGAGGACGTGGGCGACGACAGTCTCGCGACGCCGACCGCGAGCCTCAGGGACCGGACTCGCCCTCCACCTCTTCCTTCTCGGGATGCTCACGGGCCCGCACGATCTTGTTCAGCGCCGAGAGGTAGGCGCGGGCCGAGGCCTCGACGACGTCCGTCGACACCCCCCGGCCCGAAGCACGCAACCCCTCGGACTCGACCTGGACGGTCACGTCCCCGAGGGCGTCGACTCCACTCGTGACGGACGAGACGTTGAAGTCGACGAGCCGGCACTCGACGTCGATCGCCTTGCGGATCGCCTGGCAGGCGGCGTCGATCATGCCGTCGCCCTCGGCGGTCATGAGGCGCCGGTCGCCGTTCCGCTTCACCTGGACCGATGCCGTGGGTGTCTTCTCGAGGCCGCCCATGACGACGAGGTCGACGAGCTGCCACGCGTCGCCCTGTACGCCGAGCTCCTCGGCCACGATCGCCTCGAGGTCGGCTTCGGTGATCTGGACCTTGCGGTCCGCCAGCTCCTTGAAACGGATGAACGCCTGGTTGAGGACGTCCCCCTGCACCTTGAGCCCCATCTTCTCCAGCGCGTCGGAGAACGCGTGGCGGCCCGAGTGCTTGCCGAGGACGATCTCGGTCGCCTGGCCGACGGACTCGGCGTCCATGATCTCGTACGTGCGCTTGTCGGTGAGGACGCCGTGCTGGTGGATTCCCGCCTCGTGCGCGAACGCGTTGCGGCCGACGACCGCCTTGTTGTACTGCACGGGATAGCCGGTGAGACGGGACACGAGCCGGCTCGTACGGGCGAGCTGCGACGTGTCGATCACGGTGTCCACCCCGTACGTGTCGTCGCGTGTGCGCAGCGCCATGACGATCTCCTCCATGGCGGCGTTCCCGGCCCGTTCCCCGATCCCGTTGATCGTGCACTCGACCTGGCGGGCACCGGCGGCGATGGCAGCAAGCGAGTTCGCGACGGCGAGACCGAGGTCGTTGTGGCAGTGCGTCGAGATCCTCAGGTTGTCGGGTCCCTGTACGTTCCCGACGACGTACGCGATCAGTCCGTGGAACTCGTCCGGTGTCGTGTAGCCGACGGTGTCGGGGATGTTCAGGGTCACGGCTCCGGCGTCGACGACCGCCTGCAGGACCTCGACCATGAATTCGGGATCGGATCGTGTGCCGTCCTCGGGTGAGAACTCGACGTCGTCACAGTAGGACTTCGCACGCGCGACTCCCGCCACAGCCGCCCCCTTGACCTGCTCCGGAGTCATCTGCAGCTTGCGCTCCATGTGGATGGGGGACGTCGCGATGAAGACGTGGATGCGGGGGTTGGGCGCGTGCCGGACCGCCTGCCACGCCCGGTCGATGTCCTCGAACCCCGTGCGGGCGAGTCCGCACACCGTCGAGTCCGTGACGACCTGGGCGATCGCCTCGACAGCCTCGAAGTCGCCCGGGCTGCTGATCGGGAATCCCGCCTCGATGACGTCCACACCGAGGCGCTGCAGCTGCTCGGCGATCTCGATCTTCTCCATGACGTTCAGCGCGATTCCGGGCGACTGCTCGCCGTCACGCAGAGTCGTGTCGAAGATGACGACCCTGTCGGGATCGAATCCGTTCCTGCTCATGTCTCCTCCAAAACCTCTCGCTTCTCGTCGGCACGGACAAACCGAGGCGCGCACACCCGCGACGGGATGTGCGCTAGCGAAGGAGGAGGCTGCCGCGCGTCGGAATCCGAACGGAGTGGTGGTTCGGGCGGGAGGATGCGGGCATGACAGCGCACAGATTACCGCTTCGCGGCCTCACCGTGTCCAGAATTCCCGGATGGAACCCCCCGCCCCGCGACCGTGCTGCTTCTGGAGGCGCCTCGTGGCGGCCGTCCTCGACACCTCGATCGTCGTGATCCCCGTAGTCCTTGTCTGGCTCGGCACGGGCCGCCTCGACGTCGCGCACGGCAAGGCCACGTTCTCGCCGGGCTGGGCGGGCATCATCTTCCTCTGGCTCGTGGCGATCGCGTACTGGACTGTGTTCGAAGCCCTGTCGGGGGCGACACCCGGCAAGCGCGTCATGCGGATCCACGTCGTGTCGACCCGGGGTGAGGCGGTCGGCTGGTGGCGCAGCGCCGTCCGCAACGTCCTGCGGGTCGTGGACCAGTTCATGTGCGTGATCGTGGGGCCGATGTTCATGGCCGTCACACCCCGCCGCCAGCGTGTGGGTGACCTCGCCGCCGGCACCGAGGTGCGCCGCAAGGCGAAGGAGGTGCCTCAGTCGTCGTCGCTGTAGGCGGCGTCGAGGGCGTCGGGGCGCACCACCTCCAACACGGCGAGCTCGGCTCCACCGGGCAGCCTGACCACGAACACGGGTCCCTCCGGCGTCTCGAGCACCTCGCTCACGAGACCGACATCGCTCACCTCGCGCCTCGCCGCCGCGAGATCGTCCGTCTCGTGCACGGGCAGGACCGACCCCGCCGGCCTGTGCGCGGCGAGGAGGACGAGCGGTCCCGCACCCATGTCGACGGCGGCGACCTCGGTGCCGAAATGCCGGAAACGCCACCGCCGCGACCCACCCCAGCGCTCGCACATCTGCTCGAGATCGGCTTCGATGTCGTCGGTGCCGACGTAGAGGAAGCGGACGGCGCCGACGTGGCGCACTCAAAGCTCCAGGAATCGGGCGTCGAGGATCCCCGGTGCCTTGCGGATCGCGTCCAGGACCGCGTCCGGCGGATAGCGATCGAGGTTCACACCCATCATCGCGTGCGGTTCGGTCTCGTGCCTTCCGACCGCCATGTTCGCGATGTTGATCGAGGCCTCACCCAGGATCGTGCCGACGGTGCCGATGACACCGGGCCGGTCGTCGTTGGAGATCACGGCCATGAACTGCGACGGCGGCAGCTCGATCTGGTACTCGTCGACACCCACGATGCGCACCTGCCGGTGCGCGCCCGAGTACGCGCCCTGCACCGCATATTCACGCCCGTGCACCTTCCCCCGCACCGTGAGGAGGTTCACGCGGTCCACGCTACGCGACGACGTGACCTCGCGGACCTCGAGCCCCCGTGACTCGGCAAGCTGCGAGGCGTTCACGAACGTGACGGGCTCCTCGGTCACGCGGTGGAACACACCTTTGAGGACGGCGAGCACGAGCGCACGCGTGTCGTGCTCGGCGAGCGCCCCGACAACCTCGAGCTCGAGCGTGTCACCCACACCGCCCGCGTACGCGGCGAAGAACCGGCCGAGCGCCTCGGCCACGGGGAGGTGTCTGCTCACCTCTTCGGAGACGTCCCGGCCGATGTCGACGTTCACGGCGTAGGCCGCGAAGTCGCCGGCGAGCGCGGCCACGACCTGCTCGGCGATCGTGATCCCGGCCCGATCCTGGGCTTCTACCGTGGAGGCGCCGAGGTGGGGGGAGACGACGGCGGTCGGCACGTCGAAGAGGGGGCTGTCCGTGCACGGCTCGTCTGCGAACACGTCGACACCCGCCCCGCCCACACGGCCTGTGCGCAGCGCCTCGGCGAGGTCCGCCTCGTCCACGATGCCGCCTCTCGCCACGTTCACGATCCGCACACCCGGCTTCATCTTCGCGATCGCGTCGGCGTCGAGGAGACCTTCGGTCTCCGGGGTCCGGGGGAGGTGGACGGTGATCATGTCCGCCTCGGCGAAGACGTCGTCGACGGAGCGGGCGAGGTCGACACCGAGCGCCTTCGCCCGCTCCTCGGACACAAAGGGGTCGTAGGCGAGCACTCGCATCCCGAACGCGAGGCAACGCTCCGCCACGAGGCTCCCGACACGTCCGAGGCCGAGGATCCCGAGGGTCTTGCCGTAGAGCTCGACACCTTCGAGGCGCTTGCGCTCCCACTTCCCCTCCCGCAGCGTCGCGTCGGCCTGGCCGAGATTGCGGGCCTGCGCGAGCAGGAGAGCCATGGTGTGCTCGGCCGCGGAGACGACATTCGAAGTCGGTGCGTTCACGACGAGGACTCCCGCCGACGTGGCCGCGTCGAGATCGATGTTGTCGACGCCGATGCCGGCCCGCCCCACGACCGCGAGGTGCGGGGCGGCGGCGATGACGTCACGCGTGACCTGCGTCGCCGACCGCACGATGAGGGCGTCGGCATCCGCGACGTGTTCGAGGAGCCCGTCCGGTGTGAGCTCGAGCTCGACGGACACGTCGTGGCCGGCATCGCGCAGGAGCTGGACTCCGGCGTGCGCGATCTTCTCGGTGACCAGCACCTTCATGGGTCTGTGACCGCTCCTGGAGATCGGAGGTTTCGGGGAGGCGTGCCAGGTTACAGGCTCATGGGTGGACCCACCACCTGCCCGCGCGGCGCAACGGAACCGAGACGGCACCCGAGTCGTCGCCGATCGTCAGCCCGAACTCGGCCGGGGTCCCGAGTCCGGCGAGGGTGACCGACCGGCCTGTCCCGAACATGCTCCAGATTCCGTCTCTCATGTCGTAAGCGAACCAGTCGAGGAAGCCCCGGGGCGACGTGTACACGCACCAGTCGAAGAACCGCACGAACTTCCTGCCGGACAGCGTCTCGTGCATGCGGGTGCCGTCGAGGGAAACGGTGACGTCGTCTCCGCAGGCGACGCTGCGGCCAGGTTCGAGCCGGAACGAACCCCTGGCTACGACCACGGTCGGCCCGCCGCGTTGACGCGGACGCAACCTCGCGAAGGCGACGGCCGGTGTGAGGCCACCCGAGCCTGATGCGGGTTCGATCGTGACGTTCACGTCGGCCGGGGCACTCGTCGACGAACCGTCGGCTGCGACATAGGTGAAGGTGTCGCCACCGGGCGTCGGGCCCGCCGCGTACAGGAGGTCCCCTTCGGCCACGGACGCCAGACCCGCTGTTCCCTGAGCGGCGACCGAGAAGGTGAGGGCGTCGCCGTCCCGGTCCCGGCATGAAGGCGGCACCGACACCTCCTGGCCCGCGGGGACCGCCACGGAGAGCGTGTCGCACGACGGCACGTCGTTCACGGGTGTCACGGTCAGGGCGACACCCGCCGGCGCGGAAGGGACGCCGCCTTCGTCCGTGGCGACCACTTCGAACGAATCGGTGCCGTTGAAGTCCGGTGAGGGGGCGTAGAGGAACGCGCCGCCGCCGACCGCCTCGATCGTGCCGTGCCCCGGCCCGGACCCGTCCACGACCGTGTACGACAGGGTCGCAGGCGACTCGTCGGTGCAGGTGACCGTCACGGTCACCGCCGTGTCCTCCGCGGTCTCGGCACCGGTCGCCTCGCACACGGGCGCGACGTTGGGCACCGGGACGAAGGTGACCGCATCCGCCTCGGCCGGGACCGGCCCCGCATGCCCCACAGAGTCCCGCGCGGACACCGCGAACGCGTAGGAGTGCCCCACCGCCCCGGGATAGACCGTGCTCGTGTCCACCAGGCCGGCCTGCCACAGTGTCAGCGGCGCCCCGTCACGACCCACGTACACGTCGTAGGCGGCCACCCCCGAACCGTCGTCCGTCGCCGTCCACGCAAGGGGGATCTCGGCCGGGCTGAAGAGGTCGGGGGAGGTCATAGTGACGGCCGGGGCATCAGCGTCGAGCGTGTTCATCCACGTGTTCGTGGCGATCGCCGCGTTCGTGTCGAACACGATGGACGCCTGCGCCTCGACCAGTGTCCCGGCGGGGGCATCGGCCTCGGGGCGAACGGCGAGCTGCACGTACCCCTGTCCCGCCCCTGTCCCGTCCTCCGGAGGCAGGAAGCCGGCGTCGGGACGGTCGTCCTGCGTCCCCGACGCGGGGTCGATCGTGACGAACGTCCACGTGACCACGCGTGCATCACGGTCGAGCACGCCTTGGATGTCGAGCACGTCGCCCAGCGGTGGGACGTACTCGCCCGCATCGTCGCCGAGCCTGACGGCGAACGCGTCGCGACCCGCCGGAACGGCCACATCGACCGCTCCGAACCGGATGTCGCCGAGTGACACCGCGTCGAGGTCGAGGTCGCTGTCGAGGGGTAGCGTGACCACGACCGACGTCGCCGGGGCCGTCGCCGGCGACTGCCCGGGCGGAATGACATCGGATCCCGGACCGAGGTTCTCGAAGCGCACGGTGTAGTCGAGCGTCGAGCCCCGCGGCACCCACCTCTCGGGCCCCTGCCCGCCCGGACCGAGGATCTCGTTGGGGTCGACGGAGCCGACCACCTCGATGTCGACGTGCACGTCGGTCGAACGTGTCGTCGGACAGATCGGAGACTCTCCCCTGGCCGTGCTCTTGCCTTCGCTCCCGGTCGGGGGTGCCTGGATCCTCTGCAATGCCTCGCGGCCGATCGCCTCGGGCTTGATGTCGAGGTTCCCGGCGCCGGGCTTGAAGCCGCCCATGCCCTTGAGGTTCATCCAGGGGGCGAAGTGCGGATATCGGTCCTTCTGGTCGAGGTGCAGGGTTCGCAGGTTGTCCGACGTGAGGCGGGCTTCGAAGGGATTCGCCTCCTGCCATGCGTTGCTTGCCGCGCGGAACTCGATCTGCTGTTGGAGCTCCGGATGCGCTCCCGTGCCGTTTGGACGTGACGGATCTGTCCGCCACGCGTCGTAGATGGCCTGGTACTCCCGTTCCAGTGCCGCGTACTCGTCGTCGGAGAGCATGGCGAGGTAGCCGCGACTGCGCCGGCGAACGTCCCACTTTCCGGCATCCCGCTGTTGGTACCAGGTCTCGCATTCACCCGTAGTCGCCGTGCCCGCATTCCGGAGACCCCGCTTGCGGTCGGACGCCCTCTGGGCGAGATCGGCCCAGTCGGCCTTCGGGTCGAGGAGGGCTTCCTTCGTGAACGCGTCCGCGATCGTGTCCTTCTCGTAGACCATGTTCGGTGCGGTGGCGAGCGTGGCGACATTCGCGTTGGCGATCCTGCCCATCTGGCCCCAACTGAAGCATGAGTCGTCGACGACGAGGGTGGGTGTCGTCTGGTTCACGGCGAGAGCACCCGCGATGTCCGCCGCCTTCAGGCTCCGGAGAGAGTACCAGTCGCGGCCCACGTCATAGTCGTTGCCGTACCAGCCCTCGCCGGAGCCGTGGCCCGTGTACCAGATGATGACCTTGTCGTCGCCGTCGGCCTGGTTCATGGTGTCGCGGATCGCGTCGAGGATCTCGCCGGGCTGCAGTCCGTCGTCCTGGTCCACGTCCCGCACGTTCTTCATGTTCGCGGCGGGGACGTTGTAGAAGTCGCGGAACAGGGTCTCGACACGCTTGCCGTCGTCGCGCATGGCGGAGTAGAAGCCACGCTGGAACTCCGACACGACGATGTTGACGACCCACGTCTTGGAGATCCCGTCACCCGGCCGCTCCTCCTGCGGGGCGATCTGGGCGGGTGGTGCCCCACTCGGCCGGGTGAGGGACGGGCGTGCCGGGCCTCGCGGTCGGGGGAAGGCCGACTTCTCGGCGAGGGCGACGGTCCACTGCCACCTGCCGTTGAAGAACACGGCCCCCTCGATCCCGTCGCGCCCCTGCGCGGCGACCTGGGACGTCAGGAACGCGTAGAGCTCCCCCCACGTCTCACCGTATCGCGCCATCTCCTCTGCGATGTGGTCGTTCCAGGCGGCGTCGTCGACGTTCGCGGGCCGCACGGCCGCGCTCAGCTCGTCCCAGCCGAGCGGCTCTGCGGCGAAGGCGGGGTCGGCGAAGTCGTCGATCCAGTGCTCGATCGTGATGGTCCCGTCGAAGTCGGCGGGCGGCGTGTACCAGACCTGAACGGTCGAGTCGCTGCCGGGGGGCAGGGCGGCGATACCCGGGACGACGGCCGGCGGGATCAGGCCGGCGACAGCACCGGCGCCGTCGCTCTCCTGCGCGTCGCGGGATGCACGGATCGCACCCCCTGCAGAGGCGCGGAGTGTGATCAACGGCAGGAGCGCGTCGACCGTCCCCGTGTTCGCATAGTGGAGCGTGAGCGCATTCGGCTCGCCGGGACGGAACGTGTCCGGCAGGAGGACGTCGACGGCCAATTCCGGCGCACCGCCTGCGTTCACGACGAGTGCCGCCTCTTTCGCGGCGAGGAGGCTGCTGCCCTGGAGGAGGCGCAGGGTGTACGGCCCGGGTGTGAGGCCTGTGGTGTCGAAGGTGGCGGCGAGACTGGGCGCATCGGGGTCGGGGGCGACCACCGAGGCCGACCGCGTGCCCCCCGGCCCCACGAGCTGCGCGCCGTTCGCGTCGAGGGTCGCCCCGCCGGACACCTGGACGGTGACGGGACCGGAGTTCCCGACGACACCCGGCGAGACACCCTCGATGCTCGGTGTCACGGGCTCTACCTCGAGACTGAACGCACCCTCGCCCAGCACCGTGACGTAGCGGTCCGGTACGCGCGCGGATTCGAGCGCGAGCACGAGGGGCGTGCCCTGCGCCTCCTGCTCGAAGAAGCTCTCGGTCGGAGCGTCGAACGTTCCCGCCAGAAGCCGGGCGTTCGCCGGGCCCGTGAGCTCGACACGCACGCGCCCGAGGGTGGGATCGATCCGGAAGACGCCGGGCTCCTCTTCGCCGACGGCGCCCGTCGTCGTGCCGAGACCTATCGATTCGACGTCGACCGTGACGGGCGCACCGGGGACGGGCATCTCCGTGTCGGGATAGGCCATGCCCTCGGCTGCGTTCACGGTGTGGTCGAGCGTGTCGGCGTCGGGATCGAGCGCCCAGTTCCACTCTCCGGCGGTCAGGGGTGGGACCGGCACGGCCGCCTCGAAGGTCGCCTCACCGCCGGGTTGGAGCGTCACGGCCTCACCGACGCTCAAGGTCGCGGCCTCCACGAACTCGCCACCTTCGTAGAACCCGCCCGTCTCGCCCTCGTCGGTCTCGATGTGCTTCAGGGGTCGCGACAGCCCGACACGGACGTCGAACGGTCCCGACTGGGCTGACGCACCCGAGTTGACGAGCGCGAAGCGCACGGCTGCCGAGTCACCGGGACTCACGGCGTCGGGCCCCTCGATGCCGAGAGCCTCGATCACCTCGGCGTCGGCGGCCGGCTGCGCCTCTTCGGCGTCGACCCGCACGTCGACAGTCGCCCGGCCCACGCCCCCCGCCCGGATCTTGCCCGTGACCGTGCGGGTCGCGTGGGGCGGAATGACCCCTACGGGCAGCGCGCCGTTCTCGGGTGTGAGGTCGGCCGGCGTGAGGACGTAGACGTCCGAGAACTCCAGGGTGTCACCGAGCTTCACGGTCGCGTTGGCGGGCGTGACGACGATGCGGGGCACGACGATGTCGGTGCCCCCCGTGTTCGTCACCGTGATGCGAAGCGGCGATTCCTGGGACGCACGCAGCTTGGGTGGCACGCTCACGTCGACGTCGATCTGTCCGGCCGGATCGCTCGTCACGGTGAATGCGCCCGACGCCGCGCGTTCGGTGCCGTCGGGGTTGCGGACCACGACGTCGTAGGTGCCGAGGGGGAGGTCTTGCAGGGAGATCGTGGCGTCGAGACGGGTGCGGTCGCGCCGCTGCACCGCGCGTGCCGCACGCCGCGAGTCCTCCGGGCCACCCACGAGAACCACGTCCGCGCCCGCATCGAATCCCCCGCCGGTGACCGTGATGGTCGCGTCGCCTGCCCGCGACCCCTCGTCCGGAGTGGTCGAGAGGATCTCGAACCCGACCGACCGGGCCGAGAGGGTGGCGACGGTGCCGTCCGCGGCGGCCGCCCGCCCCGTGAGCATGACGAACCAGTCCCCGGCCGGCTCGCCGGACAGACTCACGCTCTGATCGGCGCCGTCGGGTGACGACGCCACGACATCGGCGTCGGTCACAGAGGGGAGGCGGCCCCGCGCAGCACGCAGCGTGGCGACGGCCTCTCCGGCGAGAGCCGCGTCGACGCGGGCGTCCGCCCCGGCCGGAGGAGTGACACGGCGGAATCGGGACTCGCCCGCCTTCAGCGTGACGTCGACGTCGTCGCCGACTCCGAGGTCAGGCACCGTCACGGACGTCTGACCGATCGCGGCCAACGTGTTGTCGGCCTCGCCCGTCTCGTCGAGCGTGCCCTCGACGTCGGCACGCACGATCACCGTGTAGTCACCCACCTCACCAGGCAGGAGGGGACCCTGGAGCGTCGGCTCGTACGTCGCGTCCGCTCCCAGCCCGCCGCTGCGCACCGCCGACGCCACGAGGACGTCGTCGTTGCTCCATGACGCATCGGTCGACAGGTAGACGCGGTCGAGCCACGTGGTACCCGACGTCGCGCCGCCCGTGTTGCGGACTCGGTACGTGATCTCCGGGGTCGTCCCGGCCTCCGCCTCGTCGGGTGCGCTCACCGCCTCGACGACGAGGTTCGCCGGATCGCCAGTCCCGGGTCCGGGATCCTCCTGGAGGATGATCCCGAGCCCTGCGAGGGCGGAGGTACCGACCGCGAGGAGATCCGCCGCGTCATCACCGTTCAGGTCGGCCGCCTGGACGTCGTACATGGACCCGAAGCCCGGGTACAGGCGCTGCGGGTCGCCGAACGTGCCGTCACCCTGGCCTGTCCGGATGACGAGCCCCCCCTCGAACGGACTCGGATCGAGGAGGTCGGCGAGCCCATCCGCGTTGACGTCGGCAAGACGGATCGAAGCTGCGGTGGCGTACGCGGCGCCGGGCGTGAAGGTGCCGTCCCCGTTCCCGTGCATGACTGTCGTGTGGGCCCAGTCGCCGCCGACGATGTCGAGCCTGCCGTCCCCGTCGAGATCCGCGGCACGCATCGCCGGCCAGTTCTCGACGTAGCCGGGCTGGGTGACCGTGGTGTCGAAGGAGCCGTCGCCGTGGCCCCGGAAGAAGATGAAGCGTTCGCCCACGGCGTTCGATGTCGTCCGGCTCGAGTGGGTGACGAGGTCGACCTTGCCGTCGCTGTCGAAGTCGCCGGCCTCGAAGGCCTGGGGGCCGGGCACGTAGCGGAGGTCGAGCCCGCTCGTCACCGTGAACGTCCGCGGGTTCGCCGGGTCGTACAGGGCGACGCCGAGCCCGGCGATCCACGGCTCTCCGAAGGCGCAACAGTTGTTCGTCATGTAGACGACGATGTCCGGCCGGCCGTCTCCGTTCACGTCGGTGATGCGGAACGACTGACCCACGCCGTCACTCGACGGGAAGCTGGGCGAGACGTGCGCGATGTCGACGCTCCCACTCACACCGCCGACTCCGTCGTTGAAGTACACGACGGACTGACCATGGGTGCAGAGCACGTCAGGGTGGGTGTCACCGTCGAAGTCGGCGATGCCGAGCTTGCCCGCACAACGTCTCAGGGTCGTGACGACGTGGCGGGGTCCGAAGGTGCCGTCGCCCATCCCCGGGAACATCAACAGCGAGTGACCCGTGGGCAGATACGCGGTTGTGACCAGATCCGGCCGGGTGTCGCGGTTCCAGTCGACGAACACGGCGGCGTCAGATTTGTAAGTGAACGAAGCGTCGGCGCCGACACCCCAGCCTCGCGGAGCGAGAAACCTCCCGGGGTGGGACGGATCTCCGGGGAGGAGGGCGATCGACCCGTACTCGCGTGCCCAGCTACGGGCGCTGGATCCGGTGACGAGGTCGAGAGGGCCGACTCCGTCGAAGTCACCCCAGATGACGGCCCCTGTGGTTCCGACAAGCAGCTGCGTGGCGTCGTTGGGTGTCTGCGAGGCGTAGAAGTCGAGCGTGAAGGTGCCGCCACCGCGGTTGAGGAGGACGTTGACACGCTGGGTCTGCTCGATGGCGAGATCGAGAGAGCCGTCGCCGTCGAAGTCGGCCGGCTCGGCGTGGTGCCTCGTGTTGTAGTCCCACTCGTAGCTGACACTGGGCAGGTCCGTGAACGCGCCGGTCCCGTCGTTGGTGAGAACCGTGTACTGGGAGGGCCCCCAGATCACCATGTCGTTGTCGCCGTCGCCGTCGACCTCGAAGACGGCCCCGCCGTACGTCTCGGGAATCGTTCGATCGGTGCGGGTGGCGTTGCCGAGATCGTCGAACGTGAAGACCTGCACCGTGCGGTTGCCGAAGGCCACGATCTCGTTGCGGGCATCGCCGGTCACGTCCGCGATCGACATGTCGTACGCTCCCGCCCCCGAGAACGCCAGCGTCTGTTCGGCATAGGTGCCGTCCCCGCCCCGGCGCAGCACCCTCACCGCGGAGCCGTCGAGGAGGACCAGCTCCGGTGTCGGCGTACCGTCGATCTGCCCCGCACGGACGGTGCCCGTCGTAACCCCCGGCGTCTGCACCGGCTCGGCGAACCCGCCCGTGCCGTCTCCTTCGAAGACGAGGGCACCGTCCCACGAAGTCGAGACGGCGACGAGGTCTCCGTTCCCGTCGTCGTCGACGTCCGCCGCGATGAGCTGTGCATCCCAGTAGACGTATCCCGGGTGCCAATGGCCCGGGTGCACGGGGATCTCCGTGGCGAACGACGGCGCGCCGAAGGTTCCGTCACCCTGGTTGAGAAGGACGCTCAGGCGCACCCTGTCATCTCGCGCGCCGATGGCGGCGACGTCGAGGTTTCCGTCGGCGTTGGCGTCGAGGGACGCGAGGCTGTACCAGCCCAGGTGCAGCTCTGTTTCCTCGCGCACGGAGAGCGGCGACTGGAACACGGGTGCCGGGTTCGGTGGCGCCGCGTCCGCCTCGGCCATGGGCAGGACTCCAGCGGCGACCACGCTGCAGAGGAGCGTGGCGATGAGTCTCACTCGCAGGCTCCCCACGTCGCATCTCCTCCCCAGTGGACCTAAGTGAACAAAAGGAACGATAGCTCTTCGCACGAGCTGACCCAAACCGCTCTCGGCGTTTGCTCCTGTTCTGTCCGTGGCAGGCGGTTGTCGGACATCCCGCGTCAGACGGAGCCGCGGCCGTAGCTGAGGCGCAGCTCCCAGCCGCATTCCGGACAGCGCCAGTGGTCGCTCCAGAGCTGCATGCCGAGGCGGCCCCCGACCCGCTCCATCGCCGTGCGACACTCACGGCAGGGAGGTATCCCGTTCACGCCGTGGACCTCCTTCGTCCAGGGCTCACCGTCCGTCTCGGGGGTGTGTGACGGCATTACCATCCCCTCGTGCCACGAGCGTCCGCGAACGGGATCGACATCTCCTACACCGACGGCGGTGACGGCGACCCGCTCGTCCTCGTGAACGGCCTCGGTCAACCCGCGTCGTCATGGGAGCTTACGCTCGCCCCCGCCCTCCGGGCCGAAGGGTTCCGGGTCGTGACGTGGGACCTGCGGGGGACACCCCCGACCTCCGTACCCGAGCCTCCGTACACCGTGGCGGACATGGCCGCCGACTGCATCGCCCTCGTCGAGGCGATCGGCCTGGCCCCCGCCCACCTCGTCGGCTACTCCCTGGGCGGCTGGATCGTCGAAGAGGTCGGGCTCCACCGGCCGGATCTCGTGCGCTCCGCCGTCATGATCGGCAGCGCCAACACGCACGGTGCCTACGAGAGGCTCCGCTATCCCCTCATGGCCGAGCTCGCCCGCCGCCTCGATCCTTATCCGGGCGACCTCGACGTCGTCGACGTCCTCGCGAACTACCTGCCCCGCAAGAATCTGCAGGACGACGCCACGGTCGAGATGTGGGCCGGCACCCTCGACGCCGGCCCTCCCCCACCCCGCGAGGGACGCCAGGGCCAGTGGGACGCCGCCGTGACATGGATGGACCGTGACGCGGAGGCGCGATGGCGGCGACTCGACGTCGACACGCTCGTCCTCGCCTTCGAGCATGACGTCGACTCACCGCCGGCCCGGGCCGAGGCCGCCGCCGCGCTGATGCCCCGCGGCCGCTTCGAGATGATTCCGGATGTGGGCCACCTCGGGGTGTTCGAGCGCATAGACGCCGTCCAGGCGGCGATCACGTCCTTCGTGCGGCGGCCGGCTCCCTGAGAACCGGGGGTCAGTCCTCGACCTTGTTCCGGTTCGCGCCGAGCCACGGCATCATCGACCGCAGCTCGCGGCCCACGATCTCGATCGGGTGCTCGGCCCCGATGCGCCGCATCGCCTTCAGCGTCGGCTGGCCGGCCCTGTTCTCGAGGATGAACTCGGTCGCGAACCTGCCCGTCTGGATCTCGTCGAGGATGCGGCGCATCTCGGCCTTGGTCTCCTCGGTGATGATGCGCGGCCCACGGGTGAAGTCGCCGTACTCGGCGGTCTCGCTGATCGAGTACCGCATGCGGGCGAGGCCGCCCTCGTAGATGAGGTCGATGATCAGCTTCAGCTCGTGGAGGGTCTCGAAGTAGGCGGACTCGGGCTGGTAGCCGGCCTCGACGAGCGTCTCGTATCCCGCCTCGATGAGGGCGGTGAGGCCTCCGCAGAGGACGGCCTGCTCGCCGAAGAGGTCGGTCTCCGTCTCCTCCTGGAAGGTGGTCTCGAGCAGCCCCGCCCGAGTCGCGCCGAGGGCCTTGGCGTAGCTCATGCCGAGCTGCTTCGCCTTCCCGGATGCGTCGTTGTGAACGGCGATGAGGGAAGGTGTTCCCGCGTCCTCCTCGTAGGTGCGGCGCACGAGGTGCCCCGGTCCCTTCGGCGCGATGAGGCACACGTCGACACCGGCGCCCGGTTCGACGATCCGGAAGTGGATGTTGAATCCGTGCGCGAAGAAGAGCGCGTCGCCGTCCTCGAGGCGGGGTTCGATGACCTCGTCGTAGAGGTCCTTCTGGTTCTGGTCCGGGACGAGGACCATGATGAGGTCTGCTTCCTCGCACGCCTGCTCGGCGGTCACGACGCGCAGGCCGTCCCGCTCGGCACGGGCCCAGGACGGCGATCCCTCCCGGAGCCCGACGCGGACGTCGACGCCCGAATCCCTGAGGTTCAGGGCGTGGGCGTGGCCCTGGCTGCCGTAGCCGAGGATCGCGACCTTGCGCGAGGTGATGAGGGAGAGGTCTGCGTCGTCTTCGTAGTAGATGACCGCCACTTGGAGCTCCTGATGCGATCGGCAGAGAGGTCGGGCTCATTCTGACACGGGGCGTGGCGGCGGCGCACCCCCGGACCCGCCCGAACGCAGCGCAACCACGGTCCGACCATGCGTCTGGGTACCTGAGCGGCGATATATCGCCGCTCAGGTACCCAGTCCGACGTACTCGGCGACGACGGCGGGATCGAGCCGGTTCGTGCGGGCGATCTCGTCGAAGAAGTCGAGGGACGGACGTGGCACACGGGCGAGACCGTTCTCGCGGTCGATGCCGATCAGCCCGAACTTGGGACCGTAACCGAGCGCCCACTCGAAGTTGTCCGTCGTCGACCAGTACGTGTACCCGCGCAGGTCGACCCCGCCTTCCGTCATCGCCTCGTGCGAGACGGCGAGGTGGGCGGCGATCCAGGCGCAGCGACGCTTGTCGTCGTCGGTCGCCATGCCGTTCTCCGTGACGATCACGGGCAGCTCCGTGGTCGCGGCCCGCCGCAGACACACGCCTAGACCGGGCGGATAGGACGCATAGCCCATCTGCGTGATCTCCGAGCCCTCCGGCTCCGGGGTCGTGAACATCGGCGAGCTCGGGTCGGCGACGAACCGTGCGTAGTACTGGACCCCGACGAAGTCGCCGCAGCCGGCGAGGCCGGGCACCTCCTCGTCAGCGACCACCGGCCCCAGGTTCTCGATCCAGCCTGTGCGCAGGGCGTCGACGAAGAAGCCGACCATGCGGAAGTCCACGAACTCGGCGAAGCCGCGGGCGGCGTCGTCGTCCGGGTCGGCGACCTGCGTGTCCTGCATCGCGAGCGAGATCCCGACCTGCGCCTCGGGCGCGACCGCCTTGATCGCTCCGTACCCTTTGGCGTGTGCCCGCACGAAGTTCGCGCTCGCCTGCGCCTGCGCGTCGGCGTCGTTCACACCCGGCGGGAACATGCCGACGAAATAGCCCAGGGTCGCCACCACGCTCGGTTCGTTGATCGTGCAGACGTACGGGAGGCGGTCCGGTCCGAGAGCCGCGGCGGCGATCTCGCAGAAGCGGGCGAAGCGGTCGACGATCGCCGCATCCGCCCACGTGCCCTCGGCCGCCGCCCACTGCGGTGTCGTGAAGTGATGGAACGTGACCATCGGCGTGAGACCCCGCTCGAGGATCGCGTCACAGAGACGCTTGTAGTGGTCGAGCGCGACCTGTGAGACGAACCCCTCGGCCGGCTCGATCCGGCTCCACTCGAGCGAGAAACGGTGGACGTTCTGCCCGCCCCCGCGGGCGCACAGGTCGAGGTCCTCCTCGTAGCGGTTCCAGTAGTCGGTGGAGTCGCCGGACGGTTCGACGCACGGGCTGCCCGCCTTCTGCTCCCATGCCCACCAGTCGTTGTTGACGTTGCCGCCCTCGACCTGGTGGGCGGCGTTCGACGTCCCCCAGAGGAAGCCCTCGGGGAACTCGAGCGTCTCCGTGGGAAGCCAGTCGTCGGATCGGGTCGGTTCGATGCCCATGCGTTCCTCCTCGGCGAGACGCTAGCGGCTCAGGCGCGGCCCGCGCGGGGGGTGACCGCGCGCAGGGCCGTGGCGATCGACGTGTCGACGTCCCCTGTCGTGTCGACCACGTGTGCCTCGGGCCACGGCTCGAACTCCGACGTCATGCGCGCTGCCACGTCCGCCGTCGCGTCCGAGGCATCTCGGCCCGTGCGGAGTCGGGCCTCGACTCGCCTTGCCGCCTCGGCCGGATCGCACACACAACGCAGCTCGACCACCTCCGCGCCCGTCTCGGCGCCGAGTCTGCGGATCGACTCCCGCCCCTCCGCACTCGACCACGTGGCGTCGAGCACGACAGACTCGCCCAACCCGACCAGCGTGCCGGCTCGGCGGGCGAGCTCTGCGTAGGTGCGGGTAGTCGTCTCGGTGCTGTACAGGCCGGTGCCGAAGCCGCCGGCCTGCGTGTGGTCCGTGGGCTCGACGCCGCACAGCTCCTTGCGCACGAGGTCCGAACGCAGGACCGCCCAGCCCCGCGACCGGCCCAGTCCCTCCGCCACCGTGGTCTTGCCCGTGCCCGGGCTGCCACCGACGAGGACGATCCGGGGCCGCCCCTCTTCGAGGTGGGAGAGGCAGATGTCGAGGAGGAGTCGGGCTTTCTGCAGCGCGGCGTCGTCGCCCTGGGCGTGGCGCAGGACCGCGACCTTCGTGCGCACATGTGCCCGGTAGGCGATGTAGTGGTGGACGAGGCTCCGGGGCGCCGTGTCGCAGGTCATGTCCCGGTACCGGTCGAGGAGCCGTTCGGCGAGCCCGACCGCGCCGATGCGCTCGAGGTCCATCGCGAGGAAGCCGATGTCGGCGACCACGTCGCCCCAGCGGAGGCGGTCGTCGAACTCGATGCAGTCGAGGATGCGCACTCCGTCGTCGAGGCAGAAGATGTCGTCGCAGAGGAGGTCGCCGTGCCCGTCGCGGATGCAGCCTGCCTCGACGCGGGCGGCGAAGAGGGGGTGGCGGCCCGAGACGTACTCGCGGGCAAGGATCCAGCAGCGCTCGAACTCGTCAGGGTCGAGAATCGCCTGCATGCCCCCCTCCACGTGCGGGCGCATCTCCGCCACGTTGTCCCGCCAGTGCCCGAGGATCGTCTCCGGCAGCCCCACGGTGTCGATCTCCCCACCCGTCGGCGCGCCGGCGTGGAACTCCGCCATGCGGTCGGCGATCTCGTCGATCTCCCCGGTGAGGTCCCGCCCGGCCCGCACGAGCGAGGTGAGGCGCGCCGTGTCGGGCATGCGGCGCATCTCGAGCACGTGGTCGAGCGGGGTGCCGTCCGCACCGACGACGTCGAGGATCCCGAGGTACACGTCGGGGGCGAGACGGCGGTTGAGTGTGAGCTCGCGCTCGAGGGCGAGGCGGCGCCGGTCCCGGGTCGAGAAGTCGAGGAAGGCGAACTTCACTCCCTTCTTGACCTTGTACGCCCTGTCCCCCACGAAGAACACGATCCCGGCGTGCGTCTCGGCGACGCCGGCGGCCGCCTGCGGGTTCGTCTGGTCTGTCATCGGCCAATCCTGCCTCTTGACTCGCGGATCGAGAAGGGGCAATGCTTCTCCGCCATGAGCGAACGTGCCCCCATTTCCCAAGCCCTCGGCATCAAGATCGATGCCACCGAATCGGAGTGGACCCAGAAGGATGTGATGCTCTACGCCCTCGGCGTCGGCGCAAAACCCGTGGGCGAGCTCGAGTTCGTGTACGAAGGCAAGGGGCCGAAGGTGCTCCCCACATACGCGGTCATCCCCGCCTTCCCCGGCATGGCCCAGATCGTGGGGAAGGTCGACATCAACCCGATGATGATCCTCCACGGCGAGCAGGGCATCACCCTCCACCGTGAGATCCCACCGAACGCCAAGGTGTCGACGGGCGGCGAGATCGTCGAGGTCTGGGACAAGGGCAAGGCCGCTGTCGTCAACGTCGAAGTCACGACATCGGACAGCGACGGACCCATCTTCACGAGCCGCTTCGGGATCTTCGTGCGCGGCGCGGGCGGTTTCGACGGAGAACGCGGGCCCGACACGAAGTCCGTGAACCTCCCCCCCGAACGTGAGCCCGACCATGTGTGGGAGGACACGACACGCGAGGAGCAGGCGGCGATCTCCCGGCTCTCCGGCGACGTGAACCCCCTCCACGTCGATCCCGACTTCGCGAAGATGGCCGGCTTCGACGCGCCGTTCATCCACGGCCTATGCACCTACGGGTTCGTGGGACGGGGCATCCTCCACACCCTCTGTGCGGATGACCCCGCCAACTTCCTCGGCCTCGAGGCACGCTTCTCGGACCAGGTCTACCCCGGTGACACGATCATCACGAAGATCTGGGAGACGGGCGACGGCGAGGCGATCGTGCAGGCCGAGACGCAGAAGGGCAACGTCGTCCTCAAGCAGGCGAAGGCGACCTACAAGACCTGACCCCCACCTCGGAGCAGTTCGCTGCAGGCCTGCGAACCGCCCCCTTCTTGCGCGCGGAACGCGACCCTGCGCGCGAACTGATTCCCGCCGGGCGCGCATCGCGCGCAAGAACGCGGTTCGCGCGCAAGAACGAGGGGGGCAAGCCCTTTGCGGTGGGGCGGGAGCCGCACAAGACTGTCCTGCATGGACGAGACGCGCAGCGACGCACGGGTGACGGAGGAACGGAGAATCACGACTCCGACCGAGGCACGGGAGACGGCCCAGGCGAATCGGCGTCGGTTCTGGCGGTGGGTCGCATTCGGGATCGTCGTCGTATCCGTCGTCACATGCCTTGCCCTCTCGCTCGTCCTCTCCGCCATGCAGAAGGAGGTCGTCACTGCCGACGTCGTCGTCGGTGACGGTGTCCCGGTCACGCTCTACCTGCCGGGGGAACCGGAGGCGAACGGCTCCCTCCCCCCACCGCCCGACGCCGGGGACCGGCCGCCCGTGGTGGTGCTGGCGCACGGCTTCTCGGGGGACAGGGCGATGGTCTCGACGTTCGCACGTCGCCTCGCGGCCGCAGGCTACGGCGTGGCGTCGCTCGAGTTCCGGGGCCACAGCGAGAACCTGAACCCGTTTGCCGGCGGCTCCGACACCGGCCTGAACGAGGACATCGGCTCCGTGCTCGACTGGCTCGAGTCCTCGCCGTACGTGGACGCTGAACGTGTCGCCGTGATGGGTCACTCGATGGGCGCCGACGCCGCCCTCGACTTCGCCCGGGTCGACGCACGACCTGCCGCGGTCGTCGCCGTGAGCGGCGGCGAGGCCGCCACGGGACCCGAGACACCGAACCGCGTGCTGTTCCTCCTCGCGAGCGGCGATCCCGACTCGCTCAAGGATGCCGCCGGCTACGCGTCGGAGACCCTTCCCGCCGCCACCATGCAGGAGGAGGTCACGATCGCCTCGACTGACCACATCACGATCCTGTGGTCGAAGCCCGCGGCCGCGGCGGCGATCGCGTGGCTCGACGACACGTTCGGGGTCTCGCGGCGGGGACCCGTTCCCCTGGGCGACCCCCGCCTCGGGATCGTCCTCCTCTACCTGCTCGCCGCCCTCGTCGTGGTCGGCGCCTCCGGCTTCGTGGGCGCGCGGCTCGCTCCGGCCGGGCCCGACCTCGAGACGGATGCGGGCTGGCGGGGGCGGGGGATCGGTGCCGCCGGACTGCTCTTGGCGCTGGGACTGGCCATGCCCGTGGCGGCGCTCGCCACACCCGAGATGCTCGTGCCCCTCGCCGGGGCAGGTGCTCTCGTCGGCTTCGAGCTCATCGTCGGAGCATGGCTCCTCGCCCTGCGCCTCGCCGCCCGCACCGATGGAGCACCCGACTGGATTGCCCCCCTGCGCGGTGCCCCCGTCGACTGGCGGTCCGTGGGTCGCACGGTCCTGCCTGCCGTCGCCGTCGTCCTCATCGGCATCCTCGCGCTCGCGCCGGCGGGGATCGTGTTCCACAACCTCCTGCCGGGAATGCTGCGGGTCGGCCTCGGCCTCTTCACTGCCGTGCTCGTAGGCCCGTTCGCGTTCGGCTTCAACCTCCTCCTCCGCCAGGGCCCGGCCTTGCAAGCCGCCGTCACATCCGTCGGGGGTCGCGTCCTCGTGCTCGCCGCCCTCCTCGCAGGCGGCTTCACCGGGATCCTCGACGACTTCGTCCTCCTCATGGTGCCCGTCATCGCCCTCACATGGGTCTTCCTCGAGGTGATGGCGATCGTCGCCTACACGTCACGGCGCAACGTCGTGCTCGTCGCGGTCACGGAGTCGCTCCTCACGGGCATCCTCATCGCCACGATCATGCCCACCGCGGTCTGACGTAGGCCCCTCCACCCAGCATCAGGACGGTCTGGCGAGACCGGCGAGGTCGGCGACCGCCTCGGCGTGGTCGGCCCAGAGCTCGCGGGGCAGCGAGTGACCCATGCCCTCGAAGACCGTGAGGATCGCGCCGGGGATCGCTGCCGCCGTCGCCTCGCCGTGGCCGAGGGGAAGGATCGGGTCGACGTCACCGTGCAGGACGAGACAGGGCATCTCGAGGCTGCCGAGGGCCTCCGTGCGGTCCCCGGCGGTGGCGATCGCCATCATCTGGCGGGCGACGCCGTCGGGATGGAAGCAGCGCTTCTCGGAGACGGCAGCGGCCTCACGCGTCTCGTCCTCGTCGAAGGGAAACGGCGAGTCCCCCCACAGCACACGGGCGGCCTCGACGGCCTGCTCGACCCGCCCGTCGACGGTGTCGGCGGGGGCCTGCAGGAGGACGGCCAGGGCTTCGGGCGTTGGTGGCGCCAGGTTCGGCGCACCGCTCGTGGACATCACCGAGGTCATCGTGCGTGTCCGCTCCGGGTGGCGGATCGCGAAGGCCTGGGCGATCATGCCGCCCATCGACGTGCCGACGACGTGGGCGGAGTCGATACCGAGGGCATCGAGGAGGCCGGCGGTGTCGTCCGCCATGTCCCCGAGCGAGTACGGGGCCGGAACGCGCCGTGACGCCACGTCGACGACCGCGGGGGTGCCGAGCGCGTCGAGCTTCGAGGAGAGGCCTACGTCACGGTTGTCGAAGATGATCACACGGAATCCCGCGTCCGCGAAGGCGTCGAGGTAGCCCGCCGGCCAGCGTGTGAGTTGCACGCTGAAACCGTTGACGAGAAGCAGGGGTGGCCCGTGTTGAGGGCCGGTCGTCTCGTACTCGATGTCGAGCCCGTTCGCCGTGACGCGCATCGGCATTCTCCTATCTGGGTCGCAGTCCGTCGAGGACCAGCTTCACGACGAAGTCCGCAACCTCCTCGGCCGAGAAACCGTCGTCGGTGAGGGTACGCCGCTGCGCGATGTTGCCGATGAGGCCGCCCACGCTGAACGCGACGAGGCGGGGCGGTGCGTTCAGGATCACGCCGTGGCGTTGGGCCGAGCCGATCATGCGCTCGATGTCCTCGATGAACCCCTCGTAGATCGCGTAGAGATGCCGTTCGATCCCCGAGCCGAGCGTGAGCGCGTCCCGGAAGAGGAGCTTCGCCGACGCCTTGTCGGCCTCGAAGTGCTCGAAGATCGCGCGGACGCCGTCGGCGAGGGCACGGCGACGGGACACCTCGTCGTCCTGCCCTCCCTCCCCTACTGCCGCGGCCACGTGACGGCGCAGCGCGCGCTGCTCGCTGTCCATGAGGGCCTGGAAGAGGGCTTCCTTCGAATCGAAGTACCAGTAGATGGACCCGTAGGAGAGATCTGCGGCCTTTGCGACGTCGGCGATGGTCGTGGCGTGGTACCCGCGCTCGGCGAAGACCCGCTTCGCCGCGGCCAGGATCGCGCGACGCCTCTCCCTCTTGTCCTCGTCGCTCACCGCCCGCTTCAGCGGGCGACCGCCGGACTCCTGCGTCTGGGTCTTGGCCACGTCGGCATCTCCGGGTCTCACGGCGGCGCTCCGGCCCCACGGCACGAAGGTACACGTCATCTTGACGCCCGGGTCAACAAGGGGCACGCTATGGCGATGCACGACGAGACGGCACCCCGCTGGCAAGGCCGACCCGGACTCATGGAGGTCTGGTACTCGACCTGCACGGAGGCCGACGGGACGGGCTGGTGGTTCCACCACGAGCGTGTCGCTCCCGTAGACGGCGACAACTTCGTGCACGGCTGGACCGCTGTCTTCCCGCCGCACGGCCCGCCCGTGGCGGAACGCTTCGGGCCGGGCCCGGACCGCACGGCAGGCGACGCCCTCCTCTCGGGGGACGGCTGGGACCTGGGGGCCGGGTCCTTCACGGGCAAGACGGACCGCCTCGCCTGGGACGTCGAGATCCACACGCACGCGCGTCCCCTGTACACGTTCCCGCGCTGGGCATGGGAGCGGGAGGTGCTGCCTGCGGCGCAGATCGTCGATCTGCCCCAGGCCCATCTCGCGGGAACCGTCTCCGTGGACGGCGCGACCCGCCATCTCGAGGCGCACGGCGCCCAGGCCCACATCTACGGCCGCGGATCGGCGGCACGCTGGGCGTGGCTGCACGCCGACCTCGACGACGAGACGACCCTCGAGGTCGTCGCCGCCGTCCCTCATCTCCCCCGCCCCCTCTCGATCCCGCCTCGGCCCGTGGTCCGCCTCCGCTCCGCGCGTGGGGACGAACCCGCCGACTCGCTCCTTACCGCCCTCCGCGGCCGCGCGTCGGCGACCCTGCCACGCTGGTTCGTGCGCGTCCCCCTCCCGGGACGACGCCGCCTCGACGTGACGGTGAACCTCGCGCCCGAGCGCTGCATCCAGCTCGAGTACCCGAACCCGGACGGCACCCGCGCGTACTGCACGAACAGCGAGCGTGCCGACGTCCACGTGCAGCTCGAGCGGGGCCGGGGACCGAGACGCGTCGTAGAGCGGGAGTGGGACCTCACGGGGAGGGCACATGCCGAGGTCGGGTTGCCCGAGCCGTGGTCCGAGGTCGAGGTGATGCCGTTCCCCGGCGCCTGATCCGCCACCCGACGCGCTGTGCGCCGTCAGCGCATCGTGTCGAGGACGAGGCGCACGTCCTCGATCGTGGTCTGCGGGTTGACGAAGGCCATGCGGCCCACGATCTCGCCCTGGAACGCGGTGGGAACGACGAAGGCGATCTGCGCTTCGAGGAGGTGCTGCATCCACGCGGCGTAGTCGTCCCCGACCCAGCCGTGCCGGCGGAAGAGGACTATCGAGAGGACAGGATCGAGAAGCAGCTCGAGATCAGACCGCGCCCTGATCTCGTCCGCGGCCTGTCTGGACACGTCGAGGGCATGCCCGATCGCCGCCGCGAACGCATCCGTTCCGTACGTGGCGAGCGCGAACCAGAGGGGAAGGCCCCGCGCGCGCCGCGTGAGGTGGACGGCGTAGTCGGACGGGTTCCACTCCCCCGTCGCATGGATCGGCTCCAGGTACGCGGCATGCTGGGCATGGGCCGCCTTCGCGACCGCCGGGTCGCGGTACACGAGGGCACACGAGTCGAACGGGGCGAAGAGCCACTTGTGGGGGTCGACGATGAACGAGTCGGCGCGTTCGACGCCCCGGAAGAGGGGCCGGTACGCGTCGACGGTGAGAGCTGCGAGGCCGTACGCCCCGTCGACGTGCATCCACCACCCCCGCTCCTCACAGACGGCCGCGATCGAGTCGAGATCGTCCACGACTCCGATGTTCGTCGTTCCTGCAGTCGCGGCCACGGCGAAGACCGCGTCGTCCGCGTGCAGGGTCTCGACGGCGGCGCTGAGCGACGGTCCCGTGAGACGGTGCGCCGCATCCGTGCCCACACCCAGGACGTCGACGTCCATCACCTTCGCGGCGGCCCCGATCGAGGAGTGGGCTTCCTCGGACGTCGCGACCACCCACCGCCGGGGGTGATGCCCCCCGCGGCGGCGGAGCGCTTCGTCACGGGCGGCGACGAGGGCCGAGAGGTTCCCGGCCGTGCCGCCCTGCACGAACGTCCCGCCCGCCGTGAGCGGGAAGCCCACAAGGCGCGTGAGCCAGGCGAGCGCCTGGTTCTCGGCGTAGACCGCGCCCGCACCTTCGAGCCAGCTCCCCCCGTAGACGGACGAGGCGCCGACGACGAGGTCGAAGAGGACAGCCGCCTCGTTCGGTGCCGCGGGGATGAAGGACAGGTAGCGCGGATGGTCGACGGAGATCGTCGCCGGGGCGAGCTCGTCGGCGAACACACGGAGGGCCTCGAGTCCGCCGATGCCCTCAGGCGTGATCGTCTGGCCGACCCGTGCCTCGAGCTCGGCCGGCGAGGCGGGTCCGTCGAGGGGCGGTGGGTCCATGCGGACACGCTGGAGGGCGTACTCGACCACGGCCCGGGCGAGCCTGTCGGTCTCGGGTGTGAAGCGGTGCACACCGTGGAGGATACGCTCGCCGAAATCACCGGCCCCGGCAACCGTCGCCGGGCAGAATCGGCACATGGATCTCCGCGTCCGCAGCGTGGCCCGGGACGAGCTCGGCGCGCTCCTCGAAACCGTGAACCGGGCGTTCGGCCAGGACGACGATGCTGCCTACGGTGAGGCGTCCGTCGCGGTCATGGAGCCCGAGCGGTCGTTCGCCGCGTTCGACGGCGACACGATCGTGGGTGGGGCGAGCGCCTACTCGTACACCATGACGGTACCCGGAGGCACCTGCCCGACGGCCGGCGTGTCCCAGGTCGGGGTCCTCCCGACCCACAGGCGGCGCGGCCTCCTCGCCGAGCTCATGACGCGGATGCTCGACCAGTCCGCCGAGCGCGGCGAGCCCTTGGCCGCGCTCTTCGCCTCCGAGTCGCAGATCTACGCGCGGTTCGGTTTCGGCGTCGCCGCCCACGACTGGCGCTGGACACTCGACACGACCACGACCCACTTCCGCCCCGACCTGCCGGAGGCGGCGGGGACGATCCGGTTCGTCGACAGGGACACGGCTCTCGCGGTCTTCCCGGATGTCCACGACACCGTGATGTGTCGCACACCCGGATACATAGGTCGATCACCAGATCTGTGGCACAAGCTGCTCGCCGACACCCCTTCCCAGCGCCACGGGGCGGGCCCCGCCCAGCTCGCCGTCTTCGAAGAGGACGGTACCCCGACCGGATTCGCCCACTACCGGCACAGGGCGGCCTGGTCGGACTCCGTCGCGGACGGGACGCTCCACGTGGAGGAGGTCGCAGCGACCACGCAGGCTGCCGAGATCGGACTGTGGCGGTGGTTGTGCTCGATGGACCTCTTCCCGCGGGTCACGGCGTGGCTGCGCCCCGCCCCCGATCCCGTGCAGGCGATGCTCGCCGACGGCCGCCGCCTCAACCCCCACGTGGTCGACAACCTGTGGGTGCGCGTCGTCGACCTGCCGGCCGCGCTCTCGGCGCGGTGTTATCCGCTGGAGGGCGACCTCGTGCTCGAAGTCCACGACGACCTCCTCGCGCGCAACGCGGGGCGGTGGCACGTCGAGTGCTCCCCTGAGGGCGCCGACGTGACCCGGACCGACGCGAAGGCCGAAATCGTGACAGACACGTCCGCACTCGCGACGTTCGTCCTCGGGGCGGGACAGGCCGCACCGCTCCGGGCGACGGGCCGACTCGCAGGCGATCCGGCTGCCGTCGCCCGTCTCCAGGCCCTCTTCTCCTGGCCCGTGCCTGCCGTCTGCCCGTTCGTCTTCTGAGCCGTCGGTTTCTCAGAGTGTCGTGATCTCGAGCTCACCCTTCTCGTGGCGGGCGCGGAGGACCTTCTTGTCGAACTTGCCGACGCTCGTGCGTGGCACCTCGTCGACGAAGGTCCAACGCTCGGGAATCCACCACTTGGCGACACGGCCCTCCAGATGGGAGGCGAGGTCGTCGGCGGACGGCTCCGCTCCCGGCTTCGGGACGACGCACACGAGGGGACGCTCCCCCCACTTCTCGTCCTCGACGCCGATCACAGCCGCCTCGAGGACGTCGTCGTGTGCCATGACCTCGTTCTCGAGCTCGACGGACGAGATCCACTCGCCGCCGCTCTTGATCACGTCCTTCGCCCTGTCCGTGATCTGGATGAAGCCGTTCGGCTCCACGGTGCCGACGTCGCCCGTGCGCAGCCAGCCTTCGTGGAACTTCGCCGGGTCGTCGTCACGGTAGTAGCTGCCCGTGATCCATGGCCCTCGCACTTCGATCTCGCCCACTGCTTCACCGTCCCAGGGCAGCTCCGTGCCGTCGTCGGCGACGATGCGCAGGTCGACTCCGGCCACGACCCGGCCCGTCCGCGCCCGCCAGTCCATGTCGTCTGCGGAGCCGGCGCTCTTCGGGGGATGGGCGACGGCGCCGAGCGGGCTCGTCTCGGTCATTCCCCACGCCTGGATGATGCGCATGCCGTGCCGGTTCTCGAAGGCCTCCATGAGGCTGCGGGGAACGGCGGAGCCTCCGCAGACGACGAGACGGAACGAGGACAGGTCGACGTCGTTGTCGTCGGAGTAGTGGAGCAGGTCGTTCCAGATGGTGGGGACGGCACCGGCCACGGTGGGCCGCTCGGCGGCGATGAGTCGGGCGAGCGGCTCGGCCTGGAGGAAGCGGCCCGGCATGACGAAGTCCGATCCGGTCATCCAGCCGGCGTACGGGAGGCCCCACGCCATTGCGTGGAACATGGGGACGATGGGGAGGATCCGGTCGGATTCGAGCAGACCGATCGACCCGGCCGCGCACTCGGCGAGGGAGTGGAGGTACGTGGAGCGGTGGCTGTAGACGACACCCTTGGGATTGCCGGTCGTACCGCTCGTGTAGCACATGGCCGCGGCTGCGTTCTCGTCGAGATCCGGATACGCGTGTCCGGGATCTTCGGCCCCGAGGAGGGTCTCGTAGCGGAGGACGTCTCCGAGGGCGGCGGCGTCGCCGTCGCCTACGACGACGAAGTTCTCGACGGTCGTCAGCTCGTCCCGCACGCGGGCAAGAAGCGGTACGAGCGAGTCGTCGACGATGATCACCTTGTCGGCGGCATGGCCGACGACGTAGGCGAGCTGTTCGGGGAAGAGGCGGATGTTCAACGTGTGGAGGACCGCGCCCATGCTCGGCACGGCTAGATAGGCCTCGAGGTGCTCCTGCGTGTTCCAGCAGAACGTGCCGACGCGATCGCCCGGTCGGACACCGAGGCGTGCGAGGGCAGCCGCGAGCCGGTCCGTCCGGTCCGCCACCTCGGCGTAGGTCGCACGCCGCGAGGTCTCGCCTTCGAACGTGACGACCTCGCTGTCCGAGTAGACACGCCGGCCGTGGCCCAGGATGTCGGTGATCGTGAGCTGGTGCGGCTGCATCGTGGTCGAGATGACCGTGCCTGTCTCTGGCATAACGCTGCTCCCGAGGTACTCTGCTTCCCCTTGGGCGTGAAGGTAGCTGTCGGGGGGGCCGCCGAACGTGGGTGGAGGTCCGACGGGCAGATGCCTCTCAGGCGGTCACTCCGTAGTTGTCCTCGCAGATGCGTCGTACGTGGGTGAGGAACGGTTCGGGACTGAGGGGATGCCCGGTGGCCCGGTCGACGAGCTCGTCGGGCAGGTAGCGGCTCCCGTGCCTGTGTACGCGGTCACGCAGCCAGTCGAGGAGGGGGGAGAACTCCCCTTCCTCGAAGGCGGACTCGAAGTCGCCGAGCTCCGCCCGCGCCGCCTCGTAGAGCTGGGACGCGACGAGGTTGCCGATCGTGTACGTCGGGAAGTAACCGAAGGCACCCATCGACCAGTGGATGTCCTGCAGGACCCCGTCGGCTGCCGACTGCGGGCGGATCCCGAGCAGGTCTTCGTACGTGTCGTCCCAGACTGCCGGGAGCTCGTCGACGGTCACGTCGCCCCGCACGAGGCGGCGTTCGATCTCGAAGCGGGCGGCGATGTGGAGGTTGTACGTGACCTCGTCGGCTTCGACGCGGATGAGGCTCGGTCGCACGACGTGCAGCGCCCGCCACATGTCCTCGACGGCGAAGGGCGGGTGGTCGGGAAAGGCATGGCGGACCGGGTCGACCGCCCAGCTCCAGAACGCCCGCGATCGTCCCACGAGGTTCTCCCAGAGCCGGGATTGGGACTCGTGCACACCGAGTGAGACGGCGCCGCCTATCGGCGTCCGCGCCAGCTCCGGAGGGAGGCCCTGTTCGTACAAGCCGTGGCCCGCCTCGTGCATGACACCGAGCAACGCGGGACGGAAATCGGTCTCGTCCCATCGCCACGTGAGCCTGACGTCACCGGGGTTCATGCTCGAACAGAACGGGTGAGCCGACTTGTCGATGCGGCCGGAGTCGAAGTCGAAGCCCATCTTCGTGGCGACGTCGATGCCGAGCTCCATCTGGCGGGCGGAGGGGAACTCGCCTCGGGCCGGCGATTCGTCGACAGCGACACCGCTCGCGGCAACGGCCTTGACGAGCGCGGAGAGCGCGGGCGTGAGGCCTTCGAAGAGCTGCGCGACCGACTGCTCCGTAATGCCCGGTTCGTACTCGTCGAGCAGGGCGTCGTAGGGGTTACCGGCCCCGTCCGTCAGCGCGTCAGCCCTCTCGCGGGTCAGGCGGATCACCTCGGCGAGATCGTCGCGGAACACGCCGAAGTCGTCGGCGGCCCGCGCGTTCTGCCACGACACGAGGGCACGGCTCGTCGTCTCGGCGAGGGCGCGGGCGAGGTCCTCGGGGATCTTCGCCGCCCGCTCGTGCTCGCGCCGCGCCTCCCGTGCCTGCGCGAGACCGACGGGGTCGTCCCCCGCCTCGTCCTCGACGGCGTCGATCGCGTCCGCGAGCTCTGGTGACGTGAGCTTGGCGTGGGCGATCCCGGCGAGTGTCGCCATGACGGACGCCCGCCCGGCAGCTCCACCCGCCGGCATGTGCGTCTCCTGGTCCCAGCCGAGCAGCGCCGCCGCTGTCCCGATGTCCGCTACCTCGCCCCAGAGGTCGTTCAGGCGCTGTGCCGCATCGCTTCCCATGCGCCCCGCACCCTAGCTACTCGGTCACGCTCCGGGTACCCGAGGTGCCGCAGTCAGGTGGAGCCTTGACAGCTAACCATGTGCATTGTACCGTGGGCAATGCATGACATATCGTGCACTGTGAGATACATGCGAGGTGGTGGACGACGGTGAGCCGATGGGTGGGCCGACGGGTGTGTGTGGGGTTGGCGGTTGCCGTGGGTGGCCGGGGTTCCTGCGGGTCGAGTGACGGGGCGGGCCGCAGGAACCCTTCCTAACTGATCGCGTTGGGTAGGGTGCATGGCGCACCTGCCGACCGTAGTTTCGCTCTGGAGGGCGGGGGGCTGCGAGGTCTGTGATGGTCGACGTTCTCTCCCCCCCGACCCCGCAAGGGGAGACGACCCCCAGGGGGCGGCGAGCCCGTTTCCCGCTCGGTCGCCGTTTCGGGGTGTGGCGACTCGTGCACTGGCGGCCACTT
>JADZDR010000075.1 GCA_020850945.1 Acidimicrobiia bacterium | reverse complement strand
AAGTGGCCGCCAGTGCACGAGTCGCCACACCCCGAAACGGCGACCGAGCGGGAAACGGGCTCGCCGCCCCCTGGGGGTCGTCTCCCCTTGCGGGGTCGGGGGGGAGAGAACGTCGACCATCACAGACTTCGCAGCCCCCCGCCCTCCAGAGCGAAACTCCGGTCTGCACAGACCTCGGGCAACGCCGACGACGTCAGCCAGACAAGACCGGCCCGGCACGCCCGGGCACACTGGGAGATGAAACCCATCAGCGACCACACCTCCGACGAACCCCGCACCTTGAAGTCGGGCTCGTCGAGGACAAGCCAACACGGCATGTCGACAAGTGCGCCGAGGGCGGCGATCTCGGCCCGCACACGATGCGACAGCCCGTCCCTACCCGTCAGCCGCTGCGCATCTAGGCCGGCCGCGACCAGGACGTCGCGCGCCATGCGGCGGGCAAGGAAGGGCGATCCCAAAGGTGAGAAGCAGTTGCTCAGATACTCCTCCGGACCCCAATCCTGCGGCCATCTCTCCGCCGGCGGGAACGACACGAGGGATACCTCGCCGTCGACACCGCGGCTGTCCACGTGGAGGGAGCCCCCATCCGGGGTCAGATCCCCTGCGAGAAGCCGGGCGAGTGTCGACTTGCCCACCTCTGGCTGGCCGTAGATCACGACGGCCTCGGACCGGTCCATCTGCAATGTCACGTCGCTCAGGACGTTTGACCGCTCGCCATACCCGAAAGAGACCCCGCTGGCGTTCAGCGAGCGGGCCGTGCGCTGCATGTCCTGGCAGGCTTCGGCGATCACCATGCCCGCCTGCGTTCCCCTCTCCGGTGATGTGCTCCGTTGTGCGCGTGGGCCACGTTGGTTTCTCATGCCTCCCAGCTCCCGTTCAGTTCAGCCACCCCGGTCTCTGGCTAGTGCGACGGCATCACGCCGAATTCCTGGTCTTCGTGTGTGCCGTTGTCTCTTCCTGGCCCTTTCCTTCCCCCCGCAGCTTCGCGTTGAGTCGCCTCAACCAGTCCAGCTCCGTCTCGAGCAGATCCGTCGCCCACGTAAATGCGTCCTTGCGGGCAGCCTCGAGCGGGTCCGACCCGTCGAGGTCGTCGGTGAGCTCGCGCAGCCTGGCGAGGCGCACGCGGATGCGGTGTTCCTTGTCCGCAACGAGATTCAAGAGCACGTCGCCATCGAGCTCGTCACCCAACAGCGCGAGACGCAACACGAGTTCGTCACGCTGGGTCGGGATCTCCTCGGTCCGGGCATTCATCCACGAGGCAACTGCCTCCCGGCCCGTGTCGGTCATCGCGTAGACCTTGGCGCCTTCGACCTCGGACACCTCGAGCCAACCCGACTTCACACACGTCGTCATGGCCCCCTGCACGTTCCCGTCAGTGACATCCCAGGGCACTGCCGCCTGAATCCGCCGGAACACAGGCCAGAGTCGATCCGGACCGTGCCGGTCCAGATCGGCGAGCACCGCAGCAACCATCGCCTGTGGTACCAGCCTCGTCGCACTTCGTCTCATCTGTCTCGCCATGGCACTCCTCCTCGCCCCGCCAAACCCTTCGCCTGCGAGAATCCCCGGCTCACCTCCGGCCAGGACATCACTCAGTCGACAGCCGGCCATCCTTGAGAGTCATCTGCCTGTCCGCCACAGCCGTCACCGCAGAATCATGCGTCGCCACCACCACCGCGGCATGATGCGCCTTGGCCGCATCATGCAGATACCGCAACACAACCGCACCCGTCTCGCTGTCCAGGGCCCCCGTCGGCTCGTCCGCCACGACAAGAGACGGCTCGGTCACCAACGCCCGCGCAACTGCGACCCGTTGACGCTGCCCGCCCGAGAGCTCGTCCTCGGTGTGATGCAGCCGGTCTGCCAGACCCAACTCGGCGAGAAGGCGCTCCGCCCGTCCGAAGGCCTCCTTGCGCTCCCAATCGTCTATGAGGAGCGGCAACGCCGCGTTCTCCAATGCCGACAGGTTCGGCACCAACGCGAAGTCCTGGAAGATCTGACCGCAATGACGCACCCGGAATCTGGCCCGCTCAGTTGGACCGTAACTGGAGATGTCCTCGCCCGAGATCCGCACCGACCCCGCATCCGGGCCGTCCACACCGGCGATCACGTTCAACAGCGTCGACTTGCCCGACCCCGATGGGCCTGTCACGACGACGAACTCCGTCTCCTCGACCGTCAACGACACGTCGCGCAGAGCCTCGACTTCCAGCTTCCCACGCCAATACGACTTCGAGATGTCCTTGAGAACAAGAACAGACATGCGGCCCTCCCAGACCAGCCCGATGGTGCCCTGCACACTAGAGCAAGTGCCCCATCCAATGCCAGCGCATGATGCGCCATGCACCTCGCCCAAGGCGCTGTACGAATGGTTTCGTCGGCGGCGAGGGGGCGACGCGGGTGACCGCTCACCGGAATCAGTCCCGCATCGGAGGGGGCCGGCCGCCGTGAGCGCGGGCGTTGAGGGTCTTGTCGAGGCGGGCGGCATAGGACCATGTCGTGGCGACGGCCACGATCCCGATCAAGAGCGCGGCGATTGCGCCGGCGGCGAGTGATTCGGGAACGACGGCCCAGTCGACCTGGGAGGCGAGCAGGGACGGCGACGCCAGGGACATGTACCAGTCCAGCGCCCAGGCCGCGCCGACGGCGAAGACGTAGGCGACGCCGAGCACGACTCCTATCTCGGTGAGCAGGTTGAGCCATTCGAGGTTGCGCCGGTAGCCGATCCAGCGCAGGAGCGTGCGTCGACGTTCGCGTTGGGCCAGGGCGAGAAGCAGGAAGACAGCAACGGCCGCGGCCGCGAACGCGACCATGACCCAACCGATCCTCTCGCCCGGGGCGACGTAACGGTCGCCGCTGCCAGCAGCGGCTGGCCGCACGCCATCACGATCGAGCACCGACAGGCGTACCACACCGACGTCGTGGAGGCGCTCGGCGAGCTCGGCCGTCGAGGTTGCCGTGTCGGGTGTGGCGATCAACATGTGCGGGTTCTCGACGCCCCACCACTCGCCGATCGCGTCGGCGGAGACGACGATCCAGGGGCCGATCCCGTTGTCCTCGGCGTAACCGGCATCGGCGACAGCGGCGACGCGGAACCCGTGCGGGCCGCCGACGGTGGGCAGATTCCATGTGTCGCCCGGCGCCAGGTCGTAGCGGTTGGCGACCTGGGTCGACACGATCATCGCATCTTCGTCGTCTGCGAGCTGTGCCCACACGGCCTCAGGGTCTGTTCCCGAATCGAATTCGAGGTTGTCGCGGTGTCTGGACGGGTCGGTCGCCATCACGTTCAGAGACGCGTCCCCCAACTCGACGATCGTCAGGTATTGCGGTGAGACGTCAGCGACACCACGCACCGCTCTGACCGCCGCGACGCTGTCCTCGTCGAAGCGGGCGAAGGCCGCCTCCCCCGGGTTGCGTGGATGCAGAAACACCTTCGCGCCCATCTCCGCGGTGATGTTGGTTGTGAGCGAATCGACGCTCATGTGGCGCAGGGCGTTGAAACCCATACCCACTGACAAAGCGAGCGCAACGACACCCACGACCACCGACCAGCGCAGAGGGTCCGTCGCCAGGTCGGACGCAGTGAGCATCGCCGCGGCACGTCCACGGGCGAAGATCCATTCGAAGCCGAGCATGACGGCAGGTGTCGAGCCGAACACGAGCATCACAAAGCCGAAAGTGAGCCATATGACACCGGCGACACCACCGAACATGTCTACCTCGCCTTGTCCCCACAGCCGGCCCACGACGAGTGCCCCCCCAATTATCACGACCGCAATGGGTATGAACCAGTAGGTGCGCCGAACCCGATATTTCATCGTGGTCTGTACCTCGCCCCGCAACAGGCCGCTGTGGCTGGTGCGGTTCAGGCGCCACGCCGCGGGCACGGCCGCCGCTGCACCTACGGCGAGGCCGGCGCCGACACAGAGCAGCGGCAGCCACCACAGCCACGACACCTCGATCGTGGCCCCGATCCCCGAGAGCAGGTCCCTGCCCCAGGAGCGGGCGAGCCAGGCGCCCAACACCCAAGCCGGGACGGTGGCGACAAGCCCCGCGACGGCACCGAGTAGGGCGCCTTCGCCGACGAGACCTGCGAAGATCCGCCTGGGTGGCATTCCCACCACAGAGACCAAGGCGAGCTGGCGGCACCGTATCTCGATCGCCAACGCGTACGTGTTGGCCGCGATCAGCATGCTGCCGATGAGGCCCATGGAGGCGACGACGAGCAGCATCTGCAGATTGAGCCGCAAGAACGCGCCGATCCCGGCATCCGCTGCCCCCACGTCTGCCACGGCAGCCACCTCGGCAGGCAGTTCGACATCGTCGCCGGCTGCGAGCACACGGCTCAGGTGCGGGCCGACCCGCAACAGGTCCTGGACGTCGGGGACGCTCCCCACAGCCCAGTAGCCGTTGTTGAGTTGTGCCAGGGACCCGCCGGCAACCTCGGCGTCGTCGACCACTTGGTCGGCGACGGCTTCGCCGAAGCCTCCACCCGGAACACCGACAGGATCGCCTTCTTCCAGGCCGAGCGCGGCTGCGGTCTTGGCGCTCACAGCGAGCCGGATCACCTCGCCCGAACCGGTCCGGCCCCGCGCGTCCATCTCCTCGAGCAGCCCCGCGCAGTCGAAGTCACCGACGTACGCCTCGATTCGACAGTCGGTTCCGACGAGGAGCACCCCGACCTGTTCCCCCGCAGGCCCCACGATCTGGCTGAGGCCGTCGACGACCGGCACGGCGTCGCCGCCTGTCGTGTCCGCGATCGCGTCGAAGGCACCCTCGGTGAGCCCGTACTGCACGCGGGGTGTCACCTGCACAGCACCCACATCGCCGGCCAGTGCCGTCTGGGACGCGAACGGGTCGTTCGTCGCGTCGAACATGACGCACATGCCACCTAGGAGCACCACACCCAGACACACACCGACGAGGACCAAGAGGCTGATCTTCCAACCGGCGACAAGTGGCCGCCAGTGCACGAGTCGCCACACCCCGAAACGGCGACCGAGCGGGAAACGGGCTCGCCGCCCCCTGGGGGTCGTCTCCCCTT